>NZ_JARVKT010000001.1:0-874858 GCF_029809455.1 Micromonospora sp. DH14 | reverse complement strand
GTTATTGCCACGACACGCCGAGGCAAGGCGCAATAACTTCATGATCAACGCGGAACGCGGGGCGGCCGGGGGGCGGGGGGCCGGGGGCGGCCGGGAAGGGCCAGGGGCCGGGGGTTAGTGGTTGGGGGGGATTACTCGGAGGTGGCCTCGGCGGCCGGTCTGGTGGGGGTTCTCCGAGTGGTGCTGGTCCGGCTCCGGGGGGCGGGGGGCCGGGCGGGCGGCTTCGCGGACCGCTTCGGCCAACGCGACCAGGTCGTCAGTGGTGGGCGGCGGCGGCTCGAACTCGCCCTCGTGCCGGACGACGTCCCAGCCCCGCGGGGCGGTGAGGCTGCGGGCGTGCGGCTCACACAGGTCGTACGTGTGTGGCTCGGCGAACGCCGCCAGTGGCCCCACCACCGCTGTCGACTCGTTGTAGACATAGGTCAATGTGGCGACCGCTTGCCGGGGGCAGCCGTTACGGGAGCAGCGCCGTGGTGACCTCACGTGCGGCAGGGTATCTCCATTACCGGGTCCGGCGCATCGGTTCGCGTTGCGACACGCCCGTCATGGTGATCACAGTCGACCGTCCTGGGCGCGCCGCGCCACAGGATCGGCGCTGCCGCTGGCCGGCCCGACACGGGCGCTACCCTTTGCCTCATGACGAGCCCGGAACACCGCCGCCCCGGCTCGGGCCGGCGTGCGCATCGGGACCGGCACGGGCGCGGCCTGCGCGGGCGGCTGGTCCCGGCCACCGTGCCGCTGGCGCGGACCAAGGCCGAGGTCTTCGACGACCTGGTTCTGGACACCGTCGAGACGTTGGAGCGTCGGTTCGCCAAGGAGTTGGCGGGTGTCGAGTTCGCGGTCGAGGACGTCCCGCCGGACCTGAACGTCTACGACTCGGATGTGCTGGAAGATGGCGAGGTCCCGCTGGCCCGGCTGCTGCCCGGCCGCCCGGGCCGGCAGGAGATGCCGCCGCGGATCGTGCTGTACCGACGGCCCCTGGAGTTCCGGGCGATGGACCGCGAGGACCTCGCCGATCTCGTCCATGACGTGATCATCGAACAGGTGGCGAACCTGCTCGGGGTGGACCCGGACGAACTCGCCTGAGCCGACCTCCGAGCGGAGAGTCGGGCGGCCCCCACCGCCTCGACCTCACACCGCCCCGACCTCAGACCGGTCAGGCGGCCCGCCGCTTCAACTTGCGCCGCTCCCGCTCGGAGAGCCCACCCCAGATGCCGAACCGCTCGTCGTGACCCAGAGCGTATTCAAGGCACTCGGTCTTGACCTCGCAACGCGAACAGATCCGCTTCGCCTCGCGGGTCGAGCCGCCCTTCTCGGGAAAGAACGCCTCGGGGTCGGTCTGCGAGCACAATGCCCGCTCCTGCCACTCCGGCGCGTTTCCGAGCAGGTCGGCCACCTCAAGCTGGCCGTCCATCAAATGCCTCCTTGTCGCGCACCGGCGTCATCGCCGCTGCAACCCCCCACGCGAAAGGCGTGCTTGTCCGTCCGGTCCCGTTTTGTTGCGTTCCGTGCGAACAACCCCATTCAAATTACACGCGTGTAATGCGTGCGCCGTCAAGCCAAACTTGATAATGGAGTCGCCCTCCCGACACCCTCGGCCGACCCACTCGGGCCGTCCAGCCTCGCAACCTGCCCTATCGATTCAGACCCCGGCCGAGTAACGCCCTCTCCGGCGAGTTGCCCGACTTTTCTCCCGTGGCGCTTCCCCGACGAGTCGCCGGCCGGACGGCACCGGAGACCTCCAACGCTAAGCTGATCTTGGTGGGAGACAGGTTAACGCGACGCGGCACAGACTGCCTGTCGAGCCGCAGACAGCACTCGCGCCCCGTCCATGATGTGGACGGGGCGCGGCGGTAGAACCGATTCGTCGGGATCAGTCAGTTGCACCAAAACCGCTGCTGGGCCAGGCGAACTCAGCTATCTCTCCACCATGGACAGAAATCGTGCCGGCGGACGTGCGGTCGTCCCACCAGACGGTATAGATCCCGCTCGGCAGACCGGGATAGACCGCACTGTGGAACGAGCCGTCCCGGACCCGGCGCTCGCGCACCGCCGAGTGGACCCGCCGGTCGTCGTCGCGACTGATCTCGATCTCCCGTCCCTGCAGATCACGACCCGTGTAGATGATCAGGGCACCGGTGTCGCCGCCCAGATCCAGGACCACACTCCCGGTCTCCGACGGCCCGTACGCGTGCTCGTGCATCCGCCCACCCCCTGCGCGGTCAGGACGCCGCCGACGGGTTGTTGAACCCGTCGTACGGCGTACCCAGGTAGGGGAAGTTCGCGAGGAACGGCGCTGACACATCGGCGGCGCTCAGCCCCGGGGTGACAGCGGCGGCCGCCGCGTCCGGTCGGAACGTCTTGTCCACCAGCGGCACGGTGACCCCGGCGATCGCCCGCAACGCGATGCTGACCACGTCGTCACCGACCCGTCGCCCGTTCGGGAATCCGGCCAGGTCGCCACCGAGCACCCCGAACCGGTCCGGACGCCTGGCCGGCGGGATCGCGGTGTTGAGGCGCAACAGGTCGGCCTGCACGTCGCCGGTGGCGTTGGTGAAGCCGTCGATCAGCCCGGCCGGTACGCCGGTGAGCAGGATCGCCACCAGGTCGGCTCGGGCCTTCTTCGCCTTGGTGAGCTTGTCCAGGTTGGGGAAGACGTCCGGGTAGAGCGCCGGCAGCAACGCGGCCAACTCGGGCTGCTCGACGAACCGCGCGAACCGCTTGTCCTCCGACGGCGGCAGCGAGTTCCACAGGTCCTTCTTGGACATCGGCACGATGACCTCGTTGAACAGGGGATTGCCCAGCCGCGAGACCTGGGTGAACGGGCCGGTGGCGGTGTCCGCGCCACCCCGGTCGCCGAGCACCCGCACCTGCCGGCGCGACGCCGACGTCCACACCCCGATCACCGATGCCGGGTCAGCGGCACCGTAGCGGTTGGCGCGTCGACGCACCCGCTCCAGTGGCACCTGCACCGCGATGCTGTGCACGTTCATCCGGTCGGTGGCGTTGACCGGCTCCCCCTCAGCCTTGAAGATCTTCTTCCCGGCGACGTGCAGCTGCTGGAACGGCCGCAGCGTGCCGAGGTCGAAGATCGCCCCGAGGTCGACGAAGAACCCGTCCGCGCGCTGCCCGGCGAAAACCCGCTCCCCCGTGGAGAGCGAGTACGTGGCCTGCCGCACCAGGTCGGCGTATCTCGGGGTGGACAGCGGGCCGACGTTGCACGGCGGGCACTGCAACTTGTGCGCCAGCCGCTGCTCGCGGCCGTCGGCCACCCGGGTCAGGCTGTAGAACTGCCGCCGGTTCCAGTTCTCGCTGTCCAGCGAGTCGATCGGACCGGTGTTGTAGAGAAAACTGTTCGGGTTGGTGATCTCGGTGGTGAATTCGAACCGGTAGGTGACATCCGGGCGACCGTCGCCGTCGTTGTCGATATGGATCTCGTACCGCACGTCATCGCCGAACTCGAAGAAGTTCGGGCCCCCGGAAGGGAGCTGCAACGGCACGTAGTTGGCGATCAACGTGACCGTGTCGCGTTTGTCGGGGCTGACGAACGCGTAAAGGTCGGAGCTGTCGGCGACCGGATCCTTGGCTATCTCCGGGGCCTCGCGGTGGGAAGACATGACGGACCAACCTCACTGGGCGGGGACTGATGGCGGGGCGGACTGTCGGGGTCAGCGCCGGGCGGCGCGCCGCAGCCGGTCCGCGAGGCCACGGTCGCGTACCTCGATGCGCGTCTCACCGACGAAGATGTCCATCGTTGTGGAGTCGCGCAGGTGCACGACGATCGGTTCGTCGGCTTTCCCGGCCGCGCCCGGTGCGTTCTGCGCGGCCGACAGGCCCGGCACGGTGAGCGCGGCGGCGCCGAGGGTGGCGCTGGCCGCGGCGGTCAACGTCTGCCGGCGGGTCAGTCGCGGCCACTGCCGCTTCCGCTGATCACTGGTCATGGGCAACCTTTCCGGCGGTGGCGCGAACGCGCCCGCGGAGACGGACGGGTCCGACGCCGCCTCGCGACACCGCCGGGCCCCTGAGGGGACACCGGCGGCGGTCCTCGCCGTGACCGCCACCGGCACCGCGTGGTACGGCCGGCGGCGGGGAAAGGTTCGACGTCAGGGCCGGGCGTGACCGTATGCGGTCGTCCGCTTGCGCGCCGGACGTCCGGCGGCCTTCGCGATGGCGCGCAACTGCTCCTCGGTACGCGCCGACCCGTTGTCGGAGCCGGCCATCCGGGAGATCGTCTCCTCCATCAGCGTGCCGCCGAGGTCGTTGCAGCCACCCTGGAGCATCGCGACGGTGCCCTCGTCACCCAGCTTCACCCAGGAGCACTGGATGTTGTCGATCCGGCCGTGCAGCAGCAACCGGGACATGGCGTGCACCACCCGGTTCTCCCGCCAGGTCGGCCCCGGTCGGGCGATACCCGCCAGATAGATCGGAGCATTGGTGTGCACGAACGGCAGCGCCACGAACTCGGTGAACCCGCCGGTACGGTCCTGCACCCCGGTCAGCACCCGGAAGTGCGCCAGCCACTGCCCGGGGTGGTCGACGTGGCCGTACATCATGGTGGAGCTGGACCGGATGCCCAGCTCGTGTGCGGTGCTCACCACGTCGACCCAGGCGGCGGCCGGGAGTTTGCCCTTGGTGAGCACCCAGCGCACGTCGTCGTCGAGGATCTCGGCGGCGGTGCCCGGGATGGTGTCCAGCCCGGCTTCGCGGAGCTGGAGCAGCCACTCGCGGACCGGCACGCCGGCCTTCGCGGCGGCGGTGACGATCTCCATCGGGGAGAACGCGTGCACGTGCATCTCGGGAACCCGGGCCTTGATGGCGCGCACGATGTCGGCGTACCCGGTCACCGGCATCTTCGGATCGATGCCGCCCTGCAGGCACACCTCGCTGGCACCGGCCGCCCACGCCTGCTCGGCCCGGTCCGCGACCTGCTCGACGGAGAGCCGGTAGGCGTCGGCGTCCCGCTCACGCTGGGCGAAGGCACAGAACCGGCAGCCCACGTAGCAGACGTTGCTGAAGTTGATGTTGCGGTTGACCACGTAGGTCACGTCGTCGCCGACCGCGTCCCGGCGCACGTCGTCGGCGAGGCGGCACAACTCGTCCAGCGCCGGCCCGTCCGCCGCGAACAGCGCCAGCGCCGCGTCGGTGTGCGCGGGTTCGATCAGCGCCGCCGGGTCGTCGGCGGCGAGCCGCAGCCCCGCAGCCAGGTCCCGGTCCGCGCCACCGCCGGCCGGTTTCGGGGGTACGGCGACCCGGCGCGCCGCCGCCTCCGGGGTGACCTTGCCGGCGACCTCGGCCCAGTCGCCGTAGACGCTGTCGAAGTCACCCCGCCGGTCATCGGTGCGGCCGGTGGTGTCGATGGTGGCGTGCAGGTCGATCCGGCCGCCGAAGGTCTCCTCCGGCTCCTGCCAGGGTCGGCCCTGCGGCATCGCGGACTCGACGGCCATGCCGGTGGCCGGGTCGGCCAGCGCGCTCACGTGCGGCAGCAGCCTCGGGTCGAGCCACGGGTCGCCCGCGCGCACGTACTCGGGGTAGATCGTCAACCGCTCCCGCAGCGTGAACCCGGCCAGCTCGCTGTGCCGGGCCAGCTCCTCGATCTGCGGCCACGGACGCTCCGGGTTGACGTGGTCCGGGGTGAGCGGCGAGACGCCGCCCCAGTCGTCGATGCCGGCGCGCAGCAGCAGGTCGTACTCGCCGGCGATGAGGTTCGGCGGGGCCTGGATGCGGGCCTTCGGGCCGAGCAGCAACCGCGCCACAGCCACCGTGGCGGCCAGATCGTGCAGCTCCGCGTCGGGCATGCCCCGCATCGCCGTGTCCGGCTTGGCGCGGAAGTTCTGCACGATCACCTCCTGGAGGTGGCCGTACTCCCGGTGGGCGCGACGGATCGCGAAGAGCGCGTCCACCCGCTCGGCCGGGGTCTCCCCGATGCCGATCAGGATGCCGGTGGTGAACGGCACCCCGACCCGGCCCGCGTCGTCAAGGACCCGAAGCCGGACCGCGGGCTCCTTGTCCGGTGACCCGTAGTGCGGGCCGCCCGGCTCGGACCACAGCCGGGTCGCGGTGGTCTCCAGCATCATGCCCATGCTCGGCGCGACCGGCTTGAGCCGCTGCAGCTCCGACCAGGACAGCACCCCCGGGTTGAGGTGCGGCAGCAGGCCGGTTTCCTCCAGCACCGCCACCGCGCAGGCGCGCAGATAGTCCAGGGTCGAGTCGTAACCGCGTTCGTCCAACCAGGTCCGGGCCGCCGGCCACCGTTCCTCCGGCCGGTCACCCAGGGTGAACAACGCCTCCTTGCAGCCCTGCTCGGCACCGGCCCGGGCGATCGCGAGGACCTCGTCCCGGTCCAGGAACGGCGCTGGCAAGCGGTGCGGCACCGTCGCGAACGTGCAGTAGTGGCAGCGGTCCCGGCACAGCCGGGTCAGTGGGATGAAGACCTTTTTGGAGTACGTGACCACACCCGGCCGCCCGGCGTCGCGCAGCCCGGCGTCGCGGATCCCACCGGCCAACCGGAGCAGCTCGTCGAGCGCGGCACCACGAGCGGACAGCAGCGCGGTCGCCTCGTCGACGTCCAGCGCCCGCCCGTTCGCGGCCCGGCCCAGGGCCCGCCGAACGCTCGCATCGCTGGGAACGGACTGGGTGCGATCAACCATCCACTCACCCTATGCGCAGCGCTGCGCCACCCAACCAGTCCCGGCCCGCACCGTGGGAAACGGCACTGAACGATCATGGCGGCGCCTGCCGCGACCGGAGGTGACTGAACCTGCCGGCGGCCGTCCGTCAACCACCCGACCTCGTCGATCAGGGCGGTCACCGCACCCCAGGCCGCTTCGCGCCCCACGCTGCTGATCGGGTGAAGTCAGCGGGGTTGATCCGGGTGGTCGTTGGGCTTGATGTGCTGGGTGCGGTCGGTGTCCGGGTCGGTGGGGTGGGAGATGACCTCGGTAGGGTCGGCCGACTTGCGCGGGATGGCCTGCGTGGGGTCGGCGGACTGGCGCGGAATGGCCTGCGTGGGGTCGGCCGACGGCGGCTGCCCGAACGGGGGCGCGGCCGGGGACGGCGACTGCGGCGCGGCCGGGAACGGCGGTGCCGACTGCGGGTGCTGCGGGGCCGGGAACGGCGGGGCGGACTGCGGGTGCGGCGGGGCCGACTGCGGAGCCTGGAACGGCGGCGACGCCTGGCCGAACTGGCCAGCCTGCGGGTAGCCGGCCGGCTGACCGGCCTCCGGGTAACCGGCCGACTGACCGGCCTGCGGGTAACCGGCCGACTGACCGGCCTGCGGGTAACCACCCGGCTGGCCGGGAGCGGGCCAACCGCCCTGCGGCTGGCCACCGGGCTGACCGGGAGCCGGCCACCCGCCCTGCTGCTGCGGCCAGCCCGGCTGCGGCTGGCCGTAGACGCCCGGCTGCGGCTTGGGTCGCGGCACGTAGTAGTGGGCGCGCCAGATCGTGTAGACCACCCAGGCGGCGATCGCGAAGATCACCATCCAGGCGAACCGGGTGAGCACACCGAGCAGCGCGTCGAGCACCTCGGCCTCGGCCAGCCGGCCCACCGTCCAGATCAGCATGGTCAGCGTGCCGAACAGGGCGCTGACCGCGTACTCGATCAGGGCTGCCTGGGTGATCAGCTTCGCCTTCGCCAGCACCGGCGAGATGTGCGTGGCCAGCAGCACCGCCAGCACTGGGAGAGCCACCGCCTCCACCCCGACGAACGCGTAGAAGGCGCTGCCCGCCCGGTCGGTGAAGGAGCTGTAGTCGTTCGGGGCGACCAACCGGAGCAGGCCCACGAAGAGGAACACGGCGTTGGCGCCGAGCAGCGCGAGCGCGGCGAGCTCACGCAGTGGCTTGGTCAGCTGGCGGGCCTGTGTCGCGTCAGCGGACGCGGGCTCGGTGGGGCTGGTCACGAGCTCCCCCTCGGGGCAGGAACGGACAGGGCGCACGTGAGCCTAGTCTCGCGGGCCACCGACGGATCGCAGGCGTCACGTGCGCGAGGATGGTCGACATGCGCATCGTGGTTCTGGCCGGCGGCATCGGCGGCGCCCGGTTCCTGCTCGGGGTCCGGGCGTACGCCCGTGACGTCGGCGCGGAGGTGACCGCCGTGGTCAACGTCGGCGACGACCTGTGGTTACACGGGTTGAAGATCTGCCCCGACCTGGACAGCGTTATGTACACGCTCGGCGGGGGTGCCGACCCGGAGCGGGGTTGGGGTCGGGTCGGCGAGAGTTGGACGGTCAAGCAGGAGCTGGCCGCGTACGGGGCACAGCCGACCTGGTTCGGCCTCGGCGACAAGGACATCGCCACCCACCTCGTCCGCAGCACGATGCTCAACGGCGGTTACCCGTTGAGCGCGGTCACCGAGGCGCTGGCCAGTCGCTGGGAGCCGGGCGTGCGCCTGTTGCCGGCGACGGACGACCGGCTGGAGACCCACGCCGTGGTGGAGGACGACCAGGGGCAGCGGGCGATCCACTTCCAGGAGTGGTGGGTGCGGTACCGGGCCGACATCCAGACTCACCGTTTCGTGTTCGTCGGCGCGGAGACGGCGAAGCCGGCACCCGGGGTGCTGGACGCGATCGCCTCGGCCGATGTGGTGTTGATCGCACCCAGCAACCCGGTGGTGAGCGTCGCTCCGGTGCTGGCCGTACCGGGGCTGCGGGAGGCCGTGGCGGGCGGCCCGGCACCGGTGGTGGGCGTCTCCCCGATCATCGGCGGCGCGCCGGTGCGGGGGATGGCCGACCGTTGTCTGGCAGTGCTCGGTGTCGAGTGCAGCGCGGCGGGGGTGGGTCGCCTCTACGGCGGCCGGGCCAGCGGCGGCCTGCTCGACGGTTGGCTGGTGGCCGAGGAGGACGCGGGCACTGTGGTGCCCGAGGTGACGGTCCGCGCGGTGCCGCTACGGATGACCGACGAGGCGGCGACGGCGGCCATGGTCCGCGCCGCGGTGGAGTTGACGTGAGGTTGGAGATTCTGCCGGTGCTCGGCATCGGCCACGTGACCGAGGGCGACGACCTGGCCGCGGTGATCGCGACCGCCGCGCCGTGGCTGCGCAACGGCGATGTGCTGGTGGTCACCAGCAAGATCGTTTCCAAGGCGGAGGGGCGGCTGGTCGACGTGCCGGCGGACGGGCCGGAACGGCTGGCCGCCCGGGACGAGGTTCTGGCCGGTGAGACCGCCCGGGTGGTGGCCAGTCGGGGGGCGACCCGGATCGTGCAGACCCACCACGGCTTCGTGATGGCCTCGGCGGGGATCGACGCGTCGAACGTGGACAAGACCCGGCTGGTGCTGTTGCCGGTCGACCCGGACGCTTCGGCGCGGGCCCTGCGGGACGCGTTGCGGGAGCGCTACGACCTGGACCTGGCGGTGATCATCAGCGACACGATGGGTCGGCCCTGGCGCAACGGGCTCACCGACGTGGCGCTCGGGGTGGCCGGGATGCCGGCCATCCGTGATCACCGGGGCGAGGTCGACCCGTACGGCAACGAGTTGCAGTTGACCCAGATGGCCGTGGTGGACGAGCTGGCGGGCGCCGGCGAGCTGATCAAGGGTAAGTGTGATCAGGTCCCGGTCGCGGTGGTGCGGGGCTACCTGCCCGCCACCGAGGCGGACGACGCCGGTGGCGCGCGGGCGCTGATCCGCGACGCGGCACAGGACCTGTTCTCGCTCGGCACCGCCGAGGCCCGCGCCGCCGGGCTGGCCGACGCCGCCACCCTCGCCGATGGTCCCGGTCCGCTGCCAGCCGACCTGACCGCGGTGCGACGGGCCATCGACGCGGTCGCCGGGGTGGTCGCCCCCGGCACGGTCTTCACCGTGATCGACGAGGCCGAGGTACGCGCTGGTCTGGTCGCCGAGATGCCCGGGTGGCCGGAGGGCGCGGCCCTCCTGCTCGGCTCGGCCCCGACCCCCGTCGAGCCGATGGGTCTGGTCCGCTTCGGCGCCGACCTGCACCGACTGCGCGTCGCCCTGGCCGCCGAGGGCGTCGGGTCGACGATGTTGCCGCCACCTCCCGGCAGCCCGGCGAGCGCGGCCCTCGCCCTGTAGCCGGCGGGGCGACCCTCGCCCGATAGCCCGGCGAGCGCGGCCTGCGCACTGCGGTGCCGGCGAATGCCTCAGCCGGCGGGAGACGGCCGGGTCACGCGTCCAGCATGGCCCGGCCCAGCGGGGTCAGCGTGTGCAGCACGCTGTTGCGTTCCCGGTGGCTGACCAGCAGGCCAGCGTTGCGCAGCACAGTGGCGTGCTGGCTCGCCGCGGCCGGTGAGATGTTGAGCTGGCGGGCGACCTCGCCGGTGGTGCAGCCTTCGTCGCTGGCCTGCAACACCGCCGCCCTGGTGCGGCCCAGCAGCGCGGCGAGTGACTCGCGGCCGGCACCGGGCGCGAACGCACCGTTGGCGTCGGCCGTCACCAGCCCGCCCAGCCGGTCCACCTGATAGACCAGCACCGGTGGCAGTGCCGGGTCGAGCAGTGCGACCGGGATGGCCGCGCAGAAGAACGAGGGCACGAGCAGCAGCCCGCGGCCGTCCAGGTGCAGTTCCCGGCTGTGCGGGTAGCTGCGGATCTCCAGCACGCCACTGTCCCAGCGCATCGCCGGCCGGAAACTGGTGAGCAGGCCCTCGACTCCGCCGTCGAGCAGCGCCCGGGCCCGTCGCGCGCGGTCCGCCGCCACCGCGGCCTGGATCCGACTCCAGTACGGGCTGATCGCCAGTGACCGGTACTGCTGCATCGACTCGGCCAGGTGGTGCAGCGCCGACACCTCACCCCGGGCCAGCGCGGTCGCCGAGGAGGGCAGCTGGTTCTCGGTGGCCAGCACACTCAGGTCCCGGTGCAGCATCTCGACGGGTGTACGGCGCAGCGCGTCCAGCCCGGCCTCGAAGCCCTCCACGCTGGCGTACGGGGTGAGGAAGTCGGGGAAGTAACCGCGCGGCGGGTTCAGCGCGAAGAGCAGGCTGAGCTGCTCGGAGGCGGCGTCCTGGCGCAGCGCCCACGACACGCTGCGCCGCCAGTTGGCCGTCAGCGGATCGCGGGTGCGGCCGCGCAGCACGTGCAGGCTGAGGACCAGTTCCCAGACCGGGTCCGCCGCCGGCGCCACCCGGGTCCGGAGGATGTCCTCCCCAGAAAAGTGGATCTTCAGCATGGAGCGCTCCCGTGTCGCCGGCAGGGGGATGCCGGATGACCGTTCGACTCTACCTGGACGGCAGTAATCTCCATCTTTAAGCCTGGACTGAAAAACCTCGACGCCCACAGGGCCGGTTCGGCATGCTTCCACTGCCCGAACATGGCGCCGCGCGTCCTGGACGCCCGCGCTGCCGAGGCACCGGGACCGGGGAGGCCCCGGTGATCGGACGGCACCACGAGGGTCTGCGGCCTTTCTCCGCAGAGGTGCCGTCCGGTCATCCCACCCCCACGCCGGCCCAGTCGCCACCGCGCGCGACCGATGGTTCTCATCCGCGCCGTGGGATCAACCGGCCACCACGAATTCGACGCGTCGCGGGGTCACCGAAGCCGGCCAACCGGGTGGACGCTCGTACAGTGGCGTGGTGCCCGACACCGTGATCACCGGCCCGACCACTCAACCGACCAACCCCGAGGCGTACGCGGCGCTGCACGCCGACGCCACCGCGCTGCTTGAGGGCTGGCAGCCGACCAGCCCGGACGCGGCCGGCGCGCGGGACCGGACCCTCGCCCTGCTCGCCGCCGGGCCGATCGCCATGAGCCGGCAGCACCGTCCGGGGCACATCACCGCCAGTGCGCTGGTGCTGGACGCCACCGGCTCCCGGGTGCTGCTCTGCCTGCACGGCAAGTTCGGGCGGTGGGTGCAGCTCGGCGGGCACTGCGAGCCGACCGACGAGACCCTGGTCGCCGCGGCCCTGCGCGAGGCCACCGAGGAGTCCGGGATCGCCGACCTGCGCATCGACCCGGTGCCGATCGACGTGGACGTGCACCAGGTGCAGTGTCAGGGCGGCTCGGCACACTACGACGTCCGGTTCGCCGTGCTCGCCCCACCCTCGGCGGTCGAGCAGGTCAGCGACGAGGCCGAGGCGCTGGGCTGGTTCCCGACGGACCAGCTGCCCGAGCCGTTGGCCGGCGGGACCGTGCAGCTGGTCGCGCCGGCCCTCGCGGCCCTCAGACGTAGCCCTCTTCGCCTCGCTCCTTGAGCTCGTCGACCAGGGCCTTGACGTCCTGCGCCCGGTCGCGCGGGCAGACGAGCACCGCGTCGGGGGTGTCCACCACGATCAGGTCGTGCAGTCCGAGGACGGCCACCAGCCGGCCCGACTGCGGCACGACCACGAGGTTGGTGCTGTCCCGCAGGAGCACGCCCGGCTTGGCTTCCGTGCCGAGCACCACGTTGTTCGTCTCGTCGGCCGGCAACACGTCGCCCAGGGTGTGGAAGTCACCGACGTCGTTCCAGCCGAAGTCGCCCGGCACCGTCGCGACCCGACCGGCAGTGGCCGCGCCCTCCATCACCGCGTAGTCGACGGAGATCTTCGGCAACGTCGGCCAGATCGCGCCCAGGACGTCGTCCTGCTCCGGTGTGCCCCAGGCGGCGGCGATCGCGGCGACGCCCGCGTGCAGCGCCGGCTGCTGGCGGGCCAGCTCGGAGAGGAAGACGTCCACCCGCCACACGAACATGCTCGCGTTCCACAGGTGCCGGCCCGAACGGACGTACGCCTCGGCGACCTCGGCGGCCGGCTTCTCCTTGAACTCGGTCACCGGCCGCCACGGCACACCGTCGGTCGGGTCGCCGGTCTCCAGGTAGCCGTAGCCGGTCTCCGCGCGGGTCGGGGTGATCCCGACGGTCATCAACATGCCCTGCTCGGCCCCGTGGACCGCCTCCTGGACCGTGCAGACCCAGCTGTCCGGGTCGCGGATCAGGTGGTCGGCCGCGAAGCTGCCCATCACCGCGTTCGGGTCGCGCGTCGCGATCACCGCGGCGGCCAACGCGATCGCCGCGCAGGAATCCCGAGGAGAGGGCTCGACCAGGATGTTCTCCTCCGGCAGAACGGTCAGCTGCCGTGCCACCGCCGTGACGTGCGCGGCGCCGGTGACCACAAGGGTCCGATCCGGTGTGGTCAGCGGCGCGAGCCGTTGCACTGTCGCCTGGAGCAGCGAGGCGCTGGTGCCAGTGAGCGGGTGGAGGAACTTGGGATGGCCGGCACGGGACAACGGCCACAACCTTGTGCCGCTGCCACCTGCCGGAATGACCGCATAGAGCATCCGCACATCATGCACGACGTACCTACCCAAAGTGGCCCGGGTCACCAGCAGTGGCGCGGCGGGTCAGGAGCGGGCGCGGCTCCACGCGGCGATGTGCACCTCGGCGCTGGACTCCCAGGTGAATTCCTTGGCCCGGTCGACCCCCGCCTTCGCCAGCGACAACCGCCGCTGCTCGTCGTCGAGCAGAGCGGCCAGGTCGATGCCGATCTGCTCCGGATCCTCCGAGGTGTACGCGACCGCGTCGCCGCCCACCTCGGGCAGTGAGAGCCGGGGCGTGGTCAGCACCGGGGCGGCGCACGCCATCGCCTCCAGGATCGGCAGCCCGAACCCCTCGCCGTAGGACGGGTATGCGGCGACCAGCGCGCCACCGAGGAAACCCGGCAGGTCGGCGTAGCGCAGGTAGCCGGGACGCAGCAGACGCAGGTGCGACGGCACCTCGGCCACCGCCCGGTCGATGTCGTCGTCGTGCCCCTGCCCACCGGCGATCACCAGGGCCGGCGGGTCGACCCGGTCAGCCACCGCCCGCGCCCACCCGCGGATCAGGTTGGGCACGTTCTTGCGTGGCTCCTTGGCACCGAGGAACGCGACGTAGCTGCTGTTGCCCAACCCCAGACGGGCGCGGACGCGGGCCTTCTCCTCCTCGGTGGGAGCGTGGAAGGCCGCCTGGTCGACACCGTGGTAGGCCACGTCGATCCGCGTCGGGTCGGCGTCGAGCAGCCGGATCAGCTCGTCGCGGGTGGCCTTGCTGGGCACGATCACCCGGTCGGCGCGGCGCAGCGAGGTCTTGATGGCGCTGCGGAAGAACGTGCGGCGCGACTTGTCGTAATGCTCCGGCTCGGTGAAGAACGTCGCGTCGTGCACGGTGACCGTGACCGGACACCCGGCCCGCAGCGGGCAGGTGTAGAAGGGCGAGTGCAGCACGTGTGCGCCCACCTGCTGGGCGAGCAGCGGCAGGCCGGTCTGCTCCCAGGCCAGCCGGGCCGGACGGTGCGCGACGGCGGCCGGGGCGGGGATGATCTCCGCGCCGGGCAGCATGCGGGTGTAGCGCTCCAGGTCGGTGCGGAGACTGACCACCGCCAGTTCCACCCCCGACCCGCACACCTTGCCGAGGGCACCGAGCAGACCGTCGACGTATCGACCGACACCACCACGGTCGGCGGGGACACTCGTGGCGTCGATGAGCACGCGGGGCGGGCGACCGGCGGTCACGGGGCGACTCCTTGTACTGGCGGGTCTGTGGGGAACAACACTCCGGGGGTCAAGCCTACGCCGGGGCGCGGGGCCGACGCTGACTGCGACCCGACGGTACGCCGACTTGTCATCGTCATTGAGTACGGCCCGCACTGGCGTATCGTTCGCGCCGATGGCCGACAACATTGCCCGGGTGTTCGCCGACGCGATCGCGACCGACCCGACCCGACCGCTGCTCACCTGGTACGACGACGCCACCGGCGACCGCACCGAACTCTCCGGCGCCACGCTGGCGAACTGGGTGGCGAAGACCGCCAACCTTCTCGTCGACGAGGTGGGCCTCGCGCCGGGCACCCCGGCCGGTGTGCTGCTGCCGCCACACTGGCAGACCGCTGCGGTGCTGCTGGGCTGCTGGTCGGCCAAGCTGAGCGTGGTCGACACACCGGGCGACGTGGGCGTGCTCTTCGCCGCCGTGGACCAGTTCGACGAGGCGCAGTCGTGGTCGGCCGACGAGCGGTACGCCCTCGGGCTGGCCCCGCTCGCCGCCCCGCTGCGGCAGGTGCCGCCCGGGTTCGCCGACTACGTCGTCGAGGTACGCGGACACGGCGACCACTTCACGCCGCAGTCCGGTCCGGGCCCCACCGACGCGCACCTGCTGAGCCGGGCCGAGGCCCGCGCCACCGAATTGGGCATCGAGCCCGGCGCGCGGGTCCTCGTGGACGCCACCCGCCATCCCGATCCGGTCGACTGGCTGCTGGCCCCCCTGACCCGCGCCGCCACCGTTGTCCTCTGCGCCAACCCGGACCCGGCCCGCCTGGCCTCCCGCCTGACAGCGGAAAAAGTCACCCACCCCCTCCCCTGACCCCCCGCCCCACCCCCACCCGACCCCGCGCCCCCATCCCTGCCCGGTCGCCTGAGGGGGCAGGGCGGGGGTGGGGGCGGGTCAGGCTTTGGGGCGGCGTTGGGCCAGGGCGGCGAAGGCGGTCAACGACTCGGGGTTGACCAGGGCGCCCTTGGCCGCCGCCTGGTCGACAGGGGTGCCGGTGAGGATCTTCTTGACCGGCACCTCCAGCTTCTTCGCCGAGAGGGTCCGGGGCACCGACCGCACCTGGTGGATCTCGTCGGGCACGTGTCGGGGTGAGAGCGCCGTCCGCAGCTCACGGCAGATCTTCGTGCGCATCGGGTCGTCCAACTCCAGACCGTCGGCCAGCACCACGAAGAGCAGCAGCTCACCGGCGCCGCCCTCATCGTCCTCCAGGTGCACGACGACCGAGTCGAGCACCTCGTCGAGCCCCTCGACCACGGAGTAGAACTCGGCGGTGCCGAGCCGGACCCCACCGCGGTTGAGGGTGGCGTCGGAACGCCCGGTGATCACACACCCACCCCGCTCGTTGATGGTGATCCAGTCGCCGTGCCGCCAGACGCCCGGGTAGACGTCGAAGTACGCCTCGGCGTAGCGGGTGCCGTCAGTGTCGTTCCAGAAGCCCACCGGCATGCTCGGCATCGGTTCGGTGATCACCAGCTCGCCGAGTTCGCCGATGACCGGCGTGCCGTCGGCGGAACGGGCCTCCACCTTGGCGCCCAACGCCCGGCAGGCGATCTCACCGGCGTACACCGGCAGCAGCGGCACCCCGCCGACGAAACCCGTGCACACGTCGGTGCCGCCGGAGAGCGACTGGAGCTGCAGGTGGTCGCCCACGGTCTCGTACACCCAGCGGAAGCCCTCGGCGGGCAGCGGCGCGCCCGTGGAACCCACCCCGCGTACCGCCGACAGGTCGGCGACGTCACGGGGGACCAACCCGGCCTTGCGGCAGGCCAGCAGGTACGGCGCGGACGTGCCGAAGTACGTGGTGCCAGTCTCCGCCGCCATCCGCCACAGCGCGCCGAGGTCGGGCTCAGCTGGCTGACCGGGTTCCGCGCGGACCGCCGGGTTGCCGTCGAAGAGCACGATGCTCGCGCCCACCGCCGGCCCGGAGACCAGGAAGTTCCACATCATCCACCCGGTGGTGGTGAACCAGAAGAACCGGTCGGCCGGGCCCAGGTCGTGGTGCAGGGCGAGCATCTTCAGGTGCTCCAGCAGGATGCCGCCGTGGCCGTGCACGATCGGCTTCGGCAACCCGGTGGTGCCCGAGGAGTAGAGCACGTAGAGCGGGTGGTCGAACGGCACCGGCGTGAACGTCAAGGGCTCGTCCACGGGCGCGGCCAGCTCGGCCCAGCTCAGCGCGCCCTCGGGCGCGGGGCCGGCCGGGTCGAGGTAGCCGATGCTGACGGTGTGCCGCAGTGACGGCAGGGCGGCCCGGATCGCGGCCACCTCGGCGCGGCGGTCCACCGGCTTGTCGCCGTACCGGTAGCCGTCCACGGCGACCAGCACCGTCGGTTCGATCTGCTGCCAGCGGTCGGTGACGCTGCGGGTGCCGAACTCGGGGGCGCAGGACGAGAAGATGGCGCCCAGGCTGGCGGTGGCCAGCAGCAGGACGTACGTCTCGCCGATGTTCGGGGCGTACGCCGCCACCCGGTCACCGGCGGTGACGCCGAGCCGGCGCAGCCCGGCCGACACCCGGCGGACCTGCTCGCGCAGTTCCCCGGCGGTCAGCGTGACCGGCGGGCGCGTCTGCCCGTGGGAGATCACCATCGGGTCGTCGTCGCCCCGACCCGGCATCCGCAGCACGTTCTCTGCGTAGTTGAGCGTGGCGCCGGGGAACCACCGGGCGCCCGGCATCACCCGCTGCGCCAGGGTCGCGGTCGGCGGGGTGTGCGCGATCACCTCGAAGTGGTCCCAGATCGAGCGCCAGAACCCGTCCAGATCGGTGGTGGACCAGCGCCACAACGCGTCGTAGTCGGCGAAGTCCAACCCGCGGTGCTCCCGCAGCCAGCGCAGGTAGGCGCCGATCCGGGACCGCTCGCGTACGTCCGCCGGCGGCGCCCACAGCATGTCACCCACTGGTCCACCCTCCCCCTGGCCCGACACGACACTGTGACTGGGCCGTGGCGCCATCTTGCCCTACCTCGAAGCGCCATTCTGCGCACCGGGTAGGCCGACCGACGCGTGCCCGTCCCACACTCCAACCCGTCACCTCATGTGGGTCAGCCCGCGCGGTGGGCCTGGATGGCGCGACGGCGGGCGAGGCGGTGCGCCCGGCGGATCTCCGCCTCCTTGTACCGCCGCTCGTCCTCCGCGGTCTCCGGCAGCACCGGGCGGACCGCGCGCGGCGCCCCGCCGACGTCCACGCCGACGAACACCAGGTACGCGGTGGCCACCCGGACCGGCGCGTCCTCGGCCGAGTCCCACCGCTCGGCGACCACCCGCACGCCCACCTCCATCGAGGTCTGGCCGGTCCAGTTCACCTGGGCGTGGGCGTGCACGAGGTCGCCGACCCGGACCGCCTCCGAGAAGACGATCTCGTCGATCGCCGCGGTCACCGCCGTTCCGCCGCTGTGTCGGGCGGCTGCGGCCCCGGCCACGTCGTCGACGAACTTCATCAGAACCCCACCGTGCACGGTGCCGTAGAGGTTGACGTCCACCGCCGTCATGATCTTGCTGAGAGTGACGCGCGAGTACGACGTCGGCTTGCCGTTCGGAGCGGCGGAGAGGTGCTCAGTCATGTCGAAAACGGTACGGTGCGCGGATGCGACATCTCTGGAGCTTCCTCGCCGGGCTGGTGGTGGCACCCATCACCTGGGTGCTGGTCACACTCGGGCAGGACGGGTCGAGCCGGACGGTCGACCGCTGGGTGGAGATCGGCACGTTCAACACCGCCAACCTGATCGAGCCGGCCGTGTACCTCGGTGTCGGCGGTGTCCTGCTGGGCCTGCTCGGCACGCTGCGCTTCTCACCGCTGGGCCCGTTGGTGGCGGGGGCGCTGCTGGTCACCCCGTACATCGGGATGTTCGTGGCGCCCTTCTCGGTGCGGGACGCGATCCCGCACGAGTGGAAGGTGTTCGGCGACCCGCTGCCGCTGCGGCTGCCGGTGGAGAACGGCACGCTCTTCCTGATCGGCATGCTGCTGCTGATGGCGACCTTCAGCCAACAGCGGTGGCGGCAGTGGCCGACCCCGGCGGCCGTTCCGGCCACGCCACCCGCCCCCGCGCCGGACGGAGGCCCCCGCAACGACGACTTCACCTTGACCGACTGGCCGCCACCCGCGGCGGCGGAGCGGGACACCGCGCCGCTCACTCTGGGTTACCCGGCCGACTCGACACCGACCGAACCGCTGCCCCGCCGGGTCGGTGGCGAATCACCCTGGTCCGCCCCACCGCGCGGTCAGCCGCGCCCCGAGGACACCACCGAGATCCGCTGATCGTCGGGGCGGGCCGGTTTCACCGGCCCGCCCTCCGTCTCTCCCGCACGACGACGGGGCCCGCTGCGGCGCGACCGCCGGGCGTTGTCAGTGCAGCGCGACAGCCAGGTCCGGGTCGACAGTGCCGAGGCTGGCGCGCGGAACGACAACGAGCATGACGATCAGCGCGGCGGCCATGCCGCCCGCGATGACGATCGCCATCGGTACGCTCCCCGTGCCGAACAGACCGGCCAGTGGCGCCGACACCGCCCCGATGCCGAACTGCACCGCGCCGAGCAGCGCCGCGGCGGTGCCAGCGGCCTCGCTGTGCCGGCTCATGGCCAGCGCCGGCGCGTTCGGCAGGGCCAGCCCGGCGGCGGCCAGGACCAGCCACAGCGACGCGAGCAGGGTGCCCAGGCCACCGAAGCCGGTCGCCGCGAACATCACCAGCAGCAGGCCGGCAGCCGTTCCGGCGATCAGGGCGCTGACCAGGATCTGCTGCGGGGTGTAGCGGCGCAGCAGCCGCACGTTGAACTGGGTGGCTCCGATCAGCCCCACCGCGCCGGCCCCGAAGGCGATGCCGAACTGCTGCTCGTCGAGGCCGTACTCCTGCTGCAGCACGAACGACGAACCCGAGACGTACGCGAACAGGGCCGCCATCGCGAGGCCGGCGACCAGCACCAGGCCGACGAACGCCCGGTCGTTGAGCAACCCGCGATAGTCGCGCAGGGTGGCACTCACCCCGCCGTGGCGCCGACGCGCCACCGGAAGCGTCTCCGGGAGCCGGAACGCGGCCACGACGATCAGGAGCGCGCCCAGCACCGCCAACGCCGCGAAGACACCCCGCCAGTCGGTCCAGCTCAGCAGGCCACTGCCCAGCGTCGGCGCGAGGATGGGCGCCAGGCCCATGACGAGCATCAGCCGGGAGAAGATCCGGGCGAACGAGGCCCCGCTGAACAGGTCGCGGACCACTGCCGTCGCGACCACCGTGGCGGCCGCGACACCGAGCCCCTGGAGTACGCGCAGCCCGCCGAGCACCGCGATGTTGGGTGCGAAGACGCACAGCACGGACGCCACGATGTGCGCGGCCAGACCGGCCAGCAGCGGCACCCGTCGCCCGACCACGTCGGAGAGCGGCCCGATCAGCAACTGGCCCAGCGCGAGGCCGACGAGCGTGCCGGTCAGCGTCAACTGCACGGCGGTCTCGGTGGTCTGCAGGCCCGCCGTGATGGCGGGCAGGGCCGGCAGGTACATGTCGATGGTCAGCGGCCCGATCGCGATCAACGCGCCCAGCACGAGAACGAGTTGTGCCCGCTGACGATTGGTCATCAGGTCGCCGGGCAGCACGTGCGGCCAGGGCGAGGGGTCGTGGCCGGTCTTCTCCGACAGCTGCTTCATCATCTCGATCTCTGTGCGCGGGCGGGCGCGCCGTCGACGAGGGTGACGGGACGGCGCGGGCGAGAGTGATCCTCTCGCCCTGCAACACCACCGAGGCCGGGCACGATTCCCACCGGGACGGGAGTCGCCACGGGTCGGGAAGGCATCGGGACCGATCGAATCGCAATTCCCGGCGGACGCAAATCCCATTTGCAGGCAAGCACCAACAGCGGCATCCAGACTACGGAGTGCAACATTCGCATTCATCTCGTCGCTCACCCGAACGAACCCTCTATTTTGGCCGAAGGGTGGAATAGGTGCAGCCCAAAGCCCGCCAGTCGATCATGGCCACAAATTCCACCAGCATGCCCACCTACATTCCAACCCTCCACAGAGAGTTATATGCGGAAAGGTCACTACGGATGCGTGAGGCGAGGATGAACGATCAATTGCGAGGGCTTGTTCCCAACAGCTCGACCGCAGTGATTCTGGGGCTGGTGGTCGGGGCGGTGATCGGTCTGGTCCGCGCCTACCTCCGGCACCGCACCCGGATCCACACGGAGCGGGAACTGTCCGCGCGGACGGCGGCCCGGGCCGCCGGCCTGATCACCCTGGTCAGCGGTCGCCACGAGACCATCAAGGTCGACGAACGGGACCGTGACGGGCACCGCGTCGTGGAGCTACGTGGACCGCGCCGGACCAGCGGCAAGGAGGCGGCATGAACAGGAACAGCGCTGCTGCCGCCCGCGCCGCGACCCGCTCCGCCGAGCCCACCCCGGCCGAGGTCGACGAGTCCTTCACGGCCTTCTGCGACGACAACTTCCTGCGGGTCGAACGCTTCCTGCGCGCCCGCTGCACCGACCGGGACCTCGTGGACGAGGCGGTCCAGGAGACGTTCATCACCACCCGGGCCAAGTGGGCGCAGATCCGCAGCTTCGAGAAGCCACTGGCCTGGGTGCTCAAGACGGCGCGGCACAAGCTCCAGGGGCAGCAGAGCCGGCGGACCCGCACCAACACGACTACGACGAACCTGGACGAGGTACCCCCCGAATTCCTCACCCAGCCGACCGACGCGCGGGAGGCGGACGAGTTGCTCGTCGCGTGGCTCCAGCAACTGCCGCCCCGGCAGGCGGAGGTATTCGTCCTCTTCTTCGACGGCTGGCGGGACCTCGACATCGCCAAGATGCTGGGTCTCGCCCACACCACCGTTCGTGCCTACAAGCAGCAGGCGCGTCAGCAGCTGCAACGCCTCGCGGAACAGGCCGGATTCAACAAGCCCACTGGGAGGCCATCGTGAACCTCGACGACGTCCTGGCACTCGCGGCCGAACGTGCTCCCACCCCCCTCGAACGCGCGCGCGCCCGTCGCGCCAGCCGGCAGATCCAACAGGCCTACGCCCACGCCGTGACGGGCGGGCGGGATCTCGTCGTGGACGTCGACCCGCACGACCCGCTGAACGCCGACGCCGACGAGGCCGCCCGGATCGCCCGCGCGGCCCAACTGGCGAAGTTGGGCACCATCACCTGGATCTCCGCCACCGGAGATATCTCCTGGTCCGACGAGATGTCGCTGATCCTCGGCTACGCCCCCGGCACGATCCGACCCTCCACCGACCTGCTCTTCGAGCTAGTCCACCCCGAGGACGCACCCGGCGTTCGTCGGACCATCCACTCTGCCTGGCGGGAGCAGACGGTCAAGGAGACGACGTACCGGGTGGTCCGCCCGGACGGAGCGACCAGGTACGTGCACTGCTACATCGAAGTCCTGATCGACCGATTCGACCGACCGCACGGCATCATCGGCACCGGTCAGGACGTCACCGACCTGGAGCTGGCCCGTCAGGAGCGGGACCGGCTCGCCCGCAGGTGCGAGACCGCACGAATCGAACTGATCAGCCGCGACCCGGCCACCGGCCTATTGACCCGCCCCCGTTTCGCCGACGAGATCGACCGGACCCAACGCGGCGGATCGGGCGCCCTGCTCGTGGTGGCCGCCGAGCCGCTGAACCTACCAACCACTGGGCACGACCACGCGACCCAGGATCGGCTCGCCGCCGCGATAGCCGGTGTGGTGAAGGACGTGGCCCCCCGGACCGCCGTGTGCGGGCTCGTCGGCCCCGGCGAGCTCGGCGTGCTGCTACAGAACACCACGATGAGGTCGGCCACGACCATCGCGGAGAGCATCATCGACAGCCTGCGCGATCACTCGTTCGTCGTCGGACAAGACCGCGAACGGGTACGTCTCGACGCCTGGGGCGGTCTTGTCCGGTACCAGGACGGCGACGACAGCAGTAGCTTCGATCTGCTGGTAGACGCGGAGAGCGCGTGGCGACAGGCCAAGCGACAGCGGATGCCACTGACCGTGCTGCGACAGCCGGCCCGTCCCGAGGACCGGCAGGAGACCTGCCGGAGCCGGATCCGGGCGGCGGTCGCCGGCAACAGTTTCACGCTCTACGCCCAGCCAATTCTCGACCTGAGCCTCAACCAGATCACCCGCCAGGAGATCCTGCTCCGCGTGCTCGACGGCACGGGCCAGCCGGTCCCGCCGTCGGCGTTCCTGGACGTCGCCGAACGGGTCGACGAGATCTGGCCGATAGACCGCTGGGTCATCGACCACACCATGGAGCTGATCGCCCACGGACCTCGCACGTCGCACTACCAGGTGAACGTCTCAGGCCGGTCGCTCGGCGATCCGCACCTGTTGGAGCATGTCCACGAGGTCATGATGCGGCACGCCATCGACCCCTCCCAGGTCACCTTCGAGATCACCGAGACGGCGTTGATCGGCAACCTGACCCAGGCGATCGACTTCGCCTGCGGAATCCGGGACATCGGCTGTCGGCTCGCCCTGGACGACTTCGGCTCCGGATACGGCACGTTCACCTACCTGAAGTATTTCCCGATCGACCTCGTGAAGATCGACGGCGACTTCATCAGCAAGATCGAGGAGTCCCGTCCCGATCAGGTGATCGTCCAATCCTTCGTCGACATGTGCCGGGGGTTGGGCATCCGGACCGCCGCCGAGTTCGTCGAGAGCGAGGCCACCCTCCGCCTGCTGCGCGACTACGGGGTGGACTTCGCCCAGGGCTACGCCGTCGGCAAGCCGACCCCCGTCGGCAACCCGCACCGGGCCCTGCTGGGCTCCGCCGAGATCGAGACGGCCGGGCTGGGGGCCGCGTTGCGAACGGCGATCGGATGACCGACCGCACCGGCGAGCGTCGCGGGGCAGGCAGGCGGCACCACCGACCACCGCGTCCGGGCGCGGCGGCCGGGGCGTGGCCAGGCCGGCCAGCGGTGTTGACGCAGGTCCTAGACGAGGCCGTTCAAGAGCTGCCGCGCCATGACGATCCGCTGGACCTGGTTCGTGCCTTCGTAGATCTGAGTGATCTTGGCGTCGCGCATCATCCGCTCGACCGGGTAGTCCCGGGTGTAGCCGTAGCCACCGAGCAGTTGCACCGCGTCGGTGGTGATCTCCATGGCGGCGTCGGAGGCGAAGCACTTGGCCGCCGCGCCGAAGTAGGTGAGATCCGCGTCGCCGCGCTCCGACTTGCCGGCTGCCGCGTACGTGAGCTGCCGGGCCGCCTCCAGCTTCATGCCCATGTCGGCGAGCATGAACTGGATGCCCTGGAACTCGGCGACCGCCTTGCCGAACTGTCGACGCTCGGCCACGTACCCCTTGGCGTAGTCGAGCGCACCCTGCGCGATCCCGACGGCCTGCGCGGCGATGGTGACCCGGGTGTGGTCCAAGGTCTTCATCGCGGTCGCGAAGCCGGTGCCCTCCGCGCCGATCATCCGGTCGGCCGGGATCCGCACGTTGTCGAGGTAGACCTCGCGGGTGGGCGAGCCCTTGATGCCGAGCTTCTTCTCCGGCGCGCCGAAGCTCACCCCGGAATCGGACTTCTCCACCACGAAGGCGGAGATGCCCCGGGACCGCGCGGACGCGTCGGTGACGGCGAAAACGGTGTAGAACTCGGACACGCCGGCGTTGGTGATCCAGCGCTTCACGCCGTTGAGCACCCAGTGATCCCCGTCACGTACCGCCCGGGTGGTCATGGACGCCGCGTCGCTGCCCGCCTCCGGCTCGGAGAGGCAGTACGAGAACATGGCATCACCGGCCGCAACCGGCGTCAGGTAGCGACTCTTGATCTCTGCGGAACCGGCCAGCAGCAGTGGCATCGTGCCGAGTTTGTTCACCGCCGGGATCAGCGAGGAGGACGCGCAGGCACGGGCCACCTCCTCGATCACAATGGCGGTGGCCAGCGCATCCGCCCCCGCGCCGCCGAACTCCTCCGGGATGTGCGGTGCGTGGAAGTCAGCCGCCCGCAACGCGTCGTAGGACGCCTTGGGAAACTCCCCGGTCTCGTCGGCCTCGGCGGCGTGCGGAGCCACCTTCGCGGCGCAGACCTCACGCACCGATTCCCGGATCGCCTGGTGCTCATCGGGCAACCGGTAGACGTCGAACGACTCCCCTGCGGCCATCTCGGCCCTCCCCTTCACCGCTATCATGCGCAGTCTGTGACGACTCCTGACCGCCGACCGCGCAGACTGAAGACTAGCGACTGCAGTTCAGGTGATGTTACCGGCGCGTAGGCATGGGCAAGATGGTGCACCCGACGCGCTCAGCGATGATGAAGACCGAGACAGTGAGCTAGGCCAGCGCGAGCGGAGAAGACAGGCGTGACGATCCCCTACCCCACCATCCAGCCGACCCCCGCCATCGCCGCGGTGACTCCGCCCTCGGGCGCTCCCCGGCCGCGGGTGACCTTCCTGGGAACTGGTTACCTCGGTGCGACGTACGCCATCTGCTACGCGGAACTGGGGTACGAGGTCCTCGGCTTCGACGTCGACGCCGACAAGATCGCAAAGCTGAACGCGGGCCAGGTGCCGATCCACGAGCCCGGCCTGGA
This sequence comes from Micromonospora sp. DH14, assembly GCF_029809455.1. Taxonomy (NCBI): domain Bacteria; kingdom Bacillati; phylum Actinomycetota; class Actinomycetes; order Micromonosporales; family Micromonosporaceae; genus Micromonospora; species Micromonospora sp. DH14. The sequence continues at coordinate 849,911 of NZ_JARVKT010000001.1, read as the reverse complement.
CGAGCTGCTGCGGCGCAACCTGGCCGCCGGCCGGCTCCGGTTCAGCACCGACATCGCCGAGACCGCCGACTTCGGTGACGTGCACTTCATCTGCGTGGGCACCCCGCAGCGGGCCGACGGCATGGGCGCCGACCTGTCGTACGTCGAGGCGTCGGTCACCGGCCTCGCGCAGCACCTGACCCGCAAGGCCCTGATCGTCGGCAAGTCCACCGTGCCGGTCGGCACCGCCGAGTGGGTCGAGCAGCTCGTCGACAAGCACACCCCCGACGGCCTGAACGTCGAGGTGGCGTGGAGCCCCGAGTTCCTCCAGGAGGGCTTCGCCGTCGACGACGTCCTGCGGCCCAACCGGATCGTGGTCGGCGTCAAGAGCGAGTGGGCCAACGGCATGCTCTACGCCGCCCACAAGGGCGTGTTCGACCTGGCCGCCACGGAGGACCGCGAGGTACCCCTGGTGGTCACCGACTTCTCCACCGCCGAGCTGGTCAAGGTCGCCGCGAACGCCTTCCTGGCCACCAAGATCTCCTTCATCAACGCGATGGCCGAGGTCTGCGAGGCCTCCGGTGGCGACGTCACCCAACTGGCCCGCGCGATCGGCTACGACCCGCGCATCGGCAACCGGTTCCTCCAGGCCGGCCTCGGCTTCGGCGGCGCCTGCCTGCCCAAGGACATCCGGGCCTTCCAGGCCCGCGCCCAGGAGCTGGGCGCCGGTGAGGCGCTGCGCTTCCTGCACGAGGTCGACCTGATCAACCTGCGCCGACGTACCCGGGTGCTTCAGCTCGCCGCGGACCTGCTCGGCCGCCGCTCCGGCCCGGCCGGCCCGGACTTCGCCGGCACCCGGATCGCCGTGCTCGGCGCCACCTTCAAGCCCAACACCGACGACGTCCGCGACGCCCCGGCGCTCGCCGTCGCCGCGCTGCTGCAGAAGGCCGGCGCGGACGTGCACGTGTACGACCCGCAGGGCACCGAGAACGCCCGCCGCGCCGTTCCCGAGCTGACCTACGAGGCCAGCATGAACGAGGCCGTCACCGACGCCGACCTGGTCTGCGTGCTCACCGAGTGGGCCGACTTCCGCAACGCCGACCCGGTCGCCCTGGGCGAGTTCGTCAAGGGCCGCAAGGTCGTCGACGGCCGCAACTGCCTCGACCCGGCACTGTGGACCCAGGCCGGCTGGGAGTACCGGGGCATGGGCCGCCCCTGACGGAACCGACGCCCACCGGCCGGTCATCGAGCATCTCGATGGCCGGCCGGTGTCGTTGTTTGCCCCGGACCCGCCGACAAGAGTCGAAATCCGCGCCAGCTTTGGGCATGCTGCGACAGTGGGAGTCCACAGTGCGGGTGGAGGGGTGTCGTGGCGACCTTTCAATGCTCCTCGTGCGGCCGGGAGATCAAGCCGGCCGTCCGATGCCCGCACTGTGGGGCAGATCAACCACAGTGGGTCGAGCACCTGGCCGACATTGAGCGTTCGATAGCGGAGATGAAGGCGCGCGACGCCGCCATCGCGCGCGAGCAGCGGCAGATCGCCGCCAAGATGCAGGCCGCGCTCTTCCAGCGGGACATCCTCGCCCACGCCGGCGAGGAGCGCATCAAGCAGGCCACCCGGCCACGCCGGGTGCTGCGCCGCCGTCCCGGCCGGCGGCCACCGACAGCCACCATGGGCGCGCCGCCCCGGGTGCCCCGCCAGGGCGCTCCGACCGCCCCGGAGGATCCGCCGCCCCCGCCCCGGGCCACCTGGCTGGACGTGGACGACCCGGAAAACCCGCCAGAGGCCTCCTCACGCGAGGTGCAGAACATCCCTCTCGGGTTGGGTGCGCTGCTGCTCGGCGTGGCCGCGGTGGTCTTCGCCGCGGTGGCCACCAGTTCGATGGACGCGCTGGCCCGGCTGGGCATCCTGCTGCTGGCCACAGTGCTGATGCTGCTGGCCCCGCCGGCGCTGGCCCGGCGCGGGCTCACCTCGACAGCCGAGACCATCGCCGCCGTCGGCCTGCTGCTGGTGCCGCTCGCCGGCAACGCCCTCTGGGCGGTGGACCTGATCGGCGCCGACAGCGGCTCCGGCACCGTCTTCGCCGGGGTGATCTTCGCGGTCACCGCCGTCGTCGCGTTCGGGTACGCCCGTTGGACGGGTCTGCGCGCGCCCCGCTTCGCGACGGTGCTCGCCGCGCAGCCGGTGCTGCCTCTGCTCGCGTACGACCAGATCACCGGCCCGGGCGGCTGGGCACTGGTGCTGGCGATGGTCGCCCTCGTCAACCTCGGCCTGGCCCGCTCCAGCGTGACAGTCGAACGCCCCGTCCGGCAGGACCTGCCATCGCCGGGAGCGCCGTCGGCGCCCCGCCGACGTGATGCCGAGAGCCGGCCGGAGGGCGACCCGGAGGAGGCCGCCGAGCTGATCGACGCCGGCGCGGGCTCCGCCGACCCGGAGCCGGCCCGCCCGGTGCCCGGCCTGCCGGAGCTGACCTGGTTGCTGCACGCTCTGGCGGTCGCCGTCGCGTTGGCGTACGCGGTCACCGCCCTGCTGCGGGCACAGGCCGTGCCGACCGCGACCGGCGCCGGGGTGGTGCTGCTGCTGGCCGCCCTGATCGGGCTGGCCGGCGCGCTGGTGCTGCGTCGCCCGCCGCTGCCCGACGTGGCGGCCGGCGTCGTCACCCTGGCCGTGATCGGCGCGCTCAGCCGCATCGCCTCGGTGGCTCTCCCCGGTCGGGCGCTGCTGCTGATCGCGGCGGTCATCACGGTGACCGGGCTGGCGGTACGCGCCGTCCCGGAGGCGGCCCGCCGTGGCCCGCAGATCGCGTCCGCGGTGGCCCTGACCGTCAGCGGTCTGGTGGTCGCCGGTGGCGCGCTCCGCGCCGGGGTGGCACCGGTACGGGCGGCGCTGCCCGCCTGGGACCCGGACCTCAGCCGGTACCCGGGCGAGTTGGCCGCCGCCGTCGGGCCGACCGGCTGGCAGCTCGCGGGGGCCGCGTTCCTGCTCACCATCGCGGCGGTGCTGGCCCTGCCCACCGAGATCCGCCGGGAGTTCGCGGTGGCCGGAGCGGCGCTGACCGCGCTCGCCGTGCCGGCCTCGTTCGGTCTCGGCTGGGCGACGGCACCGTGGCCGATGGTGGTCACCGCGATCGGCATCGGGGTCATCGGGCTCTCCGCCCGCACCGACCGGGCCGCTCTGGCGCACGCCGTCGGGGCGGCAGTGGTCGGCCTGTTCGGTGCGGGCGCCAGCCTGTCCAGCCCCACCCTCACGGCCGCGGTCCTGATCACCCTGTTCGCGGCCGGCACGCTGGTCGCGCTGGCACCCCGGATCCGGATCGCCTCGGCCGCAGCCGACACGATCACCGCCTGGGCCGCCGGTGGCGCCGCGTTCGCGCTTCCCGGCGCGGTGGCCGCGTTCGTGGCCGCGACCATGCCGAAGGACCCGACCCCCACTCCGGCGAGCCTGCGAGAGGTGACAGTCCCGATCCTGGCGGCCAGCTTCCTGGCGGTCTGTGTGACCCTCGGCTACGCCGCCGTCGTGCAGGTCTCCCAGCGCCACATCCCCGCGCCGCTGTCGGTCGGCACCGGGCTGGGCGCGCTGGTGGTCACCGCCGCCGCGTTCGGGGCGCCCGGCGCGACCGTCGCCGACGCCTGGGTCGGCGCGCTCCTGCTGGTCGCCGCGGTCCTGCTCTTCCTGGCCCCCTCCATCGACGCCGGCCGTCGCGCCGACCTCACCCTCGACGGCTCGGACCTGGCCGCCGCGGCGGTCACCACCGCCCTGATCGCCACCCTGGTACGGATCGGGGCGGTCCTCGCCCCGGGTGCACAGCTGGCGGTGGCCGCGGCCCTGCTCCTGGTGGTCGCCGTGGGCGCCCGCAGCATGCCCGAGGAGTGGCGACGCGGACCGATCCTCGGCCTCACCGTCGGCGGTGCCCTGATCGGGGTGCTCGCCGGCTGGTCGGCGGTGCGCGGTGGGGTCGGCGTGCTGGCCACCCCCGGCCCCATCTGGAGGGGCGACCTGAGCGACTGGCCGGCCGCCCCCGTCGGCGGTGCCACCTGGCAGGCGCCGATCGCGCTGGCGCTGCTGGCCCTCGCCGCCGGCATTCTGCTCCCACCGCCGTGGCGCTGGGACGTGTCCGGGGTGGCGGTGGTGCTCGCCACCATCGGCGCGCCGGCCGCGTTCGATCTGGCCTGGTGGTCGCCGGTCCTGGTCGGCGGAATGGTCGCCACCGTGTTCGGCATGGCCGCGGTGGCCACCGAGGAGGCGCGCGCCGGGCTGTCCCGGGCCACAGTGGCCGGGGTCGTCGCGCTGCACGCCGCCGGAGCCGGGCTGGTCCGCCCGTGGACCACAGCCCTGGCGCTGGGCAGCATCGCGCTGATCGGCGTGGTGGTGGCCACGCTGGCCCGCGTTCTCGCCGACCCCCAGGTCACCGACATCGACACCGAGGGGATGCCGCCCCACCTGGCGCAGATCGGCGGCGCGGCGATCGGTGCCGCCCTGCTGGCCCTGCCCGGTGCGGTGGCGGCGCTGTCCGCCGAGTTCGAACACTCGGCGCAGGTGGTGCTGACCGCCGCGCTGGCGGCCACCAGCCTCGGCCTGGCCGCCGTGGCAGCGGTGCGGCGACAGGTGCCGCAATATCTGCCCTGGGTCAGCGTGGCGGTGGTCGGCGGGGCCACCATCAGCGCCCTCGCCGCCATCCCCACCGGCCTTGCCGCCGGCGTCTACGCGGCCGCCGCCGCCCTGCTCGGTGTGCTGGCCGAGCTGATCCGCGCGGCCACCGTGCCGCCCACCGGCGCCGCCCAGCCGGTCCGGCGCTGGGCGGTACGACTCGACGGCGCCCTACGGCGGCTGCCGGACGACCCGGAGCGACGACGGTGGCGGGTCAACCCGGCCGCCGGCGCGTTGGCCGCCGCAGCGCTACCGACCGCCCTGGCGCTCGCCTCGATCGGGCCGGCGCTGATCACCGCCCTCGTCGAGCCGCACCGCACACTGACCCGGATCTGGCAGGGCCCGCCACCGGGGCTGCTCACCCCGCCGCCGGACGTGGTCGATCCGACCCACGTGCTGACGGCGCTGCTGCTCACTGCGACCGCCGCGCTGGCCGCCACCGGGTTCAGCGGCGGACGACGCTCCCGGGCCGTGCCGGTGGTGTTGCCCGGGGCAGCCGTCACGCTGCTGATCGCACCCATCGCGCTGGGCCAGGGCTGGCCCGCCAGCACCATCGCCGCGCTCTCCGTCTTCACCATCGCGATGCTCGGTCTCGCGCTGACCCCACCACCGCCGCTGGTCGAGCGGGCCCGCTCGCTGCGGCTGGCCCGGGTGCTGGTGTTCGCCATCGGTCTGGCCGGTGGCAGCGCCGGGCTCGCCGGCAGCCTGGCCGACCGGCAGATGACCCTGTTCACCCTCGGCAGCGCGGTCGGGGTGGGCGCGGTGGCGGCGCTGTACGGCACCACCCAGCGGGCGCGCATCCTCGGCTGGCTCTTCGCCTCACTGATGGCGCAGCTCTTCGTGCTCACCGCCGGCCTGGTCGCCGGGCTGGCGGCGGTCTGGTCCGCGTTCGGGGTGCTGGCCGTCGGCGCCGTCCTCCAGGTGCTCGCCGCCACCCTGCCCCGGCTGCGCCGCCCCGAGTCGCAGCGGGAAGCCTCCACCGTGGAGTGGACCGGCTACGCCGCCGCGCTGATCGCGTTGGCGCTCGCCTTCGACTCGCCCCGGCACATCGCCGCCCTACTGGCCGCCTGGGGCGCTGTCCTCGGCGTGGCGGCGACTCGCCCCGGCCGTCGGCCGGTGGAACGCCGGATCCTGTTCTGGGCGGTGGTGCTCTGTGAGATCACCGCGTGGTGGATCCTGATGCGGGTCGCCGACGTGGCGCTCCCCGAGGCGTACACGCTGCCGTTCGCCGCGCTGGCCCTGCTCGTCGGCGTCCTGGAGCTGCGCCACCGACCGGACATGAGCAGTTGGGTGGCGTACGGTCCGGCGCTGGTCGCGGCGTTCCTGCCGACGCTCGCCATCGTGCTGGCCACCGAGTCCAGCACGATGCGGCAGATGCTGCTGCTGCTCGGCGCGGTCGCGGTGCTGATCTTCGGCTCGTCCAGTCGGCAGCAGGCCCCGGTGATCGTCGGCGCGTCGGTCACCGCGATCACGGCGATCCACGCCCTGTTCAGCCTCGGCCCGTGGCTGGCGCTGATCCCGGTGGGCATCCTGCTGCTGGTGCTCGGCGCGAGCAACGAGCGCCGCCGCCGCGCCCAGGAACGCCTACAGACCGCCCTGCGCGGCATGAGATGAAGCGGAGGGTCACGGCGGGGTGCGTGAGTGGGCAGGGTGAGTGGGCACGGCTCGCCTGTCGATGACGGCCCACGGGTCGGCTGGCTTAGCGCAGGGTGGCCTGGAGGGCGGTTTCCTTGTCCGCCACCAGCTTCTCCAGGTTCTGCTGGTAGGTCGTCATCTTGGCGCGCAGGTCCTCGTCGGTGGCACCGAGGATCCGTACGGCCAGGAGGCCGGCGTTACGGGCGTTGCCGATCGACACGGTGGCGACCGGAACCCCGGCCGGCATCTGCACGATGGACAGCAGCGAGTCCATGCCGTCGAGGTGCTTCAGCGGCACCGGCACCCCGATCACCGGCAGCGGCGTCACCGAGGCGACCATGCCGGGCAGCGCAGCGGCACCCCCGGCCCCCGCGATGATCACCTTGAGACCCCGGTCGGCGGCGTCGCGCCCGTACTCGATCATCGCGACCGGAGTCCGGTGCGCCGAGATGACCCGCACCTCGTACGTCACGCCGAAGTCGTCCATCACCTCGGCGGCGGCCCGCATGGTCGGCCAGTCCGAGTCGCTGCCCATGATCAGCCCAACCGTGCTCACTGCGGCCCTCTCGTCGTCGGCGGAATCGTCGCTCACTCCTGGCCCTCGCGCAGCCAGCGCGCGGCCCGTGCCGCCCGCGCCCGCAGGTCGTCCAGGTCGTCGCCGAGCACCGTGACGTGCCCGATCTTGCGGCCGGGTCGCACCTGCTTGCCGTACAGGTGCACCTTGGCACCCGGCTCGGCCGCGAAGAGGTGGTGCAACCGCTCGTCGATCGACATCCCGCCCGGCTCACCGCCGAGCACGTTCGCCGACACCACCACCGGGGCGGTCAACGCGGTGTCACCCATCGGGTAGTCCAGCACGGCCCGCAGGTGCTGCTCGAACTGCGAGGTCCGGGCACCCTCGATGGTCCAGTGCCCGGAGTTGTGCGGACGCATCGCCAGTTCGTTGACCACGATCGCCGGGCGACCGGCGTCGTCGCGCACCTCGAACAGCTCCACGGCCAGCAGACCGATCACCCCGAGCGCGGTGGCCAGGTCGATGGCGAGCTGCTGGGCGGAGACCGCCAGCTCCTCGTCCAGGCCGGGCGCCGGGGCCAGCACCTCCACGTTGATGCCGTCGCGCTGCACCGTCTCCACCACCGGGTACGCGGCCACCTGACCGAACGGCGAGCGGGCCACCTGCACGGCCAGCTCCCGTCGCAGCGCCACCCGCTCCTCCACGATCAGCCGGGTGCCGCCAGCGAGCAGCGTGGTTGCCAGCTCGGTGGCCTGAGCGGCGTCGTCGACCATCCAGACGCCCCGACCGTCGTACCCGCCCCGGGCCGCCTTCAGCACCACCGGCCAGCCGACCTGCTCGCCGAAGCCGACGAGGTCGGCGGGCTCCCCCACCGGCCGCCAGGCCGGGTTGGGCGCGCCCAGCTCGGTCAGGCGTTCCCGCATGACCTGCTTGTCCTGGGCGTGCAGCAGCGCGTCCGCCGGCGGGTAGAGGGGCACCCCTTCCGCGGCCAGCGTGCGGATGTGCTCGGAGGGCACATGCTCGTGGTCGAAGGTGACGACGTCGCAGCCCTTGGCGAAGGTACGCAGGGCGGCCAGGTCGGTGTGGTCGCCGTACTGGACGTCGGCGGCGACCAGCGCCGCACCGTCGTCAGGGGCGGTCGCGAGCACACGCAGTGACTGGCCGAGGGCGATCGCGGCCTGGTGGGTCATCCGGGCCAACTGGCCGCCACCCACCATGCCGACAACTGGCAGACCGGTACGGGAATCCATAGCGCGGCCAGCCTATCCGGGCCGCCGACGCGCCCACCCGGAGGGCCGGCGATCAACCTGCGCGGGCGCGGGGAGAACCAGCCGGCGGGCGGCGCCGGCGACTACCGGGCGTGGCCGTGCGGTCAGCCCAGCTCGGCAATCAGCTCCTCGACGGAGGTGACCGGCCGTTGGCAGACGAAACCCCGGCAGACGTACGCGGCGGAGCGTCCCTCGACCAGCGGACGGTCGGCGAGCAGCGGCACACCCGGCTGGTCCGGCCGCCCGGCGACAACCACCGCTCCGGGTGGGGCGTGCCGGCGGGCGGCGGTCACCAGCGGGTCGCCGGCCGGGTCGTCGGTGACCACGGCGATCTCGTACGGCCCGGAGAGCAACGCCTCGCCGACCATGGCCGCGTACCCGGTGAACCGGGGGTGCTGCCCAACGATCGGCGCGACAGTGCCGAGGGCCGCTTCGGCTGCCTCCCGGTAACGCGTCTCCCCGGTCAGCGCCGAGTACGCCACCAGCCCGGCGATCAACGCCGACCGCCCCGACGGGGTGGCGTTGTCGGTCGGGTCGGCCGGGCGGGCGACGAGCCGTTCCGCGTCGTCGGCGGTGTCGTAGAAGGCCCCACCGGGGGCGGCGAAACGCGCCAGGGCGGTGTCCAGCAGCTCGCCGGCCACGGTGAGCCAGCGGCCCTCGCCGGTGAGCTGGTGCAGGGCGCAGAAGGCCTCGGCCACACAGCCGTAGTCCTCCAGGACACCGGCCGGCTCGCCGACCTTGCCGTCCCGGGAGACACGGCGCAGCCGGCCGTCCACCAGGTGCACGGTGGCCAGGTGCTCGGCGGCCTGACGCATCGCCCCGTCGGCGACGATGGTGATGCCGTCCATCAGGTTGGCGTCCGCGTCCTGCGGGGACACGTTCCCGGCGGCGACCTGCTGGAACTCGGCGAGAGCGGTGATCGCCAGGCCGTTCCAGGCGGCCACCACCTTGTCGTCGAGGGCCGGCTGCGGGCGGGTGTCCCGGGCGGCGAGCAGCTGTCCGACCACCTGCTGCCAGCGGGCACGCACCTCGGGCGCCGCGTCGTCCACGTCCCGGGCGAGCCGCAGCACGCTCATGCCGTGTTCGAAGGTCCCCTTGTCGGTGACGGTGAACAGGTCGGCGGCGAACCGGCCGTCCTCCTCGCCCAACGCCTCGACGAGTTGGGTGGGCGTCCAGGCGTAGGTGAGCCCTTCGACGCCCTCGGTGTCGGCGTCCAGCGCGGACGCGAACCCCTGCCCCGGCCGATGCAGCTCGTCGGCGAGGAACCGGGCGGTGTCCCGGGCCACCCGGCGGGCCAGTGGGTCGCCGGTGAGTCGCCACAGCTGGGTGTAGACCCGCAGCAGCAGCGCGTTGTCGTAGAGCATCTTCTCGAAGTGCGGCACCGTCCAGTGCGCGTCCACCGAGTAGCGGGCGAAGCCGCCCGCGAGCTGGTCGTAGATGCCGCCCCGGGCCATCGCCTCGGCGGTGTGCCGGGTGATCTCCAGGCTGGTCGGGTCGCCGGTGCGCTGGTGGTGGCGCAGCAGGAAGAGCAGGTTCATGTGCGGCGGGAACTTCGGGGCCCCGCCGAACCCGCCGTTCGTGGCGTCGTACTCGCTGGCCAGCTTGGCGGCCGCGGCGTCGAGCAGCGGGGCGTCCAGCGGGGCGGTGGGGCCGCCCACGGCCTGCGCGCCGCCGATCGCCTCGACCACGGCGGCGCCCTGGCCGAGCACCGCCTCGCGCTGCTCCCGCCAGGCGGTGGCGACCGACTCGAGCAGTTGGATGAAGTTGGGTCGCGGGAAGTAGGTGCCGCAGAAGAACGGGGTGCCGTCCGGGGTGGCGAAGACGGTCATCGGCCAACCGCCCTGGCCGGTCATCGCCTGGGTCGCGGTCATGTAGACCGCGTCCACGTCCGGGCGCTCCTCCCGGTCCACCTTGATCGACACGAAGTTGTCGTTCATCAGGGCGCCGACCTGCGCGTTCTCGAACGACTCGTGCGCCATCACATGGCACCAGTGACAAGCTGCGTAACCCACCGAGATGAGCACCGGGACGTCCCGGCGCTTCGCCTCGGCGAACGCCTCGTCCGACCACTGCCACCAGTCGACCGGGTTGTCGGCGTGCTGGAGCAGGTACGGGCTGGTGGCGTCGACGAGTCGGTTCACCTGACGACCATAGCCAGCCCCGCTGCGACAGGCACGACAAAGTTACCCAGGAGGCGCGAGCCGCCCAGGGCTTTCGCCTCGCATCAGCATTCCGGCCAACCGGTCCCGGGTCCTACCTGCCAGCCGGCTCAGTGCGTCGTGGACTTCGGCCTGCTCATCCAATAGCGCGAGAGCACCGGCGACCTCTTGCTGATAGTGATGGGGCGGAAGCATGACCGGCAGGCCGGCGAGCACTGCGGCGCTGATCGACGGCACAGCCGTACCCCGGGCTCGCCGTCGCACCCACTCCTGTGCCTCGGGCAGCGCCAAGTAGTAGGCGAGGTACCGCGACACCACCTGGTACGGCCGCACTCTCATCATTCCGGTCGAGAAGAGCCACCCGTCGCAGGTTGCCGGAATCCAGGCGAGTCGACCGACTGTGCCGGTTCGGGTAACAAGGATGTCGTCTACGACGACGGTGTAGGACGCAAGGGTGGCAGCCACGTCGGCACGGACACGGCTGACGGCGTCCGTCTGGACTCGGCCGTCCCGAACGTCCTTCGGGGCAATCATGCCCACGCCATCTGGGCTCCGATCATGTGGCCGCACTGCCGCCCCCGAAGGCCCGGAGCGGATATCGGCAACGTCCCCCAGACGTGACTCTGCCCAGCCCTCAGGCACGACACCGAGCAAGCTCATCGTCCGCCGAACCCCCGAAGCATCTCGCGGACGTCGGCGTCGATTTCGGCTGCCGAATCTGTCAACCGAACCAACTCTTCCGCGAGCATCGGAAAGTCCACCTCGGAGTCATTGTCCACTGCGGACAACTCAGGCTCCACGTAGCTTTGCGGATACAGTGAATAGCCCTGCTCGGCAATGGCAGCTGCCGTGGCGGTGGCACTGAAGCCTGCGCGCGGCACGAAATCCCGGTCGGTCCGCCGGGCCAATCGCCATCGGCGATGCTCCTGTGCGATTCTCTGGATATCCTGCGAGGTCAGCTCTCGGCGCGTCCGCGTGGACATGCTGCCCAACTGCTGCGCATCGATGAAAAGCACCTCCTCGCTCCGCCCCGCGGGCCGCTGAACCAGCCACAGCGTTACCCCGATCGAGGTTTCCCGGAAGAGCTGCATCGGCAGGGCCACCACGGCGGTGAGCGCTCCGTCCTCGACGAGGGATCGCCGAATTTCCTGCTCTCGGGAGCCGAGGGAGAAAGCCGCGCCATTGGGCATGACCACACATCCCCGCCCCTGCCCGTCAAGCGATTCGACGACGATTTGCAACCAGTTGAACTCCATTCGGCGGGAGGGGCCATACCGCCGCTTCACCCCCGCGGGCTCCCGCAGCGACCCAAAGGGCGGGTTCGATACCACCACGTCGAACCGCTCGTCGACTGGTATTGCCGGCGAGGCCAGCTCCAACCTCGACACCAAGGCACTGGCACCATGCATGGCGAGGTTCATCGTGGCCAGCTCCACGAGAAACGGCTCGGGGTGCGAACCGCGTACGACGATCTGGGCTGAATCGTGGCCCCCAGCCACGCGGTCGAGTTCGACGAGAAGTTCACCGGCCCGGCAGTAAGGATCGAGACAGCGTGAACCGGCGGGAATCGGGCCGACCAGCTCCGTGATCAGCCGGGCGACCGATCGCGGCGTGAAGAACTGATAACTCATGTCATCGCCGAGCCGCTCGAGCGCATGGTCGAAGCCAGCGGTGAGAGCAGAGGAATCCGCGGCCACCGTCTCCAAGAGGTTGATTGCACGGCTCACAGCGTGCCGAACTGCCGGCTGCACGTCCGCCAGCCGCTCAGAAACCCTCGTAGATTCGGCTAGACCGGCATCAACGCACGCGTCGGCAATGCGATTGCTCAGCAAGTCCGGCCGGTCGACTGCCGCAGCGAGATGAAGCCACCCCTTCAGCGAGAATCGGCGTAGGAATACGAGCGCCAGGACCACGTGCCAATACACACCATCGCGGGTCGCCGATCGGGGCAGCTGCGCCGTGAGGCCGCCGAGCCCCTCCACCAGTCGCCGACCGCGTTCGGGTGCCGAATCTTGTCTATGAACTTTGCGTTGGGCACCGGGTTCCATACGACTGCCGTACGTGGTGCCCGGAAGTTCGTCATCGCGAAGCGCCCGTACCGGAATTGGACGTCGAGAGAGCCAGGCAGCAACCTCGTTCCGTTGGAACAACTGACCCTGAGCCGTCTCGAGCGGCCTCGGGAAGTCGGCGTACCGACGCTGCCAGTTCGTGACGGCCGGACGTTCCACGCCAGCCAGACGTGCAATGTCAGATCGAGAAACGAGACCTGGTTCCGTGCTGTCCATGCGAGCCTCAGAGGTCCGGCCGCGCTACACGCGAATGGACGTCTCGACGGCGCGCGAGGACCGCTTCGACTCGATCCAGCCCTCGGATCTCCTTTGCCAGTACGGGATCCATTGCACCCAACAGGTAATAGAGCTTGCGACGGTCGGCAGCCAGGTCACGATGGTGGATTGGTTCGTAGTGCATGATCCTGTTCCGGAGTAACCGCATCGTCTCGAACGCCGCATGCAGTTCATCCCGTCGGCCGGAGTGATGCGGGAAAGCAAGGTGCAGCGTCGGAACCCAAAGCAAGCGGTCGTATGAGGAACCACGGCGGTTGCTGAGCAGGGACACCCAGAAGCCGAAACTCAATTCGGCGACGACGTCGTCCGCTGACGGCGGCGTCAGCCCCCTGCGGCGGCACTTCAGTACGGCGTCGGTCACCAGCCGAATGCCGTGATCGGTCAGAGGGACCGTCGCCGACGCCCACCAGTCCGATCGACCGAATCGCCGGCAGAGTTGGTCATGCAACGCATTCCTGAGCGCGACTTCGAGGCAGTGCAGCGGTCCGTAGAAGGCGGCCGACACCTCGATGTTCCACCAATAGAGTTCCACCGCCTTGTCTGCGGCCTGCCCGCTCTCGGTCAGGTACGGGTTCAGTCGCGGGACGGAGAACGCCCGGCGGATCCAGTCCGGCAGGTCGTCGGCGCTCATGCTCATCACTCCGTCCGAACACGGTTACTGCGAGGGGTGGCGTGGTAGAGTCGGACATGTAAGCCCCGGGTCCGCCTCTGCTATGCATGCCGCCCGGGGCACTGCTCTGTCTGGGCAGAGTGCTAGTGCGCCTCGGCAGCACCGGCCAAGCCGGGCAGCTCCGCTTACTGCAGGGAACTTACGCCTCAGTGTCCGGTTCCGCAAGCGCACTCAGCTACGCAGAACCTGTTAACCCCCTCTGCTCGAGGTCAGGATGCGCCGTCGGCGCGGAGCCGGAACACGTTCGACTCCGCCGAGTCGCGCAGCGACCCCAGCACCGCGCCGATCTTGTCCGCCGGCATCGGCTTGAAGAAGTGGTAGCCCTGTGCGGAGGTGCAACCCAGCTCGGCCAGGGCCATCCGTTGCTCGGCGGTCTCGACCCCTTCGGCGACCACCCGTAGCCCCAGCTCATGGGCGAGGCCCACCGTCGTCCGGACGATCGCGGCGGCCTCCGGCGAGTCGGCCATCCGGATGACGAAGGAACGGTCCACCTTCAGCTCGTCCACGGCGATCCGGGTGAGGAACGTCAACGACGAGAAGCCGGTGCCGAAGTCGTCGACGGCGAGTTGTACGCCCATCGACCTCAGCGTCGCCAACACCTCGTCGATGACCTCCAGCTCGCTCATCACCACCGTCTCGGTGATCTCCAGGACGAGCCGGTGCGGCGGCACCTGGTGGCGGCGCAACGCGTCGGCGATCTCCACCGGCAACCGGGGGTCCAGCAGGCTGCGCGCCGACAGGTTGACCGAGATCGGGACGTCCAACCCCTCCCGGGCCCAGCCGGCGGCCACGCTGAGCGCCTTGTTCAGCACGTAGCGGGTGAAGGTGCCGAGCTGCTCGCTGTTCTCCACCGGCCGAATGAAGTCGGCCGGGTTCAGCCACCCCCGCCGGGGATGCTGCCACCGGATCAGCGCCTCCACCCCGGTCGGCGCACCAGTGGCCAGGTCGACCGCCGGTTGCAGTGCCAGCACCAGCTGATCGTCGACAGTCAACGCCTCACGTAGCTCGGCCAGCAGGGCGAGCTGGTCGGTGCTGGCCGCGTCGCGCGCGCCGTCGTACGCGGCGACGTTGCCGCCGCCCTCCTTGGCCTGGTACATCGCGATGTCGGCCCGACGCAGCAGCTCGGTCAGGTCAGCGGTGCCGGCGGCGGCCACCACCACACCGACCGAGACCTCGATGGACATCCGTACGCCGGCCACCTCGGTCGGTGCGGCCAGCCGCTCGGCGATCTCGCGGGCCTGGCGCAGCGCGTGGGCCATCGGGGCGGCCCGGTCGCCGAGCACCGGCACCGCCGTGAGCAGGAGGGCGAACTCGTCACCGCCGAGTCGGCCGAGCAGATCCCCGGTGCGGACCAGCGCGTTGAGTCGGTTCGCGGTCAGCCGCAGCAGCTGGTCGCCCGCCGCATGACCGAGAGTGTCGTTGACTTCCTTGAACTGGTTGATGTCCAGCAGCAGCAGCGCCACCGGGTGGTCGTGGCTGAGCTGTCGCAGCGACTGGTCGCCCCTGCTCAGCAGTGCCGCCCGGTTGGCGAGCCCGGTGAGCGGGTCGTGCACCGCGTCGTACGACGAACGGGCGGTCACCAACCGCAGCTCGCGGTGGGTTGCGGCGTCGTGCAGCGCGGCGGCGAGCGCGTCGCCGAACGCGGCCACCGCGTCGCGTTCCCGGGCGGTGGGCGGGGCCGAGCGGGGGAACCGCACCCGCAGCCGACCGACCGGCGCGGCGCCGACCGACAGCGCCCGGCTCAGCTCGTGCTCGTCCGGTTCGGACTGTTCCGGTGGGCCGGTCTCGCGGTCGACCAGTTGACCGCCGGCGTCGCCCCGGTAGCGGTGCCACCGGCCGTCGGGCCGGGCCACGTCGACGTCCACGAGTTCGGCGTTGAACAGCGTCAGCGCTCCGGTGACCGCCGCGCTGGCCACCCCCCGCTCGTCGAGCTGGTTGAGGGCCGCGGTGGCCTCGGCGAAGGCCCGCCAGGTGCGGCGCTCCTGATCCGAGCGCAGCCGGTAACGGTAGGTCTGCTGCAGCAGCCACAGCAGCGGCGGCAGCAACAGCAACCAGCGCGGGTCGAGCTCCAGCAGCGCGACCACCACGAGGCCGACCGCCACGTTGCCGACGAACATCAGCAACTTGCCGCGCAGCGCGGCGAGCAGCGGCGGCCCGATGGGCAGCCCGTGCCGCAGACCCACCGTCACGCCGCCGAGCCAGGCGGTCACCAGGAGGTACGTCACCGAACCGGCGATCACGGCCAGCGCCAGCATCGGGGTGGGCGCGGAGAGCAGCGGCCGCCCGAGCGCGGTGGTCACGGACACCGCCAGTGCCGACGCGGCGGCGAGCGACGCGGCGATCCGGACGATTTCCAGGGCCGGACGGCGGTCGTTGTGCAGTGACAGGATCGTCCAGGCCAGCCCGGTGCCGAGCAGCGTGGCGGACGGGAGCCAGCCGGCGGGGGTCAGGTAGAGGCAGACGATCAGGGCCGCCTCACCCCAGGTGATGCTGACCATACCCGCTGGCGAGCGGAACCGCAGCCGGGCGAGCTGGGCGAGGGCCAGGACGGCGACGGCGATGCCGAAGCGGGCCGGACCGCCGAGGGGGTCGTCGGCCGGCAGCCGGACCGGGAGGGTCAACCCGACCACCGCGGCGGCCAGAGCGGTCAACGTGACGGCGGCGGTGAGCACGAGCAACCGGCCCGGTGTGCCACGCACCCCGAGCCGATCGAACGGGTCGTCGGCCGGACCGGAGGTCATCGACCTCCCCCGTCAGCCGACCGACCGACGTCGCGGCGGGCGGCCGGTGCTGTGCTGGTCATCGGCGCCCCCTCCCGCACACGGCTCGGAGACTTTTGGTCCCCCCGGCGGAAGGCTAAGCCAAACCGGGTGGCCGCAACAGGGGGCGACCACCCGGTTCGGCGTGATTCATGCGCCGGCTACCCGTTCAGGTGCTGCTGGTGCCCGTTGGGAGCGGGCGTGGATGAATCCCGCCCCCCGGTCCCGTCTGTCGGATCGACGACTGACGCATCGGCCCTGGTCGGGTCGGCCGCCCCGGACTGCTGGGGGAAACGGTCCGGCAGACGGCGCAGCCGAGAGTTCATGTTGCGGATCAGCAGGATGGTCGCGGTGGCCAGCAGCAGGATGAGGAACAGGCCCATCGGCCCGGCCAGACCACCCGTGCGGGTGTCCCCGAAGTTGTTCTCCGCGAGCACCTGGGCAGCGGTCAGCATGGCGTTCCTCCGAAGTGCGGTTGGTAATCAGGGTAGCCCTGCCGGGAATCAGCGCGCGTGCGCCGTCTCCCGCACCCCCGCGAAGAGATCAGACTCGGGCAGCGGACTGTCGACCATCGAGCGGGCCAGCTCGTAATCCTCAGTCGGCCAGGCGCGTTTCTGCAACTCCATCGGCACGTGGAACCAGAAGCCGTCCGGGTCGACCTGGGTCGCGTGGGCGCGCAGCGCGTCATCGCGGACCGGGAAGTAGTCGGCGCACTCCACCCGGGTGGTGATCCGGGGGCCCTTGTCGGGCCGGTCCTCCCACCGCTTGAGCCACTCCTCGTAGGGCGATTCCAGGCCGGCGGCCAGCATGCCCTCGTGCAGCGCCATGATCTTGCCCTTGGAGAAGCCGATGTCGTAGTAGAGCTTCAGCGGCTGCCAGGGCGCGCCCAGCTCCGGGTAGCGCTCCGGGTCACCGGCGGCTTCGAAGGCGGCCACGCTCACCTTGTGACACATGATGTGGTCCGGGTGCGGGTAGCCACCCTCCTCGTCGTACGTGGTCACGACATGCGGACGGAACTCACGCATCAGCCGCACCAACGGCCCCGCGGCGACCTCGACGTCCTGAAGGGCGAAACAGCCCTCGGGCAGCGGCGGCAACGGGTCACCCTCGGGCAGGCCCGAGTCGACGAAGCCCAGCCAGGCCTGGTCGACACCGAGGATCGCCCGCGCGGCGTCCATCTCGGCCCGCCGGATCTCACCGATGTTGGCCCACACGTCGGGCCGGTCGAGCTTGGGGTTGAGCACGCTCCCGCGCTCGCCGCCCGTGCACGTCACGACCAGGACGTCCACCCCCTGAGCGACATACTTCGCCGTCGTCGCCGCGCCCTTGCTCGACTCGTCGTCCGGGTGCGCGTGCACGGCCATGAGACGCAGTTGCTCTGCCAACTTCGGCGCTCCTCGTCTGTGCCGGACGGTGGACCCGACCGGGCTCAACCGGCTGACCTGCCGGGATCTTCTCGCCGCACCCTGTCGCCGGCCAGTAGCGCCAGGCATGACCTGCCATTCCTGCCGCTGGACCGGGTGGGAGGATGGGGCTCTGTCATTCTTGCCGATGCCGCCGACAACAACGCCAGGAGATACCCGCCGGTGACCGAGACGCACGCCACAATTTCACCAGCTGCGCCGGAATTCCCGGCCGGGCGCTACGGCCGGCGTCGGGCACCGGGCGGCAAGCGCCGCCGTACGCTGCTGGCCGCGCTGGCGCTGCTGGCGCTGGTGGCGACGCTGACCGTGATCTCGTTTCGGCTCTACCGGCAGTACGGCGATCCGGTCTACGACGCCCAGGTGATCACGTACACCGACATCACGGACAAGCAGGTGCTCGTCCACTTCCGGGTGACCGTCCCGCCGGGTGGCTCGGCGGTCTGCGTGCTGCGGGCCCGGGACCGTGCCGGCGCCGAGGTGGCCCGCGAACAGGTCACCGTGACCGCCGCCCCCGGGGATCGGCACGTCACGACCCGGCACCGCCTGGCCACCACCGCGCGGCCGTTCATCGGCGAGGTCCTGCGCTGCCAATCACCGTCCTGAGCTGCCCGAACAGCACCGGAAACGCTGTCGATCGAGCGCCTACCGCGGGTGTCGGATCCGGACACCGGCGGTGATGGCCGACACCCCTGTGTCGTACCGCACTGGTAACTTGGTAGTTCACCTGTCAGCCAGCCACGCACAACTGAGGAGAACGCCTGTGTCCACTGGCAACGAGGCGCCCGCCACCTGGCTGTCCCAGGACGCGTACGACCGCCTCCAGGCCGAGCTCGACGAGCACATCGCCAACCGTCCGGCGATCGCAGCCGAGATCAACGCTCGGCGCGAGGAGGGCGACCTGCGGGAGAACGGCGGCTACCACGCCGCCCGCGAGGAGCAGGGCAAGGCCGAGGGGCGCATCCGCTACCTGCAGGAGCTGCTGCGCACCGCGAAGGTCGGCGAGGCCCCGTCCGCCGACGCGGTGTCGCCGGGCATGGTGGTGACGATCTACTTCGACGACGACACCAATGACACCGAGACGTTCCTGCTCGGTTCCCGGGAGATCGCGGCCACGACCGACCTGACCGTCTACAGCCCCGAATCCGCGCTGGGCAAGGCGATCCTGGGCGGGCGAGCCGGGCAGACCTGCACCTACACGGCGCCCAGCGGCGCCGACATCAAGGTGACGGTGGTCAGCTTCGAGCCGTTCTCCGGCTGACCCGTCGCCGACAGCGGCCGGCCGGGTTGACCGAGGCCGGCACCGAGACACCGCGTATCCGAGGCGTGGCACCTACCGGTGTCACGCCTCGGCTGCGAAGACCACCTGGTAGCCGCTGGCCCGCAGGGCGCTGATCAGCGTGTCCGAGTGTTCGACACCCCGGGTCTCCACCGACAGCGCCACCTCCACCTCGCCAAGGCCGAGGTGCGGGTTGGCCCGCTGATGCTCCACGTCGACCACGTTGGCCCGGTGCTCGGCGATCTGGCTGAGCAATGACGCGAGCTGCCCCGGCCGGTCCGAACAACGGACCGTCACCCGCAGGTAGCGACCCGCGGCGGCCAACCCGTGCTCGATCACCCGCAGCATCAGCAACGGGTCGATGTTGCCGCCGGAGAGCACGGCGACCACCGGCGTCTCCACCTCGACCACGCCGGCCAGCAGCGCGGCGACCCCGACCGCCCCGGCCGGCTCGACCACCTGCTTGCCGCGCTCCAGCAACATCAGCAGGGCCCGGGAGATGTCCTCCTCGGAGACGGTGACGATCTCGTCGACCAGCTTGCGCACGTGGTTGAAGGTGATCTCGCCGGGCCGGCCGACCGCGATGCCGTCGGCGATGGTGGCGAAGGCGGGCAGCCGGACCGGTTCCCCGGCCACCAGTGAGGGCGGGAACGCCGCCGCGCCGGCCGCCTGCACACCGATGATCCGGACGTCCGGTCGCAGTGCCTTGGCGGCGACCGCCATGCCCGAGATCAGACCGCCGCCACCCACCCCGGTGATGATCGTCTTCACGTCCGGGCACTGTTCGAGGATCTCCAGCGCCACAGTGCCCTGCCCGGCGATCACGTCGGCGTGGTCGAACGGGTGGATCAGGACCGCGCCGGTGCGCTCGGCGTACGTGTGCGCGGCGACGAGCGACTCGTCGACGGTGTTCCCGGCCAGCTCGACCTGCGCGCCGTACCCCTTGGTGGCGGCCACCTTCGGCAGCGGCGCGTTGACCGGCATGAAGACGGTGGCGTGCGTGCCGACCAGGCCGGCGGCGAGGGCCACGCCCTGCGCGTGGTTGCCCGCGCTGGCCGCGACCACGCCGCGCTCCCGCTCCGCCGCCGACAACCGCGAGATCCGCACGTACGCGCCCCGGACCTTGTACGAGCCGGCGCGCTGCACGTTCTCGCACTTGAGCCAGGTTGGCCCGCCCAGGGCCGCGCTGAGCGGGCGGGAGGGCTCCAGCGGGGTGGTGCGGGTGACCCCGGCGAGCAACTCCCGTGCGGCCCGCACGTCGTCGAGACCGACCAGTTCCGTCATGCCCCGATCGTGCCACCCGCGCTCCCCGACCAACCCACGGGCCAGGCCAACCGGGGCCCGGGCCAACCGGGGCGCGGGCCAACCGGGCGCGGGCCAACCGGGCGCGGGCCAACCGGGCGCGGCCGACCGGGCGCGGCCGACCGGACCGGGTTGATCCACTCGGGATCCTGAAAAACGCGGTATCCGGGCCGCCCGGACAACGCGACTTCATGAATCCCGAGTGGATCACGAAGTTGGTGCGGCCCCCGGCACCTCCATGGCGGGTTGAGCCGCCGCAGCGGCGGGCCAGGTTTGGGCCGGCCAGACCGGGCCGGTCGGCCACTGCGGGGTGGCGCCGGCGATCCGGGCCTCCTGGGCAGCGGAGATCCGTCGGATCAGCAGGATCAGCGTCACCGCCGCGATCACACAGCCCAGCGCGGGCAGCGCGCTGCGAAGCAGGGAGTCCTGGTACAGGTCGGCGTACGCCTGGTAGCCGGCGTCGTCGAACGGGATCTCCGGCAGCTTCTCGTACGCCCGGTCGTCGGCGCGGCTGGCGAGCCGCTCACCGACGCTGAACACCAGCCAGGAGCACCACCAGACGGCCACGATCGCTGGCGTGGCCCGCCGCCAGAGGCTGTCCCGGGCCACTGCCGCCACGACCCGGGCCGGCACCACGAAGTTCGCGAAGGGCACCAGCCAGCCGGCGATCGCCCAGCCGGGCCCGAAGGCCGGCTCGGCGCCGGGGAAGGCGTCGGTGTTCTTGCGGGCCCGCCAGGTCCAGATGATCACCAGTACGGCGGCGGTGAGGTGTACCACCGTCATGATCAGCGCCATCACCGCGACGATGATCGCCGCGAGGCGAAGCAGGTCCGGGTTCTCGTTGGCCATAGCCCGCCGGGCCAGCACCATGCCGATCAGCGAGGACAGCACCACCGCCAGGTAGAGCACGGCGGTCACGCCGACGGCGACGATCGCCGCCAGGCCGATCCCGCGTACCCGGTACGTCGGTAGCCCTGGCGTGACGGCGGGCTGGCCGAGCGGCGTGAAGCACCGCGGGCAGTACTGGTTTTCGGGGGACATGGCGTCCCCGCAGGTCTGGCAGCGCATTGGTGTCCCCCGGTCCACGCGACGATGCGCGCACACCGTAGACGATCATGCGGAGGTCGGCGACCCCGTTCCGACCCGGGGGTAGCCGGGTGCGTGGCGTGTCCACGGGGCGGCCATCTCGAACTGGCCGGCCACACCGAGCAGCAGCAGCTCCGAGCCGGGCGGACCGACCAGCTGCACGGCGACCGGCAGGCCGTCCGGGCGGCGACCGACGGGCACGACGACCGCCGGCAGGCCGGCGATGTTCCAGGGCGCGGCGTACGGGGCGTACCGGATGTTGGCGGACATGTTCGCCCGCCAGGACCGCTCCGACCAGCGGGCCGCCTCCGGTGGCGCGCTGGCCAGCGCCGGGGTGAGCAGCAGGTCGACCGAGTGGTCGGTGAAGAAGTCGACCGACCGTTGCCGCCAGGCCACCCGGTCCGCCTCCCGCACGTAGCCGCGGCGCTGCGCCCACTCGCCCAGCGCGACGTGCCGCCGGGTACGCCGTTGCAGACCGCGCCGGTCCAGGCCGGACGCCCGGACGTCGGTGGCGGCCGCGGCCAGCCAGGTGGCGATGCCCTGAAGGCCGAGCGCGGTGGGGTAGACCGGGTCCGCCGGCACCGTGTCGTGCCCGGCCGCGGCGAGGAGCCGACCGGCGGCGGCGACCGCGTCCCGGTTCGGCGCGTCCGGCGCGACACCGCGCACCGGGGACCGCAACGAGACGCCCACCCGCAACCGCTGCGGCGGGACGAGCTTCTCGGGGCGCCGGCCGGCGAGCACCGAGAAGCCGACCGCCGCGTCGGCGACCGTGCTGGTCAGCATGCCGTGCTCGGTGAGACCGAACCAGTCGTCGGCACCGAGCTGGCAGGGGACCACGCCCCGGCCGGGCTTGAGCCCGACCAGCCCACAGCAGGCCGCGGGAATCCGGATCGAGCCGAGACCGTCGTTGGCGTGCGCGATCGGCACCAGCCCGGCGGCGACCGCGGCGGCCGAACCGCCCGAGGACCCACCAGGGGTACGCGTGCTGTCCCACGGGTTACGGGTCACCGCGCTGTCGTCGTCGGTGAGTGCCCACAGCCCCAGCTCCGGCATCCGGGTCACGCCGAGGATCACCGCGCCGGCGCCGCGCAGCCGACGCACCACCTCGTGGTCGGCCTCCGCGACGTCGGTGCGGGCGGCGGCCGACCCGTTCCAGGTGGGCAGGCCGGCGACCGGGGTGTTCTCCTTGACCGCCACCGGAACCCCGGCCAGCGGCAGGTTCGCCAGGTCCTCCTGCTCGTCGACCTTCTCCGCCTCGGTGATCGCCTCACCGCCGCGAACGGCGCGGAACGCGGCCAGCTCACGGTCGGCTCGGGAGATGTACTCGAGGTGGTCGGCGACGACCTGGGTCGCCGAGACGTCACCTCGGCGTACGCCCCGGGCGATCTGCTTGGCGGTCGCTCCGACCCAGGTCGCCATGATGTCCTGCACGGCCATCCTTCCCCAGCGGTCAGCCCAGCGCCTGCTCCAGATCGGCGAGTAGGTCGTCGACCGTCTCGATGCCGACAGACAGTCGCACGAGATCGCCGGGAACTTCAAGCGGCGAGCCGGCAGCACTTGCGTGTGTCATCCGGCCCGGGTGCTCGATCAGGGATTCCACGCCGCCCAGCGATTCGGCGAGCACGAAGAGCTTGGCCCGGTTGCAGATGTCCACGGCGTGCTCCTCACCACCGGCGGCGCGGAACGAGATCATGCCGCCGAACCGGCGCATCTGCTTGGCGGCCACCTCGTGACCGGGGTGCGAGGGCAGCCCCGGATAGATCACCTGGGCGACCTTGGCGTGCCCGTCGAGGTACCCGGCGAGCCGCTCGGCGTTGTCGCAGTGCCGGTCCATGCGTACCCCGAGGGTCTTGATGCCCCGCAGGGTGAGCCAGGCGTCGAACGGGCCGTTGACCGCGCCCATCGCGTTCTGGTGGTAGCGCAGCTCCTCACCGAGACCGGCGTCGGCGACGACCAGCGCGCCACCGACCACGTCGGAGTGCCCACCGATGTACTTGGTGGTGGAGTGCACCACCACGTCGGCGCCGAAGGCGATCGGCTGCTGGAGGTACGGCGAGGCGAAGGTGTTGTCCACCACCAGCAGGGCGCCCGCGTCGTGTGCCACGGCGGCCAGGGCGGCGATGTCGGCGATGCCGAGCAGCGGGTTGGTCGGCGTCTCCACCCAGACGATCTTCGTGCGACCGGGCTGCACGGCCGCCCGGATCGCGGCCGGGTCGGAGACCTTGGCCGGGGTGAACTCCAGGCCCCAGCGCTGGGCGACCCGGGCGAAGAGCCGGTACGTGCCGCCGTACGCGTCGTCCGGGATCACCACGTGGTCACCGGGCTGGCACACGGCCCGCAGCAGGGTGTCCTCCGCCGCCAGGCCGCTGGCGAAGGCGAGCCCCACCGGCCCGCCCTCCAGCGCCGCCAGGCACTCCTGGAGCGCGTCCCGGGTCGGGTTGCCGGACCGGCTGTACTCGTAGCCGAGGCGGGGTGCGCCGACGGCGTCCTGGGCGTACGTGCTGGTCTGGTAGATCGGTGGGATCACCGCGCCGGTGCGGGCCTCAGGGTCCTGGCCGGCGTGAATGGCGAGCGTCTCGAAGCCGTGACTCATTCTGGTGAGGCTAGTGCCCTGTCGGAGAGGGCTGGAACGGAACCCGCGCTCCCGGGCGGACGCCGGGCCGCCAGCGGCGTCGGCATAGCCTGGCCCGATGAGCGGTTGCGTGTTCTGCGGGATCGTGACGGGCGAGGTGCCGGCGTTCCGGGTGGCCGACACCCCGGACGGGGTGGCGTTCCTGGACACCCGGCCGGTGTTCAAGGGGCACGTGCTGGTGGTGCCCCGGGCGCACCTGGTGACGCTGGCGGAGTTGCCGGCCGACCTGCTGCCCGGCTACTTCGCCCTGGTCCAGCGGCTGGCGGTGGCGGTGGAGACCGCCCTGGGCGCCGGTGGGACGTTCGTGGCGATGAACAACAAGGTGTCCCAATCGGTGCCCCACCTGCACACCCACGTGGTCCCGCGGACCAAGGGCGACGGGTTGCGGGGCTTCTTCTGGCCGCGCACCCGGTACGTCGACGACACCGAGGCCCAGAGCTACGCGGACCGGGTGGCGGCGGCGTTCCCGGCCGGGGCCTGAGTCACTGTCACGCGGGTAAGGAAGCAGGACTCTCTGGTGTTGCACGCTGCGAGTGGTACGAGAGGAGATCCCCACCGTGTTTCTGCGCCGTATGAAGGCCGAAATGGTGACGCCCGACCAGGCCCTGCCGGGCCGCCCGATCGCCATGCCGGTCGCTGACCGCCACGAGGTGCTGGGCACCCCGTTGAAGGGCCCGTTCCCGGAGGGCCTTCAGGTGGCGGTCTTCGGCATGGGTTGCTTCTGGGGCGCCGAGCGGCTGTTCTGGACGCTGCCCGGTGTCTACACCACCTCCGCCGGTTACGCGGGTGGCATCACCAAGAACCCGACGTACGAGGAGACCTGCTCCGGCCGGACCGGGCACGCCGAGGTCGTCCAGGTCGTGTACGACCCCAGCAAGATCAACTATGAGGATCTGCTGAAGGTCTTCTGGGAGAACCACGACCCGACCCAGGGCATGCGCCAGGGCAACGACGTCGGCACCCAGTACCGCTCGGCGATCTACACGACCAACGACCAGCAGCGGGCCATCGCCGAGTCGTCCCGGGACGCGTTCCAGCCGATCGTGACGCGCGCCGGCAAGGGTGAGATCACCACCGAGATCGCCCCGCTCGACAGCTACTACTTCGCCGAGGACTACCACCAGCAGTACCTGGCGCCGACCAAGAACCCGAACGGGTACTGCAACCACGGCCCGAACGGCCTGAGCTGCCCGGTCGGCGTCGCCCGCGTCGGCGGCTGACCAGCGCGGGCATTCCCGTTCGGCCCTGTGATCGAAATCCGTTGCCGAGCCCGACGAGAACTCGATAACGTGGCCGTACACGTGAAAGGAGGTGGTCCAGACTTGTATAGCAATCGGACTCGTGAGGTGGCTGTCAGCTAGCCGCTGTCCTCGACAGTGATCGGCCCGCCGCGAGGCGGGCAACAGCACCATCGTCGAGACCGTGTGGCAGCGGTGCGGCGAATTCCAGGCAGCCACCCGACCCCCGGGGCGCCGGCCCAGTCCAGCCGGCCCGTGCGACAGCGCGGAGCGCCCCGGGGGTCGCTGCATATCCGCAGGAGTGGCCATGTCCATGCGCGAGTTGGTGGTCCTGGGGACGGCCAGCCAGGCACCGACCCGTCAGCGCAACCACAACGGGTACGTGCTGCGCTGGGACGACGAGGTGATCCTCTTCGACCCGGGCGAGGGCAGCCAGCGCCAACTCCTGCACACCACGGTCACCGCCACCGACCTGACCCGGATCTGCGTCACCCACTTCCACGGCGACCACTGCCTCGGCCTGCCCGGCACCATCCAACGGCTCTCCCTGGACCGGGTGGCGCACCCGGTAGCCGTGCACTTTCCGGCCGGCGGCGCCGAATACTTCGCCCGGCTGCGGCACGCCACCTCCTTCTACGAGACCGCCGAACTGCTGGTCGAGCCCATCGAGGCCGACGGGCAGCGCATCGCCCTGCGCTGCGGCACGCTGGAGGCCCGCCGGCTCCGGCACCCCATCGAGACGTACGGCTACCGGCTGGTCGAGCCGGACGGGCACCGGATGCTGCCGGAGAAGCTGGCCGCGTACGGCATCGTCGGCCCGGCCGTCGGCGAGCTGATCCGCGTCGGGCACCTCGACCTCGACGGACGCCGCGTCACCCGGGCCGAGGTGAGCGTGCCCCGACCGGGGCAGCGGTTCGCGTTCGTGATGGACACCGGCCTCTGCGACGGGGTCTACGCCCTCGCCGAGCACGCCGACCTGCTGGTCATCGAGTCGACGTTCCTGGAGTCGGAGGCCGCGTTGGCCGCCGAGGTCGGCCACCTGACCGCGGCACAGGCCGCCCGGGTGGCGACCGAGTCCGGGGTACGCCGACTCGTGCTCACCCACTTCTCCCAGCGCTACAGCGACCCGCGCCGGTTCCACGACGAGGCGCGCGCGCACTTCGACGGTGAGCTGATCGTCGCCGAGGATCTGACCACGGTGCAGCTTCCGCCGCGCCGGGTAGCCTCGGCCGGGTGACCATCACGCTCCGCTCCGCGACCGGAGGCGATCTGATGGCGGTGGGGGCCCTGCACCAACGCTCCCGGGTCGCCGCGTACTCCGCGTTCCTGCCGGCCGAGGCGCTGGCCGACCCGACACCGGAGGCGATGGGTCGGTACTGGGTCGAGCGGTGGCTGTGGGAGCGGGACACCCACCGGATGACAGTGGCCGAGCGGACCGGAGTGCTGGTCGGGTTCAGCCACCTGGGCCCGGACGACGAGGACGACCCCGCCACCGGGCTGCTCAACGCGATCCACCTGGACCCGCGCGAGCAGGGCCGGGGCGTCGGTCGCGCGCTGATGGTGGACGCCCTGGACGCCATGCGTGCCAGGGGGTGGCGTCGCGCGGTGCTCTGGGTGCTCCGGGACAACGCCCACGCCCGCTCCTTCTACGAGCGCGGCGGCTGGACGTCAACGGGCATCGAACGCGAGGAGCACATCGGCACGGCCCTCACCCCACAGGTCCGCTACGCCCGCCCTCTCTGAGCAGTCCTCGCCCGCGCCTTTGCTCTGCTTACCAATAAGCACCAGCGGTGTCGTGACCACGGGTGGTGCGTATGCGTATGCAGAGCAAAGGGCGCGACAGGGTGGCCCGGCACCCCGCCCGCAGACGGGGCACCGGGACGGGGACTCAGTGGGCTCCCAGGTGGGCCAGGAGGTCCTGGCGGGTCAGGACGCCCTTGGGCTTGCCGTCGACCAGGACCAGCGCCGCGTCGGACTTCTCCAGCATGCCGACCGCCTCGCTCACCGGCTGACCACCACCGATCATCGGCAGCGGGTCGCCCATGTGCCGCTCGATGGTGTCGTGCAGGTGAGCCTGACCGGTGAACAGCGCGTCGAGCAGGTCCCGCTCGGCGATCGAGCCGGCGACCTCACCGGTCACCACAGGCGGCTCGGCCTTGAGCACCGGCAGCTGCGAGACGCCGTACTCGCGCATGTAGTCGATCGCGTCGCGGACCGTCTCGGTCGGGTGCACGTGCACCAGCTCAGGCAGCCCGCCCGGCTTGCTGGCCAGCGCGTCGGCCACCGTCGGCTCGGCGCCGGAGTTGTCGAGGAAGCCGTACCGGGCCATCCACGAGTCGTTGAAGATCTTCGACAGGTAGCCCCGGCCGCCGTCGGGCAGCAGCACCACCACCACGTCGTCCGGGCCGGCCCGGCGGGCGACCTCCAGCGCGGCGACCACCGCCATCCCGCAGGAACCGCCGACCAGCAGCCCCTCCTCGCGGGCCAGTCGCCGGGTCATCTCGAACGACGCCTTGTCGGAGACCTCCACGATCTCGTCCGCGACGCCCCGGTCGTACGTCTCCGGCCAGAAGTCCTCACCGACGCCCTCGACCAGGTACGGACGGCCGGTACCGCCGGAGTAGACCGAACCCTCCGGGTCCGCCCCGATGATCCGGACCCGGCCCTCGGACGCCTCCTTGAGGTACCGCCCGATGCCGGAGATCGTGCCGCCGGTGCCGACGCCGGCCACGAAGTGGGTGAGCCCACCCTCGGTCTGCTTCCACAGCTCCGGGCCGGTGGTCTCGTAGTGCGAGCGGGGGTTGGCCGGGTTGCTGTACTGGTTGGGCTTCCAGGCGCCGGGGATCTCCCGGGTCAGCCGGTCGGAGACGTTGTAGTACGAGCGCGGGTCCTCCGGCGCGACGGCGGTCGGGCAGACCACCACCTCGGCGCCGTACGCCCGGAGCACGTCCTGCTTGTCCTGGCTGACCTTGTCGGGGCAGACGAACACACACCGGTAGCCCTTGAGCTGGGCCACCAGGGCCAACCCGACACCGGTGTTGCCACTGGTCGGCTCGACGATGGTGCCGCCGGGCTTGAGCAGACCGGCAGCCTCGGCGTCCTCCACCATCCGCAGCGCGATCCGGTCCTTCACCGAACCGCCCGGGTTGACGTACTCCACCTTGGCCAGCACGGTGGCCTGGATGCCCTCGGTGACGTTACGCAGACGCACCAGCGGGGTGTTTCCGATCATGTCGACGACGTTGTCGTAGTACTGCACGGTGTGCCCTTCGTTGCGGCGCCGACGGTGGCGACCGGGAAGACGGTTCCTCGCCGCCCAGCGTACGTGTCGTCAGGGCACCAACCCCCCGGGGATGACCGAGCTGCGACGGGCCTCCCACTCCAGGAAGCGATCGGTTTCGGCGAGCACGCTGCCGGCCAGCCACGTGACCATGACGGCGTCGTCGGCCAGCCCGAAGATCGCCAACGGGATCTCCGGGAGCAGGTCGATCGGCGAGACGATGTACGCCGTCGCCGCGGTCATCAGGGCCAGCCGAAGGCCGCCGTCGTACTCCCCCTTGGCGGTGGCCCGGATCATCCGGGGCAACGCGGCCAACCGGGTGCCGATCGACGGCCCGTTGCGCGCCCCCGCCGCCAGGGCCCGCGCCAGGGCCGTGAACGCCGCGCTGCGTTTCAGTGTCTTACCCATCGTCGCGCTCCTCTCCGCCGGATCAGCGTGGCGGGTCGGCGCAAGTCGGCCGGCCTCTCCCATTCAGATACCCCGTCGCGTCGGGTTCCAGGCACCCGGGTGCCGTCACGACGACAGCGGGGTGTCGGACCAGCGCGATAATGTCGCGGTATGGGGGTGGCAGATTCCGTCGTACCCGGTAGTGAACGCTGGCGGCAGGCCCGGCGGCTCGTCCGGCTGGCAGCCATCGGGACAGGCGCCACCGCGGCGGCCGCGGTGGCGACCGGCGGGGTGCTGGTCGGCCAGGCCCGGCAGGCTCGACGGACCATCCCGATGGCCGAGGCGCCGCCACCCCGCTGCGATGGGATGTACGGCGCGAAGTTCCCCGGCCCGGCGCTCACCATGGTGGTGCTCGGTGACTCGTCGGCGGCCGGCTACGGCGTGCACCGCCGCCGGGAGACGCCCGGGGCGCTGCTCGCCACCGGCCTGTCCCGTCGACTGCACCGGCCGGTGCAGCTGCACCGCTTCGCGGTGGTCGGCGCCATCTCGGCGGCGCTACGCCACCAGGTGGAGGCGGCGCTGGAGTGCCGGCCCGACATCGCGGTGATCCTCATCGGCGGCAACGACATCACCAACCGCACCCCGCGCGGCCTCGCGGTGCGCTACCTGGTCGAGGCGGTGCACACCCTGCGCGACGCCGGGTGCGAGGTGGTCGTCGGCACCTGCCCCGACCTGGGCGCGATCCGCCCGATCCAGCCACCGTTGCGCTGGCTGGCGCACCGCTGGAGCCGCCAGCTCGCCGCCGCCCAGACGGTGGCAGTGGTCGAGGCGGGCGGCTGGACGGTCTCCCTCGGTGACCTGCTCGGCCCCCGGTTCGCGGCCGAGCCGACCCGGATGTTCGCCTGGGACCGGTTCCATCCCTCCGCCGAGGGGTACGCGATGGCTGCCGCCGCGCTCCTGCCGACGATGCTCTCCGCCCTCGGCGCGACCCCGGAACGACGGGCCACACCGATGCGCGGCGACGGCGTACGGTCGCTGCCGGAGGCCGCGCAGGAGGCGGCCCGACACGCCGGCACGGAGGTCAGCGGCGTCCAGGTGCGGGGCCGCGACCGAGGGCCGGCCGGCCGGTGGGCGCAGTTGCGCCGACGGGCGTTCTTCGGTGTCGGTGCGGTGCCGCAGCACGGGTCCGCCTCGGACACCTCGACAGTGGAGGGACTGGCATGAACGAGCGCAGCGCGCGGAGCGTGACCTCCGGCCTCGCCGGCCGACTGGGTCGGGCGGCGGCGTTCTCGCTGCTCGCCGGCACTGTCGGGGGCGCCGCCGTCCTCGCCGGTGAGGCGTTCGTCGCCCGGCACCGACGCTACGCCCAACCGGAGCTGGGCCTGGCCCTGCGTGCCACGATCGGCCGGGCGGGCGCTCCTCCGCTGCGACTGGTGCTGCTGGGCGACTCGTCGGCACTCGGTGTCGGTGTGGACCGGCTGGAGGACACCATCGGCGGGCAGTTGGCCAACCTGCTCGCCGAGGGCCCGACCGGCCGCCGGGTGCACCTGTCCAGCGTCGGCGTGTCCGGGTCCCGCTCGACCGACCTCGCCACCCAGGTGGCCCGGGCCCTGCTCGGTGAGCGGCCCGACGTGGCGTTGATCCTGATCGGCGCGAACGACGCCACCGGGCTGCGCCGGCCCGCCGACGCGGCGGCCTACCTCGGTGCCGCGGTGCACCGGCTGCGTGAGGCGCGTGTCGAGGTGGTCGTGGGCACCTGCCCCGACCTCGGCGCGGTGCGTGCGATCGCTCCTCCGCTGCGCCAGGTGGTCGGCTGGTCCGGGCGTCGGGTGGCCCGCGCGCAGACCAGCGCCGTGTTGCAGGCGGGCGGCTCGGTGGTCGACCTGGGCACCGAGACCGGGCCGGTGTTCCGGGCCGATGCGGGGACGCTCTGCCCGGACCGTTTCCACCCCTCCGCCGATGGTTACCGGGTGTGGGCGCACGCGCTGCTGCCCGCCATCGTCGCGGCGGCGGCGGCCACCACCCGGCGCTAGATCGTCGCCGGCCACTGGTGACATTTCCCGCTGTGCCGGCTTCTTCCGCGCATGTTACCGGCGGGTTAACGTTGGTCCATGCCGATTGAGTCGTCCCG
The DNA here is from genome assembly GCF_029809455.1 of Micromonospora sp. DH14. NCBI lineage: Bacteria > Bacillati > Actinomycetota > Actinomycetes > Micromonosporales > Micromonosporaceae > Micromonospora > Micromonospora sp. DH14. The sequence continues at coordinate 819,178 of NZ_JARVKT010000001.1, read as the reverse complement.
CGACGCCGTCATCGTCGCCACCGCCCGCTCCCCCATCGGCCGGGCGCACAAGGGTTCCCTGCGCGACGTCCGCTCCGACGACCTCGCCGCGACCATCGTCCGAGCCGCGCTGGACAAGATCCCCGCGCTCGATCCGACCACGATCGACGACCTCTACCTCGGGTGCGGCCTGCCCGGCGGCGAACAGGGCTTCAACATGGCCCGGGTGGTGTCCACCCTCCTCGGCCTGGACACTGTCCCCGGTGCCACGCTGACCCGCTACTGCGCCTCCTCGTTGCAGACCACCCGGATGGCGATGCACGCGATCCGGGCCGGCGAGGGCGACGTGTTCGTCTCCGCCGGCGTGGAGATGGTCTCCCGCTACGCCCGGGGCAGCTCCGACGGGCTGCCGCCCGAGGCGCAGGCACTGGTCGGCGGCGGCTGGGAGAACCCGCGCTTCGCGGCGGCCGGCGAGCGCTCGAAGCGCCGCGCGCAGGGCGGCGCCGAGGTGTGGTCCGACCCGCGCGAGGCCGGTGAGCTGCCCGACATCTACCTCACCATGGGGCAGACCGCGGAGAACCTGGCCCAGGTGTACGACGTCACCCGCGCCGACATGGACGAGTTCGGCGTACGCAGCCAGAACCTCGCCGAGAAGGCCATCGCCGACGGCTTCTGGGCCCGGGAGATCACCCCGGTCACCACGCCGGACGGCATGGTGGTGAGCACCGACGACGGTCCCCGGGCCGGCGTCACCCTCGACGCGGTCGCCGGTCTGAAGCCGGTGTTCCGCCCGGACGGTCGGATCACCGCCGGCAACTGCTGCCCGCTCAACGACGGTGCGGCAGCAGTGGTGGTGATGAGCGCCCAGCGGGCCGAGGAGCTCGGGATCACCCCGCTGGCCCGGATCGTCTCGACCGGTGTGACCGCCCTGTCGCCGGAGATCATGGGTCTCGGGCCGGTCGAGGCGTCCCGGCAGGCGCTGCGCCGAGCCGGTATGACGATCGACGACGTCGACCTCGTCGAGATCAACGAGGCGTTCGCCGCGCAGGTCATCCCCTCCTACCGCCAGCTGGGCATCCCCGAGGAGAAGCTGAACGTGATGGGTGGGGCCATCGCTGTCGGCCACCCGTTCGGCATGACCGGCGCGCGGATCACCGGCACCCTGCTCAACGCGCTGGAGTGGCACGACAAGACCATCGGTCTGGAAACCATGTGCGTGGGCGGCGGTCAGGGCATGGCCATGGTGCTCGAACGGCTCTGAGCCGCCCTCAGAGCGCGCCGCGGGTCGCCGTCACCTCGGCGGCGGCCCGGGTCAGCGCCTCGGCCCCCGGGTCGGCGGCCAACAGGTCCGCTGTGACCACCCGCAGCTGGTCGGGCAGGGCCAGGTCGTTGTCGAGCCGGGGCACCACCCGCCGGGGCTGCCCCTCGGCGTCGGCCGCCAGGTTGGCGACCTCCTGCACCAGGCGGTGCACGAGGTCGGCGCGGGACACGTTGCCGGCGGTCGCGGCCGCCGCCCACCGCGGCTGCTGCCAGTGCGCGATCTGACCGACCAGCAACCGCACGGCCTTGTCCAACTCCGCTGCGCTCATCGCCGCCGAGTCTACGGCCGGCACCGACCGCGCCGGGTCGGGCCGGTCAGCGGCGCAGGTAACTGAGCAGCCGCAGCAGCTGCCAGTAGAGGAAGACCAACCCGGTGAGCAGGCCGAACGCGCTCAGCCACGCGTAGCGACGGGCTCGACCGTCGCGCACCGAACGCTCGACGAGATCGAAGTCGAGGATGAAACTGAACGCCCCGGCGATGATGGCCACCACCGAGATGGCGTACGGCACCCAGCCGACCTCCCCGCTGACGCTGTAGCCCGCCAGGCCCGGCCGCCCGGTGATCAGGTACGACACCAGGTTGAGCACGCTGAGCACGGCGATGCCGAGCAGGGTGCCGATCACCAGGCGGGCCAGCCGGGGCGTCGCCCGGATCACCCGTGCCCGGTACAGCACCGCCATGCCGAGGAAGACGCCGAAGGTGCCGGCCACCGCCTGCACCACGATGCCCGGATAGACCTGCTCGAAGGTGCGGCTCGCCACCCCCAGCAGCAGGCCCTGCAGGATGGCGTAGCCGACGATCGGCACCGGGTTGGTGATTCCCCGCAACGAGATGACCAGGACCAGCGCGATCGAGGCGAGCGCGCTGCCGGCCAGCGCGGCGCCCAACCACACGGCGTCGGGAATCACCGCCCAGGGCACCGCCGCGGCGACGCCGGTCACCAGCAGCAACCCGACGGTACGGACCACCACGTCGTCGACGGTCATCGGCTCGACGTCACGGGAGCCGAGCACCCGGGCCTCCACCCGACCGGCCTCGTCCAGCCGGTTGAGCACCGGGTTGTTGCTGCGCACCGTCGCCTCCTCCGCCCGCGTACCCCAGGGCTTGTGTCAAAGCCTCGCAGTCACTCTGCCCCGGGCGGGCCGGCGGCGGCGGGGAAACGGCGCGGACGACGGCGCCCGCCCCCAACGACGTTGGAGGCGGGCGCCGGTCGCAGTGCGGACGAGGTCAGTCGTCGCCCTGGAAGTAGCTCAGCAGGCGCAGGATCTCGATGTAGAGCCAGACCAGGCTGACCAGGATGCCGAACGCGGCCGTCCAGGAGTAGCGCTGGGGCAGGCCCATCCGGACGCCGTCCTCGATCTCCTTGAAGCTGAGCACGAAGCTCAGCGAGGCGACCACGATGCAGACCAGGCTGAAGCCGATGGCCAGCGGGCTGCCGTCACGCAGGCCGGTGTTGACGCCGAACAGCGCCAGCACCAGGTTGATCATCATGACGGCGAAGAGACCGACCATCACGGCGATCATGCCCTTGACGAAGGCCGGGGTGGCCCGGATGACCTTCGCCCGGTAGAGCATCGCCATCAGGAAGAAGATGCCGAAGCTGGCCGCGGCGGCCTGGAGCACGATGCCGTCGTAGGCCGTCTCGAACGCCTTGCTGACCATGCCGACGAAGACACCCTCGACGACCGCGTACGCGATCACGAGCGCCGGGTTGGCCATCCGGGAGAACGAGATGATCAAGCCGAGGACCAGGCCGACGACCGCCGCGCCGATCCAGGCGGTACCGACCAGCGCGTCGGGCACGAGCACCCAGGCGGCCGCGGCGGTGATGCCGAGGATGCCGAGCAGAGCGACCGTCTTGACGACCACGTCGTCGACGGTCATCGGCGCCACGGTCGGCGGCGCGGCCGGGTAACCGGCCTGGGACGGGTACTGCTGGGGAATGCCGGGCTGTCCGTACGGCCCGGCCGGGGCGTACCCGGCGGAGCGCTCCCGCTCGGCCGCCTGGCCGAGCCGGGCGAGCACCGGGTTCGAGGTCTTCACTGTCTGGCCTCCCTCAGGGGGTCGTGTGCACGTGAACGTGCCCTCCAAGAGTAAACGGCGCAGTCACGTCTTGGAGATCACGAATGAGAATGGGTGAGGTCGACCGGTGCCCGGGGCGGGGGTCGAACCCGCACGCCTTTCGGCAGCCGCTTTTAAGGCGGCCGTGTCTGCCGTTCCACCACCCGGGCGAGTGACACCGGCGCGCCGACACGCCTGGTGCAATGTCACCGTAGCCGGTCTGCGGCGACCCGGCGTACCCCGCCGGCCTGGCCACATTAGGGTCGATGCCGTGAGCAGCGCAGCCCCCACGGCCCCCGACGCCGCCCCTGAGCAGGCATTCCGCCTCGCCGATCAGGTCAACCGCCGGCCCCGGGCCACCCGGCTGCTGGCCGCCGTCCGCCGTCACCGGGCGGATCTGCTGGCCGCTCTGATCTTCGTGGCGCTGGCCGGTTGGCTCACCCACGGGCTGTGGCCCGACCCGGGAGCCCGCACCCTGGCGCTCAACCCGGAGGACCAGACCCTCTACGAGTGGTTCCTGGCGGTGGACGCCCGCGCGCTGCTCGGCGACTTCGACCTGCTCACCGACCGGCTCAACGCCCCCGACGGGGTCAACCTGATGGCCAACACCACGGTGATCGCGCTGGGTGTCATCTTCGCGCCGGTCACCCTGCTGCTGGGCGCACCGGTCACCTTCGCGCTGATCGCCGCCGGCAACCTCGCCGGCACCGCGCTCGCCTGGTACCTGCTGTTCCATCGGACGCTGCGCGCCCGCCGGTTGGCCGCCGCACTCGGCGGCGGGCTGTGCGGCTTCGGACCCGGCATGGTCTCGCAGACCAACAGTCACCTGCACATGACCGCCCAGTGGCTGGTGCCGGTGATCGTCTGGCTGGTGGTCCGGCTGCTGCGGGCGGCCGACCCGGGGCCCGGGACACCCGACGGGACCGGCGCCACCGGGCCGGACCGTCGACGGTTGTTCACCTCCGCGGCGGGGCTGGCCGGCGCGGTCACCGCGCAGGTCTTCATCGGCGAGGAGGTGCTCTTCCTCGCCGCGATCACGCTGCTGGTGATGGCGATCAGCTACGCCGTGGTGGACCGGGACCTGGCCCGCCGGGCGCTCCCCGGGTTCGCCGCAGGGTTGGCGATCACCGCCGGGCTCGCGCTGCTGGTGCTGGGCTATCCGCTGTGGTTCCAGTTCGCCGGGCCGCAGGGAGTCGCCGACGGGATGTTCACCCCGGCCTACTTCTCCGCCGACCTGAGCAGTTGGTGGACCCTCTCCCCACTGTCGGTGGCCGGCAGCGACGAATCGGCCCGGCTGACCACCGGCCCCGCCGAGTACAACACGTTCCTCGGCTGGCCACTGCTGCTGGTCACCGCGGCCTGCGCGATCTGGGCCGGGCGACGCCGGCTGATCTTCGCCTGCGTCGTGGCAGGCCTGGTGATGGGGGCGCTCTCGCTCGGCCCCGAGGTGGTGTTCGGCGGCACCAGGACGGCGGTCCCCGGCCCGTACGCAGTGATCGGAGGGCTGCCGGTGGTGGACGGGGCGTTGCCGATGCGGTTCGCGTTGGCGCTGCTGCCGATCGTCGCGACGCTGCTGGTGCTCGCTGTCGACCGGGCTCTGGGCAGCACCGGTCGGGCACGACGGCTGGTGCCACTGGCCGTCGGGGTGGCGCTGCTGCCGCTCTTCCCGACCCCGCTGCCCACCGCCGGACGACCAGCCGTGCCGACATTCATCAGCGGCGGCCACTGGCGGCAGTGCGTACCACCGGGCGGGATGCTGGTCCCGGTGCCGTTGCCGACGCCGAAGGAGCCCTGGCCGATGCGCTGGGCGACCGCCGCCGACGCCGCTTTCGGGCTGCCGGAAGGCTTCTTCATCGGCCCGTACGGAAGGCGCGGCGCCGCGGCGATGGGCACCTTCAAACAGCCCACCTCCGCACTGCTCGCCGATGTCGCCCGGCGCGGCGACCAACCGGCCATCGGCGATGAGCAGCGCCGCCAGGCCGCCCGCGACGCGGACTTCTGGGGTGCCTCCTGTGTGGCGCTGACCGACGACGCTCCGCACGCGGAGAGCCTGCGGGCAACCCTGGAACAGCTCTACGGCCCGCCCACCCGCATCGCCGACGCCTGGACCTGGCGGGTCTGACCACGCCTCACGAGACCCAAAACCCCGCCGATCTTGCACTTTCCGCTCGGACAAGACGGACCAAAAGGCGCATCACAGCATCCGAAAGTGCAAGATCGACGGGGTTAGTGGGTCTGGGGTCTGGGTCAGACGCGGGGCGCGCCGACGGGCTGGGATGCCTCGACGAACTCCTCGCGCGGGTCGTGCAACTGACCCAGGGCGACCACCTCACGCTTGAGGAAGAACGCCAGCGACCAGTCCACCACCACGCGGACCTTGCGGTTGAACGACGGGATCCGGCTCATGTGGTACGTCCGGTGCATCACCCAGGCCGGCCAACCGGTCATCTTGATCCCGTACACCTGGGCCACGCCCTTGTGCAGGCCGAGGCTCGCCACGCTGCCGACGTGCTTGTGCTTGTAGTTCACCGGCTCACGGCCCCGGACCACGGCCACGATGTTGTCGGCCATCCGGGCGGCCTGACGCACCGCGTGCTGGGCGCTCGGCGAGCAGAAGTTGCCCGGCTCCTTCGTGAGGTCCGGAACGGCGGCGCAGTCACCGGCGCTCCAGGCACCCTCGACCACCTGGTCACCGTCGACCACCTGAAGGGTGGGCAGGCAGGTGATCCGCCGACGGTCGTCGCGCGGGAAGTCGGTCGCGTCCAGCATCGGCGACGGCTTCACACCGGCCGTCCAGACGATCGTGTCGGAGCGGAAGCTGTCACCGTCGGAGAGCTTGACCACCCCGTCGACGCAGGACTCGAGCCGGGTGTCCAGCCGGATGTCCATGTTCCGCTTCAGCAGCTGCTGCACGGTGTAGGCGCCCATGTCCCGGTCGACCTCGGGCAGCACCCGCTGGGTCGCCTCGACCAGCACCCACCGAACCTCGTCCTGCTTGAGCTCCGGGTAGTAGCGCAGGGCGTCGCGAGCCATGTCCTCCATCTCGGCGAGCGCCTCGATGCCGGCGTACCCACCACCGACGAAGGTGAAGGTCAGCGCCGAGCGGCGGACGTCCGGATCCGGCGTGGCAGCCGCCACGTCGAGCCGATCCAGCACGTGGTTGCGCAGGTAGATCGCCTCACCGATGGTCTTGAACCCGATGCCCTGCTCGTGCAGGCCGGGAATCGGCAGGGTGCGGGAGACCGAACCCGGGGCCACGATCACGTGGTCGTAGGTGATCTCCCGGGCCGGGCCGCTGATCGGCTGCACGGTGGCCACCTTGCGGTCGTGCTCGATCCGCGTGACCGTGCCGGCCACCATCTTGCACCGGCGCAACTCCCGCCGCAGCGGCACCACGGAGTGCCGCGGGGAGATGTTGCCCGCCGCCGCCTCGGGCAGGAACGGCTGATAGGTCATGTGGGGTTGGGGGTCCACCACCATGACCTCAGCCTCACGGGAGCTGAGCTTCTTCGACAGGCGCAGGGCGGCGTACAGACCGACGTGCCCGGCACCAACCACAAGGATCCGCTTCGGATTCACGTTGGCTATCTTTCCCCGGCCGGCTCAGGTAATCCCGCTCGCGCCCCCCATCTGTGACGGAGCACAACCCATGTGACCTGCGTAACCCTCAGGTCACAGCGGTCACCGACGCCGCAGCAGCCAACCGAGCAACGCTGCCGTCCCCACCGCCACCAGCAACCCCAGCACGGTGACCCACTGGTATCCGGCTCCCCCACCCGTCCCCGCCGCCTGCAACAGCAGCACGCCCAACACGGCGGCACCCAACAGCACGGCGGCCGACCGCACCAACCAACGGCTGATCAACTCCGGGTCGACCACCGCGTCGTAGGGCAACAGCGCGGCCAGCGCGCAGAGGGTGTGCCCCAGATAGAGCAGGGCCGCGACGGCCAGCAGCCGCCAGAGCGCGACCGGACGGCCGTACCCGTCGGTGGCGAGCAGCCAACCCCCGACCGTGACCAACGACGTGAAGGTCGCCCACAGCCGCCGCGGCCCGAACGCGGGCAACAGGGCGGCGAACGCCAGGAAGAGGATCGGCCGGCCGGAAAGCACCTCCGCCGGAAACGCCAGGGCGAACCCGGCAAGCACGATGACGAAGATCGCCGCCCGCACCAGCAGCGGGGCGACGCTGATCCGGGCGACGGCGTTCCGCGTCGCCCGAGCCCGCTCCACCACCGGGTTCACCGCACTGACCTTTCGCTCACCGCTGCCGCCTTCCGTTCGCGACTGCGGGGCTCGCAAGCTCACTCCTCGCGCTCACCGGCCACCCACCCTTGGGGCCGTCGCCAACCGCGCCACGTCCCTCAGCACCTGGTCCAGACTGCCGGCGCCCGCCCAGCGCACCACCGGTACGCCGTGCTCGCGGAGCTGCCCGATCATGATCTCCCGGTCCAGGCGCCACAGCCGGTACGCCACCTCGGCCCAGCCCCGGTCCTTCGGCGACGCCAGGTCCGTCGGCAACGTGTCGACCGCCACCACGAACCGCCCGCCGCGAGCCAACCGGGCGAGCATCTGCGCCGACCGTTCGTCCAGCAGCGGGGTGAGCACCACCACCAACGCGTCCGAGGAGAGCAGCTGCGGCCCGAAGACCTGGTCGTACGGCTCGTGCGCGGACGCGTGCACCCGGACGTCGAGCAGCCACTCCAGGACGGTGAGGTACTGCCGCCGCCCGGCGGCCGGCCGGAGCCGGCGGGCCGCCGGCCCGTACTCCAGCAGGGAGACCCGGTCGCCACGGTGCAGGTAGTGCTCGGCGATCGCGGCGGTGGCCCGGACGGTGGTGTCCAGCACCGAGGCGGCGCCGTCCACCCCACCGGAGCGGCCCGCCTCGGCGAGCACGTCGAGCAGCACCACCACCTCCGCGTCCCGGTCGGAGAGGGTGGCGGCCACGTGCAGCTGCCGGGCCCGCAACGAGACCCGCCAGTCGATGCGGCGCAGCCGGTCACCGGGGGCGAAGACGCGTACGCCGGCCAGCTCGCCGCCCTCTCCGGGTCGGCGGGAGTGGTGGGCCCCGACCAGGCCGGCGGCGCGGGGCATCGCCTCCACCGCCTCGAACGGCTCGGTACGCGGGTACACCCGCACCCGGACCGGCTCGGTGATCACCGCCCGGGAGACCAGCAGACCGCCCGCCGTGGAGACCCGGGCACCGGCGGGGCCAATCGGGTGCCGGCCCCAGCGCAGCGCCTTGCCGGCCAAGTCAAGGTCCACCGCGGCACCAACCGGCACCGAGGTCACGAACGGTCGGTCGGCGACGGAACGGCCACCGTTGTTACCCGGAGCGGTCACCCCGGTCGCCGGGGCGGCACCCTGTGTCCCGTCGTCGGCGGCCTCGTCGCGGGCGAAGCCGGCCCGGTCGATCCGCAGCCACGGCGACACCCGGGACCGCATCACCACCAGGTCGTAGTCGACAGTGTCCGGGTTGCCGACGCTCACCGCCGCCGCCACGTCACCGCCCTCGACAAGCGGCCCGCCGTCACCCTGGGTGATCCACACCTGGGGCAGCGCCGTGGGCCGTCGACGCAACGCGTACGCGGTGCCCAGCGCGAACGGGGCGGCCAGCACGATCAGGTCCACCCGACCCAGCAGCACGCCGGCCACCAGCAGCAGGCCGGCGAGCAGCACCGCGCGGCCGAGCGCAGGGGTGGGCGCCCAACCGGCGGCCGGTTCCGCTTCGGTGGCCCTCGGCACTGTCGGTCCGGTCATCAGTGCCGGGGCCCGCCGGCGGCGTAGCTGGGCAGTGCGCCACTGGCCGGGGCGGGAGTCGCCTCCAGCACCTCGCCCACCACGAACGCCGGGTCGACCCGGCGCAACCACATCTCCGGGCGCAGGGTGATCCGGTGTGCCAGGGCGGGCGCGGCCACCGACTTGACGTCCTCCGGCACCACGTAGTCCCGGCCGGCGAACACCGCGCGGACCCGGGCCAGCAGCAGCAACGCCAGCGAACCACGAGGTGAGGCGCCGACCAGCACCGACGGGTGCTCCCGGGTGGCCGCGGTGAGCGACACGATGTAGCGGCCGATGGAGTCCTCCACCACCACGTCCTCCAGCGCGGCCTGCATGGCCCGCAGCGTCGCCGCGTCGACCACCGGCTTGATGTCCGCCTCCTCCCGGCGACGGCCCATCCGGCGGCGCAGCACCTCCCACTCCTCTTCGTGCTGCGGGTACCCGAACGAGACCCGCAGCAGGAACCGGTCGAGCTGCGCCTCGGGCAGCGGGTAGGTGCCCTCGTACTCGATGGGGTTGGCGGTGGCCAGCACGTGGAACGGCTCGTCGAGCTTGTAGGTCACCCCCTCCACCGACACCTGCTTCTCCTGCATCGCCTCCAGCAGCGCGGACTGGGTCTTCGGCGGCGTCCGGTTGATCTCGTCGGCGAGGAGCAGGTTGGTGAAGACCGGGCCGGCCCGGAAGCTGAAGTCGCCGTTGCGCTGGTCGTAGAGGAAGGAGCCGGTGACGTCGGCGGGGAGCAGGTCGGGGGTGAACTGCAACCGACGGAAGTCCAACCCGAGCGCCTGGGCGAACGAGCGGGCGGTGAGCGTCTTACCGAGCCCCGGCAGGTCCTCCAGGAGCACGTGCCCGCCGGCGAGGATGCCGGCGAGGACCAACTCCAACGCGTCCCGTTTGCCGACCACGACGGTGCCGACCGCATCCAGGACCGCCCGGGCCAGGTGCCCGACCTCGGCGGGGGCAATGCTCCGGTCCACGTCGTTCATCAAATACTCTCCAGTTCGGCGACGATCACCGCGAGGTCGCGCGGCGACGGGGTGCGGCGAGGCGGGGTCTCCAGGAACGTCCACAGGCGCTCACCCAGCAGGGCACGAGCGCGGGCGGGATCCGACTCACGGGTCACACCGTGTTTCAGCCGCATCCGCTCGTCGGCCAGTTCACCGAGCCGGGGCAGGACCGTCCCGGTGAACCGTTCGGGTCGGGTCGAGGACCAGTCCAGCGGCCACTCCCACCTGTTGATCGCGCTGCGCAGCGCGTCCCGGGCACCCCAGTTGTAGTTGCCGTCCTCCTCGCCGGTGCCGACCCGAGCACCGCCGGGCGGCGGGGGCGGCGGCGCGAGCAGTGCGGTGACCCGGCGCACCGCCAGCACGGCGAGCACCCCGGCGATCAGTACCGGCAGCGAGACCTGGAGGCCCACCGCGCGGAGGCCGACGAGCAGGACCGCGACCAGCGCGGCGGCCCAGGCGAGCGAACGCAGCATTGGACGCCAGCGGGAGTCGCGCGCCCCCGGACCGGTTGGCGCGGCCTCCTCCTCGAACGCGAGCAGATCGTCGATGCTGGTGCTGCTCATGGGGTCACCACCGCGGTGAGTTCTCCGCGCAGCCGGCGAAGTGCGGCGCGGGCCTGGTCCCGGGTGCGTTCGTCGACCGGGTGGGTGGCGTACCGGGCCTCCCGGTAGACGTGCGCGAACTCGGCCAGCACGTCGGTGCTGGCGATGGCCGGCACGCCCGCCTCCGGGTCGCCCTGCAACAGGCGGCTGACCAGGTCGGTGGGGGTGTCCCCGGCGAGCCTCGGCACACCGGCCGTGGCGGCGGTCTCCTCCAGCCGCACCCAGCAGGCGATCACCGCCACCCGGGGGTCGGTGTCCCGGTCGTCGAGTTCCACCAGGCCGGCGTCGAGGGCGGCGACGACCTCGCGGGCGGTGCCCTCGGCGGTACGACGGCCCCGCTGCGCCGGTAGCGCCCGGGTGGTGCGGCGCAGCGCGCCCCGGACCAGGACCCAGCAGAGGTAGCCGAGCGCGGCCAGGATGGCCAGCCCGAGCAGGGCCACGGCCACCTTGCCGACCCACTCCGGAATGTGCGCCTGGGTGGCCTCGCCCGCGTCGCGTGGCTCGATCGGGATGGACGGTGACGGCTCGACGGTCGGGTACTCCGGAACCCAGGGAACGTTGTCCGCGGCCGGTGGGATCCGACTGGCCCCGATCGACGAGTGGGCGGACGCCAGCGCGGCACCGGCGAGCAGGACGGCGACCGCGCCGACCGGCCACCACCGGCGGAGCAGGCCGAGCACCGGACTCAGCGCCGGCTCGGCCGACGGCGCGGGCGCGGGCGGGCGGGTTCCGTCTGTCATCGCCACCACCCCACGCGTCGTCTCAGTCCACTCCGGCCAACTGTCTAGCCTGGCCGAAGACGTCGTCCAACATCCCTGGTGTCAACCGCCCGGTGAAGGTGTTCTGCTGACTGACGTGGTAGCAGCCCAGCAAGTCCGGGGCGTCCGTGCCGGACCAGTGTGCCCCATGACCGAACGCCGGTCGCGGGCTGGGCGGGCGCTGCCCGTACACCGCGCGGAGCACCGGCCACCACGCGGCCCAGGCGAACGCGCCCAGCGCGACCACGACCCGCAGCGTGGGCCGGATCAACGCGACCTCACGGTGCAGCCAGGGCGCGCAGGTGTCCCGTTCCGCCGGGGTCGGCTTGTTGTCCGGTGGCGCGCACCGGACGGCTGAGAAGACCCGCAGGTCCCGCAGGGCGAGCCCGTCGTCGGCGGCGACGCTCGTCGGCTGGTTGGCCAGCCCGGCCCGGTGCAGCGCGGCGAACAGCACGTCACCCGACCGGTCACCGGTGAAGATCCGGCCGGTGCGGTTGCCACCGTGCGCGGCGGGCGCCAACCCGAGGATGGCGATCCGCGCGTCCGAGGTGCCGAAGCCCGGCACCGGCCGACCCCAGTACTCCTGGTCGCGGAAGGCGGCCCGGCGGGTGCGGGCGACCTCCTCCCGCCACCGGACCAGCCGTGGGCAGGCGAAACAGTCGCTCACCGCCGCGTCGAGGTCGGCCAGGTCGGTCGCCCGCGCTGCGCGGGCGACCACCTGTTCGGGGGTACGGGTCTCAGCCAAGCTTGGCCCGGAAGAGTTCCAGGGTGCGGGCCCAGGCGCTGGCGGCGGCGCGCTGGTCGAACGCCTCCGGCCGGTCGTCGTTGAAGAAGGCGTGCGAGGTGCCCGGGTAGTCGTAGAGGTGGCAGTCACCGCCGGCCTCCTCGATGGCCCGACGGGCGGTCTGTACGCCCTCGGCGGTCGAGGTGCCGTCCTCTTCGGAGCAGTGGATGACCGCCGCCTTTCCGGCGTAGTCGGCCCAGTCGGGGCGCATCGACTCCCAGGGCAGCACGGGATAGAACCCGGCGGTGGCGACGATCCGCTCGGAGATGGTGGCCGACCAGAGGGCCAGGCTGCCACCGGCGCAGAAGCCCACGGCACCGACCTTACCGGTGACCTCGGGCCGCCCGGCGAGATAGTCGGCCGCTCCGGCGATGTCCTTCGCCGCCTCGTCCATCCGCATCGCCAGCAGCAGCCGCTGCGCCTCGTCCGGCTCGCTGGTCGTCTCACCGTGGTAGAAGTCCGGGGCGAGGGCCACGAAACCGGCCTCGGCGAACCGGTCGGCCACCGACCGGATGTGCGGGACCAGACCCCACCATTCCTGAATGACGATGACGGCGGGGCTGGCCGTGCCGCTGGCGGGTATCGCGAGATACCCCTCGCTCGTGCCCCCGTTGCTGCGGTAGCTCACCATTTCGCCCATGGGCCGTCCTCCTAGCGGTCAGTCATCGTTGGCTGGTCGCCCAGTGGTCCTACGTGCCGGTAGCCTGCCACGCCACGCGGCCGTCGGGAAGACGCCGGAACAGTGGCATTCACCTCCTGTTCGCCCCCTGGTGACTCCGGGTACGCCGACGGCGGCGGGGAACATCCCGCCGCCGTCGACACCGGTCCGCCGCTCTGGTCAGACCTTCTTGGTCAGGCAGAGCACGTAGCCCGTCTTGCCCGGCTCGATGCTGGAGAAGATGTACCCCTCCTCGCCCTCCTTGAAGAACTGGGTGCAGGTGGTGTCGGCCTTGGCCTGAGCCTCGCTCTGGCCGTCCACCCGACCGACCACGTTGTACGCCGCGTCGGTGGAGGTGCACTCGACGACCTTGGCGCCGTCGACCTCCTCCTGCTCGGTGCCGGTGATCTCGGGCAGCTCGGCGATGCAGTCGCCGGTCTTGGCGTCCGCGGTCTCGTCCTTGTTGAAGTAGTTGCCGATCGCCGAGGCGACGCCGAACTTCAGGCCGGCGATGACGACGACGGCGAGGACCGCACCGACGATGCCGAGGACCTTCCTACCAACGGACTTCTCCGCCTTCGGCTCGGCTGGCTGCGGCTCGGTCGCCTGCGGCGACTCGCCAGCGGGCTGCTGCGGCGCGGCCGCTTGCGGCGTCTCGACGGCCGGCTCAGGGGTTGCGGCGTCGGACGCGGGGGGCGGTGCGACCTGCTCTGACACGGGGGTTCCTTCCGAGGGGTTGATGAGCAGACGACACCGTAACGATCATTGATTTTCGGTGCCGTCCCGCTCGCCTCGTCCGTTCAGCTATTTCCCAGCTTCACCCGCATGATCCAGTTCACACCTCGGCTCAGCGGGTCGGGGTGGGGGTTGGTGTCCCGCTCGGCGGCACTGCGGTGGGCGTACCGGCTGGCAGCGGCGTGCTGGTCGGGTCCGGGGTGCTGGTCGATGAACCGGGCGGGAGGGGTGCGCCCGGCGCGCGGGGCACGAAGGGCGCCTGCTCCGGGCAGTACGGGTACGCCCGCAGGTTCGGCCTGTCATAGACCTCTTCCGAGCAGTCCGGATAGCCGAGCCGGATCGGATTGCCGTTCTGGTCGAAGAGTCGGGCGTTCTCCACCAGTCGGCCCTCGCTGTCGTAGACGAAGACGTCCCGGACCCGGTCGTACTGGCTGTCGACCGAGGTCTGGTCGTAGCCGTAGTCGCCGTAGCGCATCCGGTCCTCGGCCTGCATCAGCGCGGCGAACGCGAAGATCACCAGCACCACGCTGCCGACCTGCACTGCCGAGCGCGGCCAGCGGGTCAGCTGAGCCGAGCGGCGGCCGATCCAGATGGAGGCGACCACGAAACCGATCAGCATGATCATGCCGGCGAGCAACTCACCGCCGAACCTCGGCAGCAACCCGAAGCTGCCGCCGGTGCTGATCACGGTGACCAGCATCGCCGCCAGGTAGCCCCGGAGCACCCACCAGCCGGGGCGCAGCAGGTGCAGGAAGTCGCTGGCCGTCGCGTACCCCAGGGGTGGGCCGAGACGGGTGTCCAGGGTGCGCAGCCGGCCGCGGACCCGGGCCATCGCGGTGGCCACCCGCTGGTCGAGGTTGCGCCCGCCGCCCGGTGCGGCGCCGGCCGCGGCGCGCAGCTCGGCGGCGTACGTCTCGGGCTCGCCCAGTCGCTCGAGGAGGGTGCCCTCGGCCTCGGCGGCGACCTCGGTGAGGTGGTCGGCGAGGTCCTCGGTCAGCTCGTCGCGTTGCGCGGTCGGCAGGTCGGCCAGAGCGGCCCGGACCCGCGCCACGTAGTCGGTGATCTCCTGCTCCGTGACGGTCATGCCGCCATCCCCCGATCGTCGAGCAGACTGTCCATGGTGGTGGCGAACGAGCGCCAGAGCTTGCCGGAGCGGGTCAGTTGGTCGCGCCCCGCGGCGTTGAGTGAGTAGTACTTGCGGTGCGGCCCGGATTCGCTCGGCACCACATAGGTGGTGAGCAGGCCGGCGGCGAAGAGGCGACGCAGCGTCCCGTAGACCGAGGCGTCGCCGACCTCCTCCAGGCCGGCCTCGCGCAACCGGCGCAGGATGTCGTAACCGTAGCCGTCCTCCTCCCGGAGCACGGCCAGGACGGCCATGTCGAGCACGCCCTTCAGCAGCTGTGTGGTGTCCACGCATTGCACACTACTGTGCAATGCGAAATAGCGTCAACGAATCCGCCTCAACACGCCGAGCCGGTCAGGCGCGCGGAAGGTTGATCGACTCGGTTTTCAGGAAGTCGGGGCATCCGAGGCACCCGGACACCGCGACTTCAAGAAAGGCGAGTTGATCGAGCCGGCTAGCGCGTGGCCGGCTGGAGGCTCCAGGCGATGCCGTCGAGGATGTCGTGCTCGGACGCGACCACCGACGGCATCCCGGCCCGCTCCATGATCACTCGAAGCACCAGCGCGCCCGCGCCGATCACGTCGGCCCGGCCCGGGTGCATCACCGGGTTCGCCAACCGCTGCTCGCGGGTCTGACCCAGCAGCTCAGCGGTCACCCGGGCGACCTCCTCGTACGACACCCGGGCGTGGTGGATGCGCTCCGGGTCGTACTCCCGCAGGCCCTGCGCGAGCGCGACCACAGTGGTGACCGACCCGGCGAGGCCGACCAGGGTGGCCGCCTCACGACCGGGCACCACGGCGAGCGCCCGGTCCACCACCGCCGCGATGTCGGCCTGCGCGGCCGCGACCTGCTCGGGCGTCGGCGGGTCACCGGGCAGGTGCCGCTCGGTCATCCGGACACAGCCGATGTCCACCGAGATCGCCGACCGCACCCCGGCGGCCCGGTCACCCACCACGAACTCGGTGGAACCACCACCGATGTCGACGACCAGGACCGGCTCCTTCGCGTCGGCGGGCAGCCCGCGCACGGCGCCGGTGAACGACAGCCGGGCCTCCTCGTCCCCGCTGACCACCTCGGGCTCGACACCGAGGGTGGCCCGCACCATCGCGGTGAAGTCGGCGGCGTTCGCGGCATCGCGGGAGGCCGAGGTGGCGCACATGCGCACCCGCTGGGCACCCAGCTTCTCGATGTCGGCGGCGTACGACGCCAACGCCACCCGGGTCCGCTCGATCGCCTCCGGCGCCAGTCGGCCGGTGCGGTCCACGCCCTGCCCCAGCCGGACGATCTCCATCCGCCGGGTCAGGTCGACAAGCGGCGCCTGCGGCCCGGCCGAGGCCTCGGGCAGGTCGGCGACCAGCAGTCGGATCGAGTTGGTCCCGCAGTCGATGGCCGCCACACGCGTCGTCACGGCAGCAACCTTACGGCAGGACCGGCGGTCACCCGCCGGCTTGGCCGGCCGTGGGCCACGACTCGCGGGGGTCGCCCGACGGGCCCCGCAACAACTCCGCCCCGAGCGCGGTCAGGTGATGTCGAACGGACCCGCCCTCCCGCGCGCTGGCCACCAGACCGGCCGCCCGCAGCGCACAGGCGTGCTCCGAGGCCGAGGAGAGACTGATCCCGACCGCCTGGGACAACACGGTGGTGGTCAACCCGCCGCCGGCCGCCAGCCGGCGCAGCACCAGCGCCCGGGTGACGCCGAGCAGCCGACCGAGCGAATCGTGGTCGGTGCAGGCCCCGAGCGTGGGCATGACCACCGGATAGACGAGTAGGACCGGGTGACCCTGCTCGACCAGCACCCGGGGGCGTGGCCCGGCCAGCGGGGAGGGCAGCAGGATCATCCCGTGGCCGGTGCCGGGAAGGTCACCGTCCCACCACGTGCGCACCTCCAGCACCGGCTCCCGCCACCGGATCCCCGGGTGCAGACCGGCGAAGAGGCTGGCCAGACCATGCTGCGCCAACCGCTGACTGGCAGCCGCCACCTGCTGGTGGTACGCGGACGTCAGCTCCGCCCAGTGCGGTTCGAGCACCGCGCCGAACCAGGTCCGCACGGCCCCGCCGAACAGGTCCAGCACCTCCGGGTCGGCCGCCGCGAACCGCCGCCGCAGCGGGCTCACCGACGTGTCCGCGTACGCCATGGTGACCTCGGCGCGGACCCGCCGGGCCGGGGTGGCCCGGATCGCCTCCAGACCGGCCTCCACCGACTCCAGACCGTCGAAGGGTGTGACGAAGTCCGGCAGCCGCCCCCGATCGGGCAGCAGGTGCCGCAGGATCGCGGTGGCAGCCTGGGCGGCAGCCGTGCCCTCGGCCGCCGCCGCCCGCTCGGCCAGCGTCGGCGCCAGCGCCGCGACCGTGGGATCGCGCAGCCACTGACCGGCCAGCAGCGCGGTCCCGACCGGATGCAGCCGGTCGGCGAACCGCACCCGGCACAGGTCGGCCGGCCCGAGCTGGAGGCGAAGCATGACAACAGCCTGCCCGCCTTCGGCCAGGACCGAAAGGGTTGTTTACCGGCCGGAGGATCTCCAGTGTGGACGGCGGGGTCGACGGGGGGTGACCGGCGTGCGGCGATCGGTGGCAGTGTTGACGGGGCTTTGCCTCATGGTCGTGGCCGCAGCTTGTAGTGAGCGGGGGCAACCCTCGTCGACCCCGCCAGCCGCGCCGTCCGCGTCGAGCGAACGACCGGCGGCCGGCGACCACCAGCTCACCCTGAAACACAACGGGCTCGACCGTACCTATCTGCTGCACGCGCCGGCGGGGTACGACCCGACCCGGTCATCCGCACTGGTCATCGCGCTGCACTTCTATCCCGGCACCGGCTCCGCGATGCGGGAGCCGCGATCGGGGTGGTCAGTGGTGGTTACAGCGGCGAGTTGACCACGGCCGACAGCTACGTGCCGAAGAGCCCGGTCTCCGTGATCACCTTCATCGGCGGTCAGGACCGGTACGCCTCGACCTTCGAGACCGGGATGCGGACCTGGCAGCAGCGGCTCAACTGCCGGCCCAGCCCGAAGGCATCCGGGGTGCGGGGTGTGACGCACACGGTGGCGGGCTGCGCGGACGGCAGCGAGGTCAGCGTCTACACCCTCGCCGACATGGGTCACAGTTGGCCGGGCGCGACAGCAGGCCAACTCGCCGCGACCTCCGCCGGGCTGTCCGCCACCGACCTGATGTGGGACTTCTTCGCCGCCCACCCCCGCAAGGGCTGATCACAGGCGCAGCAGCATCCGGGTGTTGCCCAGCGTGTTCGGCTTGACCCGCTCCAGGTCCAGGAACTCCGCGACGCCCTCGTCGTACGACCGCAGCAGCTGCTCGTAGACCGGCTGCGGCACCGGCGCGCCGTCGATCTCACGGAAGCCGAACGACGCGAAGAACCGGGTCTCGAAGGTGAGCACGAAGATGCGGGCCACGCCCAACTCCCGGGCCGCGTCGATCAGCTCACCGACCAGCCGGTGACCGATCCGCCGGCCCCGGCAGGACGGGTCCACCGCCACCGTGCGGATCTCCGCCAGGTCCTCCCACATGACGTGCAGCGCGCCGCAGCCGACCACGGCGTCGTCCCCGGCCCGGACCGCGACCCGGAACTCCTGCACGTCCTCGAAGAGGGTGACGGTGGCCTTGCTCAGCAGCCGCCGGTCGTCGGTGTAGGTGTCGACGAGTCGCCGGATGCCCCGCACGTCCCCGGTGCGCGCCCGCCGTACGGTGATCTGATCCGCGGTCGGCGCGCTCATTCGCCCGCCGGCACGTCCACGCACGGCCCCGTCGACCACCAGGGCTCGACCAGCTCCAACGTCTCGTCGCCGAACGGGTTCACCCCGGGGCCGGCGCCCAGCGCGTGGCCCAGGTGCACGTGCAGGCACTTCACCCGGCCCGGCATCCCGCCGGCCGAGATGCCGGCGATCTCCGGCACCTCGCCGATCGCCTCCCGGCGGGTGAGGTAGTCCTCGTGCGCCGCACGGTAGTGGGCCGCCAACTCCGGGTCCGTCGTCAGCCGGTCCGCCATCTCCTTCATCAGCCCCGCCGACTCCAGTCGGCTGCACGCCGCGGTGGCCCGGGGGCAGGTCAGGTAGTAGAGGGTCGGGAACGGGGTGCCGTCGGCGAGGCGGGGGGTCGTCTCCACCACGTCCGGCAGGCCGCACGGGCACCGGTGGGCGACCGCCCGGGTGCCGCGGGGCGTCCGGCCCAGCTGCGCGGCCACCGCGGCCAGGTCGGCCTCGGTGGCCGGCTCACGCTGCGGCAGGGGTACGGAATCCGCCGCCGGCTCCGACGGTGGTACGACAGTCACGGTGCCATCTCTCCTGGTGCGGTGCGGTGCGGTGGTCGGTGGCTCACTTGCCCGGCTGCTGGCTGTCCGCCGCCTGCACGCTCGACCAGAGCGTGTCGTACCAGGTCACCGGCCCGGCCGGGGCGGCCGAGCCGGCCGGCTTCCCGGCGTCCCGGGCGGCACCCTCCGGGTCGTGCAGCACCACCATCATCTTCTCGCCCGGCTCGCCCATGAAGAACCGCTCCCGGGCCTGCGTCTTGATGAACTCGTCGTCTTTCCAGTTGGCCGCCTCGGCGGCGAGCTTGGCGATCTCCGCCTCCTGCGCCGCCTGGGCGGCCTCCATCCGCTCGATGTCGGCCTGCTGGTCCAGGTAGACGCGGACCGGGTAGGTGTAGGCCAGGGCGAGCGCGATCAGGACCGCGAACAGCACGGTGGCCCGGCCGGTGAAGCGACGGGGGTGAGGTGCGGCGAGCCGCTTGACGGCACCACCGGCGGCGGTACGCCGAGCGGCGGCCGGACGATTCGCGGAGCGCACACCCTCGGCGCCCCGGGCAGCACCCGGCGCCCGACCGGCGGCACGCGGCTCGGCGCGTACGCCGGCCTCCCGGACCGACCCCCGCGTGGCGCGACCACCGCCCGGCCGACCGGACTGACCCGGCCGGCGGGCGGGACGCTGACCACCCGGTGTGCGGCGCTGCTGCATCGTCACACCCCTCCCCCGAGGCTTCGTGCGTCTCAGGCCGAACGGTAGCGCGGGAACGCGCCGGCGCCGGCGTAGCGCGCCGCGTCGGCCAGCTCCTCCTCGATCCGGAGCAGCTGGTTGTACTTGGCGACCCGGTCCGAACGGGCCGGCGCACCGGTCTTGATCTGGCCGCAGCCGGTGGCCACCGCCAGGTCGGCGATGGTGGTGTCCTCGGTCTCGCCGGAGCGGTGGCTCATCATGCACTTGAAGCCGGCCCGGTGGGCCAGGTCCACCGCGTCCAGGGTCTCGGTCAGCGAACCGATCTGGTTGACCTTGACGAGGACCGCGTTCGCCGCCTTCTCCGCGATGCCGCGGGCGATGCGCTGCGGGTTGGTCACGAACAGGTCGTCACCGACGATCTGCACCCGGTCACCGATCGAGGCGGTCAGCGTCTGCCAACCGCTCCAGTCGTCCTCGGCCAGCGGGTCCTCGATCGACACGATCGGGTACTCGTCGGCCAGCTTCGTGTAGTAGGTGCTCATCTCCTCGGCGGACTTCGCGGCGCCCTCGAAGGTGTAGGTGCCGTTGTCGAAGAACTCCGTGGCCGCCACGTCGAGCGCGAACACGATGTCGGTGCCGAGCCGGTAACCGGCCTTCTCGACCGCCTCGGCGATCAGGTCCAGGGCCGCCGCGTTCGTCGGCAGATTCGGCGCGAAGCCACCCTCGTCGCCGAGCCCGGTGGAGAGGCCCTTCTTCTTCAGCACCGACTTCAGCGCGTGGTAGACCTCCGCGCCCGAGCGCAGCGCCTCCCGGAAGGTGGGCGCGCCGATCGGCGCGATCATGAACTCCTGGATGTCGACGTTCGAGTCGGCGTGCGCGCCACCGTTGAGGATGTTCATCATCGGCACGGGCAGGAGGTGCGCGTTCGGGCCGCCCAGGTAGCGGAAGAGGCTCAGCTCGGCGCTGCCGGCAGCGGCCTTCGCCACCGCCAGGGAGACCCCCAGGATGGCGTTCGCGCCCAGCTCCGACTTGCTGTCGGTGCCGTCGATGTCGAGCATCTTCTGGTCGATCAGCCGCTGCTCGCTGGCCTCGTACCCGATGATCTGGTCGACGATCTTGTCTTCGACGTTGGAGACCGCCTTCTCCACGCCCTTGCCCTGGTAGCGGTCGGCGTCACCGTCGCGCAGCTCGATCGCCTCGAAGGCGCCGGTGGAGGCGCCGGAGGGCACGGCGGCGCGGGCTACCGTGCCGTCGTCCAGACCGACCTCGACCTCGACCGTCGGGTTGCCCCGCGAGTCGAGAATCTCCCGGGCGACGATTCCCTCGATGGTTGCCACTAAGTCGCTCCTCGTTGTTGTTATCCGGTCCGTGGGTGGGCCGCGACGGTGCGGCTGAGGCAGGTGTTGAACGCAGCGTATCGGGCGGCGCGAACGGGCACGGCGTCGCCCGCGCACCCGGGTCACCCCGCGTTGACGGACATTCCCGGATTTCCGGGCGTCAACCGGCAACGGGTTTGCGCTGCGCGGACCAAATCCACCAGGCTGGTCGCCATGCCCGCCGCCTCGACCACCCTCCGCATGCTCGCCGTGTCGGTCATCGCGTCGCTCACGGTCACCGGCTGTCAGACATTCGAGGACGCCGGAGTCGCCATGGGCCGCTCGGAACTCGTCAACGATCTCGCCGCCCGGCTCGACCGGGCACTGGAGTTGACCTACTCGGCCACCTACCAGTTGCCCGGCGGCCAGCGCGCCGCGATCGTGCAGGCACAGGACCCGGCGCGATCCACGTACACCTACCCGGGCGGGCAACTCACCGTCACCCCGGACGCCATCACCCGGTGCACGACAACCGGCGCCCGCCCGGAGTGCACGCTGATCGCCCCGCCGACCCCGGGCAGCAAGCCCACCGTGACGCTGTTCGGTGAGGCCAACCGGCAGGGCCTCGTCACGCCGCCGGTGGTGGTCGGCCTGCTCACCGCCGCCGCGCTCGACCCGCAGGCGGTCATCAAGCAGAGCGACACCACAGTCGCCGGGCACCACGCCGCCTGCGTGGCGGTGGAGAGCTCGTCCGGCGACTTCACCGCCTGCGTGACCACCGAGGGCGTGCTCGGCAGCTTCACCGGGCCGGTCGACGGCAAGCCGGTGGAGCTGGCGTTGAGCGACTACTCCGCGACCGTCGACGAGGGCGCGTTCGAGCCACCCGCCGGTGCCGGCGTCGTCGACCGCCGCCCCGGCGGCTCCTGACCCGACCCGACGGGCCCGGCCCTTGTCCGCCGCGCTGGCCGCCGCCGTAGTCCTTCGAGATCGGCACCACCTGTGACCGGGAGCTGACCCAGGTTCAGTGGTTCGGCTTGGATGCGCTGCCGGCGGAACTGCTGGCCGCGTACTCCATCTCGCGCTGGATGATCGACGCGACGGTGAGCGCCAGGCGGCGCGGTGCGGTGCACAGCTTTCAAGATCCGCACAAGTTCGGGGATGTTGCTGCCTCCGGGGCGCTGGAAGCAGCAACATCCGAGAAGTTGTGCGGATCTTGAGGCGGGACGCGGTGACGGCGCGGGCGCCGGTGTTGCTCAGAGACCGAGCAGGGTGCGCAGGTGGCGCGGGGGCGGGCAGTCGTGGGCGAGCATCGCGTCGTGCCAGTCGCGGACCGACACCCCGTCCGGGCGGGCGGCGGCGATGTCGGCCACCTCGCTGTAGCCGACGAAGTAGGTGGACAGCTGGGTCGAGGTGAGTTGGGCGCGCCGCCACTTGCCGGCCGCCTCGCCCTCCTCCTGGAAGCCGCGCCCGGTCATCAACGCCATCGCCTCGGCCTCGGGCAGGTCCTCGGCGTGCACCAACTGGTCGAGCAACGCGTTGATGGTCATCCGTAGCTGCATCTTGAGCTGCTGCAACCGCACCGGCAGACCACCGAAGCCGAGACCCGTCATCACCTCCTCCGCGTAGACCGCCCAGCCCTCGATGAACGGGCCGGACTCGGCGAGCGCGCGGACCCGGGTGCCACCGACGTAGCGGCGTGCGTGGGCGAGTTGGAGGAAGTGCCCCGGCATCGCCTCGTGCACCGTCAGGTTGCGGATCATGTGGTCGTTGTATTCGCGGTAGAACGACTCGACCCGGTGCGCCGGCCAGTCCGACGGGGTGGGCGCGATGCAGTAGAAGGTCGGCACGGCGGCGGTCTCCAGCGGGCCGGGCGCGTCGCAGTACGCCACCGCGACGCCCCTGGCGAACTCCGGCATCTCCTGGATCACGCACCGGTCGTCGACCAGGGTGACCAGGTCGTGTGCGCGGACGAAGTCGGTGGCCTCGTCCAGTGTCACTGCGGCCAGCTCGACGATCGTCGCGTCGTCCGGGTGCTCGGCGGCGAGCAGGTCCAGCGCCCGCCGTACGGACTGGTCGTCGGCAGGCCCGCCGACCAGCTCGACGGCCGCCTCACGGATCTCGGCGGTGACCCGGTCCAGGTTGGCCCACGCGCGCCGTTGGATCTCGGCGGCGCCCAGCTCGGTGTCGAGGGTGTGCCAGAGCCGGGCCTCCCAGCGACGTCGGCCCAGTCGCGGGTCACGGCCGGGGCCGGCATCGGCGGCCAGGCCGGCCCGGAGCCAGGCGACGAACTCGTCCAGCGCGGCGATCGCGGCGGTGGCCGCCGGCTCGACCCGGTCGAGCTGGCTCGGCGCCTGGGCGAGCAGCGCCGGCAGCTCGTCGCGGATCAGCGCGGCCGTGCCGGTGAACTGCCCGACGGCCGTCTCCGCGTGGATCCGCGGCATGTCCCGCAGCGTCGCGCGGGCAGTGGCGAGGGCGTCCGGTACGGCGGCGAGCCGGCCGGCCAGTTGGGTCAGCCGCACCTCGGCGGGGGCGTACGGGCGGGCCAGCAGCGGGTGCAGCAGCGGGCCGGGGTTGTGCCGCAGCGGATCCCACTCGTGCGACCGGATCTCGGTCAGCTCGAACAGCTCCCGGTCCACGAATGAGGTGAGCAGCGCGTGGTCGACCTGTTCGTCGACGTCGAGGGA
Source organism: Micromonospora sp. DH14 (assembly GCF_029809455.1). NCBI lineage: Bacteria > Bacillati > Actinomycetota > Actinomycetes > Micromonosporales > Micromonosporaceae > Micromonospora > Micromonospora sp. DH14. Next base: position 795,432 of record NZ_JARVKT010000001.1, on the reverse strand, counting down.
GTCCGGGTCCAGTTCGGACAGCGCGTTGGCCGCGTCGGAGAGCATCGCCCGGTCGGCGGTCAACCCGTCGGCGGACAGGTCCGGCAGCCGGTCGTCGAACCGGTGGTCCCCGGCGGCGGTGGCGACCCCCGGCCGCGACTCCAGCAACGCCTCGACGACCCGCTCAGCCAGCACCCCAAACGCTTCCACCCGCCCACCCTACCGACCGCCCCAGCGTGGTCGGCCGGTTCCGCCCCGTTCCGTCGATCATGAAGTTGTTGCCGTTCGCCCCGGCGTGTCGGGGCAACAACTTCGTGGTCAACGCGGGTCTGGTGGTGGGGGTTCGGCGGTCCGGATGGATTGGGCGTGGGCCAGGGTGGCGCGGCGGAGGGCGGCTTCGGGGTCCAGGCCCGCCTCGCGGGCCGCCGCGACCGTGGCCAGCAGGCTGGCTCCCAGCCTCGCTTCGGCGTCCGGTTGGGCGTCGGGCAGCGGCGGCGCAACCTCGATGCCCCGGCGGGCGGCACGGTCCAGGATCTGCGCCGCCAGGGCCAGCGCGGGCTGACTCAGGGCCACGCCGTCCAGCACCGAACTCCGCGCCTTCTCCGCGCGCTTGATCCGCTCCCAGTTCTCGGTGATCTCCTCCAGGGTGCCCACCTCGGCACCGGCGAAGACGTGCGGATTACGCCGGATCATCTTGTCGACCAGACCACCGGCCACGTCGTCGATGGACCACCGCTCATCCTCGGGCAACTCCTCGGCGAGCCGCGCGTGCAGCACCACCTGCAACAACACGTCGCCCAGCTCCTCGCGCAGCGCGTCGGTGTCGTCGGCGCTGATCGCGTCGTACGCCTCGTAGCTCTCCTCCAGCAGGTAACCGGCGAGGCTGCGGTGCGTCTGCGCCCGCTTCCACGGGTCGCCACCCGGCGAGGCCAGCCGGTCCAGCACGGCCACCGCGTCGAGCAGCCGGGCACCCGGCGGATCCCACGAGCCGTACATCAGCTCCATCTCGGCCAACCCCGGTTGCCGGGCCAGCCGCAGACCCAACTCCCGGGCCAGCGCCTCGTCACCCGTCGGACCGGCCAACCACACCACGGTGCCGTGCGCCGCCACCGCGTCCAGCAACGGCTGCGTGGCCGGGCCGTCCACCACAGTGACCTCGGCGCCCGCCTGACGCACGGCCGTGACCAGCTCACCGTCCGAGCCGGTCAACACCGGGTGCTGGCGTACGACGTCCCAGGCCGCGGAGGTCAACAGGCCGGCCGGCAGCCGGGGTGAGGTGACCAGCAGGACGATCCGTGCCGACATGCTCAGCTGGCCGTGCCCTGCTCCGGTGCGGGAGCCTCGTCGCCCGGCGCGCCGCTCGACGGCAGCGGCTCCGGGGTGGAGATGTCAGTGACCGGGCCGGCCTCGTTGATGTACGGCAGCGAGTAGAAGACCAGCGACTGGCCGGTGCTCACCACCGACGGCACGCCCACCGCCCGGTAGCGTGGGTTGATCGTGACGTCGACCCGGCGCGCCTCTTCCTCGAGCGCGGTGCTGAGGGCGGTGGCGCTGCGCACGAAGCCGCCGTCGCCGAAAGCCTGACGGACGTTGGCCACCGACATCCCGGCGTCGATCGCCCCGGTCTTGGTCAGGGCGTCGTAGACGGCCATCAGCGAATCGTCGCTCAGCTCGGCCGGCGGGAGCTGCTGGTTGAGCACCTGGAGCAGGTCGATCCAGTCACCCCAGAGCTTGGCGTACTCGGTGCTCGCCGGCACCCGCAGGTTCTGCTCAAGCTGCTGCGGGCTGACCTCGTCGGGCACCTGGATGTTCTTCGCCGCGGCCACCCGCTTGCCGAGGTCCAGGCTGACCAGCAGGTTGACCACGTCCTGACGGGTCACCGCCGCGCGCAACTGCTCCGGAGACGGCGTCGCCCCCGCCTGACCGGCCTCCCGCCGGACGGCGTCGCCGTACTTCGTCTGCGCGTCGTCGTAGATCGCGTCGACCCGGTCCACGGAATAGGCGGTGTCACCGACATAGGCGGCGATGTTCGGTGCGGACTTGCCGCAGGCAGCGAGGGAGAGGACACCCAGGGCCGCGACGCTGGCGGCGGCGATCACACGGCGAGCACGCATACCCGTCACTCTCTCATGCCCTCCCCCAGGCTGTGACGGCCCCCACCACACCGCGGACCCGCCTCAACCCGCCGCGACGGCGAGCGGTGCGGGAGCACCGAGCACATCGGAGAGCAGTTGCGCACACCACTGCAGCAGCGCCTGGTCCCGCAGCGGCTCGCCGCCGATCCGCCGGGTGGTCGGTCGGGGCACGCTGACCTGGTCGGTGGCCTGCTTGTAGACGGCATCCGGGTGGTAACGCTTGAGCCGCATCTGCTTCGAGTCCGGCAACGGCAACGGCCCGAAGCGGACGTGCTTGCCCTGCATGGACACGTCGGTCAGGCCGTAGCGGCGGGCCAACAGGCGGAACCGGGCCACCTCCACCAGGTTCTGCACCGGGGCCGGCGGCTCGCCGTACCGGTCGGTCATCTCGGCGATGACCTCGCCCAACCGCTCCTCGTCGCGCGCCTCGGCGAGCTTGCGGTACATCTCCAGGCGCAGCCGCTCCACGCTCACGTAGTCGTGCGGCAGGTGCGCGTCGACCGGCAGGTCGATCTTGACGTCGGTCTCCTCCTCCGGCCGCTCACCCTTGAACGCGGAGACCGCCTCGCCGACCATCCGCACGTACAGGTCGAAGCCGACACCCTCGATGTGGCCGGACTGCTCGCCACCGAGCAGGTTGCCGGCGCCCCGGATCTCCAGGTCCTTCATGGCCACGTACATGCCGGCGCCCAACTCGGTGTGCTGGGCGATGGTCGCCAACCGCTCGTGGGCGTGCTCGGTCAGCGGCTTCTCCGGCGGGTAGAGGAAGTACGCGTACGCCCGCTCCCGACCCCGGCCCACCCGGCCCCGGATCTGGTGCAGCTGGGCCAGCCCGAGCAGGTCGGCCCGCTCCACGATCAGGGTGTTGGCGTTCGGGATGTCGATGCCCGACTCGACGATCGTGGTGCAGACCAGGACGTCGAACTCCTTCTCCCAGAAGCCGACCATGACCTTCTCCAGGGCGTCCTCGGTCATCTGGCCGTGCGCCACCGCTACCCGCGCCTCGGGCACCAGCTCCCGCAGCCGCCGTGCCGCCCGGTCGATCGACTCGACCCGGTTGTGCAGGTAGAAGACCTGCCCGTCGCGGAGCAGCTCACGGTGGATGGACGCGGCCACCTGCCGGTCGTCCTGCGCGCCGACGAAGGTGAGCACCGGGTGCCGCTCCTCCGGTGGCGTGGCGATGGTGGACATCTCCCGGATGCCGGTGATCGCCATCTCCAGGGTGCGCGGGATCGGGGTGGCCGACATGCTCAGCACGTCGACCGACGCGCGCAGCGTCTTCAGGTGCTCCTTGTGCTCCACACCGAAGCGCTGCTCCTCGTCGACGATCACCAGACCCAGCTGCTTGAAGCGGGTGGCGGTCTGGAGCAGCCGGTGGGTGCCGATGACGATGTCGACGGTGCCGTCGGCGACCATCTCCAACGTCCGCTCGGTCTCCTTCGCCGTCTGGAACCGCGACAGCTGCCGGATCTGGACCGGGAACTGGCTCATCCGCTCGGCGAACGTGTTGTAGTGCTGCTGCACCAGCAGGGTGGTCGGCACCAGCACCGCCACCTGCTTACCGTCCTGCACCGCCTTGAACGCCGCCCGGACCGCGATCTCGGTCTTGCCGTAGCCGACGTCGCCGCAGATCAGCCGGTCCATCGGGACGGTCTGCTCCATGTCCCGCTTGACCTCCTCGATCGCGGCGAGCTGGTCCGGCGTCTCCTGCCACGGGAAGGCGTCCTCCAGCTCCCGCTGCCACGGCGTGTCCGGGCCGAACGAGTGACCCTTGGACGCCTTGCGGGCGGCGTAGAGCTGGATGAGCTGCGCGGCGATCTCCCGGACCGCCTTGCGGGCCCGGGCCTTGGACTTCTGCCAGTCCGAGCCGCCCATCTTGTGCAGGGTCGGCTGCTCACCGCCCACGTAACGGGAGAGCTGGTCGAGCTGGTCGGTGGGGACGAACAACCGGTCGCCGGGCTGGCCCCGCTTGCTGGCCGCGTACTCGATGACCAGGTATTCCCGGCTGGCGCCGTTGACGGTGCGCTGCACCAGCTCGACGTAGCGGCCGATGCCGTGCTGCTCGTGCACCACGAAGTCGCCGGCCTTGAGCTCAAGCGGGTCGATGGTGTTGCGCCGCCGGCTCGGCATCTTGCGCATGTCCCGCGTCGAGGTGCCCCGACCGCCCGTCACGTCATTGCCGGTGAGCAGCACGAAGCGGGACGCCTCGTCGACGAACCCGCTGCCCAGCGCGCCGCAGGTGACCACCAGCTCGCCGGGGACGGGCGCGGTCGGCACCTCCTGCACCAACCGGGCGCCCAGGCCGGCGTCGCGCAGCACCTCCACCGCCCGCTGGGCGGGGCCGTGCCCCTCGAAGACCAGCGCGATCGACCAGCCGTCGCCGGACCAACGCTTGAGGTCCTCGACGACCCGCGAGGTCTCACCGTGGTAGAGCGGTGCCGGCTGAGCGGAGAGGGTCACCGCGATGGCGTCGTCCGGGCTGACGGCGGCCTGCTCCGGCGCGTCCTCCCAGGGCTGCCGCGTCTCGGCCGTCTCGCCCTCCACCAGACCGAACGGGGACAGCGTCCACCACGGCTGGCCGAGCTTGCCGGCGGCGGCGCGTACCTCGCCGAGGGTGCGGAAGGCGGCGGCGCCGACGTCCACCGGGGCCTGGCCGCCGACCGCGGCGGCGGCCCAACTGGCCTGCAAGAACTCCTCCGAGGTACGCACCAGGTCGTGCGCCCTCGTGCGGATCCGCTCCGGGTCGCAGAGCAGGACGTGGGTGCCGGCCGGCATGGCGTCCAGCAGCAGCTCCAGCGAGTCGGGACCGACCAGCACCGGGGCCAGTGACTCCATCCCCTCCACCGGGATGCCCTCGGCCAGCTTGTCGAGGATCTCGGCCAACTCGGGGTGCTGCTCGGCGAGGACGGCGGCCCGGTCGCGCACCGCCGGGGTGAGCAGCAGCTCACGACACGGCGGCGCCCACAGCAGCGGGACCTGCTCGATGGTCCGCTGGTCGGCGACGGCGAAGGTGCGGATCTCCTCCACCTCGTCGCCCCAGAACTCGACCCGGGACGGGTGCTCGTCGGTGGGCGGGAAGACGTCCAGGATGCCGCCGCGGACCGCGAACTCGCCGCGCTTGGTGACCAGGTCGACCCGGGCGTACGCCATGTCGATCAACCGGCGGGCGACCTCTTCCAGGTCCGCCTCCTCGCCTGCGGCGAGCTGCACCGGCTCCAGGTCACCGAGCCCTTTGAGCTGGGGCTGGAGCAGTGAACGCACCGGGGCCACGACCACCCGCAGCGGCCCGGTCCGGCCGTGCGCGTCGGCCGACTCGGGGTGCGCGAGGCGGCGCAGCACGGCCAGCCGTCGACCCACGGTGTCCGAACGTGGCGAGAGCCGCTCGTGCGGCAGCGTCTCCCAGGAGGGGAAGACCACGACCTGTTCGGCCGGCAGCAGCCCGCCGAGCGCGGCGGCCAGGTCGTCGGCCTCTCGGGTGGTGGCGGTCACCGCGAGCACCGGGCGCCCAGCCCCGTCGTTGTCAGCGGCGACAGCCGCGACGGCGAACGGGCGCAGCGCCGCCGGAGCGGTGATGTCGAGGCCGTCTACCTGGGCGGCACCGGAGCGCGCCAGGTCACGCGCCCGGGCCAGCCCGGGGTCGGCCAGGGCGGCGGAAAACAGACCGGTGAGCAAGGGAATCCTTCCCGGGGAGTCGACGCACACACGACGGCGGCCCCTCGTCCAGTCGGACGGGGGGTGCACGACAACAAGCCTAGCCCCGTCGACCGACAGTCACCCCCTTCCGCCCAGGTCCACGCCGCCCCGCGCCCCGCGCCCCGCGCCCCGCGCCCCGCGCCCCGCGCTGAAGATCGTGCTCGAACCAGGATGTAGTGGCCTCAGCGACGCGCCGATGCCACTACATCCTGGATATTGCGAGATCTTGGGACCGCGCCGCCCGGCGCCACCAGCCCTCGCAGCGGATCTTGACCGGGTGGCGGCTGGCGTGGTCGGGTTTCGGGATGGGTGAGCAGTGGCGGGCACAGTTCGACGCGGAGGTGAGCTTCGCCAACGGCGGCGGGCTGCGTACCGAGGGGTTCCGGCTGGACATTCCCGGTCGGGAGATCAGCGACGACGACCTGGCGGCGTTGTTCGTCCGGCACCTCGGGCTACTGATGGTGGCCGAGGTTCGGATCAGCGCCAAGACGATCATCGAGGAACCGCACAAGGGCGGCCGGGGCGTGGCCGTCGATCAGCCGACGCCCGCCCGCCGGCTGGTCGAGCTGAGCCACGTGATCAGCGACGGGATGACCACCCTGCCGGGTTGGCCGGGCCCCCGGATCACCGACTGGTTGACCTTCGCCGCCTCCCGGGAGCGGTACGCCCCGGGCACCGAATTCCACGTGGCCCGAATCGACATGATCGCCAACACCGGCACGTACCTGGACACGCCCGCCCACCGCTGGGCCGGCCGGGACGAACTGACCGCCGTGTCGCTGGACCGTCTCGCCGACCTACCGGGGGTGGTGGTCCGGGTGCCGGCCGGCATCCGCGCGGTTGACCGGCTCATGCTGGCCCCGTACGAGGTGGCCGGTCGGGCGGTGTTGCTGCACACCGGGTGGGATGCGCACTTCGGCACCGAGCGGTACGGCGCGCCGGAGGCGCCGTACCTGACCGGGGACGCCGCCCAGGCGCTTGTCGAGGCTGGGGCGGCGCTGGTCGGCATCGACTCGATCAACATCGACGACATGAGCCCGGCGGCCGCCGGCGTACGCCCCGCGCACAGCGCGCTGCTCGCCGCCGGCATCCCGATCGTGGAGCACCTGACCGGCCTGGGCGCGTTGCCGCCGAGCGGGTTCCGGTTCACGGCGGCCCCGCCGATGGTGGCCGGCATGGGCACCTTCCCCGTTCGCGCCTTCGCCGTCGTCGCCGCTGGCATCTGAGGCCCGACACCAGCGACACCTGACCCACCACCGTCACCTCTGGGGAGGGAACGATGCCCGCCGATGGAATCGGCAGTGATCCGCGTCGCCGCACCACACCCGCCCGGTGGCGGGTGCTGGGGCACCCGGAGGGGCTGCTCGTCTACCAGGCGCGGTGCATCGTGGAGGACCACGGCTGGACGGAGTCCACCGTCGTGGACCAGCACAAGGTCATCCTGGGCCGCTCCGGGGCGTACCGGCGTCGGCTCAACGGTCGGGTCGAGCTCTCCGACGCCACCTCGGTGCTGCTCACCCGCCCCGGCGACGAACTCGCCGTGGCCCACCCGTTCGGCTGCGGTGACTCGTTCACCTGCCTGGAGATCGACCCGGTGGTGCTCGCGGCCCGCCCGGACGCGGAGGGTTGGCTGGACCGGGGTGGGTGGTCCGGATCCTCCGACGCGGCGCTGGACCTGGCGCACCGGCTTCTGGTGGCGGATTTCCGGCGCGGGCTGGACGGCTTCGAGATGGCCGAGCGGTTGCACCGGTTCCTGACCCACCTGCTGCGGCACAGTCCGCTCGGCGCGGACGAGGGGCTCGACCCGGCGGTCCGCCGTCGACCGGCGACGCTGGTCGCCCACCGGCGGTTGGCCGACCGGGCCCGGGAGGTGCTGGCCAACTCCGGTTTCACGCTCAGCCTGGACGAGGTCGCCCGGGAGGTGGGCAGCTCGCCGCACCACCTCAGCCGGGTCTTCCACCGGATGACCGGCAGCAGCCTGACCAGTTACCGGAACCGGCTGCGGGTACGGGCGGTGCTGGACACGCTCGCCGAGCCCGACGGTCGTCCGCTCGGTGCGTTGGCCACCGAGTACGGGTTCGCCGACCAGGCACACCTGACCCGGACGGTCCGGGAGCAGGTGGGCCATCCACCGGCCCGCCTGCGCCGGTTGCTCACCCCCACTGGCGAGACCCGGACCGGGTCGGGCTGACCCGTCGGCGGGTGCGGACACCGTCGAGGAGGCCCCTCCGCGGACCTGCGGCGTTCCTCGAGCACGCGCGACCGGGGGCGTCGGGCCTCCCCGAACAGGCCCGCGTGCCCCCGTCGCCAGGACGGAGTCCGGTCCGGCAGGAACCATCCTCGGGCCGTCGGGCCGCCGCGTCTTGAAGAAAATTTGCTCAGTAGCGGCCCATGTTCCGGTCCCGGCGCACACCACCCGTCTGCCCGCGCGGACCGATCATGGTGGTTGAGATCACGCCGCAAAACACACGTCCGGAAGCAGTGGATCACCCGGGGGCCCTCCGAACATCCGGTCCGCGCGGATACCATCCAGTAAGTCGGACAGCGCTGTCCTTCGTATCCACGCAAGGGAGCGCATCGTGACCGACCAGCACGACCACGACGGCCCGGACGCCGCACTGCGCGCCGACATCCGCCGACTCGGCACCCTGCTCGGCCAGACCCTGGCCCGCCAAGAGGGTCGCCCGCTGCTCGACCTCGTCGAGGAGATCCGCGCCCAGGTCCGCAGCGACGCCCCGGCGGCCGCGCAGCGCCTCGGCGGGCTCGACGTGACCACCGGCACCAAGTTGGCCCGCGCCTTCTCCACCTACTTCCACCTGGCCAACATCACCGAGCAGGTGCACCGCGCCCGGGATCTGCGCCGCCGCCGCGCGGTGCAGGGCGGTTGGCTGGACCAGGCCGCCAAGATGATCGCCGAGCGGGGCGTGCCGGCCGAGGAGATCGCCAACGCCGCTCGCCGGCTCGCGGTACGACCGGTCTTCACCGCGCACCCGACCGAGGCGGCCCGTCGGTCGATCCTGTCCAAGCTGCGGGCGATCGCCGACGAGTTGGACACCGAGACCGCCAACGCGATCCTCTACGGCGCCAGCGACGAGGGCCCGGCCAACCGCCGGTTGGCCGAGCTGCTCGACCTGATGTGGCAGACCGACGAGCTGCGGCTCGACCGGCCGGACCCGACCGACGAGGCCCGCAACGCGATCTACTACCTGCGCGACCTGTACGCGGAGGCCGCCCCGCAGGTGCTCGACGACCTGGCCGACACGCTGCGCACGCTCGGCGTGGAGACCTCACCGACGGCCCGGCCGTTGAGCTTCGGCACCTGGATCGGCGGCGACCGCGACGGCAACCCGTTCGTCACCCCGGCGGTCACCCGCGAGGTGCTGACCATCCAACACGAGCACGGCATCGCCGCCACCGAGAAGGCGATGGACCACCTGATCAACGAGGTCTCGGTGTCCCGCCGACTGCGCGGGGTGTCCCTGGACCTCTCCGCCAGCCTCGCCGCCGACCTGGACGCGCTGCCCGAGGTGGCGCAGCGTTTCCGCCGGGTCAACGCGGAGGAGCCGTACCGGCTCAAGGCGCGCTGCGTGAAGGCGAAGCTCGCCAACACCCGGCTGCGGTTGCGTCAGGGCACCGCGCACGTGCCCGGTCGGGACTACCGGGGCTCCGCCGAGCTGGTCGCCGACCTGGACCTGCTGCGCGCCTCGTTGGCCCGCAACTCCGGGCAGCTCACCGCTGTCGGCCGGCTGGCCTCCACCATCCGTACGGTCTCCGCGTTCGGCCTGCACCTGGCCACCATGGATGTCCGGGAGCACGCCGAGGCGCACCACGCGGTGCTCGCGCAGCTCTACGAGGCGGTCGGCGAGGTCTCCGACTACCCGGCGCTGACCCGGCTGGAACGCACCAAGCTGCTCGCCGACGAGCTGACCGGCCGCCGACCGCTGTCCACGCTGGACACGTCGCTCACCGAGCCGGCCCGCAAGACGTTCGACGTGTTCGGCACCATCCGGGAGGCACAGGACCGGTTCGGCGCCGAGGTGATCGAGTCGTACATCATCTCGATGACCCTGGGCGTCGACGACGTGCTGGCCGCCGTGGTGCTGGCCCGCGAGGCCGGCCTGGTGGACGTGCACAGCGGGCGGGCCCGGATCGGGTTCGTGCCACTGCTGGAGACCCCGGCCGAGCTGAACGCCGGCGGTGAGCTCCTTGACGAGTTGCTGTCACTGCCCGCGTACCGGGCGCTGGTGACCGCCCGCGGCGACGTGCAGGAGGTCATGCTCGGCTACTCCGACTCGAACAAGGAGGCCGGGATCACCACCAGCCAGTGGTCGATCCACCGGGCGCAGCGCGCGCTGCGCGACGTGGCCGCCCGGCACGGCGTGCACCTGCGGCTCTTCCACGGCCGGGGTGGCACGGTCGGGCGTGGTGGCGGGCCGACGCACGAGGCGATCCTGGCGCAGCCGTACGGCACGATGGACGGCGCGATCAAGGTGACCGAGCAGGGCGAGGTGATCTCCGACAAGTACACCCTGCCCTCGCTGGCCCGGGAGAACCTGGAGCTGACCCTCGCCGCGGTGCTCCAGGCGACCCTGCTGCACACCGCGCCCCGGCAGCCGGCCGAGATGTTGGAGCGCTGGGACGCGACGATGGACGTGGTCTCCGAGTCGGCGTTCCGGTCCTACCGGTCGCTGGTCGAGGACCCGGACCTGCCGGCGTACTTCTGGGCGTCCACCCCCACCGAACTGCTCGGTGCGTTGAACATCGGCTCCCGGCCGGCGAAGCGCCCGAACACCGGCGCGGGGCTGTCCGGGCTGCGGGCCATCCCGTGGGTGTTCGGCTGGACGCAGACCCGGCAGATCGTGCCGGGCTGGTTCGGCGTCGGTTCCGGGCTGGCCGCCGCCCGCGAGGCAGGGCTGGCGGACGTGTTGGCCGAGATGCACCGCAACTGGCACTTCTTCCGCACGTTCCTGTCGAACGTCGAGATGATGCTGACCAAGACCGACCTGAGCATCGCCCGCCGGTACGTCGAGACGCTGGTGCCGAAGAAGCTGCACCCGATCTTCGAGCAGATCGAGCGGGAGTACGAGCTGACCAAGCGGGAGGTGCTGGCGGTCACCGCCTCACCGGCCCTGCTGGAGAACTCGCCGGTGCTCCAGCGCACCCTGGCCGTCCGCGACACCTATCTGGAGCCGCTGCACCACCTGCAGGTGGCGCTGCTGCGGCAGTACCGGGAGTCGGGCGCCGCCGGGCGGGCCGTCGCCACCGCCCCGGGTGGTCGACGCGCACCGAGCGACGGCACCGCCCTGGAACGCGCGCTGCTCACCACCGTGAACGGCATCGCCGCCGGAATGCGCAACACCGGCTGATCAGCAGGTACGACGACGGGCCCCGGTCACTGCGACCGGGGCCCGTCGTTCGTAGGTCGGCGGAACGACGCTCAGAAGTCGCCGCCCCCGAAGTCACCACCGCCGAAGTCACCGCCGCCGAAGCCGCCGCCGAAGTCCCCACCGGCGTAGTCCCCGCCGAAGTCCCCACCCTGGTCGCCGCCACCGAAGTCCTGGTCGCCGCCCTGGTCGACACCGTCACCGAAGCCCTCCTGGTAGCCGGCGTCGTAGCCGTACCCGGGGTCGGCGAAGGCGGGTGAGAAGAGCGCGTCGGCGATCAGGATGCCGCCGAGCACGCCGGCCCCGGCGCCCAGCGCCGTCTTCCACCACGGCGTCGAATACCAGCCGGCGGGCACCGGTCGACCCTGATAACGCCCACCGGGGTAGTAGTAGGGCGTTTCCCGGCCGGGTTGCGGCCCGGCCCGGAAGGTCTGCCCCTGCACGTCGACCTCGCGCTCCTTGGTGAGCTGCCCCACGCCCCGGGCGGCGGCCAGGGTCGGCAGCTCGGGGCCCGGGTCGATGCCCAGCGCCGTACGCGCCGCCCGGATGTACGCCAACCCCTCCAGCGCGGTCTCCCGGGCCAGCGCGAACTGGTGCGGCGTGGACGCCTGCTCCAGCTGGGAGCCCGCCGCGTTGTACCGCTCACCGGCGTCGGCCAGCGCCTGGCGCACCGCCGGCTCGTCGCCGTGCAGGTTCATCAGCTGGCCGCCGAGGCGCTCGTACCACCGCTGCGCCTCCGCGCGGGCGTCGCCGAGCTCGGTGCGCCGGCGGGCACCGGCCTGGGCGCGGATGAGCGCGGCGGCGCCCAGCGCGCCGACCAGCACAACGGCGAGGCAGAGCAGAAGTTCCATGTCATCGAACGTACCCCCGGGTGTCACGTCGTATCCGTCTGGCAAGCTCCGGTGATGGACGTCTCGACGCTGCTCCTGGTGATCGTGTGCCTCGGTGTCGGCGGGGCGGTGGGCTGGCTCGCGGCCCGGTCCCGCTCGGCGGCCGACATCGCCCGCCTCGACGCCACCCTGGCCGCCACCCGGGAGGGCGAGGGCCGGCTGGAGCAGTCCATGCGGGCGTTGAGCTACGAGGCCACCGCGCAGTCCCAGGAGGCGGTGGCCCGGGCGGTCGCGCCGCTGCACGACACCCTGCGCCGCTACGAGCAGCGGGTGGCCGAGCTGGAGCACGACCGCGTCGACGCGTACGCCGAGCTGCGTGAGCAGGTCCGCTCCATGACCGCGGTCTCCGGTGAGCTGCGCACCGAGACGAAACAGCTGGTGGCGGCGCTGCGCGCACCTCAGGTGCGGGGTCGCTGGGGCGAGCACCAGCTGCGCCGGATCGTCGAGGCCGCCGGCATGCTGGAGCACTGCGACTTCGCCGAGCAGGTCACCGCCGCCACCGACCAGCAGGTCGTCCGACCGGATCTGGTGGTCCGACTGCACGGTGGCCGCTCGGTGGTGGTGGACGCCAAGGCCCCGTTCGACGCGTACCTGACCGCCATGGAGGCCCGCGACGAGCGCGGCCGGGACACTCACCTCGACGCGCACGCGCGGCACCTGCGGGGGCACGTGGACGCGTTGGCGGCCAAGTCCTACTGGTCGGCGTTCGACAACGCGCCCGAGTTCGTGGTGCTGTTCGTGCCCGCCGACCCGTTCCTCGACGTCGCGCTCCAGCGCGACCCGACGCTGCTGGAGCACGCGTTCACCCGCAACGTGGTGCTGGCCACGCCGGCCACGCTCGTCGCCCTGCTCCGCACTGTCGCCTACTCCTGGCGGCAGGAGGCACTGGCCCGCAACGCGCTGGCGGTGCACACCCTCGCCCGGGAGCTGTACGGCCGGTTGTCCACCCTGGGCGACCACGTGGGCAAGCTCGGGTCCTCGTTGGCGGGCGCGGTGACCGCCTACAACCGGGCGGTCGGCTCGCTGGAGGCCCGGGTGCTGGTCAGCGCCCGCAAGCTCGCCGAGTTGGGCGTCTCGGACGACGAGTTGGCGACGCCCGCGCAGGTCGAGTTGACGCCCCGGCAGCCGCAGGCTCCCGAGCTGGTCGACCCGGCCGACGACGAGGTCCCGACCCGCTGACCACCCATGTGACAGTGCGTATGCATGCATGTCACGAAGTGGTCACAAGGGACTGACCAGTAGTGACAGTGTTCATCGATACACCGAAAGATTCTGCTCACCCACGCGCCCTTGTCCCTGAGGGCCCTGTTCTCTGGAGGAAAGAGAACGTGAGCAAACCCCGAGATCTGCGTCGGCGTACCTCCGCCGCGCTCTTCGCGTCGGTCCTCGCGGCTGGCGCCGTGACCGTCGCGGGTGGTGCCGCCACCGCGGCCGCCGCCCCCGTCACCACACCGGACGCTTCCCCGGCCACCGCCGCCGAGACGCTGGGCGCTCACGACGCCAAACTGCTCAGCGAGGCCAGGGCCAAGAAGGCCCCGACCGTCACCCTGATCGTCTCCACCGAGAAGGGCGAGGCGGGGGACGTCGCCGACAGCCTGGCCAAGCTCGGCGGGACGGTCAGCCAGCGGCAGGACACTGTCGGCTTCGTGCTGGCCAAGGTCCCGACCGACAAGGCCCTCACGGCGGCGCGGCTGCCCGGTGTCTCGGCCGTCGACCTGGACGAGGTCATCCAACTGCCCGACCCGGCACCGGAGAAGACCCCCGCCGGCACCGCCGGCGCACGGCAGGCCACTGTCGCGGCGCCGGGCGAGGCCACCCGGGCGGACAACCCGTACATGCCGACCAACGAGACCGGCGCTGTCAAGTTCACCGACGCCCACCCGGAGTGGGACGGCCGGGGCGTCACGATCGGCATCATGGACTCCGGTGTGGACCTGGCCCACCCGGCCCTGCAGCAGACCACCACCGGCGAGCGCAAGATCGTCGACTGGGTCACCGCCACCGACCCGCTGGAGGACAGCACCTGGCGGCGGATGCAGGCCGAGGTCGCCGGCCCGTCGTTCACCATCGCCGGGGGCACCTGGACGGCACCGGCCGGCACGTACCGGTTCAACCTGTTCAGCGAGTCGGTGACCACCAACAGCGACGCCCGGGGTGACGTCAACCGCGACGGCGACACCACCGACACCTGGGGTGTGCTCTACGACCCGGCCACCAACAACATCCGGGTGGACGCCAACCAGAACCTCAACTTCACCGACGACCCGATCATGCGGCCGTACAAGGAGAAGTACGACATCGGCTACTTCGGCACCGACAACCCGGCGACGCCCGTCGCCGAGCGGCAGCCCTTCGTCGTCGAGTTCCGCAAGAACGTGAACACCACGCCGATCGGGCTGCCGGGCACCTACGACTACGTCAACATCGGCATCGTCGAGAGCACCCACGGCACCCACGTCGCCGGCATCACCGCCGCCAACGACATGCTCGGCAACGGGGCCTTCGACGGCGCGGCACCTGGCGCCAAGCTGGTCTCCGCCCGGGCCTGCTCCTGGGGCGGCGGCTGCACCGCGGCGGCCCTCACGACCGGCATGATCGACCTGGTGGCCAACCGTGGCGTCGACATCGTCAACATGTCGATCGGTGGCCTGCCGGGCCTGAACGACGGCAACAACGCGCGGGCGAACCTCTACAACGAACTGATCGAGACGTACGGCGTGCAGTTGGTCATCTCGGCCGGCAACTCCGGCCCGGGTCTCAACACCGTCGGCGACCCGTCGGTGGCCAGCAACGTGATCAGCGTTGCCGCCTCCATCAGCAAGGACACCTGGCTGACCAACTACGGCTCGGTCGTCAGGAGGAAGAACGCCCTGTTCAACTTCTCCTCCCGTGGCCCGCGCGAGGACGGCGGCTTCAAGCCGAACATCGCCGCCCCCGGTTCGGCCATCTCCACCGCACCGACCTGGCAGCTCGGCGCCCCGGTCCCCGAGGCCGGATACGCGCTGCCCCCGGGCTACGCGATGCTGAACGGCACGTCGATGGCGTCCCCGCAGACCGCCGGCGCTGGCGCACTGCTGCTGTCGGCCGCCAAGGCCACCGACCGGGGCGTCAGCCCGGCCGCGCTGCGGCGGGCGCTGTTCAGCTCCGCCAAGCCGATCGCTGACGTGCCGACGTACGCACAGGGCTACGGCATGGTCAACGTGCCGGGCGCCTGGCAGCTGCTGCGTCAGGGCGTCGAAACCCGGTCGTACGTCTCGGACGCGCCGGTCTGCAGCCCGCTGTCCGACCAGCTGACCATCTGGAACGGTGTGAAGTTCGTGCCGAACCCCGGTCGGGGCACCGGCGTCTACAACCGTTGCGCCGCCGCCGACGGCGGTCACAAGGTCGGACAGGCCAAGACCTACCCGGTCAAGATCACCCGTACCAGCGGCCCGGCCGGCACCATCAGGCACGACGTCACGTTGCAGGGCAACGACGGCACCTTCAAAGCACCGAAGACCGTCGCGTTGCCGCTCAACAAGGCCGTCACCATCGACGTCACCGCCAAGCCGGCCACCGAGGGCGCGCACGGGGCGATCATGCGGATCGACGATCCGGCCACGAACGTGGTCGACTTCGAGGTGTCCACGGTGGTGGTGGCCTCGAACGACGTGAAGAAGCCCAGCTTCTCGTACGCCAACGAGGGCTCGGTCGACCGGAACGGCTTCACGTCGTACTTCGTGACGGTGCCGGAGGGTGCCAAGGCCCTCCAGGTGAACCTCTCCGGGATCGCCACCGGCTCGCAGACCCGGTTCATCGCGATCAACCCGCTGGGTGTGCCGGTGGAGGCCACCACGAGCACCGTCTGCTACACCAACTTCTCCGACGTCAACGTCTGCAAGCCGCAGGAGCGTGACTACCAGAACCCGCTTCCCGGGGTCTGGGAGATCGAGGTGGAGTCGCGGCGCACGTCCCCGGCGCTGAACAACCCGTTCAAGCTCCAGGTGCGGGTGCAGGGCCTGACTGTCGAGCCGGCGCTGGTCGAGCTGCCCAGCGTCGAGGCCGGCGAGCCGACCACGGTGAGCTGGAACGTGACCAACGCCTTCGGTCCGGTCTCGGTCAGCGGTCGCAGCGGCGCGCTGACCGGTGTCCGCACCGAGCGTCCGACCATCACCGAGGGCGGCCCCAACCAGGAGTGGACCGTCGAGATCCCGGCGGGCACCTCGACGTTCACCGCCCGGATCGGTAACCCCGCCAACGCGGGCGCCGACCTGGACCTGTTCGTCTACCGGGGTGCCACCGAGGTTGGTCGGGCCGCCGACGGCGACTCGGAGGAGGCGGTGACGGTGACCAACCCGCCCGCCGGCACCTACCGCGTCGTGGTGGAGCCGTACGGGGTCGACGGGCCGGGGACGAGTACCGCCTACGACTACTACGACGCGTTCGCGTCCGCGTCGCTGGGGACGATCACCGCCCCGGCCGTCGCGGTGCCGCTGATGCACGGCGAGTCGGCCACCATCACCGGCACGGTGACCGCGGTGGCCGTGCCGGCCGACGGGCGTCAGCTCTCCGGTGAACTGGCGATCGTCACGTCCGAGGGCGCGATCGTGGGTCGCGGCAACGTGTCCATCGGGGCCGTGAACTGATCCGCTGGTAACACGGCAGGAGCCCGTCCCCACGTCCGGGGGCGGGCTCCTGCGTGTCAGGGGTGGGTGCTCAGGAGCGTTGGGCGGACGTGACGACGAACGGGGTGCCCTGCTGGCAGGTGGTCATCATGCCGGGCTCCACCCGACCGGTGACCTCGACCCGCGCGCCCGGGGTCAGCACGTCGCGCGGGCCGCCGAGGAGCAGGTAACCGTCGAGCAGGACGCAGCCGGGCTCCACGCCGCCCTGCACGGTGCCGCTCAGCGTGGTGGCCCCGACGCCCGGTGGCGTGCTCGGGCCGCCCGGTTTCGGAGTCTTCACCCCGGGTCGCGCGGTGGGGGTGACGGTCTCCGGCGAGCCGGTCGGGTCCGGGGTGGGCGTGGGCTGGCTGGTCACCGGCTGCGCTCCCGTCGGGGTGGGGGTTGGTGTGCCGCCCACACCACCCTGGTTGCCGCAGGCGCTCAGCGCCACGCAGACAGCAAGCGCGGAGACGGCGAACCGAAGAGTCCTCATGCCGAATCTGACGTACGCCGACCCGAGTTCGTTCCCGTGTTCAGCCGCGCGCCGCGGCGGCCTTCATGTCCCGCTTCAGCTCCTGCGGCAGCGAGAACGTGAGCCGCTCGTTGGCGGTGGTGATCTCCTCCACGTCGGCGAAGCCGCGCGCGGCGAGGTGGACCAGCACCTCCTGGACCAGGTCGTCCGGGACGCTCGCGCCCGAGGTCAGACCGACAGTGGTGGCGCCTTCCAGCCAGGCGTCGTCGATCTCGTGCGCGAAGTCGACCAGGTGACCGGCGCGGGCGCCGGCGTCCAGGGCGACCTCGACCAGGCGCACCGAGTTGGAGGAGTTCGTCGAGCCGACGACGATCACCACGTCGCAGTCGGCGGCGATCTCCTTGACCACGTGCTGCCGGTTGGAGGTGGCGTAGCAGATGTCGTCACTGGGCGGGGACTGCAGCAGCGGCAGCCGCTTCTTGAGCCGGGCCACCGTCTCCAGCGTCTCGTCGACCGAGAGCGTGGTCTGGGAGAGCCAGACCACCTTCTCCGGATCACGTACGGTGATCTTGTCGGCGTCGTCCGGGCCGTCCACCAGTTGGATGTGCGCGGGCGCCTCACCGGCGGTGCCGATGACCTCCTCGTGCCCCTCGTGGCCGATGAGCAGGATGTCGTAGTCCTCGGCCGCGAAGCGCCGCGCCTCGTGGTGCACCTTGGTGACCAGCGGGCAGGTCGCGTCGATCGCCTTCAGCGAACGCGCCTTGGCCTGCTCGTACACCTCCGGCGCCACGCCGTGCGCGGAGAAGATGACGGTGGCGCCCTCGGGCACCTCCTCGTTCTCCTCCACGAAGATCGCGCCCTGGGCCTCCAGGGTCTGCACCACGTGCTTGTTGTGCACGATCTGCTTGCGCACGTAGATGGGGGCACCGTAGAGCTTCAGCGCCTCCTCCACGGTCTGCACCGCGCGGTCGACACCCGCGCAGTAGCCCCGGGGCTTGGCCAGGAGCACGCGCTTGCCGGTCCGGTGAGTCGCCTGAGCCTCAGTCACCACCCCATCGTACGTGCCGGCTTTCCCACCGGCAGCGGGCCGCGACCCCACCCCCGCTCGGCGTTGATCATGAAGTTGTTGCCCCGACACGCCGGCACGGAGGGCAATAACTTCATGATCGACGAGCCGGATGGGGTGGGTCGTAGGGTGGGCGGGTGAGTGAGGGTGGGGCACGGGTGGGGAGCGGTCAGGCCAGCAGCGCTGAGGAGCCTTGGCCGGTACGGGTGGTCAGCCAGAAGGTCGGGGCCTGGATCGCCAAGCTGGGCTGGGTGTGGGTGGACGGGCAGGTGGCGCAGATCAGCCGTCGCCCCGGAGCCAGCACCGTCTTCCTCACCCTGCGCGACCCGTCGGCCGACCTGAGCCTCACCGTCACCACCAACCGGGACGTCCTGGACGCCGGCGCACCCGAGCTGCGTGAAGGCGCCCGCGTGGTGCTGCACGCCAAGCCGGAGTTCTACGCCGCCCGGGGCACGCTGAGCCTGCGCGCCGACGAGATCCGCCAGGTGGGCCTCGGCGAACTGCTGGCCCGGCTGGAGAAGCTCAAGAAGCTGCTCGCCGCCGAAGGACTCTTCGACCGCGCCCGCAAGCGCCGACTGCCCTTCCTGCCCGGCCGGATCGGGCTCATCACCGGTCGCGCCTCGGCAGCCGAACGGGACGTGCTGACCAACGCCCGACGGCGCTGGCCGGCGGTCGAGTTCCGGACGGTCAACGTGGCCGTGCAGGGCCCGTCGGCGGTCCCGCAGATCGTCGACGCGCTCAAGGTGCTGGACGCCGACCCGAGCATCGAAGTGATCATCATCGCCCGGGGTGGCGGCGGCATCGAGGACCTGCTGCCCTTCTCCGACGAGGCGCTCTGCCGCGCGGTGTTCGGCTGTCGTACGCCGGTGGTCAGCGCGATCGGCCACGAGACGGACGCGCCACTGATCGACTACGTGGCCGACGTCCGCGCCTCCACCCCGACCGACGCGGCCAAGCGGGTCGTCCCCGACCTCACCGAGGAGGTACGCCTCATCGGTCAGGCCCGACACCGCCTCGAACGGGCGGTGCGCAACCTGGTCGACCGGGAGACGCACCGGCTCGACGGGCTGCGGTCCCGGCCGGTGCTGGCCCGGCCGCAGGTGATGGTGGAGCACCGGGCGACCGAGCTGACCGCGCTGCGGCAGCGGGCCGGCCGATGCCTGGAGCACCGGCTCACCGCGGCCGAGGGTGACCTGCGGCACACCCTCGCGCGGCTGCGCGCCCTGTCCCCCGCCGCCACCCTCGACCGGGGGTACGCGATCGTGCAGCGCGCGGACGGCCAGGTGGTCCGCGCGGCGGCGGAGGTCGGCAAGGGCGACCCGCTGCGGGTACGACTGGCCGACGGCGAGCTGGCCGCCACAGTCGATGGCTGAGTGGCGACGCGCCGCAGCGGGGAGGGGTGTGCTGAGATGAACGCGATGACTGACGACACGAAGGCCGGGCCGGACGAGCGGCTCAGTTACGAGCAGGCCCGCGCCGAGCTGGCCTCGGTGGTGGAGCGGCTGGAGGCCGGCGGCACGTCCCTGGAGGAGTCGCTGGCGCTCTGGGAGCGCGGCGAGGCGCTGGCGGTGATCTGCCAACGTTGGCTGGATGGCGCGCGGGCGCGGATCGACGCCGCCCGGCAGGAACCAGCTTCCTGACCGCAGCCGGGACGACTGGAGCCGCAGCGGGCCACGGGGACCGTGGCCGCGGCGGCTGGGACCGCGGTGGGGCGGCCGGAGCCGCCCCACCGGGGCAGGTCAGTTGAACAGGCTGTACAGCTCGGCCGGCGCCTCGACGACCTGGTCCGCCGGCGGCTTCTGCGCGGCGGTGGCGGCACCGTAGTCGGAGTACGTCATCTTGATCTCCTGGGCGGCGGTCTGCCCGGCGGCCGGCAGTTGCAGCACCAGCTCACTGAGCCGGCCCTGCGGGTCCACCTTCGCGGTGAACGGGACGGTCTTCGCCTGGGTGCCGAGCGCGGCGATCGTGGCGGCGTTCAACGAGCCCGCCTCGGCGGCCTTGGTGACGTCGATGGTGCCGGCGTACGTGCCGGTGCCGGTGCTGCGGACCTCGGTGATGCCCTGGGTGAGCACCGCGCTGCCGGCCGGGTCGACCTTGTCGAAGTCGAAGCCGAGGTTGCGGTTGCCCTTGATCCGGTTCTGGTCCAGGTGCTGGTACTTGCCGAGGTTGAGCTGCTTGATGGCGGGCAGGCCGTTGGCGGTGGGGCCGGTCAGCTCCAGCTTGACCCAGCTGTCCGGCTTGTAGTGGATCACGTCGAGCTTCATCGCCAGGTCGGACGAGGGACCACCGATGGCGATCTTCAACGCCGCGCTCTGGCTCGGCTGGTGCACCAGCCCCTCCGCCGTCGAGCCGGCGCCGGCCAGCGTGAACCGGAAGTTCCCGTTGCTGATCTCCTTGGTGGAGTCGAGCAGTGCCTGCTTGGCGTCGCCCGCCACCGGGGCACCGGACGGGCTCGCCGCGCCGGACGCCGTCACCGTCGGGGACGGCGTCGATCCGGTGGTGCCGGTTCCGCTGGCGCAGGCGGCCAGTGCGGGCGTGATCAGAGCGGCGGCTACCAGGCCGGCGCCAAGTCGTCGAACAGTCATACGTGTCTCCCAAGGGGGTCACCCGACGACCTTGGCGGCGCCGGAAACCGGGCGACGCAGCAGCACCGTCGGCTGCGTCGCGCGATCCGGGCCGAGCAGCGCGCCCGGATCACCCCCTCCTTGTTCCCTGTCGACGCGTCGGACAATCACCCTTCGGGCTGGTTGCCCAGATTCGGCGCCGGCGGGTCCATCGATCGCCGAGGTCCCCTCAGCGCAGTGAGCCGGCCAGTTCGCGTAGTTCGTTGTCCCGGGCGTCGCCGACGACGATCACCGTGCGGGTCGGCTCCAGCAGGACCAGCGCCTGTTGGTTGCCCCGGGCGGTGTAGAGCTGCCAGGTGCGCCCGGCCAGCTCGGTGGGGCCCTGCGGCTGGCCCTGGCTGGTCAGCTCGGCGGGGAGCAGACGATCCGCCGGGACGCTGCTCTGCAGCAGTTGGACGCCGCGCCCCTCCGGGGTGAGGTAGCCGAGCCGCAGGTTCGCGCCGTTCTCGACGGTCTGGTAGCGGGCGCTGACCGTCTTCCAGTCGGAGCCGAGCCCCTGCGGCTGGCTCACCGGGAAGACGTTCGCCGACCGGGCCTGTTCGATCGCGGGCGCCGGATCGACGGTGGTGGCCTGGTCGCCGCCGAGGAATCCCCGGTAGAACGCCAGCAGGAGCGCGATCGGGACGAGCAGCACCAGCAACGAGATCGCCATGTCCTTCGGCGACCGCTCGGACTTGCCGGCCGCCGCCGGCGGCGGGGTCGGGGTCGGGGTCGGGGTCGGGGTCGGGGTCGGGGTCGGATCGGTCGCGGCGGGCTCACCACCGGCGGGGACGTCGGCCGGCGGCTGACCGTCGGGCGGCGTGCTGTCGGCGGGTACGCGGTCAGCTGGCTGTGCGGGTTCCACCCCGCTATCTTCGCAGCCGCCCGACCGGCGGTATCCGGGCCATCACCGCCCCGCGCCGACGCCCCGTCGGCCATCGTGTGAGGATCAGCGACAAAGCCGGCGGTGGGGGCCTCCCCACGGCCGGTCGTCCCCGCACCGTCGCGAGGAGGAGTAGCCGTCATGACGAACACCAGGACGCGGATCCCACAGGATCTCGACCGTAACCTTGCCCTCGACCTGGTCCGGGTCACCGAGGCCGCGGCGATGGCCGCCGGCCGGTGGGTCGGTCGGGGCGACAAGGAGGGCGGCGACGGAGCAGCTGTCGACGCCATGCGCAAGCTGATCAACTCGATCCAGATGCGCGGTGTGGTGGTGATCGGCGAGGGCGAGAAGGACAACGCCCCGATGCTCTTCAACGGCGAACATGTCGGCGACGGCACGGGCCCGGAGGTGGACGTCGCCGTCGACCCGGTGGACGGCACCACCCTGATGAGCAAGGGCATGCCGAACGCCGTGGCGGTGCTCGCCGTCTCCGAGCGGGGTGCGATGTTCGACCCCAGCGCCGTGTTCTACATGGAGAAGCTCGCCGTCGGGCCCGCGTACGCCGACGTGATCGACATCAACGCCGGGGTGGCGGAGAACCTGCGCCGGATCGCCAAGGTCAAGGGCACCGACGTCTCCGAGGTGACGGTCTGCGTGCTGGACCGCAGCCGCCACGACGACCTGGTCACGCAGATCCGCCGGGCCGGGGCGGGTATCCGGTTCATCTCCGACGGCGACATCGCCGGCTCCATCGCCGCCGCCCGGGGCGAGTCGGACGTGGACGTGCTGATGGGCATCGGCGGCACCCCGGAGGGCATCATCTCCGCGTGCGCGCTCAAGTGCATGGGCGGTGCGATGCAGGCCAAGCTCTGGCCGCGCGACGAGCAGGAGCGGGAGAAGGCGATCGCCGCCGGGCACGACCTGGACCGGGTGCTGGGCACCGATGATCTCGTCACCGGCGACAACTGCTTCTTCGTGGCGACCGGGGTCACCTCCGGCGACCTGCTGCGCGGCGTGCGGTACCGGGCGGGCGGGGCGTACACCCAGTCGATCGTGATGCGCTCGAAGAGCGGCACCATCCGGGTGATCGACTCGTACCACCGGCTGGAGAAGCTGGCGCTCTACTCCGCTGTCGACTTCGATGGTCGTCCGCTGGCTGAACAGGAGTGACAATCACCGACACGGCGACCCCGCAGACCCTGTCGGCCGCCCGCCGGATCACCGGCGTCGCGTTGGCGTCGGCCTCCGGGGTCGCGGTGGCGGTGCAGTCGCGGATCAACGGCGAGCTGGGGGTACGCCTCGAGGACGGTTTCGCCGCCGCGGTGGTGTCGTTCGGCCTCGGCCTGCTGGTGCTGCTGGTGCTGGTGCCCGCGACCCCTGGTGGCCGGCGCGGGCTGGCCGCGACCCGGCGGGCCCTGCGGACGGGCGCGCTGCGGCCGTGGCAGTGCCTCGGCGGCATGTGCGGGGCGTTCCTGGTGGCCACCCAGGGGCTCACCATCGGCACGTTGGGTGTGGCGGTCTTCACCGTGGCGGTGGTGGCCGGCCAGACCGGCAGCAGCCTTGTCGTGGACCGGGCCGGGATCGGGCCGACCGGCCGGCAGCCGGTCACCCGGCAGCGGCTGGCCGGCGCGGTGCTCACCGTGTTGGCGGTCTGCCTGGCGGTCGGTGACCGACTGGGCGACCCGGGCGCGCTGGCGCTGGCTCTGCTGCCGCTGCTCGCCGGGGTGGGCATCGCCTGGCAGCAGGCCGTCAACGGTCGGGTCCGGGCGGCGGCCGACAGCGCGTTGACCGCCACGCTCGTCAACTTCGCCGTCGGCACTGTCACCCTGCTGGTCGCGTTCGCGATCGACATCGCCGTACGCGGCTGGCCCGGCGGCCACCTGCCGACCGAGCCGTGGCTCTACCTGGGCGGCCCGATCGGCATCGTGTTCATCGCGATCGCCGCCGCGATCGTGCGCTTCACCGGTGTGCTGCTGCTCGGACTGGCCACCATCGCCGGGCAGATCGTCGGCGCCGTCCTGCTGGACCTGGTCCTCCCCACGGCGGCCTCGCACCCCGGGGTGAACACCCTGCTGGGGGCGGCGCTGACCATGGTGGCAGTGCTGATCGCCGCGCTCGCCCCGCCGGCCCGCCGCTGAGAGATCGGCAGACCGGCCGCGGAGGGCCTCGGCGGTCGCCGTCAGCGCACCGGGAATCCCCGGGTCGGTCTGGGTCCGGTACCGACGCTCAGCCAGCGTCGGAGGAGTGCCCCGGGAAGAGGTGGGCGCTCGGGTCGATGGCCACCGCCGCGTTGTTGACCGCCGTCGCCGCCTCACCGAAGCCGGTGGCGATCAGCCGGACCTTGCCCGGGTACTCGGTGATGTCGCCCGCCGCAAAGACCCGGGGCAGGTTGGTGGCCATCGCGCTGTCCACCAGGATGTGGCGGCGGTCCAGCCGTAGCCCCCACTCGGCGAGCGGGCCCAGGTCGGCGGTGAAACCGAGGGCGGCCACCACGACGTCCACCGGCAGGGTCTCGGTCGCGCCGCCGCGCACCGTCACCTCGGCACCGGTCACCGTGCCGTCCCCGAGCAGCCTGGTGACCTCGGCGTTGACCACGACCCGCACCGGCAGCGCGAGCACCCGGGCGACCGTCGAGGCGTGCGCCCGGAACTTCTCCCGTCGGTGTACGAGAGTCACCGACCGGGCCAGCGGTTGCAGGGCCAGCGCCCAGTCGAAGGCGGAGTCGCCACCACCGACGATCAGCACGTCCCGATCGGCCAACTCGGTCGGCTCGGTCACGAAGTAGACGATCCCTGCCCCGGGGGCACCGTCGGCGCACGGCAACGGCCGAGGGCTGAAGCTGCCGAGCCCGCCGGTGACCACTATCGCGCCGCAGGTGAGTTGCTCACCGCCGGCCAGGCCCAGCACCGGTCGGCCGTCGGCGTACGAGAGCTTCTCCGCCCGGGTGCCGAGCAGGTACCGCGGATTGAACGGCGCCGCCTGGGCCACCAGGTTGGCCACCAGATCCCGGCCCTTGACGGCGGGAAAGCCGGCGACGTCGAGGATCAGCTTCTCCGGGTACATGGCGGTGACCTGGCCACCCGGCTCGGGCAACGCGTCGATCACCGCCACCGACAGCCCTCGGAACCCGGCGTAGTACGCGGCGAAGAGGCCGGCCGGACCGGCCCCGATCACGGCGACATCGACCTCGCGCATGGCGTACCGTCGCTTTCCGCTTACGGATCAACGCGTGCTGATCTCGACCGTAGGCGGGCGACGACAGTCGGGCAAGCACGTCCCAGAGGCGCGCCGGAGAATCGGCTCAGGGCAGGCTGAGCGTGGAACCTGAGTAGTCCGGGCCGTCCACCGCCGGTCGCCGCCGCCGGAACAGGATCGCCGCCACCACCCCGCCGAGCAGGCCGAAGAGGTGGCCCTGCCAGGAGATCCGCTCGTCGGTGGGGAGGATGCCGACCAGTTGCCAGCCGTAGAGCAGCCCGACCAGGAGGAAGACCGCGAAGTTCCACCAGCTGCGCTCGACGATGCCCCGGGTGAGCAGGATGCCCAGGTAGCCGAAGATGACACCGCTGGCGCCGACCACCACCGAGTTGGGCGAGCCGGTGAACCACACGCCGAGCCCACTGACCAGGATGATGATCAGGGTCGACCAGAGGAACCGGCGGGCGCCGGCGGCGAGGACGAAGGTGCCCAGCAGGATCAGCGGGATGCTGTTGCTGTAGAGGTGGTCGAAGCCGTGGTGCAGGAACGGGGAGAAGAAGACCCCGTCCAGCCCGTCGATGCGTTGCGGGATGATGCCGGCGGTGGCGTCCAGGCCGAACGCCAGCCCCTGGTCGACGGCCTCGATGAGGAACAGGAACGGGACCACCGCGCACATGGCGACGAAGGCCCGGCCGAGCGAGGCGTAGAACGCCTCGGTGCCGAACCGGAACGGGTCGCCGCTTGACGGGTGCAGGGTCACCCCACAACTGCTATCAGCAAAAGCGGCCGACCGCCACTCACGTCCCGACCGGGGTACGCGCGACAGTGGGGCGGGTGGTCGCCCACCCGCCCCGCGTCGGGAGCGTCAGTAGTGCCCGTTGTTCTGGAAGTAGGTCCAGGCACCGCAGGGCGTCTTGTACCTGCCCTTGATGTAGCCCAACCCCCACTTGATCTGGGTGGCTGGGTTGGTTCGCCAGTCGGACGCGACGGAGCCCATCTTGCTGCCCGGCAGCGACTGCGGGATGCCGTACGCACCGGACGAGGAGTTGCTGGCCTTGTGGTTCCAGCCGCTCTCCTTGGTCCAGAGCTTCTCCAGGCAGGGGAACTCGGAGATGCCGAAGCCGGCGTCGATCATCAGAGCGCAGCCGGTCTTGCGGTTGCCGCTGTACTCGGCGCAGGACGCCGGGATCGGCCCGTCGTACGGCTTGGCGGCCGCGTTCGCGGCCGCGCGCTCACGTTTGCGCGACGCCGCGGCGGCCTCGGCCTGGCGTGCCCGCTCGGCGGCTTCCTTCGCGGCCTGCTTCGCCCGCAGCTTCGCCTGGTACTCGGCGGCGCGTTGCTTGGAGAACTGCACCTGGTGGGCGGCCTGCCGCTCACGCTGGTACGCGAGGTCGGCCCGGTCGACCTCGACGCTGACCTTGTCGGTCAGGCCCTGTTGCTGGGTTTCCCGGTCTTCGCCCAGGTAGAAGCCACCGGCAACGCCCACGGAGAGCAGCGCTACAGCAGCCGTACGGGCGCCCAACCGGCTCCACAGCCGACTCACGAAGTGGTCCCTTCGTCGGGAGCAAGGACGTGGCGCGGCGCGGGCCGCAGGTGGGCCGTCAGCCGTGCCACGAGCGCCCCGACCGGTTGCCGGTCGCGCTGACGCACCGATCTTCGCTGATGTCGTCCGTTTCGCGACGTTCGATCACCAACGATTCCTCTGGTGCGTGGACGCTCGTGGGACACGATTGCGCACAGTGAGGCTGATGGGAAACGGACCGGGCCGTTTGTGATCTGGGCCACACTGAAAATAGGGACGAAACCCCGCAAAGCGCCCGTCAGATCGGAATGTCCTCCAGGAGGTCGGTGACCATCGCGGCGATCGGCGACCGCTCCGAACGGCTGAGGGTGACGTGTGCGAAGAGCTGATGGCCCTTGAGCGCCTCGATGACAGCCGTCACCCCGTCGTGTCGACCGACCCGCAGATTGTCCCGCTGGGCCACGTCGTGGGTGAGCACCACCCGCGAGCCCTGCCCGATCCGGGACAGCACCGTCAACAACACCCCGCGCTCCAGCGACTGGGCCTCATCCACGATCACGTAGGCGTCGTGCAGGCTGCGCCCCCGGATGTGGGTCAGCGGCAGCACCTCCAGGATGCCCCGCGAGGTGACCTCCTCCAGCACGTTCTCGTGCACCACCGCGCCGAGCGTGTCGAAGACCGCCTGCGCCCACGGCGACATCTTCTCCGACTCCGAGCCCGGTAGGTAGCCCAACTCCTGGCCACCTACCGCGTACAGCGGGCGGAACACGATCACCTTCTTGTGCCGGCGGCGCTCCATCACCGCCTCCAGCCCGGCGCAGAGCGCCAGCGCCGACTTGCCGGTGCCGGCCCGGCCGCCCAGCGAGACGATCCCGATCGACTCGTCCAGCAGCAGGTCGAGAGCGATCCGCTGCTCGGCCGAGCGACCGTGCAGCCCGAACGCCTCCCGGTCGCCCCGGACCAGCCGCACCGACTTGTCCGGCAGCACCCGGCCGAGCGCCGAGCCACGCGCCGAGTGCAGCACCAGACCGGTGTGACAGGGCAGCCCGGCCGCCTCGTCGAGGTCGAGCGTCTCGCCGGCGTAGAGCTGGCCGATCTGCTCCTCGCTCAACTCCAGCTCCGACATGCCGGTCCAGGTCGGGTCACTGGCCTGGCCGTGGCGGTACTCGTCGGCGCGCAGGCCCACCGAGGCGGCCTTGACCCGCAGCGGCATGTCCTTGCTGACCAGGGTCACCTCCCGCCCCTCGGCGGCGAGGTTCAGCGCGACGGAGAGGATCCGGGCGTCGTTGCTCTCGGTGCGGAACCCGGGCGGCAGGACACCGTCGTCGGTGTGGTTCAGCTCCACCCGCAGGGTGCCGCCGACGTCGTTGGCGGGCACCGGGTGGTCGAGTCGACCATGCCGGACCCGCAGGTCGTCGAGCATCCGCAGCGACTGCCGGGCGAACCAGCCCAGCTCCGGATGGTGCCGCTTGCCCTCCAGCTCGGTGATGACCACCAGAGGCAGCACCACCTCGTGCTCCGCGAACCGGTGGAATGCCGCCGGATCGGAGAGCAGCACCGACGTGTCCAGGACGAAGGCCTGGCCGGCTGGTCGTGGCTCCTTGGGGTCGGCCGGCGCGGCGGCCGCCGAACGGCGGCTCCTGGTGGCGCGGCGGGTCGTGGCAGTCGCGGCCGGGGTCTGGTCGGCACCGGCGATGGTACGGCGAGTCGTCACAGGCCTGCTCCGACGGATGGGCACCCGCCACCCGTGTTCCGCCTCCTCCGGTGCCCGGGGACACGGGGTCGGATGCGGAACCCCGTGCGCGAGGTCGCAGATCCGGGCGGACCGGCTGGCTCGGGAGAACCCCGTGCCATGCCTAGACGCTAGCCCCGCCGGACCTTCCCGGCTAGAGGCCGAACGTGGATCTCCCACGGCGCGCTCGTGAACAGCGCCGCGCCGACGCCCCCACCAGCCGAAAGGCACCGTCGCGGGCACGGCGGAACCGGCCGGGATGCATGCCCCCTGCGCGCATCCCGGCCGGTTGGGGCCACCGTCACCGGTCTGACGTGACCCCGACGGTGCGTGTCCGCCGCGGACGACGCACCGCGTTCGTGGCACCAGTCGGCGGGGCGGACCCCGCCGATCGACCTCAACCGGTCCGTCGGACGAGCGTGCCGGTCGGGTGCCGCCCGGTGATCGGGGCGGCCGGCGCGCTGAACGACGAGCCGGTGTACGTGGTGCCGGGGCGGGCGACGGCACCAGCGGAGCGGACCACCCCCGCAGGCGAGACCGACAGGGCCGAGGCGATGGCCGCCTGGGCGTCCCGACGACGCCGGTTCCAGGCGCCCCGGTCACCGTCGAAGTAGCCCTGCCGGTAGCCGAAGCGGTAACCGATGCGGTAGCTGAGCTGCCCGTGCAACCGCCCGGCCGCGTAGCTGGTGGCGCCGAGCACCAGGACGAGGAACACCGCGAGAAAAGGGCTCATCGGGCAGCTCCGGCCCAGCCGGGACGCCAGGTCATCGCTCCTCCGGCTCGATCGTGGTGGGGTCGGCGACGAGCAGTCGGTCCAGGTCGTCCGTGCTGACCTCTTCGACCAGCTCGACGCTGATCCGGCAGCCGTCCAGCACGACTTCGGCCACCGAGGACCGACGGATCTCGCCGCCGGCGTCGTAGACCCGGACGCTCAGCTCGGGGCAACCGAGATGGGTACGCCAGGCGTTCCATTCGGCACGATCGCCGACGCTCAGCGACAGGTAGCGGCAGCCTCGGGCGAGGTAGAGGCGCCAGGGGGCGGTCAGCCCCGCGGCGACCCCCTCGGCGATCAGCCCGAAGGCCTGGGCGCGGGTGGCGAGCTCGGTCACCACGGCCCCCTGGCACCGGGGGCGTGACGCATGTGAGCACCAGTCGTCTCATGCACGTGACACACCGTAGATTGTCCCATGGACGTGACAGTATCAGCTTTTCGTCCGGTTACGTTTGCCACTACGTTCATCTATTCTGCCCGCGTGACACCCCTCAACAGTGGCACTGACTCGTTTACCGGAAATCCGAACTCCTCGTCACGTCTGCGTGACAGTGGCGAGCCGGCGTACCCACCCTCCGTCGGCTGGCCGTACCGTCACGGAGTGACCGAGACGGCCAATGCGCGGAAGATCGCCTTCGCCACCTTCGTCCGACGGGCCCTGGACGAGGCACGGGCGACCCGAGCCTGGAGCGGCACCGAGGTGTCCCGGCGCACCGGCGTCTCCCGGCAGACCATCAACCGCTGGGTCCGGGGCGACTGGGCCAGCGACCCGGAGGCCGAACGGGTGGTCGCCTTCTGCGAGGGGTTGGGCCTGAACCCGGCCGCCGCCTTCGCCGCCCTCGGCTGGGACCGCACCGCGACCGGCCCCCGCACCGGCCAGGCCGCCCCTCCGATGGACCCCGACGTCGAGGCGCTGCTGCGCCGACTGGTCGATCCGCAGGTGTCGGACGCGGAGAAGTTCCACATCCGCGAAACCATCAGATACCTCGCATACCGCCCAACGTTGCCGGTCGATGTCCGAAAAAGGGGTAATCGGGCAGGCTAGTTCCTCAGATAGCGAAAGAACGCCTGGTCAGGTTCATTCGTTTACCTCCGGGGTTGGAACGGGCACGCTAGCGTCCCTATTCGTACTGCTTGGGCTCGTCATCGGCGGGGGGACGGGACAAGGCCGAACCCAGCCCTGCGGGACAGAAGGAGGGGTCTGTCCATGACCCTGAAGTGGTTGGCAGTCGTGGTCGCAACGGTGTCGGTGACACTGTGGGTGACCGGCAACACAGTGACCCTCGTGGTCGACGGCGGGCAGCTTCCGCTGCTCGTCAACCTCTTTGCGCTCATCACCGCCGGCACCGCGGTCGTCCTGGCCGTCGTCGCCGAGCTGCACGAGCGCCTGAACAACCGGATCAGCGCGCTCACCGAGTTCCTGGTGGCCCGGCTCAACGAGATCGAACACCACACCGGCGATCGGAACACCGGGTTCGTGGAGGGTTACCTGTTGAGCCACGGCCAGGAGGCAGCGGTGGTGCCGTTCGGCCGGCGCGGACGAGGAGCTGCCGAACGCTGATCGCCTACCGCGCAACGGGTCCGCTCGGCCAGGAATGAGCCTGGATCGCCGGGGTACGCTGACGCGCGTGCCGCCGTTGAATCTGGGCAATCAGCAGCCGAAAACCCCGTTGGACGCCGACCAGGCCTGGCGGGCAACCGCCAGCCGGGCGGCCGGGACCGTGCTCTTCTTCGACTTCGACGGAACGCTCGCGCCCGTCGACGACGATCCGACCGCGGTACGCCCGGCTCCGAACGCGTTGGCCGCGATCGAGGCGCTCGCCCCGGTCGTGCAGCGGGTCGCGATCGTCTCCGCCCGACCCGTCGAGTTCCTTCGGGACCAGCTCGGCGGGCTCGCCGGCGTGGACCTCTACGGTCTCTACGGGCTGGAGCACAGCCACTCCGGCGGGGAGACCGTCACCGAACCGGCCGCGCTGCCCTGGGTTCCGACAATGGCCGAGCTGGCCGACCTGGCCCGGGCGGAGCTGCCTCCCGGCACGCTGGTGGAGTACAAGCGGCTCTCGGTCGCGCTGCACTGGCGTACCGCCCCGCAACTCGGCCCGACCGTGCAGCAGTGGGGGCAGGCGCAGGCCGACCGCCTGGGGTTGCGTTCGCAGGCCGGGCGGATGGTGCTGGAGCTCAAGCCGCCGGTCGACCGGGACAAGGGAATGGTCATCGGCGAGGCGATCAAGGGCGCCACCGGCGCCTGGTACTTCGGCGACGACGTCTCCGACATCAAGGCCTTCGCCGCGCTGCGCGCTCGCGCCGCCGCCGATCCGGACTTCCTCGGCGTGTGCGTGGCGGTGGCCAACTCGGAGACCGGACATGAGGTGGCCAACGCCGCCGACCTGACGATCGAGTCGCCGGCCGCCCTGGGCGACTTCCTCACCCGGGCGCTGACCCACCTGCCCTGACCGGCCTGCCCTGTGCCGGCCTGCCTTGACCGAGCGGCGACCGACGGCGTCGCCGCCCGGTCAGGTGCCGTAGCGGCGTTGCCTGGTGGCGTACGAGCGCAGGGCCCGCAGGAAGTCGATGTGCCGGAAATCCGGCCAGTTGAGCTCGCAGAAGTAGAACTCCGAGTGCGCGGACTGCCACAGCATGAAGTCGGAGAGCCGCTGCTCACCGCTGGTGCGGATGACCAGGTCAGGGTCGGGCTGGCCGCGCGTGTAGAGGTGCTCGCTGATGTGCTCGACGTCCAGCACCTCGGCCAGCTCCTCAAGGGTGCCGCCGGCCGCTGCGTGTTCCAGCAGCAGGGAGCGGACCGCGTCGGTGATCTCCCGCCGACCGCCGTAGCCCACCGCGATGTTCACCTCCGCCCCTCCGCTGCGGTCGAGGGTGCGTTCCTCGGCGCCCTTGAGCGCCGCCGCGGTCTGCGCCGGCAGCAGGTCGAGCGCACCGACCATGCGCAGCCGCCAGGGGTTGCCCTCCTCGGCCAGCTCCACCACCAGATCCTCAATGATCTTCACCAGTGGATCCAGCTCGCTCGCCGGGCGACGCAGGTTGTCGGTGGCCAGCAGGTAGAGGGTCACGTGCCCGACGCCAGCCTGGTCGCACCAGGCGAGGACATGCTTGATCTTCGCGGCGCCGACCCGGTGCCCGTCGTTCGGGTCGACGAAGCCCATCTCCCGCGCCCAGCGGCGGTTGCCGTCGCACATCACCCCGACATGGCGGGGCACGGGCTTACCGGCGAGCTTCGCCGTGAGCCGGCGCTCGTACACGGAGTAGATAAGGTTCCGCAGCGTCATCACCTAGCAGCGTAGCGACCCTTGCGCCAGTTCACCGCCTCGGAGCCCCATCCCCGCCGCCCAGACCGATGCCGATCATCGCGAGCGTACGAGCGGTGAGGCGTCCGTCACCCAGCCCCAACTCGACCACGTCGTAGAAGACCCGGTCGTCCCGACGGGCCGCCCGGACCGCCGCGTCCACCACCCGGCGTCGCCGGGCCAACCAGGCAGCGACCGAACTGTGCCGCAGGTGGGTGCCGAGACGGCGACGCAACCCGTTGGCGTAGTGGCCGGCGGCGTCCTCGGGCGACCGGGCCGCCGCCGACCCGGCCAGCGCGCCGGAGAGCAACGCGTAGAAGATCCCCTCCCCGGTGAACGGGTTGATCAGCGACAGGGCGTCCCCGGCCAGCAGCGTGCGCCCCCGCCCCGGCGAAGGCCGGTGCGTGGAGAGCGGCAGGTGATGGGCCCGCAACGCGGTCACCGTCGCCAGGTCGGTGCCGGGTAGCAGCGCGGCCAGCCGGTCCAGCAGGTACGCCCGGCTCAGCGGCTCACCGCGCAGGACCTCCCCGTATCCGACGTTCGCCCGTCCGTCACCGATCGGAAAGGACCATGCGTACGCCGGCCAACGCGCCTTCGAGGTCACGATGAGCTGCTCGGACGGGCCGGGCAGCGCCGGGGCGTACCCCCGGATGGCCAGCGCGAGGTGCCGGTCGGGGTTCTGCGGATGGCCGAGCGCCCGACGCACCACCGAGCCGGCGCCGTCCGCGCCGATCACCACCCGCCCGGACACCTGCCCGTCGAGCACCACCCGGTCGGCTCGTGGCTCGACCTGGCGCACGGTGTGCCGGCGCAGCTGCGCGCCGGCGGCCACCGCGGCCGCCACCAGCCGCGCGTCGAAAACCTCCCGGGGCACTGTGTACGCGGGTCGGGGCAGCGCCCGGGCCACCGCACCGCCCCCCGGCGAGATCATGCGGAGCGCCGGCAACGGCGCGTAACCCGCCACCGCCTCGGTCACCCCCAGCTCGGTGAGCACGTCCACCGAGTGCGCGGCGATCCCGTCACCACACGCCTTGTCCCGGGGGAAGTCGGCCCGGTCCAGCAGCAGCACGCTGGCACCGGCCCGGCGCGCGGTCAGCGCCGCTGCCGCGCCGGCCGGCCCCGCCCCCACCACCACCACGTCGAACTCGTCGTCCACCGCGCGCCTCCCTCCAGTCCGACGCGGCGCGGCCGCTCCCGCCAGGCGACCTGGTCGGCCCTCCGGCCAGCCACACCGACGATCTCCGCAGCCGCCCCGACGCCGATCGCTGTGACCGACGCCACCCGCCATCCTGCCCCCTGCCCGCCCGAGAAGATCGTTCCCGCACTGGACCGACAGGTCTCACCGCCCTCCTTTGCTCTGCACCCGCGGACGCGACGGTTACCGTCCGCCACTGTCGCTTATAGAGGTGCAGAGCAAAGGGGGGAATGGGCCGTGACCGGGCCTGGGCCGTGACCGGGCCTGCGCTCACCGGCCGCCAGCCAGCCAGCGGGATGGATGCGGGGCTGGCCGCGGTCAGGGTTGGGGTTGGGGTTGGGGTTGGGCGGCATCGGGGGCGCGGGCGGCGCGGCGCAGGCCGTACAGGGTCAACAGTGCCGCCGCGACCAGGGGGCCGCCGTCGCGGACCAGGCCGTCGACCCCGAGCAGCCACCAGCACAGCGGCAGATCCACTGCGAGTACGGCCACCGTGACGACGATCAGCAGGCCACGGGCCCAGTCCTTGCCCCGCATCAGGAACGCGGTGCAGAACAGCACGGCGTAGCTGGCCGTGATGCCAGCGCCGAACCAGAACAGCACGGCCGGCACCGCGGTCAGCCGACCGTCCAGGATGGAGCCCCCGGCCACCAGCGCCGGCACCAGCATCAACGGGCTGTAGGTGAAGGCCGCCACCCGACTGGTCAACAACCAGGCGCTGGCCTGCGGTCGGCGGGGCGGGGTCTCCCGCCAGGAGATGCCGTCCCGGTCGATGACGAGACGCGGACGGTGCCGCACCAGGTGCCCGGCCAACGCCGACGAGCGGTAGAGCAGCCAGACCACCGCGACACAGAGCGCCGTGAGGATCGCGAAACCGAGCAGGCCGGGCAACGGCGGCACCCCCTGCCGGGGCACGATGAGCCGGCCGACAGCGAAGATCGTGGTGACCGCGAGGATCAGCCCGAACGGGCGGGCCACCGTACGACCCCGTTGCACGTGCCCGATCAGCAGCAGGAAACCGAACGAGCGCAGCAGGGCCCAGCCGGTCCGGACGGCCAACCCGAAACCCTGCTCCGGGGCGTACCACCAATTGAGCAGCTCGACCACGACGGTGGCCGCCGCCGTCGTGGCCAGCAGGATGATGAGCACCCGGACGGCGGACGGCCGCCGGACCTGGGTCTCGGCGGCCGTCCTCATGAAATCCGATGTTGCCCGCGAAGGGCCTCGTTCACACCTACCGCTGCGGCTGTTCGGCGTCCAGGCGCGCGCGCAGAGCGTCCAGCTCGGCCCAGAGCACGCCGGGCAGCTTGTCACCGAACTTCTCGAACCACTCGGTGATCATCGGAAGCTCGTTGCGCCACTCGTCCGGGTCGACCTTCAGCGCGATCCGGACATCCTCCGGGGTCATGTCCAGGCCCTCGACGTCCAGGGCGTCCGGCGCGGGAACCATGCCGACCGGCGTCTCGACCGCGTCGGCGGTGCCCTCGATCCGCTCCACGATCCACTTGAGCACCCGGGAGTTCTCGCCGAAGCCGGGCCAGAGGAACGAACCGTCCGGGTCCTTGCGGAACCAGTTGACGTAGTAGATCTTCGGCAGCTTCGCCTCGTCGCCGTCGGTGCCCTTGCCCATCTCGATCCAGTGCCGGAAGTAGTCACCGGCGTGGTAGCCGATGAACGGCAGCATCGCCATCGGGTCCCGGCGGACCACGCCGACCGCGCCGGACGCGGCGGCGGTCGTCTCCGAGGAGAGCGTGGCACCCATGTAGACGCCGTGCACCCAGTCGCGGGCCTCGGTCACCAGCGGGACGGTGTCCTTACGGCGTCCACCGAAGAGGATCGCGTCGATCGGAACGCCGTTCGGGTCGAAGTACTCGTCGGCGAGGATCGGGCACTGCGTGATCGGGGTGCAGAACCGGCTGTTCGCGTGGGACGAGAGGCTGTCGCTCTCCGGCGTCCAGTCGTTGCCCTTCCAGTCGATCAGGTGCGCCGGCGGCTCACCCATGCCCTCCCACCAGATGTCACCGTCGTCGGTGAGGCCGACGTTGGTGAAGATCGAGTTGCCCCGGTCCAGGGTGCGCATGGCGTTGGCGTTGGTCTTCCAGTCGGTGCCGGGCGCGACACCGAAGAGGCCGTACTCGGGGTTGACCGCGTAGAGGCGGCCGTCCGGGCCGAACCGCATCCAGGCGATGTCGTCGCCGATGGTCTCGACCTTCCAGCCGGGGATCGTCGGCTCCACCATGGCGAGGTTGGTCTTGCCGCAGGCCGACGGGAACGCGCCGGCGATGTGGTAGACCCGGCCCTCCGGCGAGGTGATCTTCAGGATCAGCATGTGCTCGGCGAGCCAGCCCTCGTCCCGGCCCATCACGCTGGCGATCCGCAACGAGTAGCACTTCTTGCCCAGCAGCGAGTTGCCGCCGTAACCCGAGCCGTACGACCAGATCTCCCGGGTCTCCGGGAAGTGCGAGATGTACTTGGTGTCGTTGCACGGCCAGGCGACATCCTCCTGGCCGGGGGCGAGCGGGGCGCCGATGGAGTGCAGCGCGTGCACGAAGTCCGCGTCGTCGCCCATGGCCTCAAGGACCCGGGCGCCCATCCGAGTCATGATCCGCATGGAGGCGACCACGTACGGGCTGTCGGTGATCTCCACACCGAACATCGGGGACTCGGCCTCCACCGGGCCCATGACGAACGGGATGACGTACATGGTGCGACCGCGCATGGAGCCCCGGTACAACTCCGTCATCGTCCGCTTCATCTCGGCCGGCGCCATCCAGTTGTTGGTGGGGCCGGCATCCGCCTCGTCGACGGAACAGATGTAGGTGCGCTCCTCGACCCGGGCCACGTCCGTCGGGTCGGTGCGCGCGTAGAACGAGTTGGGCTTCTTCTCGGGGTTGAGCCGGATCAGAGTGCCGGCCTCGACCAGCTCATCGGTGAGGCGGCGCCACTCCTCGTCGGACCCGTCCACCCAGACGACACGGTCGGGGGTGGTCAGTTCTGCGACCTCACGGACCCAGGCGAGCAGTTTCGGGTGGGACGTCGGGGCCTGATCGATTCCCCGCACAACAGCCGGAGCAACCATGACACATCTCCTTGTGGTCGACGCTGACCGATCTATGGGATGCACGAGACTCGGCGGCGCGAAGCGTCGCCTTCGTGGAAACCTGGGATTGGCCTCAGCGTAAACCGGGCAGCCTTCCGAGTCAGTGGGACAGGTTGTGAAGAACTGCACAAGCTACGGCCTCGCTGCGGCAT
Organism: Micromonospora sp. DH14; assembly: GCF_029809455.1. Classification (NCBI taxonomy): domain Bacteria; kingdom Bacillati; phylum Actinomycetota; class Actinomycetes; order Micromonosporales; family Micromonosporaceae; genus Micromonospora; species Micromonospora sp. DH14. Next base: position 758,714 of record NZ_JARVKT010000001.1, on the reverse strand, counting down.
CACGAGCTGATACCCGCTTTCCCGCGCAGTTTCACGCAAATCTTGTTGTGCACCCTGGCGGCGGCTTGTTGCGGTCGGGCCGTGGACCTGCCCCGCCGACCGGTGCGAGGATTCCCGTTCCGCAGCGGCTCAGTCCTCCCAATTGGCTACGCTCTGTGCAGTGGTCACGTACGCAGACGCTGGGCCCCTCCGGGACACCGCGCCTGCTCGCCGTTGCTACCCCTCTGACTGGCCGGCAGCCGGTAGGCTCCCCTGCGTGGCCGCCACGATGACCGGGGAACAACCGGGTTCCCCGCAGACCCGACGGGGTCTCGTCGGCACACTGCTCGACCGCTTCGGTCATCTCCTCCGCGAGCTGAGCAAGTTCGCCACCGTGGGTGGTTTCGCCTTCCTCATCGACTTCGCGCTCTTCAACTACCTGACGAGCAGGCACGGCGTCGAGGAGCTGACCGCGAAGACGATCTCCACAGTGATCGCGGCCACCGTCGCCTTCGTGGGCAACCGGTTCTGGACGTGGCGGCACCGTCAGCGCAACAACGCGGCCCGCGAGTACGCGCTCTTCTTCTTCTTCAATGCGGTCGGCCTCGGCATCACCGTCGCCTGCCTGGCGCTGAGCCGCTACGGGCTGGGGGCCATCTGGCCGGCAGTGTTCCAGACCCGTCTCGCCGACAACCTCGCCAGCTACATCGTCGGCACGGGGCTCGCCACGCTGTTCCGATTCTGGTCCTACCGGCGGTTCGTCTTCGTCGAAGCGGGAACCCCGACCGTTCCGCAGGTGAATCCCGACCGTGACCACGGGGCGTGACCTGCCGCCCACCTCGTTCGGCCGGTGATCACCGGCCGTACCGACTGCCCTAAGGTGTTTCGCATGCGTCTTGTCCGTCTGCTGCCTGAGCGCTGGCAGAAGTTCATCCACGAGGCGCTCAAGTTCGGCATCGTCGGCGGCATCAACACCGTCATCAATTACGCGGTGTTCAATGCCCTCGCACTGACTGTTTTCGTCAATGGTCAGTTGAAGGCGACCGTGATCGCGACCATCGTCGCGACCATCACGTCGTACCTCATGAATCGGCACTGGACGTACCGCGATCGCCCGAAATCGGCGCTTCGTCGGGAATATCTGCTCTTCTTCCTTTTCAACGGTGCCGGCCTGCTCATTGAGCTGGGTGCCGTGGCAGCCGCCAAGTACGGTCTCGGCGTACACGGCCTGCTGGCGCTGAACGTGGCCAAGACCGTCGGTGTCATGCTGGCCACGCTGTTCCGGTTCTGGTCCTACCGGACCTTCGTCTTCCAACCGGTCGCACCAGCAGCGGACGAGGCTGTTAAGCCCCAGTCCACCTGGCACAGCATCCCGCGCGACGAGTGGGACACCATGGCGGAGATGGACCCGGTCGCCGAGCTGGCGGAATCCGTGTCCGAGCTGGAGGAGTCGGAGCCCGCACAACGCGCCGACTACCCGCCCGGCACACCCACCCAGGGCCGGCCCCCGCACCTGAGCGTCAGCCCCGCCGCCGACCTGGACGCGGAACTCGCCGCGGAACTGCACGTCGGCACCCGTCGCGCGCCCCGCCGGTGACCTCACCCGACGCCCGCTCCGGCACGGGGCAACCAGCCGAGCTGTTCTTCGAGGACCTCGTCCCGGGGCTGACCGTCGACCTCGGCGTGGTCACCGTGGACGCCGACGAGATGGTCGCCTTCGCCCGCCGCTTCGACCCGCAGTGGTACCACGTCGACCCGGACCTGGCCGCAGCGAGCCGGCACGGCGGTGTGATCGCCAGCGGTTTCTACACGGTCAGCCTGTTCATGCGCGCGTACGTCGACCACCTGCTGTCCCGGGCCGCCGCGGACGCGTCCCCCGGCCTGGAGGAGCTGCGGTGGCTCGCCCCCGTGCGGGCCGGCGACCGGCTCGCCGTACGGGTCGACGTGATGGGTGCCCGACCGTCGACCGCCCGTCCCGGGCTCGGCACCGTCAGCCTCACCGGCACCATGCTGCGCCTCGGCCCGGACGACCGGCCCGAGCAGGAGGTGCTGCGGACCCGCTTCCGTGGTTGGTTCGCCGTCCGGCCGGTCGAGGCCGACCCCGCCGAAGCCGAAGCTGTCGAAGCCGCCCCGGGCGACGCTGACCGGCCCGGAGCTGACCTGCCAGGAGCTGATCGGCACGCCGACGGCCCGAGCGCGGCGGACCCGTCCGCCGCCGCGCCGTCCGAGGGCGACCCGGCGGAGATCAGCGGCTCCGCCGAGGCGCAACGACACGATTGACCCGCCCCCGACACCGTGGCAGGGGGCGGGTGTCAACCGCACCGGTCAGGTGGTGGTGTCGCGCAGCGACTTGCCGTCCTGCATGTCGGCGAGCATGTCGCGCATCTCGCCATCGCCCAGCGAGTGCTTGTCGTGCTGTGCCTCGACCAACTCGTACAGGGTGGTCTGCACCTTTCCGACGTCCGGCACGTCGGAGAGCACCGACTGGCCGCGCTCACCGGCCGACTCGATGGTGAGCGTTCCGCAGCCGAGCAGACGCTCGACGAAACGCTGGTTCATCGAGTGGTCGTTGACCCGGGCGAGCGGGAGGTCCCGCCGGTCCCGGGAGAAGACACCCTGCTGGAGCAGGACCCGCTCGTTCGTGAACAGGTAGTGGGTGGTGCGCCAGACCAGGAACGGCCACAGCGCGAGCCAGAGCACCGCGACCAGGGCGATCGCCCCGATCACGGCCAGCGCGATCGAACCCCCGCTGCCCTCGGGCAACAGGACCACGCCGACCACCACCGCGGCGATGGCCAGCACCAGCACCGCGATCGGCCGGATCAACGCCTTCCAGTGCGGGTGCAGGTGCAGCACGACATGCTCGTCCTCGGTGAGCACGTCCTCAGGAAACGCCACGGGAACCTCCAACGCGATTTTCTAGACGCGCAGACGGTAAACCCCCCAAGCCCCACCACAACATCCGCCACGCGGCCCCCACCCGAGCTTCCGCGATCTTGCACTTCCGGTCGCCGTTACGTGGCTTCACCCCTTGTGCCGCGACAGGAAGTGCAAGATCGCGCGGTTGGGGTGGGGCGGGTCAGCGGAGGTGTAGGACGTCGCCGGCTGCTAGGGCTCGGGTTTCGGTGGGGGCGGTGACGATGAGCTGGCCGTCCGGGTCCACTCCGGTGGCGGTGCCGGTCAGGGAGTCGCCATTGGGGAGCAGGACGCGTACCTCACGGCCGACCGTCGCGCAGGCCGCCAGGTAGGCGTCGCGCAGGCCGCTGGCAACCGCGTCGCCGCCCGCCGAACGCCAACGGTCGTACCAGTCGGCGACCGCCCGCAGCAGCGCCCGCAGCAGCGGATCCCGATCGGTGGCCACCGCGCCGGCCAGCTGGAGCGAGGTGGCCGGCAGCCCGGTCGGATTCACCGGCAACTCGTCGGCGCGCAGCGTCACGTTGAGCCCGATGCCCAGCACGATGGCCGGCGGTTGCTCCGGCGTACGTCCGGGCACCGCCTCGGCCAGCACGCCCGCGCACTTCGCGTCGTCGATCAACAGGTCGTTCGGCCACTTCAGGGTGGCCTCCAGCTCGGCCAGCCGGGCCACCGCCTCGACCAGCGCCACGCCGGCCAGCAACGGCAGCCACCCGTACCCCGTGGGTGCGGCCGGCAGCCAACCGCGGTCCGGCACGGCCTCGCCGGGCCGCAGCAGCACGCTCGTCGCGATGCCGGCCCGGGCCGGCGACTGCCAGACCCGACCACGGCGACCACGACCCGCGGTCTGCCGTTCGGCGACCACGACCAGGCCCTCGGGCTCGTCGGTCCGGGCCGCCTCGGCCACGTCGGCGTTGGTGGAGCCGGTCTCGGCGCGCAGCTCCAGCCGGGCCCACGGCCCGTTCGGCGCGACCAACGCGCGGCGCAGCCGGGCCGCCGACAGCGGCGGCCGGTCCAGATCGGTGTACGGGGAACCCGGCATTCCGCCAGCCTACGGCGGTGCCCTGATCGACACTGAGGCGTACTGCACAGCGGCACCCACCTGAACCATCGTTATATTCCGTGGGTGACTACCGAGACCGGGACCAACATGCACAGCACCGCGGGCAAGCTGGCGGACCTGGAGCGCCGGGTCGACGAGGCGGTGCACGCCGGGTCGGCCCGCGCCGTGGAGAAGCAGCACGCGCGCGGCAAGAAGACCGCCCGCGAGCGGATCGAGATGCTGCTCGACGAGGGTTCCTTCGTCGAACTCGACGAACTGGCCCGGCACCGGTCCACGGCCTTCGGGCTGGAGAAGAACCGGCCCTACGGCGACGGTGTGGTCACCGGCTACGGCACGGTGGACGGCCGGCAGGTGTGCGTCTTCGCCCAGGACTTCACGGTCTTCGGTGGTTCGCTCGGCGAGGTCTTCGGCGAGAAGATCGTCAAGGTGATGGACCTGGCCATGAAGATCGGCTGCCCGGTGGTCGGCATCAACGACTCCGGTGGCGCGCGCATCCAGGAGGGCGTCGTCTCGCTCGGCCTCTACGGTGAGATCTTCTTCCGCAACGTCCGGGCCTCCGGCGTCATCCCGCAGATCTCGCTGGTGATGGGCCCCTGCGCCGGCGGCGCGGTCTACTCCCCCGCGGTCACCGACTTCACCGTGATGGTCGACCAGACCTCGCACATGTTCATCACCGGCCCCGACGTGATCAAGACGGTGACCGGCGAGGACGTCGGCATGGAGGAGTTGGGCGGCGCGCGCACGCACAACTCCCGCAGCGGCAACGCGCACTACCTCGCCACCGACGAGGAGGACGCTGTCGACTACGTCAAGGCGCTGCTGTCGTACCTGCCGTCGAACAACCTCGACGAGCCGGTCGTCGTCGAGGCCCCCGCGTCGCTTGAGGTCAGCGACGAGGACCGGGAGTTGGACACCCTCATCCCGGACTCCGCCAACCAGCCGTACGACATCCACACCGTCATCGAGCACGTCCTCGACGACGGGGAATTCCTTGAGGTCCAGCCCCTCTACGCGCAGAACATCGTGGTCGGCTACGGCCGGGTCGAGGGGCGGCCGGTCGGTGTGGTCGCCAACCAGCCCATGCACTTCGCCGGCACCCTGGACATCGCCGCCTCGGAGAAGGCAGCCCGGTTCGTGCGCACCTGCGACGCGTTCAACATCCCGGTGCTGACCTTCGTGGACGTACCCGGCTTCCTGCCCGGCACCGGCCAGGAGTGGGACGGCATCATCCGCCGGGGCGCCAAGCTCATCTACGCGTACGCCGAGGCCACCGTCCCCAAGGTCACCGTGATCACCCGCAAGGCGTACGGCGGGGCGTACGACGTGATGGGCTCCAAGCACCTCGGCGCGGACCTGAACTTCGCCTGGCCGACCGCGCAGATCGCGGTGATGGGTGCGCAGGGCGCGGTGAACATCCTCTACCGCTCCGAGCTGGCCGGTGCCGAGGACCCGGCGGCGGTCCGGGCCGAGAAGATCGCCGAGTACGAGGACACCCTGGCCAACCCGTACGTGGCCGCCGAGCGCGGGTACGTCGACGCGGTGATCCCGCCGCACGAGACGCGCACCCAGATCGTGCGGGCGCTGCGCGTCCTGCGCACCAAGCGGGAGACCCTGCCGCCGAAGAAGCACGGCAACATCCCGCTGTAACGCGGGGTCCGGTTCCCTCGATCCGCGCCCTCAGCAGTTCGGGGGTGGGACGTTGGCATTCGGGCACAGGCGCGCCACGGCCGCGACGGCGAACTGTTGGAGTTCCCCCTCGGTGCCGTCGCGACCGAGGCTGAGCACCGAGACGAGATCGCCGACCTGCACCACCGCAGTGTTGGTCGGGCGCGTCTCGTCGTTGAGCGTCGCGCCGGTGTTCACGTCCCGGGCCTGGGAAACCGTGTGTGTCAGCAGGACGCCGCCTTGCCCCCCAGAGTCCAGCGGCCGGACCTGCCACCGGTGCACCGCCTCCGCCGTACCGGTCTGCCCCTTCCGCTCGTACGGCCCGCGGCTGCGCCACTCGTCGCACGGGTCCACCAGACCCTGGAGGGTCACGAGGGCCAACGTCGCCTCGTCCTGTGTTGCCATCCGGTAGACGTCCTGCATCACGAGGACGTCGGCGTTGCCGGGCTCGGTTCCGGCGGGACGCGCCCGAATCAGGGTCTGTGAGCGGGACAGGCGGGAGAACCGCCACCCCTCCGGCAGCCCCAGGTTCGCCCGGCACTGATCGAGCATCGCGTCGACCCGGACCGGCTCCCCCACGCCCGCCTGGCTGAGCTGCACCTCGATCGGGCGCGTCAGGTCGGCCGGCTGGAGCAGGGCGTCGGTGGTGATCTCGTGCTGGGTCGGCGTGGCGTCGGGCGCGGCCGAGGCGGCCGGTGTGGACGGCGGAGATGTCCTCGGCGCGGCGACCGCGGCGGCGGACACCCCGGCGAGGGCCAGCACGACGGTGGCCGCCACGATCCTGCGCTGGCTGCGGCGACGGGCCCGGGCACGGATCTCCTCCGGGCCGAGCCAGCGCACGTCCTGCAGGTCGCGCTGAATCTGTTCGACCAAGGTCGGGTCGTCACGCATCGGTGGCCTCCTCCAGGTCAGAGACGGCGAGCAGACCGGCGAGCGCAGCGCGCCCCCGGGAGAGTCGGGCCTTCACCGTGCCCACCGGGGCCGCGGTCTCCCGGGCGACCTCGGCGACAGGCATACCCACCAGGTAGTAGAGGGCGATGGCGACACGTTGCTCCTCGGGCAGCCGGCGCAGGGCGGCGACCACCGCGACGGTGTCGGTGCCCGGCCCGGGAACGCTCTCGATGGCCCCGTGTCGCAGGTAGGCACGGGCCCTACTCCGCAGACTGCGCCAGCGGCTGACCGCGATCCGACTGGCCACCACCCGAACCCACGCCTCCGGGTCGTCGTACGCGCTGACCGTCGACCAACGCTGCCACGCCCGGACGTACGCCTCCTGCACGGCGTCCTGCGCCTCGCCCCGATCGCCGGTGAGGGCGTAGACGAACCCGAGGAGTCGTTGTCGACTCCCCCGGTAGAACTCGTCGAACCCGTCGACGTCCGGCACCAGCTACCTCCCCGTGTCGGTCGCTGGGAACACGCACCGGGCGGGGTGGTCGGTTGCCCCGGTCAGGCGACCATCTTCTCCAACTCGGCGAGCGGGAACGCGCCGGCCGCGATCCGCTCCCGGGCCGCCCGGCGTACGGCCCGCTGCACCGCCACGTTGGCCGGTGTCGGTACGCCGTGCAGCCGGCCGAGCAGCGCGATCTCCCCGTTGAGGTGGTCGACCTCGGTCGAGCCGGTGCCCCGGGCCAGGCTCTGCCAGGTGGAGCCGCCGGAACGGTCCTCACCGGCGACGGGGCGCTGCCCGACCAGGTCGCCCCGTTCGGTCTTCTCCTCCTCCGGCGAGGTGTGCGCGATGCCGGCGGCGGCGAGCGCTGCCACGCCCTCGGCACGTACCCGCTCGGCCAGCGCGTCCGGGATGTCCCGGCCGAGCAGCGCCTGGAGGCCGTTACCGAGGTTGCTGAGCAGCTTGCCGTACTTCCAGCGCAGCACGTCGGCGCGGACCGGGGCGACGAAGCCGGCGGCGGTCAGGTCGGCGGCGATCGCCCGGTCGGTGTCGTCGGCACCTGCGGGGTACCGGCCGATGTGGAGCATCCCGGGGTGCGGGTACCCGTTGGCGACCACCACGCCCGGGTCCAGGTGGGTGGCCGGCAGCCAGACACAGACCGGGTGCACGTCGGCGAAGAGCCGCAGCGCGGCCCGTTCGTTGGCCACCCCGTTCTGCGCGGTCACCAGCGGCAGACGTTCGCCGGCCGTGCCGCCGCCGACCACCGGCGCGTCCACCCAGGCGGCCAGGGCGCCGGCGGTGTGCTGCGACTTCACGGTGAGGATCAGCACGGTGTCCGCTGGCAGCGGCTGGTCACCGGGCCGGTCCACCGCCGCGAGCCGGGCGGTGACCTCACCGTCGGGCTGCCGCAGGGTCAGACCCCGCGTCCGGATCGCGTCCAGGTGGGCGCCGCGGGCCACCACTGTCACGTCCCGGTTAGCCTGGGCCAGCCGTACGCCGATGGTGCCGCCGACCGCGCCCGCCCCGATGATCACGTATCGCATGGGCCTCATTCTGCCCGCCCGCGCGCCACCCGCCCGGTGCGCCGTCGTGCCTTCCGTCAGCTGGTCAGGCCGGCATCGGTGAGGAACGGGCCGGCGAGCAGGAGCGCGCCGGCGATCAGCGCCGCCAGGTTGACCACTGCGAAGACGCTCACCCAGAAGAACGCCGGAAACGGGGTGAGCCCGGCGAGCTGGTCGGCGTCGGAGGCGGGCATCCGGCCCCGGGAACGCAGCCGTTGCAGCTCGACCACCGGCCGCACCCCACCGAGCAGCAGGAACCACACCCCGGTGTACGCGAAGGCGGCCTGGACCTGCGGCGTCGCGTACCACGAGACGGCGAACACCAGCGCGCCGGTGACCAGCAACGACACCACGCCGAAGGCGTTGCGGATCATGACGAGCATGGCCAGCAGCAGCGCCACCGCCACCCAGAGCAGCAGGGTGATCCGGTTGCCGCCGAGCAGCCAGGCGCCGGCCAGCCCGACCAACGGCGGTGCGACATATCCGGCGAGCAGGGTGAGGATCATGCCCGGCCCGGTGGGACGACCGGCGGAGAGCGTCAGACCCGACGTGTCCGAGTGCAGCCGGATGCCGCGCAGCTTGCGGCCGGTGAGCAGGGCGACGAGGGCGTGCCCACCCTCGTGCGCGATGGTGATGGCGTTACGGGCGATCCGCCACGGCAGCCGGGTGGAGACCACCACCAGCGCCACCGCCCCGGTGATCAGCACCAGCAGCGCGGGCGGGTCCGGCTGCGCGCCGAACAACATGTCCCACTTCTCGCCCAGCCCGTCGATCGACATCATGGGGCGCGAGCCTACCGGCGGCGTTCCGTGTCGCTCCCGAGGCACCGGCTCGTATCCTGTGAGACTGATCGGGTGGCGAGTGAAGCGGGAGGTGAGCGCTGATGAGTGCGGAACCCCTGGGACACCACGTCGGGCTCTGGACCGAGGCCGACTACTTCGCCCTGGGTGAAACCCCGGACCGGATCGAGCTGCTCGACGGGAGCCTGATCGTGAGCCCTGCCCCGAGCAAGCGGCACCAGTTGGTGTCGTGGGAACTCGTCTACAGCCTGCGTCGAGCTGTGCGACCACAACCCCTGCTCGTCTTCGAGGCGGTCAACGTTCGGCTCGGGGTGGACCGGATCGCCATCCCCGACGTGGTCGTCGCGGACACCGACGACGAGGGCACGGCGGTGGAGGCTGCCGAGGTGCTGCTCGTCTGCGAGATCGTCTCGCCCGGCAACGCCGCCGCCGACAGACTGGTCAAGATGCAGCTCTACGCCATCGCGCGAATCCCGTGGTACCTGCTGGTCGAGCAGGACGGGGACGGTCACTCGTTGCGGCTGTTCCGGCTCGACGGCGAGCACTACGTCGAGGACCAGGTTGCCAAGCCCGGCGAGACGCTGACAGTCGTCGAGCCGTTCCGCTGGCAGCTCGACCCAGCCACCCTGCGCTGAACCGTTGGACCCCGGGCGGCGGACCTTCATGAACCATCGATGAAGCTTTTTTCAGCCGCCCTTGCGATCTAGGGCACTTACCTCCAAAGATGGACGTCGATAGAGCGACGTCCTTGGAGGCACTCATGGCCCGTACCTCATCAACGCTGCGCCGCGCACTCGCGGCCGGCCTCACCGTCCTCGCCACCGCGGCGGCGGCCCTGGTAGCGACCGCCGGACCGGCGGCCGCAGCCACCACACCCGGCATCGACGTGTCCCGCTACCAGGGCAGCATCAACTGGACCAGCGTCCGCAACGCGGGCATCCAGTTCGCCTTCATCAAGGCGACCGAGGGCACCAGCTACAAGGACCCGAACTTCAACGCCAACTACGTCAACGCGTACAACGCCGGGGTGATCCGCGGGGCGTACCACTTCGCCCGCCCGAACATCTCCGCCGGCTCGACCCAGGCTGCTTACCTGGCCTCCAACGGCGGCGCCTGGTCCGCTGACAGCCGCACCCTGCCCGCCGCGCTCGACATCGAGGGCAACCCGTACAGCGGCGGCTACTGCTACGGCCTCAGCACGACCGGCATGCGCAACTGGATCCAGGACTTCCTGAACACCTACCGTTCCCGCACCAGCCGGTACGCGGTCATCTACACCACCACGAGCTGGTGGAACCAGTGCACCGGCAGCTGGACCGGCCCGTGGGCGAACCACCCGCTCTGGCTGGCCCGCTGGTCGAGCACCCCGGGTGCCCTGCCGGCCGGCGCGTCCGTGTGGAGCTTCTGGCAGTACACCAGCACCGGCGCGGTCTCCGGGATCAGCGGCAACGTGGACCGCAACTACTGGAACGGCGACCGGAGCCGCCTGATCGCGTTGGCCAACAACACCTGACCGGGCCGTTGGCGGCAGCGGGATCGACGGTCAACAGCACGGTCGACAATCGGTCCGGCTGCCGCCACGCCACCGCGTGCGGGTCAGGCCCGCCGTCGGGTCAGGGCCGGCACCACGGCATCCTCACGAGCCAGCGCGCCCCGGCGGGTCATCCGCCAGGCAGCAACGCCAAGGCCGGCAACGATCACGACGCCGAGCAGTGCGACGAGCACCGAAACCCCCGCGCTGACCAGCAGCAGAATCGCGTCGCCGAGCGCCACGAGCATCCACAGTGCCAGCCGGGGCCGAGTGTCCCTCCGTCGGTAACCCATGTCGTGCCTCCTTCCGTCGTCGAAGGTCAATTACCCACGACGACGGAAGGTCATGCGAATGAGTTTCAGTCCTTACGGTCGGGCACGAAACCCTTGGCGATCCGGTCGAAGTTCGGCAGGTTGGCCTGCCAGTCCTTCTCCGCGATCTCCCACCGCAGGGCGTAGCCCCGGTTCTTGGCCGTCACGAACCCCCGGTTGCGGACGTGGATCCGCTGCCCGTCCCGGGTCTCCAACCACTCCCAGTCACCGCATGTCTTCCAGAAGTCGCAGCTCTTGATGCTGAGGTACTGGTAGTTCTTGACGCGGCTAGCGCGATTCGGCTCCTGCTCCCGCCAGTCGGCGACCGCGTCCTTCTTCGGGCTGTTGGTCCACTGCACGAGCAGCAATCCCGGCCCATTGGACTGGTTGAAGACGACCGTGTTGCCGTTGACCTGGCTACGCACCCAACCATCGGGCAGCGGCAGGGAGAAGCCGGCCGGATCCTTGTGCAGCTTCCAGCCCGCCGGCAGCGCGTTCGGGTCGACCGAGGGGGTGGCTGAGGCCGACGGCGTCGGCGCACCGGTGGTGGGCGGCGGTGGCGCGGCAGCGGAGGTCGGGGCGGGCGCCGAGGTGGCGGCAGCACCGGTCGGGTCGGCCTGCGGGGTCTTGTCGCCGTCGCCGCTGGTCAGCATCGGGACGACCACCGCGAGGCCGATCAGCAGCAGCGCGACCAGCGCCCCGATCAGCACGTTACGTCGGGTGTTGTTCGGCTTCGTGCCGTCCGAGGGCGGCACCGCCGCGCGGCCGGCCGGACCCACCGGCGGCATCAGCGACGTCGGCGTGGTCGGCTTGCGCTGCTCCGGTGCCACCGGCGGCCCGTCGACCACCGTCGGCTCGTCGTCGACGTTCGTCGTACCGTCGCCGCTCGTGTCGGGCGCGGCCGCGACCGTCGCGGTCGGCTCGGCCCCGGACGCGGCGGTATCGGACCCGGCGGCTCCGGACGCGGCAGCCTCGGACGGGCGGTCGATAGTGGCGGTCGGCTCGGCCGGGACGGCCGTCGGCTCGGCGGACACCACGGCGGTCGGGTCGGCTACCGCACCGGAAGAAACCACTGCCGTCGGCGTGGCATCAGCGGCACTGGTGGCGGCGGCCGAGGCGCTCGCGGCGGCGGCCGGCGGCGGCGACACCGGCTGGTCGACGCTCTCGGCAGGTCGCGGCGCCGGCACGTGCGGCGGGCGCGGCTCGCGCGGACCGTTCGGCCCCGGCCGGCGTACGCCATCGAGCAGTGAGATCCCGCGCGACCGCTTGCCCCCGGCGCGGCGCAGCAGCCGCTCCGCCACCTCGGCGGTGATCCGCTCGTTCGGGTCCTTGCGCAGCAGCCCGTTCAGGACGGCCTTCAGCGGACCGGCGTTCTTCGGCGGCGGAATCGGCTCGGTGGCCAACGCGGCCAGGGTGCCGATCGCCGACGGTCGGGCGTACGGCGACTTGCCCTCGACCGCCGCGTAGAGCGTCGCGCCCAACGACCACAGGTCGGCCTCCGGACCGGCGGTGCCGTCCCGGGCCCGCTCCGGCGAGATGTACGCGGGCGAGCCGAGCACCATGCCGGTGCGGGTCACGTTGGGGTCGCCGGGGATCGTGGCCAGACCGAAATCGGTCAGCACCACCCGGCCGTCCTCGCCGAGCAGCACGTTGCCGGGCTTCACGTCACGGTGCATGACGCCCGCCTTGTGCGCGGCGCTGAGCGCGCCCAGCACACCCAGGCCGATCTCCACCGTGCGGGCCACCGAAACCGGGCCGTCCTCGGCGAGCGTGTCCTGCAACGACTTCGACGCCACGTACTCCATGACGATCCACGGATCGCCGTCGGTGCGCAGCACGTCGAAGATGCGGACGACATTGGCGTGGTTGAGCCGGGCGATGGCCCGCGCCTCCCGCAGCGAGCGCTCGCGCATCTCGCGGCGCTCGTCATCGGTGAGACCGGGCGGCGGCACCAACTCCTTGATGGCGACGTCCCGGTGCAGCACCTCGTCGCGCGCCTTCCACACCCGGCCCATGCCGCCCTGGCCGAGCGGCGACAGAAGCCGGTATCGGTCAGCGACGAGTTGGGGAAGCGCGTTCGACATCGGTGAGACGGTACCCGGACCCGCTGACGCTCACACCGCCGGCACGCCACTGTGCGCTTCGGGTAACTTCGCGCGGCGTACCCTGACGGCATGTCTGCCGAAGAGCCGCTGTTCCGGGTCGTCCGCGGCGTGCCCACCGCCGAGGAGTTGGCCGCTCTGGTGGGGGCGATCATCATCCGGTCCCGCCCGGCCGCCGTCCCCACGCCGACGGCCCCGTCCGCCTGGGCGCGCAGCGGCCGACCGGGCAGCTCCCGCGGCTGGCGCGCCACCGGCCAGCCCCGCTGACCCCAGACCCGCCGTACGGGGGCTGTCAGGGTGGCGTTGAGCCGTTAACCTCACTCAGGGAAACGGTGCCGCTACGGGTAGGGAGGATCCATGATCCCCGAAGAGGACCGGCCAGCACCCTGGCTACGCGGTTACGGCGGCATCGAAGCCGACATCAGCCAGCTCAGAGAGTTCGCCGACCGGCTCGCCGCCGACGTCGAGAGCAACTACGCGCCGCACCTGTCGTACATCGCCGAAGACATGTCCGCGAAGCTGCCCAACCCGTGCGACGCCTTCATCGAGCTGGTCACCTTCCTGCACGCGCACCACGAGACGCAGCAGGCCACCGCCGACATGGTGTACGCCGTCCGAGGCGCCACCGGCCACCTCGCCGCCGCCGCCGACCAGGTCGCCACCCACTACGCCGACAGCGACGCCTTCACCGCCGCCAGAGTCGTGGACGTGCAACGAGCCCTCGCCAACCCTTTGAACATGCTGCCCGGCGGCCCCACGTCGGTGCTGACCGACCCGACCAGCCCCGACGCCCAGCCGCCGGTGGTGCTGCCGTGATCGAACGGGGCAGCGGCCGGACCACCGGCCTCACCGACTGGCAACTCATGGACGTCAACAGCATGTGGGCCTGCCTGCAAGACCACGACACCGCCAACCACTGGAAACAGGTCGCCGGCTGGCGCAAGGTCTGCGACCTCGCGCAAACCCACCTCGGTCGCCTCCAGCAGTACCGGCGCGGCCTCGCCGCAGCATGGCCCCCCGAAACCAGCGCCGCCTCCCGCACGTACCTCGCCGAACTCGACGAACTCATCGACAAGGTGCAACGCACCCACGACGCCGCCGCCGCGAACTACACCGCCCTCTCCGCCGCAACCCAGGCCATCGGCACCACCCGCGCCGCGCTCCGCAAGATCCATGAGGAGTACGCGACCAAGTACCAGCAGAAACAGGCGTACGAGGCGATGGTCGCCGACCCGAAGGCGGTGATGGGCAACCGGGCCACTCAGCCGACTGTTGCCGATGGGGAACTGGAACAGCTGAACGTGCGGGCCCGGTCGATGATGTTCAGCTTGAGCGGCGAACTCCAACAAGCCCAAGCAACCCTCCAAAAACCACCAGCAGCACCCAGAAGCGTTCGGCAGCCAGACGATCCCGACGCGTATGGCGGTTATGTGACACCTGCTATTCCGCCGATAGTCCCGGTACCACTGCCCGCTAGCGCCACCACTCCCATCCGCAGCGCCAGTACTCAGCGGATGATCCCGAGCACCCCTGCGACTTCGGGGATGGGTCCAGTTCTCGGGGGAGCTACTGCCGGAGTCCCCTCGCCGCCCACTGGGGCTACCGCGCCAGTTATCCAAGCACCGGGAAGTAATGCCTCACCAACCGCCATCAGCCCCGACATGCCACCAAAGCCGCTACCCGCTCCCATTGGCTCACCTACGCCGCCTCCCATTAAAGCGAGCCAGCCCGGGAACCTCTCAAAGCCAATAAGCGGGGCCACGGATACAGGCGGCGCACATTCCGTCCAGCCAGCCCGCCCATCCCCTTTCAGTGGAGGATTAATCGGCGGTGTCCCGGGATCATCTTTAGGCAATCCAGTCAACAACTCTGGCACTCCCAGAAGAGTCAACCCGATCGGCGGGGTAATTGGAGGCGGTGGTGCTGGGACAGCGCCCACCGGTTCAGCTGGAAGTCGGCCAGGCGGAGGACGGAGTCTCAACGGAATCACGAGTGGCTTTCCGATTGGCGGTGCACCCGGGTTTTCTGGCACTGGCAGCCGCTCGGGGCCGGAAGCAGGAAGTGACGAGAGATCGCGGCATTGGGACCCGGATAATCCTTGGGAGACTGACCAAGGCGTCCCTCCGGTAGTTCGACCTCCAGACAGGGATAATCCAATCGATCCGGGTCCAGCAATTGGCTTTAACAGGTGATTGGGTCGCTCTTGGTAGGCGCAACAAGACTCGCTATAGCCGGAACCCTGCTTTCTGCCAGCTTGTTCGTTCCACCTCAAGATGCCGACCTAATACGAGGCGATCAGTGGCATCTGCCATACCTTCAAATTGAGCAAGCGCATCGATTTAGCCAAGGATCCGGAGTGATTGTCGCGGTGCCGGACACCGGCGTTGACCCTCATCCTGACCTCCACGAGAATCTACTGTCAGGAACCGACGTTATTCCTGGGGGAAGTGGCGATGGCCGCCAGGATCGAGATAGTCACGGGACTTCAATGGCCGGCCTGGTCGCTGCCCATGGAAGGACACACAGCCGAGGCGCTCTCGGAATTGCACCGAAAGCAAAGATCCTTCCAATAATGGACACTCCCTCTAATGACGTAGGCGACCCTGATGCACTCGCATTTGGAATTGAGTTCGCCATCGCCAGAGGCGCCGACGTTATCAGCATTTCAGCGGTCGCCGGTGCCAGCATACGGCTTCAGCAAGCGATAAAAGCAGCGCAGAATGCCAATATCGTAGTGGTGGCCGCTGCAGGCAATTCACCCCCCGACACCAATGTTCGGTACCCGGCCAGTGAAGAGGGTGTTATCGCGGTTGGGGGTGTCGATCGCGCGGGCCGACATGCTGCCATCTCGGTCACCGGGCCGAAGATCGATGTGGTCGCCCCTGCGGTCGATATCTACAGCACCAGCTACGGCGGAAAGTACTCGAAGGGGACGGGCACTTCCAGTGCGACGGCGATCGTGGCGGGCGCGGCTGCACTGGTCAGGTCGAAGTACCCCTACCTGCCGGCGCGAGAGGTGGCGCACCGGCTCACGGCTACCGCCGTCGACAAGGGCCCTCCTGGGCGCGACGACGAGTACGGCTATGGAGTGATCGATCTTGTGGCGGCGCTGACGGCAGACGTACCGCCGCTGGGGTTTGAATCGGTGAGCGCTCCGGCCGGTGCTGGCCCGACCACGACGGCTGCCGCTCAGCCGGGTGGTCAGGATGATGGTTCGACCGTGCGCGGCCTGGCCACTCTTGGGGTGATCGTGGCCGTCGGGGTGGGATGGGTCGTGATGGCGCGACGTCGCCGTCGTGGTGATGATCCGCCGCCCAGAATCAGTCGGTGATTGGTCAACGAGGCGGTGATCCACTCGGCTTTCAGGAAACCGCGGTGTCTGGGGTGATGGGATAGCGCGTTTTCCTGAAAGGCGAGTGGATCAAGGGTGCCGGCGGTCGAACCGCCGGGGCCACGACGGCCGCCACGCCGCAGGGCGACAAGGCGCCGGCGCGGGGCGCTGGGCGGGGTGTCGGGCCTGGTGGGGGTTGGGCGGTAACGTCGGGCTCGTGTCTGAGACTTTGCCGCTCCGCCTCGTGCTCGCTTCAGCGAGCCCTGCCCGTCGTAAGTTGCTCCAGGCTGCCGGTGTTGAGCCGGAGGTGCTGGTCAGCGGGGTGGACGAGTCCCTCGTGGTGACCGAGCGGGCCGAGGATCTGTGTCTGGAGTTGGCGCGGCTGAAGGCGCAGGCGGTGGTGAGCCGGCTGAAGCCGACCGCTGATCAGCGGACGTTGGTGATCGGCTGCGACTCGGTGCTGGCCTTCGACGGGGAGATCCTCGGGAAGCCTGACGATGCGGCCGACGCGACCCGGCGGTGGCGGCGGATGCGCGGGCGAAGTGGCGTGCTGCACAGCGGGCACTGCCTGATTGATCTTGATGAGGGGCGGCGGGCGGAGGCGGTCGCGTCGACCACGGTCCATTTCGCCGACATCAGCGACGACGAGATCGCCGCGTACGTGGCCACGGGTGAGCCGTTGGCGGTGGCCGGCGCGTTCACGATCGACGGGTTGGGTGGGCCGTTCGTGGAGCGGATCGAGGGTGACCCGGGGACTGTGGTCGGGTTGTCGATGCCGCTGCTGCGCCGGCTCCTCGCCGAGTTGGATCTGCGGATCACCGACCTGTGGACCAAGGTCGAGCCGGGCGGCCAATCCGTCGTGGCGGGCGGCCAATCCGTCGAACCCGGCGGCCAACCTGTCGTGGCGGGCGACCAATCCGTCGAGCCGCTCGGTAACGTCCGGTCATGACCACCAAGTCGATCCCGCTCACGCACGAGCTGCACGCCTATCTGGTCGCACACGGCTCCCCGCCCGACGAGATCATCCGCGACCTGGCCGAGGAGACCCGGTCGGTGCTGCCGGAGCACGCCTCGATGCAGGTGGCGCCGGAGCAGGCCGCGTTCCTCACGTTCCTCACCCGGTTGCTCGACGTACGGCAGGCCGTCGAGGTCGGCACGTTCACCGGGTTGTCGTCGCTGGCGATCGCCCGTGGGTTGCCCGAGGGCGGGCGACTGACCTGTTTCGACATCTCCGAGGAGTTCACCGGCATCGCCCGGCGCTACTGGGCGCGGGCCGGCGTGCAGGATCTGATCGACCTGCGGATCGGCCCGGCCGCGGACGGGCTGCGGGCGTTGCCGCACGAGCGGCACCTGGACTTCGCGTTCATCGACGCGGACAAGACCGGTTACCCGATCTACTGGGCGGAGCTGGTGCCCCGGATGCGCCCGGGTGGGGTGATCGCCGTCGACAACGTGCTGCGTGGTGGGCGGGTCATCGCCCCGCAGGACGAAGGTGACCGGGCCATTGCCGCGTTCAACGACGAGGTCCTCGCCGACGTACGGGTGGACCCGGTGATGCTGCCGATCGCGGACGGCCTGACCCTCGCCCGGGTCCGCTGACCGCCGACCCCGCCGGCAGCTACCAAAGGCCGGCAACCAGCATGCCCCGGCAATGCCGAACGTCGGCCGCGCCGCCCGCCGAGAACCACTAAAAAGCCGGCAACCAGCGTGCGCCGGGCAACGCCGGGCACCAGCCGCCGGCCACGGAAATCGGGGTGTCCCTTGTCGAGGGACACCCCGATTTCCGGGAACGACGAGTGTCAGCGGACGCTGCGGGCGAACTGGCGGGCGGCCCAGTAGACGCCCAGCGCGGCGAGCACCGCGGTGATGCTGAGGCCCTGCCAGACCTTGTCGCTGCCCAGTTCACCGGCGAACAGTGCCCGGGTGCCGTCGACCGCCCAGGAGAACGGGTTCCAGTTGGCGATGCCCTGCAACCAGCCGGGCGCGAAGGTCAGCGGCAGCAGGATGCCGGAGAGCAGCAGCACCGGCTGCGCCACGGTGTTCATCAGTGGGGCCAGCGCGTCCTCGCTCTTGACCTTGAGGGCGACACCGTAGGAGACGGCCGAGGTCATGAGGGCGATCAGGGCGAGCATCAGGTACGCCAGCAGCAGGTCACCGATGAACACCCGCAGGTCGAACAGGAGCGCCAGCAGGGTGATGATGACCGCCTGCACCATGAGCGAGACCACGTCGCGCAGTGAGCGGCCGAGCAGCAGGGCGAGCCGGCTGATCGGGGTGACCCGGGAGCGTTCGATGACGCCGGCTCGCAGCTCGGCGATCAGGCCGAAGCCCTGGAACAGGCCGCCGAAGATGGCCAGCAGCACCAGCAGGCCCGGCACGAAGATCTTGTAGGCGGCGGCCTGGGTGGGGGCGTTCAGTGCGGGCTTCAGTAGCGGGGCGAAGAGCAGCAGGTACATGACCGGCTGGAAGACGCCGACGAAGACCCAGACCGGGTTGCGCAGCAGGAGCAGGGTCTGGCGCTGGAAGATCAGCCAGGTGTCACGGGCGAATTTCATGAGAGTCGTCTCCGGGGTCAGGACTCGCGCAGCGAGCGGCCGGTCTTGGTGAGGAAGACGTCGTCCAGGCTGGGTCGGTGCAGCTCGATCGAGCGCAGCTCCAGCCCGGCGTGGTCGAGTCGGCGCAGCACCTGCGGAATGGCGGTGGCGCCCTCGTCGACGTAGAGGCGCAGGCCGCCCTCGTCGGCGGTCTCCAGCTTGTTGACGTACGGTTCGCCGTCGAGTGCCTGGGCGGCCTGCGGGGTGGCGGCCAGGTCGAGACCGACCAGCACCACGTCTCCGGAGATCTCCCGCTTGAGCTCGGCCGGGGTGCCCTCGGCCACCACCTCGCCGTTGTCCATGATCGCGATCCGGTCGCAGAGCGCGTCGGCCTCGTCCAGGTAGTGCGTGGTGATGAAGACGGTCATGCCGTCGCTGCGGAGCCGCCGGATCTCGTCCCACATGTGGGCGCGGCTCTGCGGGTCGAGGCCGGTGGTCGGCTCGTCCAGGAAGACGATCTTCGGCTCGTGGATGATGCCGAGGGCGATCTCGACCCGGCGTCGCTGGCCGCCGGAGTAGGTCTTGCACTTGCGGTCGGCATACTCGGTGAGCTGGAAGGCGTCCAGAGCGCGGGCGGCGCGGCGCTGCGCGTCGGCCTTGCTGATGCCGTACATCCGGGCGTGCAGCACCAGTTCCTCACGGGCGGTGGACTCGTCCCAGGTGCTGCCGCCCTGCGGGACGTACCCGATGCGGCGGCGCACCTCGGCCGGGTCCTTGCGCAGGTCGGCGCCCGCGATGGTGGCCTCGCCGCCATCTGGCTCGATCAGCGTGGCGAGCATCCGCAGCGTGGTGGTCTTGCCGGCGCCGTTCGGGCCGAGGAAGCCAAAGATCTCGCCCTTGGCGACGTCGAGGTCGACGCCCCGCACGGCGTCCACCGTCTTCGTCTCTCGACCCGCGCGGGAGCGGAACGACTTCCGCAGCCCCCTGGTCTCGATCATTTCTGCTCCTGGTCGTTCGGGCCGGTAGCGCCGGCCGTCGAGTGGGACGACGCCGGACGGCGCACTCCCCCGCAGTGCCGCCAGCAGGCTAACGCGATATAACTTTTCTAGTCAACGTTGATTATTCTGCTTCCGTGTCGGGGGACTCCCGACCGTCCCTCCACCCCGACCAACCCTGCGCTTCATCCAGCTCAGCAGGCAGGTACGACACTCCGGAATCGATCCGTTCCGCGATCCGCTCGCACCAGCTCATCTCCGCCTCGGCCCGCGCCGACCACAGCTCGAACATCCAGCCCACGTGCGCCGGCTTGCGGTTGCGCACCCAGTCCGACTCGAGTGAGGCGCGCATCGACTCGATGCCGGCGCGCAGCAGGTTGGCCCGGTTACGCAGGGCCGCGGCCGCTTCGGCGCGCGGCATGGCCGGCAGGAAGCAGAAGGCCGCCACGAACGGGTCGGCGGGCTCGCTGATGTTCCACCACAGGTTGCGCAGCAACGTCTCGAACTCGTCCTCCCCCTTGGGGGTCACCTCGTACGTGGTGCGCGCCGGCCGGGCGCCGACCTGCTCGGTCGCGACGGCGCGGAGCAGCCCCTCCTCGGTGAGCTTGCGCAGAGCGTGATAGATCGATCCGGGTTGCACGTTCGCCCACTTGTCGGCGCTCCAGCTCAGCAGCTCGCGGCGCACGTCGTAACCGTGCACGGGCTGCATCCACCGCACCAGACCGAGAATCATCATCCGAGTCGAAGACACCCGACAAGCGTAATAGCCAAGTTTGACTAAACCGTGGCGGGCGCAGTGCGGCATCCCACACTGAGCGATCGTTAGGGCCGCCGTGGGCGGCCGATACACTCCCCGTCAGTAACCTGCCCGGGAGGAGCCACGAAGGTGCGCAAGGTACTCATCGCCAACCGCGGCGAGATCGCCGTCCGGGTGATCCGCGCGTGCCGCGACGCCGGCCTGGGCAGCGTCGCCGTCTACGCGGACTCCGACCGCGACGCCCTGCACGCCACCCTCGCGGACGAGGCGTACGCGCTCGGCGGGGACAGCGCGACCGAGACCTACCTGCGCATCGACAAGCTGCTCGACGTCGCCGCTCGGGCCGGCGCCGACGCCGTACACCCGGGTTATGGCTTCCTCAGTGAGAACGCCGACTTCGCCCAGGCCGTCATCGACGCCGGGCTGACCTGGATCGGCCCCACCCCGCAGGCCATCCGCGACCTGGGTGACAAGGTCACCGCCCGGCACATCGCCCAACGGGCCGGCGCGCCGCTGGTCCCGGGCACCCCGGACCCGGTGGGCAGCCCGGACGAGGTGATGGCGTTCGCCGTCGACCACGGCCTGCCGGTCGCCATCAAGGCCGCCTTCGGTGGCGGTGGTCGCGGCCTCAAGGTGGCCCGCACCATGGAGGAGATCCCGCAGCTCTTCGAGTCGGCCACCCGCGAGGCGGTCGCCGCGTTCGGTCGGGGCGAGTGCTTCGTCGAGCGGTACCTCGACCAGCCCCGGCACGTCGAGGCGCAGGTCCTCGCCGATCAGCACGGCAACGTGATCGTGGTGGGCACCCGGGACTGCTCGTTGCAACGACGCCACCAGAAGCTCGTCGAGGAGGCGCCCGCGCCGTTCCTCACCGACGCCCAGCGCGCCCAGATCCACGACAGCGCCAAGGCGATCTGCCGGGAAGCCGGCTACCACGGTGCCGGCACCGTGGAATACCTGGTCGGCGTCGACGGCACCATCTCCTTCCTGGAGGTCAACACCCGCCTTCAGGTCGAGCACCCGGTCACCGAGGAGACCGCCGGCATCGACCTGGTCCGTGAGCAGTTCCGGATCGCCGACGGCGAGAAGTTGCGGATCACCGAGGACCCGACCCCGCGCGGGCACGCGATCGAGTTCCGGATCAACGGCGAGGACCCTGGCCGCAACTTCCTGCCCGCCCCGGGCACTGTCACCGCGCTGCGCCTGCCCAGCGGGCCGGGGGTCCGGGTCGACACCGGCATCTCGGCCGGCGACGTGATCGGCGGCAACTTCGACTCACTGCTCGCCAAGGTGATCATCACGGGTGAGACGCGGACCGAGGCGCTGGAGCGCGCCCGCCGCGCGCTGGACGAGATGGTCCTCGACGGCATGGCCACCGCGCTGCCGTTCCACCGGCTCGTGGTGCGGGACGAGGCGTTCACCGCCGCGCCGTTCACAGTGCACACCCGGTGGATCGAGACGGAGTTCCACAACACCGTGCCGCCGTTCACCGCCGCCGCCGGCACCGCCGACGCGCCGGCCGAACGCGACACCGTCGTGGTCGAGGTGGGCGGCAAGCGCCTCGAGGTCAGCCTCCCCGCCGGCTTCGGCGGGAGTACGACCACCGCGGCACCCGCCTCCCGCAAGCCGACCCGGCGCGGCGGCGGCGCCAAGGCCGGCGCTCCGGTCGGCGGCGACACGCTCACCTCGCCGATGCAGGGCACCATCGTCAAGATCGCGGTGGCGGACGGCGACACCGTGGCCGAGGGTGACCTGGTCGTGGTGTTGGAGGCGATGAAGATGGAGCAGCCGCTGCACGCACACAAGGCGGGCACGGTCAGCGGTCTCAGTGCCGAGGTCGGTGCCGTGATCACCGCTGGAGCCCTCATCTGCACCATCGCCTGAGCCCCCGCCCGACGGGCGGTCAACGCAGGGTTTCGGTGGCGACCGCGCGGACGGCGGCGGTCAGCGCGGTCAGCACATCCGACTCCAGCCGCCAGTGCTGCCAGTACAGCGGGACGTCGAGGTAGTGTTTTCCACGACCACCGGCGGTGGAACTGACCGCGAGCGGGAATGATTGCCGGGTGCGGTTCCTTCACGGCGCGGTCCCCGCGCACGACCTGACCTATACCGACGTCTTCATGGCGCCGGCCCGCTCCGACCTGGGTTCCCGGCTCGACGTCGACCTGTCCACCGGCGACGGCACCGGCACCACCATCCCGTTGGTGGTGTCGAACATGACGGCGGTCGCCGGACGGCGGATGGCGGAGACGGTCGCCCGCCGGGGTGCCATCACGGTGATCCCGCAGGACATCCCGATCGAGGTGGTGGCGAATGTCGTCGCCTGGGTGAAACAGCGCCACCTCGTCTACGACACGCCGATCACGCTCGGCCCGACCGACACCGTGGGCGACGCCATCCACCTGCTGCCCAAGCGCTCGCACGGTGCGGTCATCGTGGTCGACGACGCCGGCCGGCCGATGGGTGTGGTCACCGAGGCGGACACCACGGGCGTGGACCGATTCGCCCAGCTGCGGCACGTGATGTCCACCGAGCTGCACACCGTCCCGGCGGACTCGGATCCGCGTACCGGCTTCGATCTGCTCTCGGCGGGCCGTCGTCGACTCGCCCCGGTGGTGGACGCCGAGGGCCGGCTGGTCGGGGTGCTGACCCGACAGGGCGCGTTGCGGGCCACCCTCTACACGCCTGCCGTGGACGACCGGGGTCGGCTGCGGATCGCCGCCGCCGTCGGAATCAACGGTGACGTGACCGGCAAGGCCTCGGCGCTGCTGGAGGCGGGGGTGGACACGTTGGTGGTGGACACCGCGCACGGCCACCAGGCACGGATGATCTCCGCACTCCAGGCGGTCCGCAAGCTGGACCCGGGGGTGCCGGTGGCGGCCGGCAACGTGGTCACCGCCGAGGGCGTACGCGACCTGGTGGAGGCGGGGGCGGACATCATCAAGGTCGGCGTCGGCCCCGGCGCGATGTGCACCACCCGGATGATGACCGGCGTGGGTCGGCCGCAGTTCTCAGCCGTGCTCGACTGCGCGGCCGCCGCCCGCCAGCTGGGTCGGCACGTCTGGGCCGACGGTGGGGTGCGGCACCCCCGGGACGTGGCGCTGGCGCTCGCCGCCGGGGCGTCGAACGTGATGATCGGTTCCTGGTTCGCCGGCACCTACGAGTCCCCCGGTGACCTGTACACGGACGTGGACGGCCGGCGGTACAAGGAGAGCTTCGGGATGGCCTCGGCCCGGGCGGTCAGCGCCCGAACCGCCGACGACAGCCCGTACGACCGGGCCCGCAAGGCGGTCTTCGAGGAGGGCATCTCCTCGGCCCGGATGCACCTGGACCCGGCCCGACCCGGCGTCGAGGACCTGATCGACGAGATCATCGCGGGGGTACGCAGCGCCTTCACCTACGCTGGCGCCCGGAACCTCACCCAGTTCCACGAGCGGGCGATCGTCGGCGTCCAGAGCGCTGCCGGCTTCACCGAAGGAATGCCCCTCCCCACCAGCTGGTAACTCCCGCCCCACTCCGGTTGATCATGAAGTTGTTGCCTCCCGCGCCGGCGTGTCGTGGCAACAACTTCATGATCAACGGAGGAGCGGCGGGGTCAGGTTGTCAGTCGGCGGAGGACGGTGCGGGCTGCTTCGCGGGGGTTGTCGCCGAGGCGGTCGGGGAGTGCGCCGGCCAGCCAGAGGGTGGCGAAGCCGTGGGCGATCGACCAGGCGGCGAGGGCGTCCCGGCCCGGGTCGGCGGGCGCGCCGCCGGTGGGTAGCGTCGCCACCCCGGCGTGGAGCGCGGCGCCGGCCCGGCCCTGGGCGGCGATCAGCTCGGCGTCGTCGGAACGGTGCAGCTCCGGCCGGAACATCACCTCGAAGTACGCGCGGCGCGTGACGGCGAAGTCGACGTAGGCGACACCGGCCTCCAGCAGGTCGCCATCCGCCTCGGTCAACGTCTGGGTCAACAGGTCGAAGCCCTGCGTGGCGAGCGCGGTGAGCAGGCCCGCCTTGTCGCCGAAGTGGTGGGCGGGCGCGGCATGCGAGACGCCGGCCCGTCGGGCCAGGTCGCGCAGGCTCAGCGCGACCGGCCCGACCTCCTCGATGGCCTCCAGCGCCGCGGCGAGCAGCGCGCGGCGCAGGTCGCCGTGATGGTACGAGCGGGTGTCGGTCACCACCGAATCCTAATCTTGTCATTGACAAGATGCCACGTCGTCGGCGAATCTTGTCACTGACAAGTTTCCTTGAGGAGGATTCCGATGGCACCCCTGATCGCCCTGATCGCCGGCACCGCCCTGGCCCGACTCGCCGGCCTGGCCGGCATCGACGCACTGGACGGCTGGATCCCCGCGCTGCGCGTCGGACTGGCCGTGATGTTCACGCTGACCGCCGTCGCGCACTTCGCCGGCCGGCGCCGGGCCGGACTGATCGCCATGGTCCCGCCCCGCCTACCCCGGCCGGACCTGCTGGTCACCGTCACCGGCGTACTGGAGCTGGTCGGCGCGATCGGCCTGCTGCTGCCGGCGACCGCCCGGGTGGCGGCGGCCGGACTCGGCCTGCTCATGCTCGCCATGTTCCCGGCCAACGTCTCGGCCGCGCGTCGCCAGTTGACCCTCGCCGGCCGCCCGGTCACCCCGCTGGCCCAGCGCACCGCCCTGCAGATCCTGTTCGTGGCCGCCGCCACGGTAATTTCGTTTGGTGCCTGACTATCAGGGGGCTAATCTACCTCTCGTGGAACTCATCACCCTCCAGGACGTGCCGCTCGGCCGGCTCCTGGTGGTGGCCGGGCACCTCGTCGGGCAGCGGTGGAACCGCTACCTCGCCGAGGAGCACGGCCTCACCCAGGCCGGCATGATCACCCTGATGACGCTCGCCCGACACGGCGAGCTACCCCACCGCAAGGTCGCCGAGAAGGGGTTCGTCCGCCCGGCGACCCTGACCGGCATCGTCGACACGCTGGAGCGCGACGGTCTGGTCGAGCGGCAGCGGGACGACAGCGACCGGCGCAGCATCCGACTCGCCATCACCCCCGCCGGGCGGGAACGAGTGGCCGCGCTCGGCGCGCTCATGCACTCCGGACGGCCACTCACCTCGGTCGACGCCGACCCGGCGAAAGCCCAGGTGATCCGAGAGTTTCTGCTTGAGGTCATCGGCAGCGGAGACGACCCGCGGATGACCGGACGCCCCACCGGAGCGGAGGACCCGACGTGCTGATCCGACTCCTACGCGGCCAACTGCGCACCTATCAGAAACCGCTGCTGGCGGTGGTGCTGCTCCAGTTCGTGGGCACCATGGCCTCGCTCTACCTGCCCAGCCTCAACGCGGACATCATCGACCAGGGCGTGGCCCGGGGCGACACCGACTACATCGTGCGCACCGGCGGCTGGATGCTGCTGGTCAGCCTGATCCAGATCGTCTGTTCGATCGCCGCCGTCTACCTGGGCGCCCGGGTCGCGATGGGCTTCGGCCGGGACGTACGCGCCGAACTGTTCGGGCACGTCAACCGCTTCTCCGCCCGCGAGGTGGCCCGGTTCGGGGCGCCGTCACTGATCACCCGCAACACCAACGACGTGCAGCAGGTGCAGATGCTCGTGCTGATGAGCTGCACGATGCTGGTCGCCGCACCGATCATGAGCGTCGGCGGGGTGTTCATGGCGCTGCGTGAGGACGTCGGGCTCTCCTGGCTGATGCTGGTCAGCGTGCCGGTGCTGGCCATCGCCCTCGGCGCGATCATCCGCCGGATGGTGCCGGGCTTCCGGCTGATGCAGACCCGCATCGACACCGTCAACCGGGTGCTGCGGGAGCAGATCACCGGCATCCGGGTGGTCCGCGCGTTCGTCCGCGAGCCGTACGAGACGGACCGTTTCGCCGTCGCCAACGCCGACCTGACCGCCACCGCGCTGCGTACCGGTCGACTACTGGCGTTGATCTTCCCGGTGGTCATGCTGGTGCTGAACGTCTCCAGCGTCGCGGTGCTCTGGTTCGGCGCGCAGCGGGTGGACGCCGGTGCGATCCAGGTCGGCGCGCTCACCGCGTTCCTGCAGTACCTGATGCAGATCCTGATGGCGGTCATGATGGCCACCTTCATGCTGATGATGGTGCCGCGGGCGGCGGTCTGCGCCGAACGGATCGTCGAGGTGCTGGACACCGACTCCTCCGTGGTTCCGGCCACCGCACCGGTCACCGAGCTGCCCGGCCGGGCCGAGCTGGAACTGCGCGGGGTGCGCTTCCAGTACCCGGGAGCGGCGGAGCCGGTGCTGCGCGACATCTCCTTCCGGGCGACCCCGGGCACCACCACGGCCATCATCGGCAGCACCGGAGCGGGCAAGACGACACTGCTGTCGCTGATCCCCCGCCTGGTCGACGTGACCGCCGGCGCGGTGCTGGTCGACGGGGTGGACGTGCGGGAGTTGGCACCGGACGAGCTGTGGCGACGCATCGGCCTGGTGCCGCAGCGGCCGTACCTGTTCACCGGGACGGTCGCCAGCAACCTGCGCTACGGCAACCCGGACGCCACCGACGAGGAGCTGTGGACGGCGCTGGAGATCGCCCAGGCCCGGGACTTCGTGGCCCAGATGCCCGGCGGGCTGGACGCCCCGATCGCCCAGGGCGGCACCACCGTCTCCGGTGGACAGCGGCAGCGTCTCGCCATCGCCCGGGCCCTGGTCCGGCAACCGGAGATCTACCTCTTCGACGACTCGTTCTCCGCGCTCGACCTGGGCACCGACGCACGGCTGCGAGCGGCGCTACGGCCGGTCACCGCGCAGTCCGCGGTGGTGATCGTGGCCCAACGGGTCTCCACGATCATCGACGCCGACCAGATCATCGTTCTCGAGAACGGAGGGGTCGTCGGAGTGGGACGACATGCCGAGCTGTTGGAGACCTGCCCGACGTACGCCGAGATCGTGGCCTCGCAGCAGACGACGGAGGTGGCGGCATGAGCGAGCGTGAGGAGCCGCGCACCGCGGCCGTACCCAGTCAGAAGCCGGCCGGCGACCCGCGGACGCCGGGAGGCGACGCGCCACAACAGCCCGGCGGCGACGCCGCGCAGCAGCCCGGCGGGGACGCGCGGACGCCGAAGCGGCTGCCGCCCGGCCGTCAGGGCGGCGGCCCGGGTTGGATGGGCGCCGGGATGCCCGCCGAGAAGTCGATGAACTTCGGGCCCTCGGCCCGGCGGCTGCTCGGCCGGCTGCGCTCGCAGCGGTTGCACCTGGCCGCGATCATCACGTTGGCCGTGGTGAGCGTCGGGTTCAGCGTGGCCGGGCCGAAGATCCTCGGCCACGCCACCGACCTGATCTTCACCGGGGTGATCGGCCGGCAACTGCCCGCCGGCACCACCGCCGACCAGGCCGTCGCGGCGGCCCGGGCCAGCGGCAACGACAGCTTCGCCGACATGCTGGCCCGGATGGACGTGGTGCCCGGGGTGGGCATCGACTTCAGCGCCCTGAGTCGGGTGCTGCTGCTGGCGCTCGGGCTCTACCTGGCGGCGAGCCTGCTGTCCTGGTGGCAGGGCTGGCTGCTCAACGGCGTGGTCCAGCGCACGGTGCTGCGACTGCGCGCCGAGGTGGAGGAGAAGCTCAACCGGCTGCCGCTGCCCTACTTCGACCGGCAGCCGCGCGGTGAGTTGCTCAGCCGGGTCACCAACGACATCGACAACATCTCCACCAGCCTCCAGCAGACCCTCAGCCAGCTCCTCACCTCGCTGCTGACCGTCATCGGGGTGCTGGCCGTGATGTTCTGGATCTCGCCGGTGCTGGCTCTGGTGGCCCTGGTCGCGGTCCCGTTGTCGGTGCTCGTCACCCAGCGCATCGCCAAGCGCTCGCAGAAGCAGTTCATCGCCCAGTGGACGCACACCGGCGAGTTGAACGGCCAGATCGAGGAGGCGTACACCGGTCACGAGCTGGTGAAGGTCTTCGGCCGGCAGCGTGAGGTCGAGGCCGCGTTCCACGCGAAGAACGAGGAGCTCTTCCGGGCCAGCTTCGGGGCGCAGTTCATCTCCGGGATCATCATGCCGTCGATGATGTTCATCGGAAACCTGAGCTACGTGGCGATCGCCGTGGTCGGTGGGCTGCGGGTGGCCTCCGGCACGATGAGCCTCGGCGACGTGCAGGCGTTCATCCAGTACTCCCGCCAGTTCACCCAGCCGCTCACCCAGCTCGCCTCGATGGCCAACCTGCTCCAGTCCGGGGTGGCCTCGGCCGAGCGCGTCTTCGCGGTGCTCGACGCGGACGAGCAGACCCCCGACCCGGTCGAACCGGCCCGGGTCGCCGACCCGCACGGTCGGGTGGAGTTCGAGCACGTGTCGTTCCGCTACGAGGCGGACAAGCCGTTGATCGACGACCTGTCACTGGTCGCCGAGCCCGGGCACACGGTGGCCATCGTCGGCCCGACCGGTGCCGGCAAGACCACACTGGTCAACCTGGTGATGCGCTTCTACGAGCTGGACGCCGGCCGGATCACGCTCGACGGGGTGGACATCACCACGATGCGCCGCGACGACCTGCGCGGCCGGATCGGCATGGTGCTCCAGGACACCTGGCTCTTCGGCGGCACCATCCGGGACAACATCGCCTACGGGCGGCCGGACGCCACCGAGGAGGAGATTCTCGCCGCGGCCCGGGCCACCTTCGTGGACCGGTTCGTGCGCAGCCTGCCCGACGGCTACGACACGGTCATCGACGAGGAGGGCAGCAACGTCAGCGCCGGCGAGAAGCAGCTCATCACCATCGCGCGGGCGTTCCTCGCCGAGCCGTCCCTGCTGATCCTGGACGAGGCGACCAGCTCGGTGGACACCCGCACCGAGGTGCTGCTGCAACGGGCGATGGCCGCGCTGCGCTCGGACCGGACCAGCTTCGTCATCGCGCACCGGCTCTCCACCATCCGCGACGCCGACCTGATCCTGATGATGGAGAACGGTCGGATCGTCGAGCAGGGCACCCACGAGCAGTTGCTCGCCGCCCAGGGGGCATACCACCGGCTCTACCGCTCGCAGTTCACCGGTGCGGTGGTCGACGAGGAACCAGCCGCGCAACCGGCGTCGGTGTAGGGCGGACCGCCATGCGCACAGCGGTCCGCCCCGGATCCGGCAGTCGGTCAGCCCTGCGGCAGCAGGTCGGCGGCGCGGGCCGCGACCTGCCCGCCGATCAGGGCGAGCGCGGCGTCGGCGGGCATCGGGGCCAGGGCGTGGCCGCCGCGCAACCGCAGCGCGAGGTGGCCGTCGGCCGCCTCCCGGGCACCCAACACCCCGAGGTACGGGACGCGGCGGCGGGCCGCGTCCCGGACCCGGGCGCCCAGCGAGCCGGCGACGTCGACCTCGACCCGCAGGCCGACCTCGGCCGCCCGTCGGGCCAGGTCGGCCGCCGCGTCGGCCTGGCCGTCGTCGACCGGCAGCAGCACCAGTTGCACCGGCGCGTACCAGGCCGGGAACGCCCCCTCGTGCACCTCGATGAGGTACGCGAACAGCCGCTCCATGCTGCCGACCAGACTGCGGTGCAGCATGACCGGTCGACTCCGGCTGCCATCCGAATCGGTGTACGACAGGTCGAACCGTTCCGGTTTGTCGAAGTCCACCTGGATGGTGGAGATGGTCGACTCCCGGCCGGCCGCGTCGACGATCTGAATGTCGATCTTCGGGCCGTAGAAGGCGGCCTCCCCCGGCGCCTCCACGTACTCCACCCCGGCCAGCGCCTCCCGGAGCAGCGCCTCGGCGCGGGCCCACTGCGCGTCGTCGCCGACGTACTTCTCGCCCGGCCCGCGCAGCGACAACCGGAACCCGGCCGGACGGACGCCGAGCGCGGCGTGCGCGGCGCGGATCAGCCCGAGGATCTCGACGACCTCCGCGCCGACCTGCTCGGGGGCACAGAAGGTGTGCGCGTCGTTGAGCGAGATGGCGCGGACCCGGGACAGCCCGCCGAGCACACCGGAGCGCTCCGAGCGGTACATCCCGCCCAGCTCGGCGATCCGCAACGGCAACTCCCGGTAGGAGCGGCCCCGCGCCCGGAAGACCAGCGCATGGTGCGGGCAGAGCGCCGGCCGGAGCACGAACTCGTCGTCGGCGCTCAGCCGCATCGGCGGGAACATGTCGTCGGCGAAGTAGCCGAGATGACCGGAGAGTTCGAAGAGTTCCCGCTTACCCAACGGCGGCGAGTAGACGTGCTGGTGGCCGGAGCGGTGCTCCAACTCCCGGACGTACTCCTCGACGGCGTGCCGGGCGGCGGCGCCCGCCGGCAGCCAGATGGGCAGGCCGGCGCCGGCCAGCGGATCGGAGACGAAGAGGTCCAGCTCGCGGCCGAGCCTGCGGTGGTCGATCATGTCGGGCTCCTGGATCGGGTACGACCCGGAGGCGACCTGAGCTCCGTTCGGCGCGCTGCCCTCGGGGGCGGATCGCCCCGGGGCCTGGTCGACGGTGGTTACGTCAGAGCGGCGCGCCGGGGATTCCCGGCGTCGTGGTCTGCACTACCGCGCTGCGCATGGGGCGACCGTACCCACGCGACGACCGGGGACGCACCTGGATTTACGGGGGTGGGCCGCCGGCGCGGGACCCGCCGGCGGCCCTGGCGGCCGAATCGTCAGGAACGGGGGACCCGACGGGCGTGGCCGCGCCGACAACGGTACGCCGACGAACGCCGATCCGCCGCCCGCCTCGAACGGGTGGACCGCCCGCCGAACCCGTCACCCGGCAGCGACCGGTCTCGTTGCAGCTGGGTGGCCCAGTGGTGTCGACGGTCACGACGGGCCGGGGCCCTCCACGGTGACGCCGGACACGACGTCAGGCTCAAGACACCCAATCGGCCGCATCCGGCGAGGTGGCAGGCGTGCCCGAACTTCTGACTGACGTCGCGTCGCCGACGTGGGCGTACCTGGTGCTGCTCGCTCTGCTGATCGCGGACGCCTTCGTACCGGTGATTCCCACCCAGATCGTCATGATCACCAGTGGTGCGCTCACCGTCTACGGCGGGCTCAGCCTGCCGGTCACCATCGCCGTCGGCGCGCTCGGCGTGTTCGCCGGTGACCTGGCCTGCTACCTGCTCGGACGCAGCGCGCCGGACCGGCGCCCGCCCCGACACGCCGAGCTGAGCCGCGCCCGCCGGGTGGCCAGCCGGGTCACCCAGGGGCTGCGACAACCCGGGCCGATGGTCATCCTGCTCTGCCGGTTCGTGCCCGGCGGCCGGATGGCGGCCTGCTTCTCGGCCGGGCGCAGCCGCTACCCCTACCGACTGTTCGTGCTCTACGAGGCCGTCGCCGCACTGGGTTGGGCCACCTACGGCGCCCTTGTCGGGCACCTCGGCGGCACCGCGCTGACCGAGTCGGCGTGGCGGCTGGCCATCATCGCCACCGCCGCGGCGGCCGGCTTCGCCGCGGCCGGCTGGGCCATGACCCTGGTCAGCGCCCGCCACGCCCGCGCCGCAGCCACAGTCGACGTCCCCATCGACTGAGTGTCGTTGGACCTGCGGGTATAAGCTGGACTTATATTGACAGCATGTGGGACGTCAAACTTCATCCCGAGGTCGAGGAGTGGTTCCTCAACCTCTGCAAGACGGATCCCGCCAGCGCCGACCTCATCAGCGAGGCCGTCGATCTGCTCGCCGAACACGGGCCGGCGCTCGGGCGTCCCCTGGTTGACCGCCTCAAGGGCAGCAGCTTCCATCACATGAAGGAGCTGCGGCCCGGGTCGGCTGGCGACACGGAGATTCGTATGATCTTCGCGTTTGATCCAGTTCGAGAAGCTGTTTTCCTGGTCGCCGGCGACAAATCAGGGCAGTGGCAGACTTGGTACAAGACGGCGGTCCCGTTGGCGGACGACCGGTTTCAGGAGCACCTCTCCAGGCTGAGGGAACACAGAGATGACCGGTGAAGCGGACTGGCGGGACGTCAAGGCGAAGGCCCGCGCGATCGATCCGTCCTGGGAAGATCCCGACCGGGTCTCCCGACGGGCTCAGCACCGTGAACAGATGCTGGCATCGGTCAGTGGCGCACAGCTGGCAGAGATCCGCAAACACCTCGGTATGACCCAGGTTCAACTGGCCGAGGCGGCGGGGCTGACACAGGCGAGAATCAGCCAGATTGAGAACGGCGAGCACACCAGCCTGGAATCACTCCGTGCCTACGTCACCGGACTGGGCGGTCATCTCGACGTCGTCGCCCGCATCGGGAACATCCAGCTGAACGTCGCCTGACCTGGCGACGGTCCTCGCGATCCCGGGAGGTTCCGGGACGCGCGACAGCCCCATGTCCGGGTGCCTCTAGGGGTGGTCCCGGGGAGAGATTTCGGTGGCTGTCCCGGATCCGGCTGGGGTGCCCTCGGCGACAGGCTGAGGCATGCCTGGAACCCGGAGTACCGGTCTGCTGGCCCTGGGCGGGATCGCCCTGGCGGCGCTGCTCACCGTCATCGGTCACCTCGAAGTCAACGACGACCTCAACCCCTGGGCGTTGACCATCAGCGACTTCGCCGTGTCCGACCGGGGCGGCGTGATCGACGTCGCCATGGTGGTGCTGGCGCTCGCCACCGTGGCGTTGCTGTACGGACTGCGCCGCGCCGCGCCGGCACGGCCCGCCCCGGCAACCGAACTGCTGCTCGGCGCGTGGGTGACCGGGCTGCTGCTGGCCGCGGTGGTGCCGACGAACGAACCGGGCACCGCCATGACCACGGCGGCCTACGTGCACCGGTACGCCTCGGTGGTCGCCTTTCTGGCACTGCCGGCGGCCGGTTGGCTGCTCGCCCGTCGATCCGAGCTGGCGCCGGTCGCCCGAACGCTCCGCACCCTCGTCCTGCTGAGCCTGACCCTGGCGGCGGCGATGATCTGGTCCGCCTACCCCGGCGACCGTCTGTTGATCGGCCTGGCCGAGCGACTGCTCATCGTCACCGAGGTGGCAGTGCTGGCGACCATCGCGCTGGCCCAGACCCGTGCGGCCGTCGATCATGGAGTTGTGGCGCCTCACCAAGGGGGCATCGCGGCGTGAACCGCCCAC
This sequence comes from Micromonospora sp. DH14, assembly GCF_029809455.1. Lineage (NCBI taxonomy): Bacteria > Bacillati > Actinomycetota > Actinomycetes > Micromonosporales > Micromonosporaceae > Micromonospora > Micromonospora sp. DH14. Next base: position 725,338 of record NZ_JARVKT010000001.1, on the reverse strand, counting down.
CACAACTCCATGATCGACGACGAGAAGGGGCGGCTACTCCAGCTCGTGCAGCATGAGCTGGCGGGCCGCCTCGGTGATCGAGCCGGACAATGACGGGTAGATGGTGATGGTCTGGGCCAACTCGTTGACGGTGAGGTTGTTCTCCACCGCCATGGTGATGGGCAGGATCAGCTCGCTGGCCTTCGGAGCGACCACCACACCCCCGATCACCTGACCGCTGGCCGGGCGGCAGAACAGCTTCACGAAGCCGTCGGAGAGGTCGTCCATCTTGGCCCGGGCGTTGCCGGACAACGGCAGCATCACCTGTCGGGCCGGCACCTTGCCCGCGTCCACCTCGTCCTGCGAGACACCCACCGTGGCCAGCTCAGGATCGGTGAAGACGTTCGCCGCGACGGTCCGCAGCCGCAGCGGGCGGACCGCCTCGCCGAGCGCGTGCCACATGGCGATCCGGCCCTGCATGGCGGCGACGCTGGCCAGCAGCAGCACGCCGGTGCAGTCACCGGCGGCGTAGATGCCCGGCACGTTGGTCCGGGACGCCCTGTCGACTGTCACGTAGCCGCCCCGGCCCAGCTGCACCCCGTACTCGGTCAGGCCCAGGTTGGCGGTGTTCGGGATCGACCCGACGGTGATCAGCGCGTGCGAGCCGGTCACCTTACGGCCGTCGGAGAGTTCCACCTCGACGCCGTCGGCGGTACGCCGGACCGCGTCGGCCCGGGAGTTGTTGAGGATCTCCATGCCCCGGTTGCGGAACACCCGCTCGATCGCGGAGGCGGCGTCGGCGTCTTCGTGGGGCATCACCCGGTCGCGACTGGAGACCAGGGTCACCTCGACCCCCATGGCCAGGTACGCGCTGGCGAACTCCGCACCGGTCACGCCGGATCCGACGACGATCAGGTGCTCGGGCAGCTCCGGCAGGTCATACACCTGTCGCCAGGTCAGGATGCGCTCACCGTCCGGTACGGCGGTGGGCAGCTGACGGGGGGTCGAACCAGTGGCCACCAGCACGGTGGACGCGTCGATCGAGTACTCCTCGCCGCCGTCGGCGGGGCTGACGACGACCCGGTGGGTGTGCCCGAGGGAGTCCTCGCCGAGCCGGGCGGTGCCGGCCACGAAGGTGACGCCCGCCTTCAGCAGCTTGGCGTGAATGTCAGCGGACTGCGCCAGGGCCAGCCGCTTGACCCGCTCGTGCACCGCCCGCGCGTCGACGGTGACCGCCTCCAGGCCGTCCGAGTGCACCCCGAACTCCTCGGTGTCCCGGTAGCCGGTGACCACCCCGGAGCTGGCGATGAAGGTCTTCGACGGTACGCAGTCGGAGAGCACACAGGCGCCGCCGGCCCCGTCGGCCTCCACCACGGTGACATCGGCATCCAGCTGGGCGGCGACCAGTGCCGCCTCGTACCCGGCCGGCCCCCCGCCGATGATCACGATCTGGCTCACAGCGCCATCCTTTCGCTCGCGACTGCGGGGCTCCGCTGCGCTGCACTCCTCGCGCTCACCGCGTTCGCCCTTCGTCGATGCTCACAGTGACTTTCTTCTCCCGAACGCGTTCGACACGCACTGTCGTATTCTCCCCCACCCGTCGGCCGGGCTATCGTCATCGCCGTGCGTCATCACGCCGCCTACGGCTCAAATCTCGACCCCGCCCGGATGCGCGCCTACTGTCCGCATTCGCCGATGGTGGGCACCGGCTGGCTGGAAGGCTGGCGGCTGACCTTCGCCGGGGCGGACGTGATCGGCTGGGAGGGTGCGGTGAGCACCCTCGTCGAGTCTCCCGGTGACCGGGTCTTCGTGGCGCTCTACGACATCCACCCGTACGACGCCGAGCAGCTCGACGAGCTGGAGGGCGTCGCCGCCGGGACGTACCGCAAGCTGCACGTCCGGGTTTCCACCCTCGACGGCGACGTGACCGCGTGGATCTACGTCTTCAACGGGTACGAGGGTGGCCTGCCGACCTCGTGGTACCTGTCGGAGATCGCGAACGCCGCCGAGAAGGCGGGCGCCCCGGACGACTACGTCACCGAGCTGCGGGCCCGCCCCACCGGCACCGCGTCGGCGTAGCAGCGCGTATCGCACGCCTCCAGTCTGCTACCGCCGTCGACCGCGGGGCCGGTCGGGCCCGCCCGGGGTCGTCAATCACACACGGGCCGCCGGGACGGACCGTTCGTACATGTCGGTCCAGTGGGTCTCCCGCAGGCCCACCGACCGGTAGAGCGACAGCGGAGCGGTCGGGTTGGTGAGGTCGACGCCCAGACCGGCCGACTTCCGCCCCTTCTCGGCGTAGCGGGCGAAGGCGCGGCGCAGCAGCGCCGCACCCACACCCCGGCGACGGTACGCGGACAGCACCGACAGGGTCTTCACCCAGCCCGACTGCTGGTCGAGTGCCTGATCCGAGGACTGCAACGCGCCGACCGGCACCCCGTCCACCTCGGCGACGAACCACTCGTCCCAGGCGGTCAGGTCGCCGATGCGGGCCCGCCACCGCTCGTACGACAACGGTTCGTGGTCCGGGGTGTCACCGAAGGCGGCCTCGTAGATCCGGTGGAACTCCACCAGGTCGGTCTCGTGGTCCGGGCGGACCTGCCGCACGGTCACGCCCGCAGGTGCGGCCGGCTCGTCGGGCAGGTCGTCCAATGGTCGGCTCATTCGGACGTACCGCTTGACGCGGGCGAAACCGAGCCCGCGCAGGGTCTGTTCCCAGTCATGTTCGGGAGCGAAGACCGCGCAGCGGACGGTGAGCGACGGCAACCCCCGCTCGGCCGCGCGTTCGGCGACCCGGTCCAGTTGGCGAACCAGCAACGGCGCGCGGACGGCGGCGGCCCGCACCGGCTCGACGTAGACCTCCACGAACTCCCGGCCCACCCCGCTCGGGTTGTCCACCGTCGCCCAGCCGACCACTGTGTCGTCCGGGTCGATCGCCAACCAGGAGTCCCGGGTCGGGTCGAAGTGGCTGGCGGTCAGTGACGCCGTGACGTCCTCGGCGTCGAAGTCGGGGTGGCCGATGGCGAAGGTGTCGGCGGCGTGCACCACCGCGAGGATCGCCGGCACGTCGTCGAGGGTGGGGCGGCGCGTTGTCCAACCAGCGGGAAGGGTCACGGCAGGACATCCTGGCAGCCGAGGCGGCGGGGCGCCGCCTATTTTCCGACTGGCGGAGGGCTCAGCCGAGCTCGACCCGGGTGCGGTGCAGCAACTCCACCAACTCCGCGCCGTCGGCCGGCCCGAGGGCGGTGAACGCCGGCGCGGCCAACCGGTTCGTCACCGCCTCCGCCCAGAGCCGGCGGCGCACCAGCGGCCCGATCGGCGGGTACGGCGGCGGCCACCCGCAGGCCACCGCCCCGGCCTCACCCTCCGGCCCGGCCAGCACCGCCTCCAGCGGGGTCATCCCGGCGGCCCGTACCGCGAGCAGGTAGGCGCCGGTGAAGTGTTCCCGGAGCAGCCGCAGCCCAGCGGCGCAGCGGGCACCAGGAGAGAGATCCGGAAGGGGCATGGCCCGCCACGCGGCGAAGAGCGGCATCCCGCTGGTGTCGGCCGCGACGACGGCCCGCTCGACGAGCGCGGACAGGCGTTCGGCACCGGGCAGGGGGCCGAGCTGCTGCGCCCCCCACCGGCAGCATTCGGCGAGGCTCGCGGCGGCCACCTGGAACGGCGGGACGACCCGGGCGGCGGCGTCCCAACCGTCGGCGACAGCGTCCGGGGCGATGAACCCGAGGGCGGCGGCTGCTGTCTCGGCCCGCACATCGCCGAGCGCGCCGGCCCGGCCGCTGATGTAGAAGGCCCACCCGGAGATGCCGAGCAGTCGGGCCCGGCGCAACGTGGTCGGGTCCCGGCTGAAGGCGTCGCCCAGGTCGAGCACGACGGGCTTGCTGGCAGCCGCGACCTGCTCCGGAGTCACCGCGGGGCCCTCTTCGCGCGGCCCGACCCGCCGCGCCCGACCACGCCCCGATCCACGGCCACCCACCGTGCACGGCCCGCGCACTCGTCGTCGTCCATCAATGGTCAGTCTGCCGCGCCACCGCCCGCGTCCGCATCCCCCTCTTCGGCCGCCAGTGCCTCGATCGCCGCCTCGACCTCCCCGGCGCGACGCCGGGCCACGGTGAGCGCCCGCTCGGCGGCCCGCCGGGCGAGCTTGGCCCGGCTGAGATCCTGCTCGGCCACCGCGCGCCGCCGCTCCAGCTCGGCCAGCTCCGCCTCGAGCCCATCGAGCACCGCCGCGCCGTCGCGCTCCTGCCCGGTCGCCCCGGTCAGTTCCGCCTCGGCCCGCTCCTGGTCGGCCTGGGCCTTCGCCAACTCGCGGTCCAGGGCGCGACGCTGCCGGGCCCGCTCGGCTCGGGCCGCCCGCTGCGCGGCCCGCTCGGCCCGCTCGGCCGCACGATCCGTACGGGGTGCCGCCTCGGGTCGCCCCCGCTGGGCGCCGACCGGGCGCTTCTCGTCGTGCTCCTCGTCGTCGCCGGTGACCAGCCGCAGTTGTGGCCGGGGCACCTCACCGAAGCCGGCGTAGCTCGCCGCCCGCAGCAGCCGACCCGCCCGCACCTGCTCGGCGACCTCGACGTCGGAGAACGCCGCGTTCAGCGTCGCCTCCACCTCGGCCAGGGGCAGCCGGTTCGCCGGTGGCGCGTCCGGCTCGGCCGCGGCGAGCTTGCGCACCTCGGCGACCAGGGCGCCCACCACCGCCCGGCGCTGCGCGGACAGCTCCCGCAGTTTGGGCCCGCGCAGCTCCCGTTGGGCGGACCGCAGGGCGTCGGCGAGCTGCACCAGATCGGCGACCAGCTCCGGACGTCGGATGGCGAGCAGGTTCACCAACCAGGCGGCCACCGTCGGGCGACGCAGCCGGGCCAGTTCCCGGGCGGTGGCCGGGTCACCGGCCTGGCGGGCCTGCGCCACGGCGGCCTCCCGGGCGGCCACGAACCGGTCCGGTGGGGTGCGGTAGAGCTGCTGCACCAGCTCCGCGGAGAGGCCGGGCATCGGGTCAGACGTCCACCCGGCTGCCGGGCTCCAGTCGCTGGTACTCGGTGCCGGACATCGCCGTGTACTGCCGGTTCAGCACACCCAGCCCGTTGTCGTTGAGCAGAGCGTCGTGCAGGGCGTACGCGCGCCGCGGCGCGACCGCGCGGATGAAGTCGAGCACCTCGGAGAACTTCGACCAGGGGGCGTGGATCGGCGCGAAGAGCGTGTCGACGGGAGTCTCGTCGGGCACCACCAGGGAGTCGCCCGGGTGGTAGACCACGTCGTTGATCAGGTAACCGAGGTTGTCGATCACCGGGATCTCGGGGTGGATCACGGCGTGCCGCCCCCCGTACGCGCGCACGGCGACCCCGGCGGCGGTGAACGACTCACCCACGTCGACCGGGCGCAGCGCGTCGGCCGCGTCGCCCAGGGCCTCGGCGAGCGAGGCGGGGCCGTGGATCGGGAACGGCCGACGGTCGAGCTGGAGGCGCACCGCTGCCAGGTCGAGGTGGTCGGGGTGCGCGTGGGTGATCAGCACCGCGTCCGCACCGTCCAGCGCCGCCGTGGTGTCGCTGAACACCCCGGGGTCGACGACGAGGACTCCCCCATCGTGTTCCACCCGGAGGCAGGAGTGGGCGTACTTGGTGAGTCGCATCGTGACTCCTCGATTATCGAATCGTGACGTCCTCAGCGCAGTCTGCCGGAACCAGCCGGAGTGTGCGTCGCGTCCGAGCTATCGCCACACCGGTTGACGACGATGGGAGCGGGGATGGACGGACGGGTGGGACGACGCCGCGGTGCGCTGCTGGCGGCGACAGCACTGGCGGCCGCGCTGGCGCTGACAGGATGCGGTGCCGGCGACAGTGGGGCACAGGACACCGCCGGCTCGGCGGTCGAGGCGCCGCCGGCCAAGGGCGGTGAGGTGCCCCGGGACGCCGCCGCGGGCGCACCGGAGGCGGCCGGTGCCGGCGCACCGGACCTGCGGGTGGACCAGCGGGCGATCATCTACACCGGAACGATGCGGGTGCAGGTGGACGATGTGGACTCGGCCGCCCGCGAGGCCACCGCCGTGGCCACTCGGGCCGGTGGTTTCGTCGGTGGGGACCAGCGGCGCAGCGCCGACGCCGACGCGGTGGCGGAGCTGGTGCTGCGGGTGCCGGCGGCGAAGTTCACCGGCGTGGTGGAGGAGATCGCGAAGCTCGGTCGGCAGCAGAACCGGGAGATCAACACCCAGGACGTCACCGAGGAGACCGTCGACCTGGATGCCCGGATCACCAGTCAGCGGGCGCGGGTGGACAGCGCCCGTCGGTTGCTGGCCCGAGCCACCTCGATCACCGACCTGGTGTCGTTGGAGAACGAACTGGGTCGCCGGGAGGCGGACCTGGCCTCGTTGGAGGCCAAGAAGCGACGCCTGGCCGACCTGACCGCCCTCTCCACGATCACCGTGGCGCTGGCCGGACCGGCGGCGAAGGCCACCGAGGAGAAGGACGAGACCGGCTTCCTGGTGGGGCTCAAGGGCGGCTGGAAGGCGTTCGTCGTCTCGATGACCGTCCTGCTGACGGTGCTGGGCGCGTTGCTGCCGTGGCTGGTGGCGCTCGGCGTACCGCTGGCGGTGCTGTTGGTGGTGCTGCGCCGGCGGCGCAGGTCCCCGGCGCTGGTCGCACCGGTCAGCGCGCCGCCGCCAGTGCCCGCAGCGCGGTCTGGACCATGACCCGGACGCCGACCGGGATGGCCCGCTCGTCCACGTCGAAGCTCCCCCGGTGCAGGTCGACGTTGGGGCCGGAGCGACCCACGCCGAGCCGGGCGAGGGCGCCGGGGACGTACTCCAGATACCAGGAGAAGTCCTCGCCGCCCATGCTCTGCGGTGTCTCGGCGATCCCCTCCGGGCCGAGCGCGGCGGCGGTGGCGGCGGTCAGCACCTGGATGGCGCGGGAGTCGTTGCACACCGGCGGACGGCCGCGCAGGTATTCCAGGTCGACGGTGGCGCCGGTCGGTGCGATCACGTCCCGCACCACCTGAGCGACGATCTTGGGAGCCTGCTCCCAGGTGTCGCGGTCCATCACCCGGAGGGTGCCGGAGGCGCTCGCCTCCGACGGGATGACGTTGTAGCGGGTGCCGGCCGAGGCGTGGCCGAAGACCAGCAGCAGGCCACTGTTGGCCGGCACCCGGCGGCTGACCAGGGCGGGCACCTCGGTGATCAGCCGCCCGAGCGCGTCGACCAGGTCGACGGTCAGGTGCGGGCGGGCGGTGTGCCCGCCCGGGCCGGAGAGCCGGACCGTCACGTTGTCGGCGGCCGCGGTGATCGGACCGACCCGCAGGCCGACCTGGCCCACCGGCAGGTTCGGGTCGCAGTGCAGCGCGAAGATCTGCACCACGTCGTCCAGGCCGCCGGCCTCGATGACCTCCAGCGAACCGCAGGGCAGGATCTCCTCGGCCGGCTGAAAGATCAGCCGGACCCGGCCGTCCAGCTCCCCGAGGTCGGCGAGCTGGGCCAGCAGCATGCCGACGCCGAGCAGGACCGTGGTGTGCACGTCGTGCCCGCAGGCGTGGCAGACGCCCTCGACCGTCGACCGGTACGGGACGTCCTTGGGGTCGTCGAGCGGCAGGGCGTCGATGTCGGCGCGCAGCGCCACGACCGGGCCGTCCGGCCGGCCGTTGATGTCGCAGATCACGCCGTTGCCCTTGGGCAGCAGGCGCGGGCTCAACCCGGCCAGCGACAACTCCCGGGCGATCAGCGCGGCCGTCTCGAACTCGTTGGCGGAGAGCTCGGGGTGCGAGTGGAGGTGACGGCGCGTAGCGATCAGCCCCGGTACCCGGAGCGCGAGAAGGTGATCCAGCTCGCGGGGCAGGGGCTGGGATCCCGGTGGCGTCTCCGGCCAGGACGACGCCAGCTGGCCACCCGTGGGCAGCGTCAACGCACTCGTCACGTCGAATTCTCGATCACTAGAGATGGATGGATCATCGGGGACAGCAGACAGCCTAGACCTCCGACGGTGACGCTGCGCAACCTCGTTACGGTGATGATCAGACCGCACAGAGTCACGTATGCCCTGCTGAGGGCGCTCGTCGAGGCGGGGGACAGCAGGTAGATCACGGTCGAACGCCGTCATCGGCCCCTCACCTCCTACAACGCGTAACCAATCGCGGCGGTCACGAATCCCGGCACCAGTCGGAACTCGTTGCCAAATTGTCGCATTAGTCGGGGTGGTGAACTGACACTCCGACAATTAGCCGACCACACTCCGCAACGAGCCGGATAAGGACGCTCACACGCACCCACCCACCGTGGGCGCACAGGGTGTGCGTCCCGGCTCAACCGACCGGATACCCGCTCGGCCCGACTGACACACAGTGCCGTCGGGCCGTAGAGCCGCGACCGAGCGCGCTCAGAAGCGGTCGGTGGGCCGGTACAACCCCCACACCTCGCGCAGCGTCCCGCACACCTCGCCCACCGTCGCCCGGGCCCGCAGCGCCTCCTTCATCGGGTACAGCACGTTCTCCGCACCCTCGGCGGCGGCCCGAAGATCGGCGAGCGCCCGCGCCACCGCGTCGGCGTCCCGCTCGGCGCGCAGGCGGGCCAGCCGGTCGGCCTGGGCCGCCTCGATCGCCGGGTCGACCCGCAGCGGCTCGTACGGCTCCTCCTCGTCCACGGTGAACCGGTTGAGCCCGACCACCACCCGCTCCGCCGAGTCGATCTCCTGGGCGATCCGGTACGCGGACTGCTCGATCTCCCGCTTCTGGAAGCCGGCCTCGATCGCGTCCACCGCCGAACCGTGGTCAGCCACCCGCTCCATCAGCTCGACGGCGGCGGCCTCGATCTCGGCGGTCATCGCCTCCACCACGTACGAGCCGGCGAACGGGTCGACGGTGGCGGTCAGGTCCGTCTCGTAGGCCAGCACCTGCTGGGTACGCAGCGCGAGCCGGGCCGCCTTCTCGGTGGGAAGCGCGATCGCCTCGTCGAAGCTGTTGGTGTGCAGCGACTGGGTGCCGCCGAGCACCGCGGCCAACCCCTGCACCGCGACCCGGACCAGGTTCACCTCCGGCTGCTGGGCGGTGAGCTGCACGCCGGCGGTCTGGGTGTGGAACCGCAGCATCATCGACTTCGGATCCTTGGCGCCGAAGTCGTCGCGCATCAGTCGGGCCCAGATCCGCCGGGCGGCGCGGAACTTCGCCACCTCCTCCAGCAGCGTGGTGCGGGCCACGAAGAAGAACGACAGCCGGGGCGCGAAGTCGTCGACGGCGAGCCCCGCGGCCAGCGCCGCCCGGACGTACTCCACGCCGTTGGCCAGGGTGAACGCGATCTCCTGCGCGGGCGTCGCACCGGCCTCCGCCATGTGGTAGCCGGAGATGGAGATGGTGTTCCACTTCGGCACCTCCTTGCGGCAGTACGCGAAGGTGTCGGCCACCAGGCGCAGCGACGGCTTCGGCGGGAAGATGTACGTCCCCCGGGCGATGTACTCCTTGAGGATGTCGTTCTGGATGGTGCCGTTGAGTGCCGTGCCCGGCACCCCGTTCTCCTCGGCGACGAGCTGGTAGAGCAACAGCAGCACCGAGCCGGGCGCGTTGATGGTCATCGAGGTGGACACCTTGTCCAGTGGGATGTCGGCGAAGAGCAGCCGCATGTCCTCGATGGAGTCGATGGCGACGCCCACCTTGCCGACCTCACCGTGCGCGATCGGGTCGTCGGAGTCGTAGCCCATCTGGGTCGGCAGGTCGAACGCGACCGAGAGTCCCATGGTGCCGGCCCGCAACAGCTGGTGGTACCGCGCGTTGGACTCGGTGGCGGTGCCGAAGCCGGCGTACTGGCGCATGGTCCACGGGCGGGAGGTGTACATGGTGGGGTAGACGCCCCGGGTGTACGGGAACTCGCCGGGGCTGCCGAGCCGGGAGTCCAGGTCCTCCGGAAGGTCGGCCTCCGTGTAGACGCCGTTGATCGGGAAACCGGACTCACTTGACCGCCGTTGGTTCATCCCCGGATGGTAGGACGCCTGGCCACGTCGTCGGGTGAGGGATACCGCACAGTGCGTCCCGACCGGTCGACACCAGGTGAACGACAGGGCACGTTCTGTTGACTTCGATAAACGTCCGTCGCGTCGGCTTTCGCATCGGGCGTCGGAACCAGCAAGATAGGGGGGTTGTGTCCCAGCCCCCCTCGATTTCCCCCGGTGGCTTTTCTGTGACTCAGATCCCGACGTGGAGCGGCGGACCAGTTAGTCCCGCCAACGGACGAGCGGCGCCCGGCACCACCATTGGTGACCGGTACTCGCTGCGGTCCTCGGTGGGCAACGGCGGCATGGGCACGGTGTGGCGTGCCACAGACACCCTGCTGCGCCGTGACGTGGCGGTGAAGGAGGTCGTCCTGCCCCCGGGGCTGGCCCCCAGCGACCGTGACGCGATGTACGAACGCACCCTGCGCGAGGCCCGCGCCGCCGCCGCCATCCAGCACCCCGCCGTGGTGCAGGTGTACGACGTGGTCACCGAGGCCGGCCGGCCGTGGATCGTGATGGAGCTGCTGGACGCCCGCAGCCTGGCCGACATGGTGATCGAGGACGGGCCGGTCGCGCCCCGGGCCGTCGCCAAGATCGGCATCGCGCTGCTCGGCGCGTTGGAGGTCGCCCACGCGATCGGCGTACTGCACCGCGACGTCAAGCCGGCCAACGTGCTGATCTGCTCCGACGGCCGCTGCGTGCTGACCGACTTCGGTGTCGCCCGGATGCCCACGGACGTGCAGCTCACCACGCCCGGCATGGTGCTCGGCTCGCCGCACTTCATCTCGCCCGAGCGGGCCATGGGCCAGGAGTTCGGCCCGCCGAGCGACCTCTTCTCGCTGGGTGTGACGCTCTACACCGCTGTCGAGGGGCGGCCCCCGTTCGACAAGGGCGACCCGATCGAGACCATGCACGCCGTGGTGGAGGACCCACCCGCCCCGCCGCAGCGCAGCGGCCCGCTGACCCGCGTGCTCATGGGTCTGCTGGAGAAGGACCCGGCGCGTCGACTGGACGTGCACACCTCCCGGGCCATGCTGCGCGAGCTGCTCGCCGGCCCGCTGGGCAGCACGGCGACGGCGGTGCACTCGGTCACCGACCCGTACGCCGTGGTGCCGGTGCAGCAGCGCCCCGTGCCCGTCCTCCCGCCGGCCCAGCCGGAGCCCAAGCCGGACAGCCAGATCGGTGGCCCGGCGATGCTGGCCCCGGGTGAGTCCCTGACCGACCGGCTGGCCTCGTTGCGCCGGGGCAAGCGTCAGCAGGCAGCGTCCGCTGCCGCTGCCACGGGTGGGCTCGACGAGACCAGCGCCGACGCGTTGGCCGGCCCGCTGCACACGCCGACCGGCGCGATGCCGGCCGCCGGCCGACCGGCGGCCGGGCGCACCTACGGCGCCAGCGCGGACGCCACCCAGCGGGTGGACGCCGGCGGGCACCCCGACGCCACCCAGCGGGTCAGCTACGGCAACCCGGCCGACGCCACCCAGCAGGTCGGGTTCGGCGGCGCACCGGAGGCCACCCAGCGCGTCGGCGGCACCTACGGCGGCAACCAGTGGTCGGTGCCGGGCACCGGCCAGCCCTGGGCCACCGCGCCCGCCACGTCCGGCGGCAGCGCTCTGGACAAGGTCCGGGCCACCGGGGGTCAGCTGGTCACCACGGTCAAGGGCTGGCCGCGCAAGGTCCAGCTCGCCGCGGCCGGCGGGTTGGTCGTCGTGCTGCTGCTCAGCGTGGTGGCGCTCTCCGGCGGCGACGACGACAAGACGTCGCCGAACACCCCGGCGGCGCAGCCCACCCCGTCCGCCGCGGCGGCCCCCACCGTCGAGATGCAGGAGCACACGGCGCGCGGGATCCAGGTCATGGTGCCGAAGGGCTGGAAGAAGGCCACCGGCGGGTCGTACACCGACTACATCGACCCCGAGGACAGCGGCCGCAAGGTCCGCATCATCACCGAGAAGTGGACCAGCAGCTCCGCCCGGTGGGCGGAGACGGCCGAGAACGGTCTCAAGACCAGGAGCACCTCCTGCGTCAAGCCGTACAACCAGATCTCGTCCTCCACCGAGACCCAGCTGGCCAGCAAGCCGGCCGCCGAATTCGAGTACACCTGCGGCGAGGGCGACACCATGCGGCACGGCGTGTGGCGGGGCGTGGCGCAGGACGGCAAGGCGTACTCGTTCTACCTGACCGCCACGGACGCCAAGTTCGCGGAGAGCAAGCCGATCTTCGACGAGATGGCGCGGACGTTCCAGCTCACCGGGGACGGCTGAGCCGGAGGGAACCGACAGGGATGATCCGTCGCCGTGCTATCAAGGGGCATGGCGGCGGACACCACTGACATCGACGACATTCGCGAGCAAGCCCGGCGCTGGCTGGCCGACGACCCCGACCCGGCCAGCCGGGACGAGCTGACGGCGGTGCTCGACGGGCTGCCGGCGAGCGCGCCGGAACTGGCCGACCGGTTCGCCGGCCCGCTGACCTTCGGCACGGCGGGCCTGCGCGGCCCGCTGCGCGCCGGCCCGAACGGCATGAACCTCGCCGTGGTCACCCAGGCCGCTGCCGGCCTGGTCACCTGGCTCGCGGCCCAGGGTGGCACCGGCCCGCTGGTGATCGGGTACGACGCCCGGCACGGCTCGCGGCAGTTCGCCGAGCGCACCGCCCAGGTGGCCACCGGCGCTGGCCGCCCGGCGCTGCTGCTGCCCCGCCCGCTGCCCACCCCGGTGCTGGCGTACGCCGTGCGGCACCTCGGCGGGGTCGCCGGCGTGATGGTCACGGCCAGCCACAACCCGCCGCAGGACAACGGCTACAAGGTCTACCTCGGCGCGGAGCTGGGCGGCGAGTTGGGCGCCGGGGCGCAGATCGTGCCGCCCGCCGACGCCGGGATCGAGGCCGCCATCCGGTCGGTCGGGCCGCTGACCCAGGTGCCGTTGGGCGAGCCCGGTCAGGTGCTCGGCGACGACCTGGTCGCCTCGTACGTCGAACGGGCCACCGCGGTGATCGACCCGGACGGGCCACGGGACCTGACGGTGGCGTACACCCCGCTGCACGGGGTGGGCGCGGCGGTGCTGACCGCCGCCTTCGCCCGCGCCGGTTTCCCGACCCCCGGGGTGGTGCCCGACCAGGCCGAGCCGGACCCCACGTTCCCCACCGTGTCGTTCCCCAACCCGGAGGAACCGGGTGCGGTGGACCGGCTGATCGCCCTGGCCGACTCCACCGGCGCGGATCTGGCCATCGCCAACGACCCGGACGCCGACCGGTGCGCGGTGGTCGTCCGGGACGACCGTGACGGCTGGCGGATGCTGCGCGGCGACGAGGTGGGCGTCCTGCTCGCCGACCATCTGATGCGCCGGGGGGTGACCGGGCTCTACGCCACCACGATCGTGTCGTCGTCGCTGCTGCGGGCGATGTGCGCGGCCCGGGGTCTGCCCTACGACGAGACGCTCACCGGCTTCAAGTGGATCGTGCGGGCCGGTGGTGGCAGCGCGCCGCTGGTCTTCGGCTACGAGGAGGCGCTCGGCTACTGCGTGGCCCCGGAGCACGTCCGGGACAAGGACGGCATCACCGCCGCGCTGACCGTGGCGGAGTTGGCCGCCGGCCTGAAGACGCAGGGTCGGACGTTGACCGACCGGCTGGACGAGCTGGCCGCCGAGTTCGGCGTGCACCACACCGACCAGCTCTCCGTGCGGGTGGACGACCTGCGGATCATCGCCGACGCGATGGCCCGGATCCGGACTACCACCCCGGCCACCCTGCTCGGACAGCCGGTGGACAGCGTCCGGGACCTGCTGCCCGAGTCGGACGTGGTGATCCTGCGCACCGCTGTGGCCCGGGTGGTGATCCGCCCGTCCGGGACCGAGCCGAAGCTCAAGGCGTATCTGGAGGTGGTGGAACCGGTGGCGAACGGTGACGTACCGACGGCCCGCAGCAGGGCGGCGTCGGCCGTCGCCGCGCTCCGCGCCGAGGTCAGCGCTGCCCTTGGCATCTGAACCCCGCAGCACCCACCCACAACAAGTCCGCCCTTTGCTCTGCACCCGCGGAAGCGCCATTCGACTGTCGTCCGGGTGGCGCCTGGGCGGGTGCAGAGCAAAGGGCACGTCGAGCGGGGTCGCCCCGACGGTCAGCGGCGCGGGCCGAGCGCCTGGTCGACGGCGGTGGCCAGGGCGGCCACGACCAGGCCGACCGACGGGCGGACCACCGAGTCGTCGGTGCTCACCTCGCCGGAGAACCCGGCGCCGGTGGCGATCTCCGTCAGCCGGCGGCGGGCGTCGGCGGCGGCCTCTCCGCTCACCCCGAGCGCGGACTCCATCCGGAGCACCACGACCAGGGTGGCCAGCGCGGCGGTGCGCTCGTCCGGGGCCGCCGCGCCGGTCAGCGCCTCGGCCAGCCGCTGCCGGGTCTCCGCCTCGACCGAGGAGTCCACCACCGGGTAACGGTGAACGTGGATGAAGCCCAGCTCGGTCTCGTCCACGTCCCGGACGACGCCCTGCCGGCACAGGTCGGCGAGGATCCGGTCGCGCAGGCCGTGCCGCAGGCGCTGCACCCAGGACGCCGGGGTGTGCGGGGTGTCGGCGGCGATCCGGCTGAGGACGTCGTCGCTGAACGGCTCGCCCGTCGGCGTCGGGTCGAGCACCGTCAACGACCCGTCGGCGTACGCGATCCGGCCGGACAGGGCCAGCTCGACCAGCACCGCGGCGGCCATGCCCAGGTCCAGGCTGATCCGCGGCATGGTCGCCTTGCCGGTCGTGTCGTCGTAGGCAAGGAGCAGCAACTCCTCGGCGAGCGCAACACCAGTCATGGCCGGAGACGGTAGCGGGTCCGCGCACCCCGTGCACGGACCCGCCGAACCCGGTTCCGACCGGGTATCGCCTCAGAAGCGGGGCATGCCACCGAACTGGCGGTCACCGGCGTCGCCGAGCCCGGGGACGATGAACATGCGGTCGTTGAGCCCTTCGTCGATCGAGGCCGTGACCAGGCGCAACGGTAGGCCGGAGCGCTCCAGCCGCTCGATGCCGACCGGCGCGGCGAGCACGCAGAGCACTGTGATGTCGGTGCAGCCGCGCTCGGCCAACAGCCGACAGGAGTGCTCCAGCGAGCCGCCGGTGGCCAGCATCGGGTCGAGCACCAGGACCGGCAGCCCGGTCAGGTCGCGCGGCAACGACTCCATGTACGCGCGCGGCTCGTAGGTCTCCTCGTCGCGGGCCAGGCCCACGAAGCCCATCGAGGACTCCGGCAGCAGGCCCAACGCGGCGTCCGCCATGCCCAGGCCGGCGCGCAGCACCGGGACCAGCAGCGGCGGATTGGCCAGCCGGGTGCCCTCGGTGCCGGTGACCGGCGTCTGCACCGGGTACCGCTCGACGGGGAAGGTGCGCGCCGCCTCGTACACCAGCATGGTGGTCAGTTCGTGCAGCGCGGCCCGGAACGTCGAGGAATCGGTGCGCGCGTCCCGCATGGCGGTCAACCTGGACTGGGCCAGCGGGTGGTCAATGACGTGTACGTCCACGATCGCTCAACCTACCGGTCCGTAGCGCGCGGCGGTGCCGGTGCGGTCGGACCAGGGACGCCGCTCACGTCGGTACGTCACTCAGCGATCGTGAGCAAGATCACTCGGAGCTTCGGTGCGTAGACTTCTCGGCATGACGGCGACAACGACGTCGGCCCGGTCGGAGCTCTCCGAGCTGGGACGATCCGAGACCGCTCTGCGGACCTTCCTGCACGGCCTGCCCGGCGTGGACCAGGTCGGCGCGGAGCAGCGGGCGGCACAGCTCGGCACCCGCTCCATCAAGACCACCGCCAAGGCCCAGGCGATCGACCTGGCGATCCGGATGGTCGACCTGACCACCCTGGAGGGGGCGGACACTCCGGGCAAGGTGCGTGCGCTCGCCGCGAAGGCGTTGCGCCCCGACCCGGCCGACCCGTCCTGCCCGCACGTCGGCGCGGTCTGCGTCTACCCGGCGATGGTCCCGTACGTCGCCGAGGTGCTGCGCGGGTCCTCGGTGCACCTGGCCAGCGTGGCGACCGCGTTCCCGTCCGGCCAGGCGCCCTTGGAGATCAAGCTGGCCGACACCCGGGCCGCCGTCGCGGCCGGCGCCGACGAGATCGACATGGTGATCAACCGTGGCGCGTTCCTGGCCGGGCGGTACAAGGAGGTCTACGACGAGATCGTGGCCACCAAGGAAGCCTGCGGGGATGCCCACCTCAAGGTGATCCTGGAGACCGGCGAGCTGGCCACCTACGACAACGTGCGGCGGGCCTCCTGGCTGGCCATGCTGGCCGGCGGCGACTTCATCAAGACCTCCACCGGCAAGGTCCCGGTCGCGGCGACGATGCCGGTGACCCTGGTGATGCTGGAAGCGGTCCGCGACTTCCGCGCGGCGACCGGTCGGCAGGTGGGCGTGAAGCCGGCCGGTGGCATCAAGACCACCAAGGACGCGATCAAGTACCTGGTGATGGTCAACGAGACCGTCGGCCCGGACTGGCTCGCCCCGGACTGGTTCCGCTTCGGCGCGTCCAGCCTGCTCAACGACCTGCTGATGCAGCGCACCAAGCTGACGACCGGCACCTACTCCGGTCCCGACTACTTCACCCTGGACTGATCGGCTGACACCGCTGACCTGCGGTGAGGGCTGCTAAAGCGGCTTTGACCTGCGGCTTTACCTCCCACCAATTCTCAGCGAAACTCAATACTTCACGTCGCCATGTGCCCCGGATGTGCCCCACGACAGACCGTCACTCTTCAGCGGAGGCGGTCACGTCGGGTCGCCGGGGCATCTTGGCGCCTGGCTCCCGGGTGTACCAGCGGATGAAGTCTCGGAGCACGGCCGAGCGGTCCAGCCCGAGCGAACCGACGCTGGCCCCGAATCTCTCCCAGAGCGTCGAGTCGATGCGAATGGGCCGCGTGGGCGTGCCCCGTGTCGGTGCCATGTGCTCTCCCCTGCCGTAGATACACGTCGAGACTACGGGGTTGCGGTGTAGCTACACAAGGACGTACGGTGTAGCTACACCCGCACCAATAGGGCGGCCTCCGGCCAAGCGATTGCAGCGCTAGCCGAAGGCCTTGATCAGGAGGCGAGTCCCGACCCATGAGCATCATTGCATCCGCGTCCGTTCCGCCGGCCAACCGGCTGATCGATGCCGACACCACTGACCTGACCGCGATCCGCCGCCCGGCGACGACCGGCGACCTGTTCCCGGTCAACCGGCCGTACCGGCCCGCCCCGCTGGCCGAGCGGATCACCGCGTTGCAGGCGGCGTACGTCCGGCCGTTGACCGTCGACGAGCTGGCCGCGCGCCTCGGCGTCGACCAGGCCGCCATCGAGGCGGCGACCGCTCCGAACGACGCTGAGCGGGCGTGCCCGGCGTGGTGCGCGCTGGACCACTCCGACGACATCACCGAGATTGACGGCCTGGTCCTCGGCACGCTGCACACCCGGACCGTCGCCGAGCTCACCGGCGACTGCCCGTCGCTGGGTGTGTCCATCGCGGCGGACGTGACCGTCGAGATGGGCACCGAGCGCGGCGAGGTCACCGACCCGGCCCGCGTGGTGTTGCAGGTCGCCGACGACGCGGACCGCACCGGCAACCGGGTGCTGGGTTGGACGGGCACCGTCGAGCAAGTCGAGCAGCTGGCGTACGCGCTGCTGGCCGCCGCCCGCACCGCCCGGACCGGCCGCTGATGCGCGGCCGCTTTGACCGCCTGGTCGCGCGCACCGTTCTGGTGTGCGCGGCCCTGGCCGGCCTCGCGTTTGCCTACAACCACACCACGCAGCCGTGCACCGGCGACCGGGTTGGCGCCGGTGGCATGTGCGTCACCGTGGCGGCGGTGGCCCGATGACCCGGCGACCTAGCGCCCGCGTCGTTGACCTCCAGTTCGCCGTCGAGCAGATGGCGATGCGGTGGGCGGACGCCGAGCACCGTTGCGGCGGGTGGACCCACCTGGACACGGAGGTGGCGCAGAAACACCGCCGGGCGGCCCGACGTCGTCAGCGCGCGTTCTACCGGCTGCTGCGGGCGCTCGCGGCGGAGGCGACCCGATGAGCCGCCCGCAGCACCCCGCCTGGTGCGTTCCGTCGCAGTGCACCGTGGCCGCTGTGCCAGCCGGCGAGCACCAAACCGAGCCGCTGCGCATCCGTGACGGCCTGTTCGCCACGCTGCGCCAGTCCGCGGCTGGTAGCCCGCTGATCGCCGTCGAGGAGTGGGACCAGCCCGGCGACCAGAACCCGGCCGAGGCGGTGCTGCTCGACCTGCCCGACGCGGCGCTGCTGGCCGACGCCCTGAACCAGTTGACCGAGCTCGGATGGGGGATCCAGTCGTGAACCAGTACCAGATCCTGCTGCTGATCCTGATCGGTGGCCCGACCGTCATGGGCGGCACGTTCGGTGTCGCCACCTACTTCGTCTGGCGCGGCAACAAGAGCGCCTACCGCGAGGCCCGCATCGTCGGCCAGCGGGAAGTGGCCAACGCCGAGGCCCGTCGCAGGGCCAGCCAGCGCACCAAGGAGATGGCCCGATGACCGCCCCCGCCATCAACGGCACGAAGTACCCGCAGTCGGTCGACGAGCTGCTTGACCCCGGGCGGGTGCTCTGGGTTCAGCTCGGCGGTCCACCGTCGCGGAACCGGCTCATGCGTGAGTTCCGGATCGGTGCGCCGAAGGCCGACGAGTTGCGCGCCCGTCTCATCGCTGAGGCCGAGGCGGCGCGGGAGCGGTTCCGTGAGCCGGCCGTCGACCCGTGGGACTACGCGGAGCCGATCGGCCCGGACCCGCAGCCGGCCCCGGTCGTGCCCGAGTCCGCGCCGGTGGTCGCACCGGATCCGACCCCCGTCGTTACGCCGGTGGTTGCCGAGCCGGTCGAGCAGGTCGCGGCGGTCAGTCACCCGGGCACGCCCACCCCGCTCGGCCCGCCCCCGGCGCTCAACCGCAGCGAGCGCCGGGCGGTGCGCGCTCAGGCCGCGCACGACGCGTTGATGCAGGGCCAGACCCGGCGGGTACGCGAGTGGACCGCCAAGGCGGCCGAGGCCCGGCAGCTGCGCCGGCTACTGATGGACCCGGACATTCAGGCGGTCCGGCTGATGCGCCAGCGGGCACGGTGGACGGCGATGGCGTGGTCGGCGCTGCTGTTCGCGCTGGCGTTCACGATGGTCAACGTGCAGCGGTTCGCCGCCGGCCACGCCGAGCCGTGGTCGCCGACGTGGATGGTCGCCTGGCTGGTCGACCCTGCATTCTCCATCCTGCTGGTCGGCCTGCTCATCGCCCGGGGGCAGCTCTCGGCGGTCGGCCGCAGCGTCCACCAGCGCACCGTGCGGCGCGTCGAGTACGCGCTGCTGGCCAGCACCGCGGCGATGAACGTCATGCCGACCCTGGCCGAGGGCTACCCCGGCGGGTGGCGTGAGCAGGCGATGCAGGTGCTCCTACACCTGCTCATCCCCGGTCTGGCGTTCGCGTCGGCCCTGGTCATCACGCTGATTCAGGACCACTTCGCCGCCGCCATCGCGTCGATCACCGAGGGCGAGGACGCCCGATGAGGCGCGGACCGGGCCTGTTCAGCAGCAAGCCGAAGCCTGCCCCGATCAACCGGGACGTGGTGAGGAACCTGCTCAAGCTCGGCATGGCCGAGACCGACGCCGCCGACCGCGACATCGACAGCCCCGAGTTCGACGCCGCCAAGGTGAAGTTCGAGCGGGCGCTTCGTGCGGCTGCGCCCGCCGACCAGGCCGCCGCCTGCGACGCCCTCAAGCGGCACGGCTACTGACCCGAACCAAGCGCGAGGCCCGGCCGCAACCTCCACAAGCCCGGCCGGGCCTCGCTTCCCCACGAATGAGGAGTGATCAGCATGGCAGAGCTCATCCACACCGGCGACGACCTGGAGCCGATCGTGCCGGCGCCGCGTGCTAGCGAGCCGGAGTTCTTCGAGCCGCGCGGCGAGCAGCTGGCCATTGAGGGCGGCCGCGAGGACGGGCCGCCGGTGGACCCGCCCCGGACGTCGACGACGTTCGCGGACATCACCAGCCGCTACCAGGGCGACCGCAAGCCGATCGTGCCCGCGTCGCTGCGCTCGAAGGCCGGCCGGCACGCGCTGATGGTGGAGGCGGTGTCGTTCGTGACGTACTCGGCGGCCATCCACATCACCCGGTCGCCGAAGTACGCGGTCAAGGTGGCCTGGTACGCGCCGTGGGGCGTCGCCCGGATCACCGGCAAGGCGATCCGGTGGACCTTGGACCTGGAGGGCGAGCCCTTCCGCCAGCACGCAGCCAACCGGCTCAACACTCAGGACTACCTCGACCTGTCCCGGCAGCGCGACCGGCGCGTCGGCGGCCGGGTGTGGAAGCTCGCGCCCATCGTGCTGCTGCTGGTCGTCGTGGCTGGGCTGCTCGTGTTCGTCGCACCGTGGTGGGCTCAGGCCCTCGCGGCCGCCATCGTGGTGCCGTTCCTGGCGCACGTCGGCCGGCCGATCGACGCGCCGATCCTGGACCGGGTGTTCAACGCTGAGCGGTTCATCCGCCTGACCGCCGGCCTGACCCGGGCGGCGATCCTGGCCTGCTCGGTGAAGGGCATCAAGGACGCCAAGGACATCAAGTTCGTGCGGGACATCAGCCGTGAGGGCCCCGGGCATGAGGCCCTGGTGCTGCTGCCCGCCGGGGTGCTGGCCACCGACGTCATCGACGAGCGGGACCGGTTGGCGTCCGGGTTCCGGCTGCCCAAGACGCAGGTGTGGCCCTCGACGGTCGACGGGCAGCACCCGGGCATGCTGTCGATCTGGGTGGCCGACAAGCCCGTGAGCAGCATGAAGGCCCCGGCGTGGCCGCTGCTGGAGTCGGGCACGTTCGACTACTTCACCGGCACGTTCGTCTACGGCCATGACGAGCGGATGCGCCCGGTCACGTACTCGCTGGCCGAGAAGAACAGCCTGTTCGCGGGCATCCCCGGGTCGGGTAAGACCCTGGCCGCGCGGGTGGTGCTGCTCGCTGGCGTCCTGGACCCGCTGGTCGTGCCGGTCGTGTTCGACTTCAAGGGCTCCGGTGACGTCGACTGCTTCGAGCCGCTCTGCCCCGAGGGGCTCTACGGCTCCGGTGCCGACGAAGTCACCAAGGCCAACGGGCTCAACGCCCTGGAGTGGCTCCTGTCCGAGTGCGACGAGCGGGCGCCGCTGGTCCGCAAGTACGCAGCTCAGGGCATGAACACCGTCAACAAGGTCAACCGGAAGATGGCCGAGCACGACGCCCGGCTCCGGCCCCTGGTGGCGTTCTTCGACGAGCTGCAGGAGCTGCTGACCGACCCGATCCACGGCAAGCGGGCAAAGTTCCTGCTCACGTCCATCGTTAAGCGGGGCCGGGCGCTCGGGATCCACATCGTGTTTGCCACCCAGCGCATCGACAAGGAGTCGGTGCCGCGTGGCATCAGCTCGAACATCGCCCTGCGGACCTGCCTGGCCGTGACCTCCCACACGGAGACGGATCTCGTGCTGGGCACCGGTTCGTACGCCCGGGGTGCGCGACCGACCGAGTTCGAGCCGGGCGACTCCACCGGGCCGAAGGACTCCGGGTGGGGGTACCGGGCCGGCGCCGGGCCGACCCGGCCGTGCCGGTCGTCGTACGTGGACAACCCGGCCGCGGAGAAGGTCGTCGTTCGGGCGTTGGAGATGCGCCGCGGTGAGCAGCCCGTCGAGGTGCCGCGCATCGCCCTGCGGAACCTGCTCGCCGACGTCCGCCAGGTGTGGCACGAGGGCGAAGAGGCGCTGTGGTCGGAGCTGATCGTGCCCCGGCTCCAGGCCCTCGACCCCGAGGCGTACGCCGATCTGACCGTCGAGGTGTTCGGCGCGTGGATGGCCCGCGCCGGGGTGAAGACCGAGAGCATCGGCCGACGGATCGAGGGCAAGGCGACCACCCGCAAGGGCGTGAAGCTGGCCGCCCTGGACGCCCGGATCACCGAGAAGAACGCCGAGACGATCGCCTCCACGGACCTCGCTGAGGTCGAGTCCTGATAGCCCCGGTGGGGTCTAGCGCTAGCCCCTCCGCTAGCCCGTCTGAGCAGCGGAAACGACGCTAGACCCCACCACCGCCCAAACCCCGATTTCGGCCCGTGGAGGCGTTGTGAGAGGCCCACTGACAGCTAGCGCTATCGCCCTGACCCTCGTCGTGATCTACGTCGTGCGGATCGCCCTGTTCCCGCTCAAAGACTGCTGGTGCTGCAAGGGCCAGGGCGTCCACCGGTCCGAGAGCAACCCGAAGCACTCCCGGCGCTGCTGGTGGTGCAAGAACACCGGCAAGCGGTGGCGCATCGGCCGCCGCGTGTGGAACCGGATGCGGCAGAAGCACCGCGAGGCGCACTGACCCGGGCAACTTCACGACGAGCGGCCGGGAATGCCCGGCCGCTCGTCAAGCCTCCATCGTGGCCGCGATGAGCGCCTGCGCCTGGTCGATGACCTCGACGTCGGGCGTCCCGGTTGCGGAGGCGTGGATCTGCGCGAGGGCCACGACCAGCGCCATAGCGCCCTGGTTCAGCGCGTTGTAGTGCTCGCTGAACACCTCGACCAGCTGCTCGACGCTGGTCGTCTCCACATGAAGCCCGCCATACACCATCGACCACATGTCGCCGCCCTGTCCGGCTTCCGAGCCGGTGATGACCTCGCGGGCAGCGTTGGCGATCTGGTTCGCGCCGGCCAGGATCCGTTCTTCGTGGGCATCCATGCAGGGCAGGCTACTGCTGACCAGGGCACTTCGGGGTGTACCGTCCGAAGTGGCAGGCCCGCCGGTTGTAGCGGTCGGCGGGCCGCCCCAGACCGCTACCTGGGAGCCCTGATGACGAACCCGACCACAGGTGACAACCTCGCCCGCCTACGCCGCGCAGCGAAGCTGACCCAAGAGCAGCTGGCCGAACGCGCCGCGTTGAGCGTCGAAACAGTCCGCAAGCTGGAGCAGAACAAACCCGGGTCGGCCCGGCTGGAAACCCTCCACGCGTTCGCCCGCGCGCTCAGTGTGCCCACCACCGTGTTGATCGGCGACGCGTCCGAGGCCGCCGCACGGGACGAGCCCGACCACCGGCCGCTGTCCCTGGCCGAGATCCGCCGCGCGGTCGCCCCCGTGCACGGGTTGACCGGTGCAGTGCTGGCCGCTCCCGTCGGCGACCCGCCACCCGTAGACACGCTGCGGACCAGGCTGCGTGCCGCCGACCGGGCGTACCAGGCCAACGACTACGCCACCGCGCTCACCGCCCTGCCGCCGCTGCTGCTCGACGTGCGCGCGGCCGTCGACCTGGCCGACGGCGACGACGAGCCGGCGGCGTACGCCCTACTCGCCCGAACACTCCACCTCACCGGGAACCTGCTCATCCAGCTGCGGGCCGGCGACCTGGCGCAGACCGCCCTCACGGACGCGCTCACCGCCGCCCGCCGCTGCGGGGACCAGGTCGTCGCGGCCACCGTCATCCAGGGCCTGTGCTGGCTGCTGATGCGGCAAGGCCGGCTCGCCGAGGCCGCGCAGCTGGGAGTGTCCACCGCCGACCACGTTGAACCGCGCTTCTCCCGCGCCACCCCCGGCGAACTCGCGGCGTGGGGGTGGCTGCTGATGGGCGCCGCCGCCGCGCACGCCCGGGACAACCGACCCGACGACGCCGCCGAGCTGGTCGACGCCGCCGCCGCGGCGGCAGTCAGGATCGGTGAGCGGGACCCGGGCGGCGAGCACCTGATGATGGTCGGCGGGTTCAACGCGGGCCGGGTGCAGATGGCCCGGGTCGAGGCGGCGGCGGTAGCCGGCGATCCGGGACGAGTCCTGACCCTCGCCGAGGTCGTGCCGCCGGGACCG
This sequence comes from Micromonospora sp. DH14, assembly GCF_029809455.1. Taxonomy (NCBI): domain Bacteria; kingdom Bacillati; phylum Actinomycetota; class Actinomycetes; order Micromonosporales; family Micromonosporaceae; genus Micromonospora; species Micromonospora sp. DH14. Next base: position 701,627 of record NZ_JARVKT010000001.1, on the reverse strand, counting down.
ACGCCCGTCGGGTCGAGCTGGCAGCGCCACCGCCTGGACGTGGCGTGGGCGTACGCCGCCCGCCGCCAGTTCGTCGAGTCGGAGACGATCCTGACCGATCTGGGCCGCCTGGCGCCGGCGTGGCTGCGGCACCAGCGCTACGCCCGAGACATCGTGCAGACGATCGACGAAGGGCGACGCCGGGCCATGACGGACGACCTGGCCGCGTTGGCTGACCTAGTCGGATACCGGAACTAGGACGCAGCGTACGACTGGAGTCACCGACCGTGACAGGTCGTACGGTCCATGCCTGGAGAGACGCCGGTCAACCCGCGAACCTCAGTGTGAGGGTCCGGTAACCGGCTGTTGCCCCCGTGACGTCCGGCTGCCGGACCCTCACCCAGGTAGGGCAGGGGCGTCCGTGCCGGAGATGACCGGGCGCCTCAGCCCCTGAGGCGAGGGGCCGCCGATGATGGCCGAGATCCCGACCACCCTTCGGGCCACCCGCGCGGGCGAGGCGTTACGCGCGGTCGACGGCCTTGAGCGGCGCCTGGACGGAGAGCACCTGCCGCGACGGCCGGAGTGGGACTGCCGTACCTGCGCGCAGCGAGGTACCCCGTGGCCGTGTGAGCCGGCGCGGGCGGCCCTGACCAAGGCATACGGGGAGAACCGGTCCGGCCTTGCCATGTACGTCGGAGGGTTGCTGGTCCTGGCCATCGCGGAGATGCCCACCGCGAGCACGGCTGACCTGTACGAGCGGTTCGTGGCCTGGACCCGGTGACCGCCCGCCGAGCCTGAACGCCAACGGGGGCAGGACCAGAGTCCCTGGTCCTGCCCCCGTTGCGGACTACCCCTCAGTGCACGCCCTGCATTGCCAGGTCACTCATCACCTGACGCAGCGAGAAGCGATCGCTGTAGGCCTTCACCGTCAGGTTCTCCACAACGACCCCGCCACCACCACCGCGGCCACCGCGCCGGTTGCCCCACTGGACGTCACCGCCCAGCCAGTCCCGCACCACCTTCTCGGCGATACCCCGCGACCGGCCCAGGTCACCGCGGCGCGGGATGAAGGCTTCGCCGCCGGTGGCCCGCTCCCCGTACAGCACCGTCGGCGCCTTGGCAAAGTGCGACTCGATCATGCCGCCGGCCGCCATGTGGTGATCGATGCCACCCCAGCGGTGCAGCTGCGTGCCGACACCCGGGATGTAGTGGTCACCGTTCGTCTTCACGACGATCGTGATCGTCTTGCCCTTGAGCCCGTTGACCTTCTTCTGGAAAGTCTCGAGCTGCTTGAACGCCTTCGCGGTGGACGCGTTGATGTCCGTGTGAACGTTATTCGGGATCCTCAACAGCGACGCAGCGAGCTTTTCCGCCTCGACCTTGGAGAGGTTCGCTTTCTGCGCCATCTTGATCAAGGCTTCGCGATTGGTCGCGTACGCGGCGGACGCCTTGCCCGCTCCCAGCCCGGACTTCTCACCGGCCGCCGTTTCCTGGTTGAACGCCTGCGCCATGTTCAGCAGCGAGGCCTTGTTCGCGTCGGCGCGCTGCTGGTTGGTCATCTTCGCGTTCGAGTTCTGCGTGATCGCCTCGGCCGCCTGGCGGGTCGCATCCCGCGAAGCGATCTGCGACCGGGCAAGCCCGATGTTCGAGTTGACCAGCTCGTCGGCCTTTTGCTGCGCGTTGGTGAGCCCAGCAGCGGCCTTATTCGCATCGCCGGCCAGGGCCTGGAAACCGCCGGCCAGGTTGAAGGTGCTCGCCTTCGCCCCGTCCTGAGAGGCCACCATCGAATCGAGCAGCTTCTTGCCGCCGGGGATCTTGTTGACGAAGAACTCGAAACCCTCGACCAGCAGATTCAGCATTGCGCCGGCCCCACGAATGCTGGACTCCAGCATCCAGAACACACCCTTGAGAGCCAGGGCCATCGAGCTGCCGTTGTCAGCCAACATGCCGAACGTCTGACCGACGGCCTTGCCGATTCCCTCAACACCCTGACCGATCACCGTGATGATGGGCCCGGCTTTCGTGATCGCCTGCGCAATGCCGGCCACGGCCGCCTCCGCGCCGCGACCAACCGACGCGGTCAGCCCCGGCAACCAGGTAGCGCTCACGTCGAAGATCCGTTTTAGGTCAGGCAGCATGGCCTGGAACGCCTTACGGGCCTCCTTGGTCGCGGCCAGTGTCGCGGGAACGAACCGGCCAGCTGCGTTCTGCAGATCCCGCCCAGCTTCCTCGCCAAGGTCGCTGAACGCGGCCTTGACCCGCGCGTCCTTTGAGGCGAGCATCACGCCGCCGACGAGGCCACCCAGACCGGCCGCACCGACCACCGCGGCACCGACCGCCGGGGCGGCCGCTACTGCCGCACCGACCAGCACGGCGGACGCGGCCAAGGCCACCTGCGGGCCGGCCGCGGTAACGGCCTTGGACACGCTGGCACCGACCGCGCCGCCCAGCTCGGCGACCTTCGAGAGTCCCTTACCGATCCCTTGGGCAAACCGCTTACCGGCGGTGTCGCCGGAGTTGGCCCACTTGCTGGCCTGGTCGCCCAGCTTCGAGAACCCCGCACCCCACTGAGCCAGCCCCTTGCCCAGGGTGCTGTTCACTTTCTCGGCGGTGTCGGACGCCGACTTCAGGTTCCGCTCGACGCTCTTGATCCCCGGACCGGTCTTGTCCTGGAGAAGGATGTCTACCTCAACGTCTCTAGCCATACCCCACCCCCCTAGATCACATAGATGAAGGCCTACCGGTCGGGGGCCGACGTCTCGGCGCCGGCCCCTGACCGATCAGAACGTGTGTTGCGCGCGCCGCGGCTGCGGTGGCGCCGTCCGACCGAGGGCCACACGGGCGAACGTGTGCCGCACCACCGCGTTGATGCCCCGGCGGCCCAACTCGGCCACGAACGCCGCCACCGCAGTCGGCGAACCATCCACCAGCAGCAACTGCCCCTGCCGGTTCTCCAGGCTGCTGTACGGGAACAGGTGAGCGACCTCCGGCGGCGGCACGGGCAACCCCCGCACCAACGCGCCGTCGGTGCCCACGGCCACCTCAACGGGACCATCCATCGTGAACATCGGAACCTCCATCGTCGGACCGCTACCAGCGCGGTCGCTTCCCTTGATTATCGAGATATCCCATTCGGGACAGTTGAACGTTGAACTGTCTGTCACCAGCCGCTCACCGGACCCCTCTTCGCTGGACGCCGGTTTCGGTCGGGGAGAGAGAAAGGACACGTACCTCGGGGTGTCCAGGGGCCCCCTGACGGGAAAAAACCGCAGGTCAGCGCGTTTTCGCCGATCAGTGGGCACCGGCCATGGCACGGATGACGGCGCCCGCCTTCGTTGCTACGCGCGATGCCTTGCCCGGGGTCTTGGGCTGGTCGGGTGGGTAGAAGCCGGGTTGCCAACCGAGCTCGACAGCAACGGCCAACTGCATGTGGTCGTCGACGTTGCGGGTGAGGAATTGGTAGTGCCGCGGGCTGACGGGCACGTCGAAGGTGGCGTCCATCGGGTCCTGGTGTCCGCCTTCGATGAGGCGGATCACGTTGCCGGTGGAGTGGATGAGCCTGAACAGCTGGAGGTACTGGATCGCCTCTTGCTGGTCCTTGGCCGTGCCCTTCTGCGGCGTCCAGCTGTGCATCGCTGGCACCTTCAGTTGGCGGACGTGCTCGGCGATCGTGGCGACGTCCATGAACTTGCGGGTGGCCTTGTCGGCGCCAGCGACCGCGGTCCGAGCGAACGGACCAAGCAGGGCGTACAGCTGCGGGGCGGCGGCTTTGGCGGCGGCGATGGCGTCGGCCTCGTGGTAGCGGGCCGCCTGGTCGGCGATGGTGATTCCTGCCGGCTTGCCCTTCGGGTTGCCTGCGGGTGGTGCCCATGCGCCGAGGCTCGCGAGGTGGGTGGCGACCTGGTCGAGACTGATCTCACCGGTGGCCAGCTGCTCGGGTAGACGGCGGGCCCGGGCGGCGTGCTGGTCGACGGCCACCTGTGCCGCGTTGCGCAGTTGCGCGGCAGCGGTGAGGTGCGGCTGGGTGGCCTCGCGGAGCGGGTCGGTGGCTGCGCCAGTGAGTGCGCGGAACTTGTCGAGGGTGCTCTGGAGGTTGGTGATCCGCTGGAATTGCTTGTCGTGGTCGGCTGCGGGTCGCATTGGGTTGGTCCCTTCTGGTGGGTGGTTGTTGGTCTTGGTGGCTTATCGGGGGCGGCGTCGCCGGTTGTGCGGGCGTGCGGGGCGGGCCCTGCCCGTACCTCTCGGCGTGGCCGGTTCGGCCGTCTGTGTGGCGCTGGGCGGGCTGCTCTGGGCGGTGATCGCGGGTCGGCAGTCGCCGCAGGTGCCGTACTGGTAGATGAGCGGGCCGAGTTGGATCATGTCGGCGTAGATCCCGTCGCCGTGGGCGAGATCGCCGCACTGGTGTCCGCAGGCGTCACAGGTGGTGTCGGCGCCACGTGGCAGTCCGGTGAGGTGGACGCAGGCGGGGCAGACGACGAGGCCGGGCCGCCAGGCAGCCGCGATCACGGGCATCGGGCGATCGACGGCGGGTTGGTGTCGGCAGGTGTCGGCGGTTCCAGCGGCCCACTGGGCGTAGACGTCGAGCAGGCCGAGGCGTAGCCAGCCCGGGACGGAGCTGGCGTCGACGCTTTTGACCCCGTGGCCCTCGGCTGCCATCACCTGGCGGGCGTCCTCGGTGGCACGGTCGGTCTGGTCGACCAGGCCCACGGGTGTGATGGCGCGGGTCAGCGTGGCCAGCTCGTTGAAGCGAGGGTGAAGCATCAGTTGCTCCAGCACCAGGGTCGGGGTCATGGCGTCTTCCTCCAGTAGGTCGGGGAGCTGGGGCAGAGGGTGCAGGCACCAACGACCGGCTGTCCGGCGTCGGCCCGCTGGCCGCAGCACCCAGGCTGAGGTGAGGTGGTGCCGCCGGCAGCAGGTGCGGACGCTGGAGCGTCCGCGCGGTAGGCCGCAGCGTCCGCAGGAGCGTCCGCACGTTTGGGCAGGTCAGAGGCGGTTGCGGACGCTGCGGACGCTGCGGACGCTGTTTCCGGCAAACTTTCTGCCGACCGATTGGCGCTCCGCTGCCCTTTATTTCCTATTTCAGTTTGGGTATATAGAAGCTGCGAAACAGCGTCCGCAGCGTCCGCAGCGTCCGCAGCGCGCCAAATTCGGATCTTGCGAGTCCGCTTGTGGCCCTCCCGGTAGAAGTCGACGCTGATCCCAGCGGCCAGCAGGGCCGGGGTGATCCGCTTCAAGGCGCCGGATGCGCCGTGGGGTGTCTTCGGCCAACCACGGGGAGTGGATGCCAGCGGCTCATCGGTGGCCGGCGCGGCCCAGGTCAGGAGTTCCGAGGCGGTGCCATCGAATCCGGGGGCAGGCAGTCGGTCGATCTTCTCCCTGATCGCCGTGGCGAACGGGTCGCCGGTGATGACGGCGTCGGCGAGGTCGCCAAAGGTCTCTTCGTAGTCGGTGCGGGTGGTCCATCCGCTGACCTGATCCAGGGCCGCCAGGAAGCGGGTGAAGTCGGCCATCCGAGGTAGGTCGGTGACCTGTACGTCGGGCAGCACCTTGAGCACCTGGGACAACAGGTTGAGCAGTGCGCCGAGCGTCTGCCCCTGGTGGTGCTCGTAGTCCAGGCGGACGGACTTCTCCGTCCGGCGCTTTTCCCGTGGGATCCGTTCCAGCTCGACCGGGAGCATCCGCTCCGCGAGGTCGCCCCGGAGCGCGCCGGCCTCGATCGAGGTCATGACGATGGGGCGGAGGAACGACAGCACCGACAGGTCGCCGTCTGTGTAGAGGGCCCGTTTGGTCATGGCATCGCCCGTGACCGCCTTGCAGAGCGCGTCGGAGAACCACGGCTTGATCTCGCTGATGTTGTCGAGGGTCACCACCCACGATCCGGCCGCGGTGACTGCCCAGTCGGTGAGGTCCTTCGGGGCGGTCCGGGTCGGCGCGGGAGAGGCGTCGATGATTCCCGCGATGTGCTTTGCGGCGGTGGTCTTGGCCGTGCCCTGCTCCCCGACGAGCCCCAGTACGGGATGGGGCTCGTCGGGGATGAATGCGTGCAGCATCCATCCGATGATCAGGCGGAAGTTCACCTCGGAGACGTTCATGCCTGCCTGGAACGCGTCGAGGGTGCCCTCCGGGTCAGGGTCCGGCATGGCCCCGGTGAGTGCGGTCCGACGGAACAGCCCAGGGCTGCCACCGGTGACGACGTGCCAGCCGTCTGGGCCGACGTCGATGACGCGCCCGTCGGCGGTGCCCATGTCGATCAACAGTCGGTCGCCAGCACGTTCGACACGCAGGGACACCGGTCGACGTGGTTTGTCCAAGGCCTTGCCCTCCAGGACGTTGAGCACGTCGGCGGAGGCCTGCCCGGATGGCACCTTGCCCCGAGATTCCCAGAGCAGCACTGCCAACCGCTGCTTGAGTCCGGTGCGACCCCGTAGCGGCAGTGCGATGCTGGACCCGTTGCGCTCGACGGCGTACGGCTCGCCGTCGAGGCCGAGGAACACGTCATACCTGGCGGTGGCCATCTCGACCAGCAGCTCAGGAATCGTCGGTTCCGTGTTCTTGCCCTTGCTCGCCGACTTGCCTGTGCTCGCGGTGATGCCTGCTTCCGTCACTGGGTCGACGAACCCGTTGGCGATCGCGGCGTCGACGATTTGGTCGTCGTTCACGCTGCCACCCCCGATCCGAGGTGAGATGGCCCGGATTCGTGACTCGTCTGACTCGTTGACTCGCGCAACGGGCGGCCGGTGTGCCAGTCGACCGGGCCGCCGTTGTACGCCCAGGGCATCCGGCCGTGCTTCTCGGCCAGGTCGACGGCGAAACGGGCGGCGGCGGCTTCCATCACGGCGATGCGACCGGCGACCTGACGCTCGTAGGTGGAGTGATCCCGCCCGTATCCGAGCGCTTTGGCCGGTCGGGTCTTCCACCACAACTCATGCTGCTCGGCCAGCTCGGCGCGCTCGTAGGCGCGGCCGGCCTCGAACGCGAGGGTGACGGCGTGCTCGAGTTCAGCGGCGCTACGGGTGGTGCATCCGCCGGGCGGGCACCATCCGGCCAGTGGCCGTGGAGTGTCGCCAGCCGGCGGTACGCTGCGGTTGGTCTCGCCGACCTGCTTGCCGGCCACTTCGGGTGCCATCCCGGGGTGGCCGTTCTGCGTCGTGATCATGCGACCTTCGCCCCGACCTGATCGTCGAGCCACTTCTCCACGTCGTTCCAGCGGTAACGGCGGTGCCGGCCGACCTTCGAGAAGCGGGGGCCGAGGCCCTTGTACGCCCACTGGTCGAGCGTGCGAACAGGCACGCCGAGGTGCTTGGCCACTTCGGGCGAGGTGGCGAGTGGACGGGTGTCCCGCATCAGCTTGTTTCCCTTCTGGAATCAAACGACGCGAACTTACGAACGCGTGATGCGAGTCTGTGCGCAACGTTGTGCGTTTGTCAAACGGTGTCTAGTGTTCGCGTCGTGGAAACAACCGAGGCGCGTGTAGCGCGTAACCTGCAACAGCTCCGGAAGGATCGGAAGCTGACGGTGCGGGCGTTGTCAGCCCGTCTGGGGAAGCTGGGCCGGCCGATTCTTCCGTCGGGGATCACGAAGATCGAGGACAACTCACGTCGGGTCGACGTAGGCGACCTAGTTGCGTTGGCGCTGGCTCTCGGCGTCACACCGGACCGCCTACTGCTGCCGGTGGATGCTGCGGTCGACCAGGACGTGCCCCTGACGCCAGCCGTGGCGGCACGGCAGTTCCAGCTCTGGGCATGGGCGCGCGCCGAGTCGCCGTTGATGGCTGGCTTGGTCGCGCTGATCGATGACGAGAACGACTCGCCCGCGCCGCTGCAAGAACTCGTCGACGACTTCCGCCGACACTCGTTACCGCCGTCAGAGAGGCTGCGAGATAACCACACCGCGGCGCGCGCCGCGCGAGACGTCCTGGACAGCACCAGGGCTCTCCTGGATCGCCTGGAGCAGCCTGAGGTGTTCGCCCGTGAAGACCAGTTGCGTGCCAGGCACGCCGAGCGGCACCCGGGGGATACGTCGAGCGTCTTCGCCCGCGCCCCCGGCCTCGACGCGAGTCAGCCGGCAGCTCTCCGTGCACGGCTCAAGCGTCTGATCGCTGAGGTCGAGGCGTTGATCGGGGAGGCCGATGGCGAGCGTTAAGAAACGCGACGACGGGCGGCCGAAACCCTGGCTGGTCCGATGGCGGGACGAGGCCGGGACGGAGCGGAAGAAGTCGTTCACGCGGAAGGTCGACGCCGATCGGTTCCGGGCTGAGGTCGAGCACTCGCTCAATGACGGTAGCTACATCGACCCGAAGGCCGGGAAGATCACGTTCCAGGCGTACGCGGAGGACTGGCGCGCAGCTCAGCAGCACCGGCCGAACACTGCGGCCCGGAAGAAGTCGCTGCTCTTCAAGCACGTCTATCCGGCGATCGGTGGCCGGCAGCTGGCCACGATCCGGCACAGCACGATGCAGGCGTTCGTCACCGGCCTGTCGCCGGACCTGGCGCCCAGCTCGATCGAGACGGTGTTCCGCACGGTCCGGTCGATCTTCTCAGCGGCGAAGCGGGACCGGCTGATCAAGTTCGACCCGTGCGAGGACATCACGCTCCCGGAGCTGCCTCGCGTCAAGGTCGTGCCGCTCACCACGGGCGAGGTATCGGCACTGGCCGGCGCGGTCAAGCCGCGGTACCGCGCCCTGGTCGAGTTCGACGCGGGGACGGGTCTGCGCCAGGGCGAGGTCTTCGGGGTGGAGGTCGGCGACATCGACCGCGCGGAGAAGACCCTCACGGTCGAGCGGCAGCTCCAGCCGGCGGCCGGCGGCGGTGTGGTGGTGTGCCCGCTGAAGAACCGGCACAGCTACCGGACCGTCCCGCTCGGGAAGGCCATGTTCGAGGTCCTGGACGCACACCTGGCGGCGTACCCGCCTGTCGCGGTCGAGGTCCTGGACGTCACCGGGCCGAAGCCAGTCACGCGGACGGCCCGGTTCGTGTTCGTCGACGACGCCAGGCGCCCGCTCAACCGGAACACCTTCAACGAGTCGGTGTGGCGGCCGGCACGCGAGCAGGTCGGGCTGCCCGAGACGACGCAGCATGACCTGCGGCACTTCTACGCGAGCCTGCTCATCCGGGCCGGGCTGAATCCGAAGGTCGTCGCCGAGCGGCTGGGCCACCGAGACGCGACCCTCACTCTGAACACGTACAGTCACCTTTGGCCGGACGATGACGACCGGTCGAGGCAGGCAATCGATGACGTCTTCGGACGCGATGTGCCCCACATGCGCCCCAAGGAGTCGAAGTGATCTACGCCGACGCAGGTAGATCCGGTTACGATCTCTGCCTTACCTACTTCACCCTGGACTGATAGCCGATGTTCGAATACGCCCCCGCCCCCGAGTCCCGCTCGGTGGTGGACCTCAAGCCCTCGTACGGGCTGTTCATCGACGGTAAGTTCGTCGACCCGACCGACGGTGGCAGCTTCAAGTCGATCAACCCCGCCTCCGAGGAGGTGCTGGCCGAGATCGCCGAGGCCGGCGCCCAGGACGTGGAGCGCGCGGTACGCGCCGCCCGCAAGGCGTACGACAAGGTCTGGGGTCCGATGCCGGGCCGGGACCGGGCGAAGTACCTGTACCGGATCGCCCGGCTGATCCAGGAGCGCTCCCGCGAGCTGGCCGTCCTGGAGTCGCTGGACAACGGCAAGCCGATCCGGGAGAGCCGCGACGTCGACCTGCCGTTGGTCGCCGCGCACTTCTTCTACTACGCCGGCTGGGCCGACAAGCTGGGTCATGCCGGCTTCGGCGCGAACCCGCAGCCGATCGGGGTGGCCGCGCAGGTCATCCCGTGGAACTTCCCGCTGCTCATGCTGGCCTGGAAGATCGCCCCGGCGCTCGCCGCCGGCAACACCGTGGTGCTGAAGCCGGCCGAGACCACCCCGTTGACCGCGCTGCTGTTCGCCGAGATCTGCCAGCAGGCCGACCTGCCGGCCGGGGTGGTCAACATCCTCACCGGCGCCGGCGACACCGGTCGCGCGCTGGTCGAGCACGCCGACGTGGACAAGGTCGCCTTCACCGGCTCCACCGAGGTGGGCCGGGCCATCGCCCGGTCGGTCGCCGGCACGCGCAAGAAGCTCACCCTGGAACTGGGTGGCAAGGCCGCCAACATCGTCTTCGACGACGCGCCCATCGACCAGGCCGTCGAGGGCATCGTCAACGGCATCTTCTTCAACCAGGGGCACGTCTGCTGCGCCGGCTCCCGCCTGCTGGTGCAGGAGAACGTTGCCGACCGGGTGCTGGAGTCGCTGAAGCGGCGGATGGCCCAGCTCCGGGTCGGCGACCCGCTGGACAAGAACACCGACGTCGGCGCGATCAACTCGGCCGCCCAACTGGAGCGGATCCGCGAGCTGTCCGACGCCGGCTCCGCCGAGGGCGCCGAGCGCTGGTCGCCGCCGTGCGAGCTGCCCGACCGGGGCTTCTGGTTCGCGCCGACCATCTTCACCGGCGTCACCCAGGCACACCGGATCGCCCGCGAGGAGATCTTCGGCCCGGTGCTGTCGGTGCTCACCTTCCGCACCCCGGCCGAGGCCGTCGAGAAGGCCAACAACACGCCGTACGGGCTGTCGGCCGGGATCTGGACCGACAAGGGTTCCCGGATCCTGTGGATGGCCGACCGGCTGCGCGCCGGCGTGGTCTGGGCCAACACGTTCAACAAGTTCGACCCCACCTCGCCGTTCGGTGGGTACAAGGAGTCGGGCTACGGTCGCGAGGGCGGCCGGCACGGGCTGGAGGGTTACCTCAATGTCTGAGCGGGTCGCGGTACGCAAGACGTACAAGCTCTTCATCGGCGGGAAGTTCCCGCGCAGCGAGTCGGGACGGTCGTATCTCGTGCAGTCCTCGAATGTGTCACTGGCCTCCCGCAAGGACGCCCGGGACGCGGTGGTCGCCGCCCGCGCCGCCGTGAAGGGCTGGGCCGGCGCGACCGCGTACAACAGGGGTCAGATCCTCTACCGCGCCGCCGAGATGCTGGAGGGCCGCCGCGAGCAGTTCGTCGCGCTGGGCATTCCCGGCGACGAGGTGGACGCGGCGGTGGACCGCTGGGTCTGGTACGCCGGCTGGGCCGACAAGCTCGCCCAGGTGTACGGGGGCGCCAACCCGGTCGCCGGCCCGTACTTCAACATCTCCGCGCCCGAGCCGACCGGTGTGGTCGCCGTGGTCGCCCCGGAGCGGCCGGCGCTGCTCGGCCTGGTCAGCGTGATCGCCCCGGCGATCGTCACCGGCAACACGGTGGTGGTCGCGGCGTCGCCGTCCGAGCCCTTGGCGGCGGTGACGCTGGCCGAGGTGCTGGCCACCTCCGACCTGCCCGGCGGGGTGGTCAACATCCTCACCGGCGCGATCACCGAGACCGCGCCGACGCTGGCGGCGCACATGGACGTCAACGCGATCGACCTGACCGGGGTCACCGACGCCTCGCTCGCCACCGACCTGGAGGTCAGGGCGGCGGAGAACCTCAAGCGGGTGCTCCGACCGGCGTCCGGTGCGGCGGACTGGTTCGCCGACCCGGGCCTGGCCCGGATGACCGCGCTGCTGGAGACGAAGACGGTCTGGCATCCCAAGGGGGTGTGATCGTTTTTTCTCGGCCTTTGGGGTTTTCCGGGGAGCCCCGCCCGCTCCGGGCGGTCAGGCTTGATCCCTCCGCGGGCGGGGCTCCCCGGAAAACCTGACGTGGGCCGGGTTCCTCGGTCGGGTCAGCTCACGGGCTCTGCCTCGGGTCGGGTTACCGGTCAACGGTGTCCGCCCGGGGCCCCAAGGCCGCGCTCGCCCTGCCCCGCTCCAAGATCCGCGCAAGTTCCGGGGTGTTGCTGCCTCGGGAGGGTTTGAGGCAGCAACATCCCTGTTCTTGTCTGGATCATGAGGGCGTAAAGCGCGGGCGCGGGGTCTTGCGCCGGTCCGCCCGGCCTCAAAGCTGGTGATCATGGGGTTGACGGGGTGTTTGGTGTCGCTCCACCCGGTCAACCTCATGATCACGTGGGGGGTGGGGGTTGAGGCTCGGGTCGGTGGGGGGTCTACTACCGGGGGTAGGATTGATTCGTGACTCGGTTGGGCGATCTTGAGCGTGCGGTGATGGACGTGCTGTGGGACGTGGTCCCGGGCACGTCGGACGGGGTGACCGTGCGTGAGGTGGCCGACGCGCTCGACGGCCGTGAGCTGGCGTACACCACTGTGATGACAGTGCTGGACCGGCTCGCCGGCAAGGGCATGGTGCAGCGGGAGCGGGAGGGGCGGGCCTGGCGGTACCGGCCGGCGGCCAGCCGCGAGGCGCACATCGCCCAGCTCATGCTCGACGCCCTCGACCTGGGTGGCAGCCGGGACGCCGCGCTGGTGCGGTTCGCCCGCTCGGTCACCGGCACCGAGGCCGAGGTGCTGCGGGCCGCCCTGGGCAGTGAGGCCGGCCTGACCGGGCCGGGTGCCACCGGTGGCGACACGGGCGGCGCCGACGCACTGACCGATCGACTGGACGGGCCGGCGGGCCGACGCCCCGCCGGCGAGGCAGCGGAGCGGTAGGGCGCACGCCATGGCGTACGCCGTGCACTTCGCCGCCACGATGCTGGCCTGCTATCTGACCGCCCAGGTGCTGTCCCGTTCGACCTGGACGTGGCGCAGCCCTCGGGTGGCGATCGTCTGCTGGCAGGCCGTCGGGCTGGCGCTGGGCCTCTCGGCGATGGGCCTGCCGATGGCGCTCGGGTTGAGCGCGTACGACCGACCGACCGGGTCAGCACTGCTCGCCCTGGCCGACGACCTCGCCCATGGCGCCCTACCGATCGGGGTGGGCACCTTCGAGCTGGCCGGCGTCGGGGTGGGCTTCGGCATCGGGGCGGTGCTGGTCACGACGACAGTTCGCAGCATCCACGGCACCGTACGCGCCCAGCGCCGCCACCGGGACCTGCTCTCCCTGGTCGCCCGCAACGACCCGGCCGCGCCGGGCGCGCTGGTGTTGGATCATCCGAGCGCTGCCGCGTACTGCCTGCCGGGGGTGAAGCCGCAGGTGGTGGTCAGCGCCGGCACGCTGAGCCTGTTGGACCGGGCCGAGTTGGCCGCGGTGCTCAGCCACGAGCGGGCGCACGCCAACGAGCGGCACGACCTGGTGCTGCTGCCGTTCACCGCGTTGTGCCGGGCGCTGCCGTGGTTCGGCTGGGTGCGCGACGCGCACGAGCGGGTCGCTCTGCTGGTCGAGATGCGCGCCGACGACAAGGCCCGCGAGCTGCACGCCGAGGCCCCGCTGGCGGGGGCGCTGCGCCAGTTCGCCGCCGCCGGGCACCGGATCACCCCGGCCGGCGCGCTGGGCGTTGGCGACCGGGATCTCGACGTACGGATGCAGCGCCTGCTGGTCAGTGACCGGCCGCCCCGGGTGCTCGGTGCCACCGCCCTCGCGGTCGCCACCATGCTGGTCGCCCTCCCGGTAACCCTCTTCCTGAGCTGACACCTCACGTCAGGCCACACGTCTGCCGCAAGATCGTGCTCGATCCAGGATCGAGTGGCGTCTGAGAGGCCACCAGGCCACGACAACCAGGTTCCAGCGCGATCTTCCACCGACCCCATGACTACTACGCCTTGTCGTAGACTTGCCTACGACAAGGCGTAGTAGAACTTACATGTAGGCAGACTACGTGTAGGGTGGCTATGACAAGGGAGCCAACAGCTATGGAGGGCTGGTCATGGACACCCTGCTCCTCGCCCGCCTGCAGTTCGCCACCACCACCTCGATCCACTTCCTGTTCGTCGTCGTCACGCTCGGGCTGGTCACCCTGCTGGTCGGCATGCAGACCGCCTGGGTGCTCACCGGCAACCCGAAGTGGGAGCGGCTGACGCGTTACTGGGGCCAGCTCTACGTGATCAACTACGTGCTCGGCATCGCCACCGGCATCGTGATGGAGTTCCAGTTCGGGCTGAACTGGAGCGGCCTGTCGCGCTACGTCGGCAACGTCTTCGGCGCGCCCCTGGCCATCGAGACGCTGGTGGCGTTCTTCCTGGAGTCCACGTTCCTCGGGATGTGGATCTTCGGCTGGCACCGACTCGGCAAGGGCGTGCACCTCGCGTTGCTCTGGGGCGTGGCGATCACCGCGTACGCGTCCGCGTTCTGGATCATGGTGGCCAACTCCTGGCTGCAGAACCCGGTCGGGTACGAGGTCCGCGACGGGATCGCCCACCTCACCGACTTCGGTGCGCTGCTCACCAACCCCAGCCTCGGCATGGCCCTCGGGCACGTGGTCTCGGCGGCGCTGCTGGTCGGCGGGATGCTGATGGCGGCGATCAGCGCCGGGCACCTGATCCGGCGTACCCCCGACTTCGCCCTCTTCCGCACCTCGCTCCGGATCGGCCTGGTCACCGCGGCACTGGCCATCACGATGGTGCAGGGCTTCGGTTTCGCCCAGTTCGGCCCGGTCGGCTCGGTGCAGCCGACCAAGTTCGGCGGCGACACCCCCGAGAGCCGGGCGCTGATCGCCGAGTGGACCACGCGCTTCGGTCCCGGCGACTACACCCCGCCCGTGCTCGCCAGCGTCGGACTGGGCTTCATGATTCTGATCGGCTTCACACTGGGTTGCGTCTGGCTCCTGCTGCCCCTGCTCTACCGGGACTGGATCATCCGACTGCGCTTTCCGCTCTGGCTGATCCTGGTCGGCCTGCCGCTGCCGTTCGTCGCGGTGATCCTCGGTTGGATCTCCCGGGAGGTCGGCCGGCAACCCTGGGTGGCGTACGGGCTGCTCCCCACCGAGCAGGCCGTCTCGCCGGTCGGCGCACCGCTGATGCTCACCTCGCTGATCGGGTTCAGCCTGCTGCTGGGCACTCTCGCCGTCACCAACTGGGTGCTGCTCGTCCGACACGCCAGACGGGGCGCGGCCGACCCGGCGCTCGGACGCCCACCGGCACCGCCCAGCGAGCCCGCCCACCCCGAACCCGCCCTCATCTGAGGAGAAGATCGTGGACCTCGCCTGGTACGCAGTGCTCGGCCTCTTCTTCGCGAGCTACCTGGTGCTCGCCGGCTACGACTACGGCGTCGGGCTGCTGCTCGCCCGCGGCGTCGGCCCGGCCGGGCGGCGCGAGACGCTCACCGCCCTCGGGCCGTTCTTCCTCGGCAACGAGGTCTGGCTGGTGGCCGCCGTGGGCATCCTCTTCGGCGCGTTCCCCCTGCTGGAGGGCGAGTTGCTCGCCGGCTGCTATCCGGCCGTCGTCGGCGCCCTGGTCGGCGTCATCCTGGTCACCGTCGGAGTGCAGTTGCGCAGTCGGCCCGGTGGCGAGCGCGGCCGCGCCCGCTGGGACCGCGTCGTGATGGTCGGCAGCGCCCTCGCCGCGCTGGGCTGGGGCGCGCTGCTCGCCGCGCTGTTGCAGGGCGTGCCACTGCGGAGCGACGGGCACGTCGCCGGGGTGACCCACCTGGCCACCCCGTTCGCCGCCGCCGCCGGGATCGCCATGGTCACGGTGGTCGCGGTGCACGGCGCGACCTTCCTCACACTGCGCCTCTCCGCCGGGGCCGCCGCCGAGGCCGGCCGTACGGCCCGCCGGCTGGTACCGGTGGCGCTCACCGCGGTCGCCGTGGCCACCGTCGTGGGCCTGCTCTCCGCCCGGGTACGCGACGCCGTGCAGCGACCGGCGGTGGCCGTACTCCTGCCGGTGTTGATCGTGGCGGCGCTGCTGGCGGCCCGCGCGGCGCTGGGCCGGCAGCGGCCGGGGTGGGCGGTGGTCGCCACCGGCGCGGCCCTGGCGCTGCCGGTGGTGCTGGTCGGGGCCGCTCTCTGGCCCTACGTGCTGGTCTCCACGACCGACCCGGACGCCTCGCTGCGGGTCGCCGACGCCGCCGCCAGCGTGCCGACCCTGCGACTGCTGGGCTGGGTGGCGCTGCCGCTACTTCCGGCCCTACTAGGCTTCCAGGCGATGTGCTGGTGGGTTTTCCGAGGAAGAACCGACGGCAGGGCACCGGTGTACTGGTGAGCCGCCGTCCGTTCGACCCGCGTCTGCTGCGCCGGGTCCCCGCGGCCCGGGGCGATCTCGCCGTGCTCGCGCTCCTGGGTGTGCTGGCCGCCGGGTTGATCGTGGCGCAGGCCACGGCGCTCGCGTCGGTGCTGGCCACCGCGATCGACGGCCGGGTGGATCGACCGGCGCTGGCCGGCTTCGTGGTCACGGTCGCCGCCCGTTCCGCCCTGGTCTGGGCGCAGGGCACGATCTCCGCGCGGGTCGCCGCCACGGTCAAGGCCACGCTGCGGGCCGACCTGCTCGGCGCGGTGGGCCGGCACGGACCCGGCTGGGTGGCCGGGCAGCGGGCCGGTGAGATCGCCACGCTGGCCGGGCGCGGGTTGGACGCCCTGGACGCGTACTTCACCGGCTACCTGCCGCAACTGGTGCTCAGCGTGACGGTGCCGCTGGCGGTGCTGGCCCGGGTCGTCTTCGCCGACTGGAGTTCGGCGGTGATCATCGCGCTGACGCTGCCGCTGATCCCGGTCTTCGGGGCGCTGCTCGGCTGGCAGGCACAGGCCGCCACCGAACGGCAGTGGCGGCGGCTCGCGCTGCTCGGCGGGCACTTCCTGGACATGGTGGCCGGGCTGCCCACGCTGCGGGCGTTCGGACGGGCCAGGGCGCAGACCGACGTGGTACGCCGGATGGCCGACGGTCACCGCGTCGCCACCATGAAGACGCTGCGGATCGCCTTCCTCTCCGCGCTGGTGCTGGAACTGGTCGCCACCCTCTCGGTGGCGCTGGTGGCGGTGCCGGTCGGCATCCGCCTGCTCGGCGGTGGGCTGGCCCTGCAGACCGCGCTGCTGGTGCTGCTGCTGACCCCGGAGGCGTACCTGCCGCTGCGGGCCGCCGGGAGCCGCTTCCACGCCAGCATGGAAGGGCTGACCGCGCTGGACGAGGCGTTGACGCTCTCCGCCGCACCCGCCACGCCCCGGGCCGCCGAAGGCGCCGCCACCCCGGACGCGCGGGCCGAGATCCGGTTCGAAGCGGTGACAGTGGCGTACGAGCGGACCACCGCGCTGCGCGACGTGACACTGACCATCCGGCCCGGCGAGCGGATCGCCATCATCGGGCCCAGCGGCGCCGGCAAGAGCACACTGCTCGGCCTGCTGCTCGGCTTCGTGGCACCGACCAGCGGCCGGATCACCGTGGACGGGGTCGACCTCGCCACCGTCGACAGCGACGCCTGGCGCCGGCAACTCGCCTGGGTGCCGCAGCGGGCGCACCTCTTCGCCGCCTCGCTGGCCGACAACATCCGCCTCGGCGCGGCGGACACCCCGGCCGACGTACTCGCCGCCGCGGTGCACGACGCCGCCCTGGACGACGTGGTGGCCGGCCTGCCCGACGGCCTGGACACCGTGCTCGGTGAGCGCGGTCACGGGTTGTCCAGCGGGCAGCGGCAACGGGTGGCACTGGCCCGGGCGTTCCTCCGGGCCGCCCCGGTGGTGCTGCTCGACGAACCCACCGCCCGGCTCGACACCGCGGCCGAGGCGGTGGTGCTCGACGCCACCCGTCGCCTGGTCGCCGGGCGGACCGCGGTGCTGGTCGCGCACCGACCGGCGTTGCTGGCCGACGCCGACCGGATCCTGCGCGTCGAGGACGGTCGGGTCACCGAGTTGACGCCCGAGCCGACCGGGAAGGTCACCCGATGAGCGGGCAACGCGAGCCGGCGGCAACAACCGGGCCGGCCTCGACCGGCCGGGTCGCCGCCGAGCGGGCCGTGCTGCGGCTGGCCCGGCCGTACCTGGGTCGGCTCGTCGGGGCCGGGCTGCTGGCGGCCGCCACCGAGTTCGCCGGGCTCGCCCTGATGGCCACCGCCACCTGGCTGCTGATGAGCGCCGCCGGTCAACCTCCACTGGACCGGCTCACCGTGGCGATCGTCGCGGTCCGGGCGCTGGCCATCAGCCGGGGCGTGTTCCGCTACACCGAACGGCTCGCCGGCCACGACGCGGTGCTCCGCATGATCACCGACGTCCGGGCCCGCGTCTTCGCCACCCTGGCGGCCCGCCGAGGTGCCACGCACCGCTCGGGGGACGTGCTGAGCCGCCTGGTCTCCGACGTGGAGGCCGTCCAGGACCTGTTGCTGCGGGTGCTGGTGCCCGCTTCGGCGGCGGCGGTGGTCGGTGTGCTGGCGGTCGCCGTGGCGGCGCTGATCTCCGTACCGGCCGCCGGCGCGCTCGCCGTCGGGCTGCTGGTCGCCGGGGTGGCGCTGCCCGCGCTGGCCACCGCGGTCACCCGCCGCAGCGCGGCCGAGGTGGCCCCGCTGCGGGGCGCACTGGCCACGGACGCGATCGACCTCACCCACGGTGCCGCCGACCTGGCCGCGTTCGGGGCGACCGAGGGCGCGCTGCGCGCCGCCGAGCAGCGCGCCCACCGGCTGGCCCGGCTGGAACGTCGGCTGGCCGCCACCGGTTTCGCGGTGGACGCGGCCGGCGTGCTCACCGCCGGCGCGACCGCCGCGGCGGTGGTGCTTGCCGCCCTCGCCGCCGACGTGCCGGGGGTGCTGGTGGGGGTCCTGGCCGTCGGCGCGCTGGCCGCCGTCGAGGTGACGCTGGCGTTGGTCACGGCGGCCCGGCAGTGGACGCAGCTGCGGCCCGGCCTGACCCGGGTGGCCGACCTGCTCGACGCGGAGCCGCCGACCGCGCCACCCGCGACCGGTCGTACCGACCTGACCGGCCCGCACGAACTGCGCTTCGTCGACGTGACGGTGCGGTACCGGGCCGGCGCTGCACCCGCCCTGGACGGGGTCAGCCTGGACCTGCCGGCGGGACGCCGGGTCGCGGTCGTCGGCCCGAGTGGCGCCGGCAAGAGCACACTGGCCGCCGTGCTGACCGGCACCGTCCCGCCCGCGTCCGGTCGGGTCACACTCGACGGTCACGACCTTTCGGCGTACGCCGAGGAGGCGCTTCCCCGCGCGGTCGGCGGGCTGCTGGCCGAGGCGTACGTCTTCCACGCCACGGTGCGGGAGAACCTGCTGCTCGGGCGACCCGAAGCGGGCGAGGAGGAGCTGACCGCCGCCACCGCCGCCGCCGGCCTGCTGGACTGGGTCCAGGCCCAGCCGGCCGGCTGGGACACACTGGTCGGCGAGGAGGGCGGGCAGCTCTCCGGCGGGCAGCGGCAGCGGCTGGCGCTCGCCCGGGCCCTGCTGGCCGCGCCGCCGGTGCTGGTGCTCGACGAGCCCACCGAGGGTCTTGACCCGACCGCCGCGGGCGCGGTGCTCGCGTCCGCCCTCGCCTTCACCCCCGCCGGGCACTCGGTGCTGCTGATCACCCACCGGCTCAGAGGGCTGGCCGAGCTGGACGAGATCGTGGTTCTCGACGGCGGCCGGGTGATCCAGCGCGGTCGACACGCCGATCTGGTGGCCGCCCCGGGCTGGTACCGGGACCAGTGGCTGCTGCAGACCGCCGCCGAACGCGGTTACCTGGCGCTCACCCCCTGACCCGGCTCCGGGGCGGACCAGGGTTCTCCCGGACGTCGACGCGCCGGGCTCCGTGGCAGGGTGGTGCCATGGCGCGCGGTGAGGACGTGATGGTCGACGAGCACCTGCGGGAGCTGGCCGCCCGGTTGCAGGGGCCGGCGCGACTCAAGTCCGGCCTGCTGACCGAGGCCCGGCACGGGCTGCTGGACGCCGTCGAGGCGTACCGGGAGAGCGGGATGCCACCGACCGAGGCGCAGCGCCGGGCGGTGGTCGAGTTCGGCTCACCGGCGCAGCTGCTCCCCTCCTGGCAGGCCGAGCTGGCGGTGGGCGCCCTGCGCGGGCTCTCCCTGCGGATGCTGGCGATCGCCGGGGTTGGTGTCTTCGCCGGCGATCTGACCTGGCGCGGGTCGAGCTGGAGTGGCGGGCCCCGCCCACCGGGCGGGTATCTGCTGCTCGCCAACTCGGTCGACTGGATCTGGATGAGCGCGTTGCTGCTCTCGGTGGCCGGTCTGCTGGTGGTCCGGGCGAGCGCGCGGGCGTCGCGGCCGGGCCTGGCCCTGGCGCAGCGTGCGGTGGGCACCGGTCTGACCGGCATCCTGATCCTCGGCATCGTGGCCGGCTCCGCGCTCTTCGCCTGGTCAATCGATCTCTTTGACGCGGCGCTGCACTGGCCCCCGATGATCATCGGGTTGGTGCTGGTGGGCGGCGGTTACTTCTCGCTGACCCGGGCGGCGCGCGGCTGGCTGCTGGCCACCCGCTGATCGGCGGCCGGACCGGAGCGGGTCAGGACGGGGTGGGCGGGCTCTCGGGGTCGAGGAACCGGCCGACCGTCAGTTGGAACTCGCGCCACCCGGCGCGCTCCCCGGCCAGCGCCCGCCGGCCGGAGTCGGTGAGCTGGTACGTCCGGCGTTCCCGGCCGCTGACAGTGCTCCAGGTGCTCGCCACGTGCCCGGCGCGTTCCAGCCGGCGCAGCGCCGGATAGATGGTGCCGGTGGGTAGGTCCAGGCTGCCGTCGCTGCGGGCCCGCAGCGCCTCGATGATCGCGTAGCCGTGCAGCGCGCCCTGTTCGAGCACGGCGAGCAGCAGAGCGTCGAGATGGCCGTGCAGCGCCTGGGCCTTCATAAGTAGCTACGCTACTTGTCGGGCGGCCGCTTCGCCAGCGGTGACCACCAGCAGGTCGGACCCGTGCGCCGACCGGCCACCGGGGTGCGGGCATCGGTCACCCAGGGCCGCCGACTAGGGTATGTGCCCAGAGTCACTCGCCGGTCGGAGACCCCGGTGGGTGGGCAACCCGAAGCACACGGAGGTCAGCGTGGCCCGCCAGTCGCCCCAACGGCCCGACGCCGACGAGCCCGAGCTCGACGACACCACCGGCGCGGCCCAGCCAGACGAGACCGAGGAGACCGACCGCCCTTCGGCGTCGATCGACCGTTCACTCTGGGACGAGCTGCGCATCGACCCAGTGGAGATCGCCCTGCCCGCCGGCACCGGCTTCACGCTGCGGGCGTACCGGCCGGCCAGCTCGCTGACCCCGACCGACGTGACCGAGCGCGACCAGGACGACCCGTTCCTCGCCCGCCGCCAGGCGATCGAAGAGGAGGAGGACGACGAGACCGTCGTCATCCTCGACGAGGAGCTGGCCCAGGAGTTCGCCGCCGAGGACGACGACGAGGACGCCAAGCGCCGCCGGGACGGTGCCGCCGCTGACACTGACACCGAAGAAGACTCGGACGAGGCCGTCGCGGACGAGGAGAACGACGAGGAGGTGCCGGTCTTCCTCAGCCACCAGGGCAAGCTGCTGCTGTTCAAGACCCCCGAGTCGCTGGTCAGTTTCATCCGATCCGGTGCGCCCAACGATCTGTCCCAACTGGACAGCTGGAATGAATTGTCCGAACGGGTGGAGCCGGCGGATATCGCTCCGCTCGACGAGGACACCTACGAACTCGACCTGGTCGTGGAGAACCTGCGCGGCGGGCACGACACGTGGGATTCGACCCTGCTGATCGAGGCCGGCGAGGTCGCGCGTGACCTCTCGTACGCATTGCGGCTGCCTGCGGTACTCGACATGCTCTCCGCCGGCTCCAGCCTCGACGACCTGGACGAGGCGCTGCGCGCCACGGCCAACGGTGGGATCGGCGCGTTCATGGGTCGCCGGCGGCTGAAGAAGATCGGCGCGCAGACCGCGAGTTTGGGTTGGCGGACCATTGTCGGCAAGATCTCTGCGGTGGTGGACTGGCGCGACTGACCCGTACCGGGGAGCATCAGTTGCTGGCAGAGGAAAGACCTGTCCCGGGAGGAGGACGACGCCGTGGCGCTCGTGCGCGTTTACTGCGGTCTGGCCTCGGCGGATCCGGCTGACCGACCGGCCTCCGCCGGCTCGACGCTGACGTCCGCTGTGGTCGACGACGCAGGCCGTCTGCTGCATGTCTGCGAGATCAGCGATGACGCCGCTGGCTACGCCCAGCTCGTCGCGCTGCTCGTGGAGCGGTCGGGCGGGCCGAGCGGTGCGGCCATCGCCGCCGACAGCGACGACCACACGGTCACCTCGCTGCTGAGCGCGGCCGGGCGACCCCTGGCGATCGCCGACGACGACTCGGTGGACGACTTCGCCGAGCGGTTCGCCGATGACGACTCCCTTGAGGAGATGCAGTCGCCTCCGGCCGAACGACGGGCGGTCGGCCTGGCCCGCGCGTTGCAGGCGGGGGCGCTCTCCGCCGTCACCCTGCCGGCGCCCCGGGACCTCGCCGGCTACAAGCAGGTGCTCTCGGCGCACGCCGCGCTGGCCAGTGGTCGACACTCCGCCGCCGTGGCGCTGCGCGAGGTTCTACGGGAGCTCTACCCGGCGGCCCTGCGCGCCTACCCGGACCCGGCCGAGCCGGTCTCGCTGGCCGTGCTGGACGCGCTGCCCGAGCCGGGCATGCTCGGCGGCACCGTGGCCCGGGGCCGCGAGGTGTCGGTCGCGGCGGATGCCATCGCGGCGCACCTGGCCGCCGACGGGGTCGCCGACGCCGATGAGATCAACGAAGCGGTCACCGCCCTGCGGGTCGCCATCTCCGAGACCCCCCGACGCGCCGCGGTCAACCGGGCCCTCACGTCCGCGGTGGCCGAGACGGTCCGCCAGGCCGTCGCCTCCGTGCGGGCCTGCGACGCCGGGTGCGAGGCGTTGGTCAGCGCGCTCAGCTCACGGGTCAGCACGCCGGTTCAGGCACCCGGCCGCCGGGCCGCCGCCCGTCGTGGCGAGTCCGTCGGTGAGCTGACCGGCCTGGCCGGCACCAACGCCGCCTTGACCGGCCTCTCCGGCGCCAACGCCGGACTGACCGGCGCCAACGCCGGACTGCGGTCGGTCCGACCCACCCCGCCCGCCGCCGATCCGGCACCCGCCGGGCGGCGCAGCCGCCCCGAGCCGGTCCCCGGCAACGCGCCGCTGGCGTCGCCCCGCCCGCTCGGGCCACCACCGGTCGCCCCGGCACCGGTCACGCCCCCTCCGGTCGCCCCCGCGCCGATGGCTCCGGCGGCGATGGCTGGCCCGCCGTCGCCCACGCTGCCCAGCCGCACCGAGTCGACCTCCAGCCGGATCGACGGCCCGACCAACCGACCGGTGTCCGCACCGCCGCCTCCGCCGCCCGGGATCACCCCGATCGCGCCGGCACAGCGCGGCATGGTGCCTCCGGCCGAGGCCGGTGAGCCGTTCCGGCCGACGCTGACCACCGCCGCGATCAACAACGCGCGGGCCGAACGGCAACGTACTGTCATTCCGCCCCGACCCAAGACCAACGGCGAGCCCCGGCCGAGCCACCTGCAACGGCCGGTCGACGAGCCACCCACCGGCGGCTTCAGCGCCACCGACCTCAGCATTCCGGTGCCGACCCCCCGGCCTGGGCAGGAGCCCGCGGCACCGCCCGGCTCCCGCGCCAACTGGCCGCTGGTCAACAACCCGGAGGACCCGGCCGACAGCTCACCGAACAACCCGGTGGCCTACCCGTACGGCGGAAGCCGCGGGGTGGACGCCCCGACCGACCCGGGCCGGGCCGACGGTCGCGTCACCCCGCCCTGGCTGGCGGACGACCTGCCACCGGAGCCGCCGATGCTGCGGCTGGTGGAGCCGCCGCCGCTGGCCGACCGGGCGCTGCGCGAAGGGCTCAACCCCGCCTCGGATCAGCACCTGGAGACGCCGCCGCTGCGCCTGGTCGACCGCGAGCAGGCCGCACGCAACGGCCGGGCGGCCGCCCGTACCGAGCGCGCCCCCGAGCACCGGCCGGCTCCCCCGGTCGAGCACCGGCCGCCGCCGATGGAGCACCGGCCGCCGCCGGTCGCCGACGAGGGTGACGGCGACCTGCTGATCTTCGCGCAGGCAAAGTCGGCCTGGTTCGTCGGGCACGCCGACGAGTCCGACCTGGACTGGTCGACCACCGCCGACACCGGCTGGCAGGCCGCGGAGCAGGCCGCCCGCCCGGCGGTGGGCGCCGAGACCAACGCCGGGCTACCGAAGCGTGTGCCGCAGGCCAACCTGGTGCCGGGTTCCCCGCTGCGCGAGGAGCGTCCATTGCGGATAGTGCGTGATGCGGCAAGCCTCGCCGAGAACACGACCGGCTACTTCCGGGGTTGGCGTCGTGGTCAGGAGATCGGCGGTTTCGCGGTGGGCGGTCGGCCCGGTCGCGAGGCGGCCGGCGGCTGGGACTTCAGCCGCGACCACGGGGACCGCGACGATGACCGCGAGTACGAGTACCGCTCGGCGGGCTACCAGTCCTGATCCTTTTCACCACGCGCAAGCGCCCTCAGTCAGCTGACTGAGGGCGCTTCCGTGTCTGCCGGAGAACCCCGGACACGACGACGCCGCCTCCTCGACCACGAAGACCCACGCGCCCCTACCAGGTGGGGGGCGGAGGGCTTGCGCGATCGTCAAGGAGGCGGCGTAGCGTACGGTGGCGCGGCGGGCAGGGTGCTACGCCCGATGGCGGCCGGAGCCACCACCGGGGCGTGCAGCGCCGCGATCAGGCCGGGGCGACAGCGCGCGTACGGCGCATGGTCAGCACGTACTCGACCAGCGAGATCAGCACGTGCTTCGTCGACTCCCGGTTACGGGCGTCGCAGGCCACCACCGGCACGTCGCTCGAGATCGCCAAGGCGTCCCGGACGTCCTGCGGGTCGTGGTACTGCATCCCGTCGAAGCAGTTGATCGCCACCAGGTACGGCAGGCGTCGGTGCTCGAAGAAGTCGATCGCCGCGAAGCAGTCGGCCAGCCGGCGGGTGTCCACCAGCACGACCGCACCGATCGCACCCCGCACCAGTTCGTCCCACATGAACCAGAAACGGGTCTGACCCGGCGTACCGAACAGGTACAGGATCAGGTCACGGTCGATCGAGATCCGGCCGAAGTCCATGGCCACCGTGGTCGTCGTCTTGCCCGGCACCTGCCGGGTGTCGTCGACGCCCACGCCAGCGGAGGTCATGATGGCCTCGGTGGTCAGCGGCGTGATCTCCGAGACCGAGCCGACCAGCGTCGTCTTGCCGACGCCGAATCCACCGGCGATAACGATCTTCGCCGACGTCACGCGGCCGCTCGGGTTCGGCGGGCGGTGCGACATGTCAGAGCCTGCGAAGTCCACTCAGCACCCTCTCCAGCAGTTCAGTGCCCACCGCGTCGTCGGAGTCGTCCAAAATGGTCGGCTCGTGGACCGCGACCAGGCCGTCCGTCGCCATGTCGGCGATGAGCACCCGGGCCACACCGAGCGGGAGCTGCATCCGCGCCGCGATCTCCGCGAGCGACTGCACGCGTCCGTCACACAGCGCGGCGATGTACTGGTGTTCGCGGCCCTGGCCGCCGTTGCCATTGGCAGCGGCCCGGCCGCGCACCGTCGTCTCGACGAGCGCCTCCAGCGCGATGTCGAGCCGGGGACGGGTGCGACCACGGGTCACGGCGTATGGACGGACCAACGCTCCGGTCGGTTCGTCACGATCGGCCATCTCGCCGCTCACCTCCTTCGCACCCGTTACCGGCTCCCACCGGTGAAACCCGTCGTTGTCGTTGTTGCAGTCGTGCCGACCTCACGATCGGCGAAACGTCAGCCCAGCATGCCCGCAGCCGCACGCGGCTGCGGGGTCAACGCGTCGCCCACCCGGTCGACCAGCAACGCCATCTCGTAGCCGACCTGGCCCACGTCGGAGCTGCGGGCTGCCAGCACGGCGAAGGACGAGCCGTCCGAGATGGACATCAGGAACAGGAAGCCATTGTCCATCTCCACGACGGTCTGCAACACCGCGCCTCCCTCGAAGCAGCGTGCTGCCCCCTGGGTCAGACTGACCAGACCCGACGAGATCGCGGCGAGCTGGTCTGCCCGGTCGCGCGGCAGATCCCGTGACGACGCGAGGAGTAGGCCGTCCGCCGACACGGCGACCGCATGCGCGACGCCGGGCACCCGGTCGGCGAAGTTGGCGAGCAGCCAACCAAGATCCTGCGTAGTTGTCATCCTTCTTGCTCCTTCTGCCCGCTCCCGGCCACCGGGCCTGAGCCAGACTGCGAGGATTGCCCTCCCGGAGTCGCCTCCGGGCTGGTCGGGTTGTCCGAGGTGCTACGCCCTCGCTGCACGCCCCGATGGTAGGCGGAGAGCAGGCCACGGACCGCCTCCGGGGAGCGCCGCTGGACCGAGGTGGTGGGCTTCTCCACCGCGCCGGGCACCAGCTGCGCCATCGGCTTGCGCTTCGGCAGACCGGTCGTGGTGGTCTCGCTCACCGGCGCCGCGCCGGCCGCCGCGGAGGCAGCACGCCAACCGTCGTCGGCCGCGGTCTGCCAGCCGTTGCTCTGCGGTTGGGGCCGGCGGTTCGGCAGGCTCTCGGCGAGGCTCGGGCGGGTGCCCTCGCTCGCTGTGGAGCCGTTGTCCCGCGGCGCTCCTCCGGCCGTCGGAGTGTCTGCCATCGGTGTGTTACCTGTCGTCCCGGGTGCTGTCTTGTGGCCTGCCCGACCGGTGGCCTCGACCGTGGGGAACTGCTGGGTCGCGGAGTCGCCGTTCGTCGCCGGCTGGGCGCCAGCCGCGGTCTCCTCGGAGCCCGGGCGACGGGTACGGAACCAGGCCGACTCGAGCTCCCGGAAGATCGGCAGCTCCATCGTCTCGTCCGCGTACCGCTGGCGGTTCTGTGCCGGTGGCTGCTGCGGCGCCGGCCGAGTCTGCGCGGACGCGGCGGCCTGGGCCTGCGGAGCCTGGGCCTGCGGGGCCGAGGTCTGCGGAGCCTGGGCCTGCGGAGCCGGGGCCGGCTGCTCACCGGGCCGCGGCACCCGCGGCAGTTCCGTCGTCATGTCCAGCGCCGCGGCGAGCCGCTCGGGCACCGGCGGGGTGGCGGTGTCCCGGTCGCTACCCGGCACCGGCGGCCAGGCCGGTGGCGCCGGAGCGCTGGCCGCCTGCGCGGGCGGCGCGGACCGGGGCTCGAACCCGCTGAACGACTGACCCGATGCGGGCGGCGCCGAGTACGGCTGAGCCGAGGCGGGCGGGGCCGAGTACGGCTGACCCGAGTACGGCTGACCGGACGCCGGCGAGGCCGATACCGGCGACGCCGACACCGGCGGACCGGCGTACGGCTGACCGGAGGCCGGCGCGGCGGACACCGGGGCGCCACCGTACGGCGCACCCGGGTAGGGCTGACCGGAGTAGGGCTGACCGGAGGCCGGCGAGGCGGAGACCGGCGCGCCCGAGTACGGCTGCGCGGAGACCGGCGGCGCCGAGTACTGGTGCGTTTCGGGGCTGCTCGGCAGCTGACGCGGGATGGACGGCTGCTGGCCGGTCGAAGGCTCGTCCCCGGCCCGGCGCTGCGGCAGCGGGTCGGTCCCCTGGCCGTTGGCCGAGCGGGGGGTGAACCCGTCGCCGCCGTTCGTCCCGGCCGCGCCCGTCAGATCGGACCAGGCGGGCATCGAGCGGTACGTACCACCGTTGGCGGGGGTCCCGGCGCCGTTGCGCGACGCGGGCTCGAACGGACGGCCACCCAGGGTGACCTGGTTGCCGGACGACTCGCTGGGGCGAGGGCCGTTGCCCAGGGCGGGCAGCGCGCCGAAGACCGGCGTGGGCCCACCCGACTGCGGACCACCGAACTGGGGGGCACCGCCCGCCGCCGGCAGCGCCGGGGGCTGCTGCACCCGGCCGGACAGCGCCCGGGGAACCAGGACCGAGGTGGGCAGGGTCACTTCGGCGACGGTGCCGCGGTCGTTGCCCGGGCGCAGCTCCACCCGGACCCCGTGCCGCGACGCCAGCCGGGCGACCACGACCAGGCCCATCATCCGGGAGACAGCCACATCCACCTGGGGCGGCGTCGCGAGCCGCTCGTTCAGGTCGTGCAGCTGCTCGGCGCTGATGCCGATGCCGCGGTCCTCGACGTACAGCGAGGAGCGGTCGCCGACCCGGCGGGCCTCGACCATGACCTGCGAGTCGGGCGGGGAGAACGCGGTGGCGTTGTCGAACAGCTCCGCGACGAGGTGCACCAGGTCGTTGACCGCGTGCGCGGCGACCTCGATGTCCCGGTCGATGACACCGAACTCGATCCGGGTGTAGTGCTCGACCTCGGACTGCGCGGCGCGCAGCACGTCGATGAGAGCGGCCGGCTCACGCTGCACACGGGTGGAGTCGGCGCCGGCGAGCACCAGCAGGTTCTCGTCGTTGCGGCGCATCCGGGTGGCGAGGTGGTCCAGCTGGAACAGCTCGGCCAGTCGGTCCGGGTCCTCCTCGCCGCGCTCCAGCCGGTCGAGGTGCCCGATGAGGCGGTCGACCAGGATCTGTGAACGGCGGGCCAGGTTGACGAACATGGTCGCGACGGAGGCGCGCAGCGCGGCCTGCTCGGCGGCGGTACGGACGGCTTCCAGGTGGACGGCGTTGAACGCCTCGGTCACCTGGCCGAACTCGTCCTTGCTGCGCACCGGTAGCGGCTCGGCGATCTGGTTGGCCAGCTGCACCGGGGACAACTGCCCGACGACCTGCGGGTCGCGCAGGCGGGCCACCGCCTGTGGCAGGCCGTACTGGGCGACGGAGAGCGCGCCCTGTCGCAGCTCACGCAGTGAGCGGGCCATCGAGCGGGCCACCAGGTACGCGAAGAGGATGGCCAGCAGCAGCATGCTGAGCAGCAGGCCGGTCTCCAGGAAGACCTGGCGCTGGACGTCGGAGCGGAGGCTGTCGGCCTGGTTGACCACTTCGCCGTCGAGTTTGCGCTCAACGGTGCGGATCAGCTTGGCGTTGGCCGTCATGGCGGCTTCCCACTGGTCCGGGCCGAACGGAGCGCCCCGCATGTCGCCGGTGGTGTTGCCGTCGATCCAGCCGGTGTAGTTCTGCGCCTGCCGGCGGTCGCCGCCCGCGACCGTCTGGTCGTGGAACTTCGCGTCGTCCGGGGTGGCGACGGCCTTGAAGCTCTGCAGAGCCTGCTGCTGGCCGGTGTCACTGGCGACGTAGTCCCTGCGCAGCGCCGGGGTCAGTCGCTTTCCGCCCTTGACGCCCAGCGCGCGGTGCACCACGACCCGGCGGGCGGCGAGGAACTCCTTCTCCCGGGCGACCGCCGCGGCGGCGCGCATCCGGTCGCTCAGCTGGTTGTCACCGGCGAGCTGCGTGGAGGAGTCACGGATGGCGAGCAGGTCACTGATCAGACCCTCGTACGCCTGCACGGTCTCGGTGAGCGCGAGCTTCCCGTTGAACACCTGGCTGCGGACGCCCGACAGGTCCTGCAGGTTCTGGTCGATGCTGTCGAGCAGACCCTCCAGGCTGCTCGGCAGGTCCTCGATCTCGGCCCGCTGCTGCCGGTAGGGGGCAGCTTCCTGGTCGACCCGGGAGTTCACCCGGTTGTAGGCCTCCTGGTACTGAGCCGTCGGCTGCGTCCCGTCCGCGCCCAGCAGCAGCACGGCGGCGGTCCGCTCGTCCTGCAGGGCGTCGACCAGGTCACCCGAGTAGCTCGACAGGTTGGCCAGGTCGCCAGCTCGGTTGGCATTGTTGAGCGTCTCCAGGTGGTCGACAAGACCACTGGTGCCCACCACGACCGTGGCGATGGTCGGCACGATCATGATGAGACCGAGCTTGGACCAGATCGGCATGTCCCGGAGCCGGCTGGCCGGCCGGCGCAGCCGCGACAGGAAGGAGCCCGCCGTCTTTGGCCGTTTGCTCACGTCACCGCCCTCGCGATTACAGCTTGAACGCGTTGCCCCGGGCAACGCCCAGCGACCGACCCGGCGGGTCGGACCCCCGAGATTCCATCACGCCGGTCGACAAGAAGAAAGCCCAGGTTGTCCCCAACCGAAGGTGTGATGAGATGTTGATGCGATTTGATAGCAGTCTGTCTGGCCGGAGTAACTGAAGGTAATGGAACATCCGCACCGCGTGGTCCTGCTAGCCGGCCCTTCTGGGTCCGGAAAGTCGTACATAGCGCAGCAAACCGGCTTGCCGGTGCTCTGCTTGGACGACTTCTACAAAGACGGCGATGACCCTACGTTGCCACTACGAAACGGCCAGGTGGATTGGGAATCGCCGCAGTCCTGGGACGCCCCCGGTGCGGTGGAAATCATTGCCCGACTTGCCCGTGAGGGTCGAGCCGATGTGCCGGTTTATGCGATCGGCGCTGATCGACGGGTGGCCACCCGGCCATTCGATGTCGCCGGTTCGCCAATTTTCGTGGCCGAAGGGATCTTCGCCGCCGAGATCGTCGAGGAGTGTCGTCGACTCGGCCTGCTCGCCGGGGCGTACGCGCTGCGTCGCCCGCGTGGG
Organism: Micromonospora sp. DH14; assembly: GCF_029809455.1. Lineage (NCBI taxonomy): Bacteria > Bacillati > Actinomycetota > Actinomycetes > Micromonosporales > Micromonosporaceae > Micromonospora > Micromonospora sp. DH14. Next base: position 671,527 of record NZ_JARVKT010000001.1, on the reverse strand, counting down.
GCGACCTTCCTGCGCCGACTCGCCCGCGACCTGTCCGAGCAGCGCAAGGCGCCCCGGGTGCTGATTCGGCGCGGGGTGGCGCTGCTGCGGGCCGAGCCCGCGGTGCTGCGTCGGCAGATGGGCCTGGGCGCGGAGGCGGCCCGCGCCCGGGAGGTGCTGAGCCGGGTGGCCAGCCTGCTCGCCGGCCACCCGCACGGCTGAGCTCAGGCCAGCAACTTCGCGTACGCCGGCTTGATCACCTCATCGATGATCCGCAGTCGCTCGTCGAACGGGATGAAGGCGCTCTTCATCGCGTTGATGGTGAACCACTGCAACTCCTTCCACCCGTAGCCGAACGTCTCCACCAGCAGCGACATCTCCCGCGACATGGAGGTGCCGCTCATCAGCCGGTTGTCGGTGTTGACGGTCACCCGGAAGCGCAGGTCCCGCAGCAGGCCGATCGGGTGATCCGCGATCGAGTCCACCGCACCGGTCTGCACGTTCGACGAGGGGCACAACTCCAGCGGGATGCGCTTGTCCCGGACGTACGCGGCCAGCCGGCCGAGCGAGCCGTCGGGCGCGATGTCGTCGACGATCCGCACCCCGTGGCCGAGCCGGTCCGCTCCGCACCACTGGATCGCCTGCCAGATCGACGGCAGACCGAACGCCTCGCCGGCGTGAATGGTGAAGTGGAAGTTCTCCCGCTGGAGGTACTCGAAGGCGTCCAGGTGCCGGGTGGGTGGGAAGCCCGCCTCGGCGCCGGCGATGTCGAAGCCGACCACCCCGGCGTCCCGGTGCCGCACGGCCAGCTCGGCGATCTCCTGCGAGCGGGCGGCGTGCCGCATCGCGGTCAGCAGGGTGCCCACCCGGATCGTCAGGCCCGCCTCGACCGCCTGCGCGGTGCCCTCGGCGAACCCGGCCAGCACCGCCTCGACCACCTCGTCCAGGCTGAGGTCCCGCTCCAGGTGCTGCTCCGGGGCGAAGCGCACCTCGGCGTAGACCACCCCGTCGGCGGCCAGGTCGAGGGCGCACTCACGGGCCACCCGACGCAGCGCGGGCGCGGTCTGCATGACCGCCACGGTGTGCGCGAACGTCTCCAGGTAGCGCTCCAGGGAGCCGGAGTCCGCCGCGTCCGCGAACCAGCGTCCGAGCGCCTCCGGGTCGGTGGTGGGCAGTTCGTGGCCCACCTCGGCGGCCAGGTCGACGATCGTCGCCGGCCGCAGCCCACCGTCGAGGTGGTCGTGCAGCAGCGCCTTGGGAACCTTGACGATGTCCTCGTACCGGATAGTTGCGACCATGCTCAGACCCTAGTCAGCGGCCCGGACGGACCGGGATGGGACCGGCCGGGTGTCACGGCCGCCAGCCGTAGACCCGGTCCACGGCGAGGCGGATCACCAGTCGCCCGTCGGCGACCATGGCGGCCCGGTAGTCCGCCCAGTCCGGGTGCTCGCCGCGAATCCGCCGGTAGACCTCGACCAGCTCGTCGACGGTGGCGTCGGTGGTGGTCGCGGCCGGCTCGGTGAGGGTCACCGTGCCCTCGGCGACCGCGTACGCGCCACCGTCCGGCGTGCTCACGTGGAAGCTCGCCCGGGGGTCCCGCCGCAGGTTGCGTGCCTTCGCCCGGTCACCGGTGGTGGAGCAGCGGATCAGCCCCGGCTCGGCCAGGTAGTCGAGGTTGGACAGCTGGGGTCGACCGTCCCGGCGCAGGGTGACGAGCACTCCGCGTCCCCGCTCACCGAACAGCTCCCACAGGCCGTCGTTCACGGCGGCACCCGCAGCGGCGTGGGCACGGGGCGCGACGCTGGGCGACGATTTCGTTGACATGTCATCGAACTTAGGCGGCGAATCGATGACGTGTCAACCAACCGCTAGACTCGTCGGGTGGACGCAACCCGGTGGCTGGACGAACGCGAGGACCGCGCGTGGCGCGGCTACCGCCGGATGCGTCGGCTGCTCGACCTGGAGCTGGCCCGGGAGCTGACCCAGGACGCCGGCCTCTCCGAGGCCGACTACGACGTGCTCTCCGACCTCTCCGAGACACCGCAGGGGCGGCTGCGCCTGCGGGAGCTGGCCGACCGCATGCTCTGGTCGCGCAGCCGGCTCTCCCACCACCTGACCCGCATGCAGCAGCGTGGCCTGGTCACCCGCGAGGAGTGCGCCGACGACGCCCGCGGCGCGGTCGTCGTCCTCACCCCCGCCGGTCGGCAGGCCGTCGAAGCCGCCGCACCGGGCCACGTGGCCGCCGTCCGCCGGCACCTGATCGACCTGCTCACGCCGGCGGAGATCGACGCGCTCGGCGCGCTCACCCACCGGGTGGTCGACCACCTCGGCGGGCGGGCGCCGCAGCCACGGCACGCTGCGGAGGCCTGACGTGGACCCCCGCATCCTCCACCGACTGCGCTGCCCGGTCTGCGGCGAGCCGCTGGCCGAGACGACAGCCGGCACCGCCAGGGCACTGCGCTGCCCGCGCCGGCACAGCTTCGACATCGCCCGCCAGGGGTACGTCAACCTGCTCGCCGGTCGCGCCCCGCACGCCGGCGACACCGCCGAGATGGTGGCCGCCCGCGCGGACTTCCTCGCCGCCGGGCACTACGACGTCATCTCAGCCGCCCTCGCCGCCGCCGCGACGGACGCCGTCGGCCGGCTGCCCGCCACGACCGCCACGCGTCCGCGACCCGCCCCGCCCGCGGCTCACCCGCCAACCGGCACGACGGTTTCCGGGCAGAGCCGGCACACCGACGGCGCAGCAGAGCAGACAACGGCAGCGGTACGCGCCGAACCCGCACCCGACGTCGACGCGTACCCCCTGGTGGTGGATGCCGGCGCCGGCACCGGCCGGTACCTCGGCGCGGTGCTGGCGGCGCTGCCCGACGCCGTGGGTCTGGCTCTGGACGTGTCCAAGCCGGCACTGCGCCGCGCGGCCCGTGCCCACCCCCGGGCCGCCGCCGCGCTCGCCGACACCTGGCAACGACTGCCGCTCGCGGACGCCTCGACCGCGGTGCTGCTGAACGTCTTCGCCCCACGAAACGGCGCCGAGTTCCACCGGGTGCTCGACCCGGCCGGGACGCTGCTGGTGGTCACGCCCGGCACCGACCATCTCGCCCAGTTGGTGGATGCCCTCGACCTGCTGCGGGTGGACCCGGACAAGGCCGACCGGGTGACCGACAGCCTGGGCGGGCACTTCACGCCGGCCGGCTCGGCCGTGCACCGGGCGCAGCTGACACTGACCCGGCCGGAGGCCGCCAGCCTGGTCGGGATGGGCCCGAGCGCCTGGCACACCGACCCGGACGCGCTCGCATCCCGGCTGGCCGCCCTGCCCGAACCGGTCCGGGTCACGGTGGCGGTGCGGGTGGACGCGTACCGGCCACACTGACCTCAGGTGGACAGGTCGACCTCTTCCCAACCGGGCGGCTCGTCGTGGTACGGCCCCCGCAGGATCACCGCCCACTCCAGCGCCCAACGCCGCTGCCCGATCGCGTTCGCGTCGACCAGGCCCGGTGCGCGCCGGCCGCCGCGCTCGGTCTCCAGGTACGCCCAGTCCAGGCAGTAGTGCAGGTCGAGCAGGGCGGCCGCGTCGGCCGGGTGCTGCGGCGCCGTGAGGATCCGGGAGCGCCAGTGCGGGAAGGTCTCCCCCTCGGCGATGTGCGGCAGCCGCTCGATCAGCCGCTCGTCGACGGCCAGGGTGGGGTCGAGCTGCTTGCTCAGGCCGAGCACCCAGGCCAGCGCGAAGAGCGCGTCGTGGTGCAGCACGAACGACCGGTGGTCGCCCTTGCCGCCCATCACGAACTGCCACTCCGGCGGGGTGACCATGTCGACCAGGTGCGAGCCGAGCAGCCAGCTCATCGCCGCCTGCGGGGGCATCCCGAAGCAGCGGGCCAGGATCAGGTGCAGCACCGCGATCCTCGCCTCGATCTCCCCGGTCGGGCGCAGGTCGATCTGGTCACCCGGTTCCCAGACGAGAGGGAACTGGGCCGGCGGCAACGGCAGGCCCAGCCGGGACAGCTCGTCCAGGCTCGCCTCGCGCACCTCACGTGGGTCGGGGGCAGCAACGCTCACGGCGGATCTTCCTGTCTGCTCGCGCCGGCGCAAGGCCGGTTGTCCCCCCTTGGCCTGCGACAATAGCGCTCCCAGGTGACTGGCACCACGCCAGGGCGACAGCGAATCGATCAGCCGACGCGTTCGATGACCAACGGCGTCCCGGCCGGGGCCGTCGACGCGATCCGCACCGCTTCGGCGGCCTCGGCCAGCGCGGCCGGAATCCGCGTCGCGTCCTCGGCACGCAGCTCGTAGAGCGGGTCACCGGCCCGCACCTCGTCACCCGGGCGCTTGTGCAGCACCACACCGGCCGGCACGCTCACCGGGTCCTCCTTGCGGGCCCGACCCGCGCCGAGCCGCCACGCGGCAACCCCCATGGCGTACGCGTCGACAGCCGCGACGTAGCCGTCCCGCTCGGCCCGGACCACCTCCACCTCGGCGGCCGTTGGCATCGGCGCGTCCGGGTCGCCGCCCTGCGCCCGGATCATCGCCCGCCAGGAGTCCATCGCCCGGCCGTCGCGCAGCGCCGCCGCCGGGTCGGCGTCCGGCAGACCGGCGGCGTCGAGCATCTCCCGGGCCAGGGCGAGGGTCAGCTCCACCACGTCGGCGGGTCCACCGCCGGCCAGCACCTCGACCGACTCGGTCACCTCGACCGCGTTGCCGATCGCCAGGCCCAGCGGGGTGGACATGTCGGTGAGCAGGGCGACGGTCCGCACGCCGTGCGCACCGCCCAGCTCGACCATGGTGCGCGCCAACTCACGGGCCTGGTCGACGGACTTCATGAAGGCGCCCGAGCCGACCTTGACGTCGAGGACCAGCGCGCCGGTCCCCTCGGCGATCTTCTTGCTCATGATCGAGCTGGCGATCAGCGGGATCGCCTCCACGGTGCCGGTCACGTCGCGCAGCGCGTACAGCTTGCGATCGGCGGGCGCGAGCCCGGCACCGGCCGCGCAGATCACCGCGCCGACGTCGTCGAGCTGGGCGATGAACTCGTCGTTGCTCACCGTGGCCCGCCAGCCCGGGATGGACTCCAACTTGTCCAGCGTGCCGCCGGTGTGCCCGAGACCCCGGCCGCTGAGCTGCGGCACCGCCGCGCCACAGGCCGCCACCAGAGGGGTGAGCGGCAGAGTGATCTTGTCGCCGACGCCGCCGGTGGAGTGCTTGTCGACAGTCGGCCGGCGTACCGCCGACAGGTCCAGCCGCTCACCGCTGGCGATCATCGCGGCGGTCCACCGGGCGATCTCCGGCGCGGTCATGCCGTTGAACAGGATCGCCATCGCCAACGCGGACATCTGCTCGTCGGCGACAACCCCCCGGGTGTACGCGTCGACCACCCAGTCGATCTGAGCGTCCGACAGCACGCCCCCGTCCCGCTTGACCCGAATAACGTCAACAGCAGCAAAACTCATCAGAAGATCATCCCTAGTCTGTTGCAGATCCCTACCGACGGCGGTCGGCCCCCGCCCCCAACCGCAACCACTCAAGACCACCGCACCGGGATCTCCGCAGGCGGCTCACCCTCACCGGCCCAGAAGATCGTGCCGGTCTCGTCGACCACCACCACCCGGGGCGTCCGGGCCAGACCCCAGGTGATCGCCTCGGCCGGCTGGTCCCAGCTCGGAGCTTCCTCCAGCACCCCGGTCTCGGCGCCGGCGTCGTCTCCGGCCGACCGCTCCCAGTACGCCGTCCAGACCTGCTGACCAGCGGACATGTCCGGGTGCACGAAGACGGTGCCGCGCCCGCGCCAGGCAGCGAGCCGCTCCGGGACCACCGGCACCGGCGTCTCACCGGTGACGGCCTCCAGGTCCTCCACGCCGAAGGCGTGCGGCAGCAGCTCGGCCATCCGCAGTGGCCGGGTCTTGCTCTCGATGAGGCACTCCGGCCCGCCGTGCTCCCAGAGCAGCTGCCGGCACCGGCCGCACGGCATCAACGGCTCGCCGGTCGCGTCGACGCAGGAGAGCGCGACGAGCCGACCGCCACCGGTGGCGTGCAGGCTGGACACGACCCCGCACTCAGCGCAGAGCGTCACCCCGTACGCGGCGTTCTCCACGTTGCAGCCGACCACCACCCGGCCGTCGTCGACCAGCGCGGCGGCGCCGACCGGGAACGTCGAGTACGGCGCGTACGCGTGCCGCATCGCTTCGGTGGCGGCGGCGCGCAACTGCGCCCAGTCAATGTCGGTCATGTCATCATTCTGCCGAAGTAGCCCAGGTCAGAAGCGGGCAGGGCCGGGTCCCCGGCCCTGCCCGCAGCGGTCTGTGGTGATGGTGGTCAGCCCTTGATGTACGGCTTGCCGTCGGCGGCCGGTGCCCGGACCCGGCCGACCAGCCCGGCGACGGCCAGGATGGTCGCCAGGTAGGGCAGCATGGCCAGGAACTGGCTGGGGATCGAGCTGCTGATCGCGCCCAGGTAGGTGGCGAGCTGGTCGGCGAAACCGAAGAAGAGGGCGGCGAGCAGCGCGCCGGTCGGGTTCCACCGGCCGAAGATCAGCGCGGCCAGGGCGATGAAGCCCTTACCACCGATCATGTTCTTGGTGAACGAGTAGAGCGCCAGCGTGTAGGACGCGCCGCCGATGCCGGCGACCACACCGGCCAGCAGGACGTTGCGGTAGCGCACCCGCAGCACCTTGACGCCGAGCGTGTCGGCCGCGATCGGGTGCTCGCCGACGGACCGGGTACGCAGCCCCCACCGGGTGCGGAACAACGCGATATGGATCACCAGGACCAGGAGCAGCCCGAGGTAGAGGAAGATGTTGCCGCGGAACAACGCCGGCCCGAGCACCGGGATGTCCTTCAGCAGCGGGATCTCCCAGTTGCTGAAGCGCGGCGCGCTGTTGTACCTCGCGGCGTCGGTCTGCATCAGCCGCTCGTAGAGGAAGCCGGTGACGCCGACCGCCAGCAGGTTCAGCACGATGCCCATGACGACCTGGTCGACCAGGTACCGGATGGCGAAGACGGCGAGCAGCAGCGAGATGAACGCGCCGCCGATGGCGGCGGCGACCAAACCCACCCAGACGCTGCCGGAGATGCTGCCGAAGAGGGCGCCGCTGAACGCGCCCATCAGCAGCTGGCCCTCGATGGCCACGTTGACCACGCCGGAGCGTTCGCAGAGCACACCGGCGAGCGCGCCGAAGATCAACGGCAGGGCCAGGATGAAGGTGCCCCGGATGATGTTGACCAGCGGCATGAAGTTCTGCCCGGTCGGCGCGGCGGAGACCTGCCAGCAGAGGAACGACAGCACGAAGGCGACCAGCCCGACGCCGAGCACGGGAAGGAACCACCGCTTCGGCACCCCGGCGAGCAGCGCCGCGCCGGCGGCGATCGTGATGATCCCGAACAGGATCGCCCCGATCGTGCCGTTGATCTCCAGCGCGGCGCCGGCCGCGTCGTCGCTGAGGGTGAACCGGGCCTGCTGGTCGGTGGCGAGCGCGCCGAAGAGCACCGCGGACAGCAGGCCGAGCCCCAGCAGCGTGAGGCCGACCTTGCGGCTGCGGGTCCAGAAGCCCTCGTCTACCGGGGCGACGGCGATGTCGGGGACAGCCATGGTGGACATCAGTTACCAGCCCTTCGCCAGGCTCGTCTGCAACCGGGCGGCGCGGGCGGCCCGGAGCTGGAAGATCGCCTTCACCAGGGCCGGCGCGGCGATGAAGATGACGATCAGCGCCTGGAGCACCGTCACCAGCTCCAGCGAGATCCCGGAGTACGACTGCATCCGGTTACCACCGGCCTGCAGCGCCCCGAACAGCAGCGCGGCGAGCAGCACCCCCCAGGGCTTCACCCGCCCGAGCAGCGCCACCAGGATGCCGTCGAAGCCGATCTGCGCGACCACCAGCGGGGTCAACGCGCTGGCGGTCGAGCCGAGCACCATGTTCGAGCCGCCGAGGCCGGCCAGGATGCCGGCAAAGACCATGATCAGGATGTACGTCCGGGTGACGCTGATGCCGGCCGTCCGGGCGGCGTCCGGGTTGGCACCGACCGCGCGCAGCTCGAAGCCGAGCGTCGAGCGGTTGAGCAGCCAGGCGACCGCCCAGGTGGCCAGCACGGCGAGCAGGATGCCGGCGTGCACCCGCAGGTTGTCGCCGAGCAGTCGGGGCAGCTGGGCGGAGCTGTCCACCGCCTTGCTGATCGCGTCGGTACGGGTCGGATCCTGCACGCCGTTCTGCACGATCAACCAGGTGAGGAAGTACGTGGCGACGTAGTTCAGCATGATCGTGTTGATCACCTCGTGCGCGCCCGCGCGGGCCTTGAGGATGCCGGGGATGAAACCCCAGATCGCTCCGCCCAGCGCGCCGGCCAGCACCGCCACCAGCAGGTGCAGACCCGGCGGCAACGGCAGCAGGAAGCCCGCCAGCGCCGCCATGATCACGCCGATGGTGGCCTGGCCCTGGGCGCCGATGTTGAACAGGCCGCCACGGAAGGCCAACGCCACCGACAGACCGGTGAAGACCAGCGGCGCCGCGTAGGTCAGCGTCTCCGAGATCGGCGCGAGCACCGCCTGCCAGCCGTTGGCGCCGTCCAGCCAGCCGGAGAACGCCTCGGGATCGAAGATCGAGCCCTTGAACAGGTTCGCGTACGCCTCGCTGACGAGCGTCCAACTGGAGTTGATCGCGTCGGACGGGCGGGAGGTGATGTACGAGTACGTGGAGAGCACGTCGGGATCAGAGATGATCATCAGCACCGCGCCGACCACGATCGCCAACACCAGCGACAGCAGGGTCACCGTGAAGGTGTTGGCCGCCCAGAGGTTGTCCAGGAACAGCCGACCCAGGCTCGGCTTCGACCCCGGCTCCGGCTCCGCCGCCGGGCGGTCCGGCTGGGTCGCCACCTCGGCCCGTTCGGTGTTGCCGAGAGCGTTCTGCGCCGCCTGCGCCTCGCTCGCCGGCTCCTTGTCCGGCGAACCGGACTGCGGATTGGGTGAGTCGCTCATGCCTCGTCCTCGCTCGCGGAGCCCGGGTCGCTCGCCGGGCTCCCGTCGGTGGCCGGCCCGTCGCCGGGCACGGCGTCCGTGTTGCGCTCGCTCGCCGCGTCCGGGGTGATGCCGGCCATCAGCAGGCCGATCTCCTCACGCGGGGTGTCCGGGCCGACGATGCCGATGATGCGACCGCGGTACATCACCGCGATCCGGTCGGCCAACCCGATCACCTCGTCGAGTTCGCTGGAGACCACCATGACGGCGGTGCCGACGTCCCGTTCGTGGATGATCTGGCTGTGGATGAACTCGATCGACCCGACGTCGACGCCACGGGTCGGCTGGGCGGCGATGAGGAGCTTCAGCGGCCGGGACAACTCCCGGGCCACGATCACCTTCTGCTGGTTGCCGCCGGAGAGAGTGCCCACCGCCGCGTCAGCCGATGACGTGCGGACGTCGAACTGCTCGATCCGCTCCTTCGCCGAGGCGGCGATCGCGTCCGGCTTGAGCGCGAGCCCGGCACCGAACGGCGGCCGGTCGTAGATGTCCAGCACCAGGTTCTCCGCGACGCTGAACTCCTTGACCAGGCCGTCCACGCTGCGGTCCTCGGGCACGTAGCCGACGCCCGCCCGGAGCACCCGCTTGGGCTTCCAGCCGTTGATCCGGTCGCCGGCCAGGCTGACCGTGCCACCGAGCACCGGGCGCAGGCCCATGATCGCCTCGATCAGCTCGGTCTGACCGTTGCCCTGGACGCCCGCCACGCCGAGCACCTCACCCGCCCGCACGGTCAGGTCGATGCCGTCGACGGCGCGGATCTGCCGGTCGTCGTCGACGACCAGCCCAGCCACCTCCAGCACGGGCTCGCCCGGGGTGGCCGGGGTCTTGTCGACGGTGAGCCGGACGTTGCGCCCGACCATCAGCGCGGCCAACTCGTCCCGGCTGGCCTCCGGCGAGGCGGTGCCCACCGTCTTTCCGCGCCGGATCACGGTGATCCGGTCGGCGATGGCCTTGACCTCGCCAAGTTTGTGGGTGATGAAGACGATCGACTTGCCGGCCGCCTTGAGCGACCGCATCACCGTCAGCAGTTCCTCGGTCTCCTGGGGGGTGAGCACCGCGGTCGGCTCGTCCAGGATGAGCAGGTCGACGTCGCGGGTGAGCGCCTTGACGATCTCGACGCGTTGCTGGATGCCGACCGGCAGGTCCTCGATCACCGCGTCCGGGTCGACCCGCAGGTTGTAGCGCTCGGACACCTCGGTGACCTCGCGCCGGGCCCGCCGCCGGTCCAGGAAACCGGCGATGCCGCCTCGGACCTGCTCGGCGCCGAGCATGATGTTCTCGGTGACGGTGAAGACCGGCACCAGCATGAAGTGCTGGTGCACCATGCCGATCCCGGCACCGATCGCGTCGGACGGGCCCTTCAGCTTCAACGGCTTGCCGTCGACCAGGATCTCGCCCTCGTCGGGCTGGTAGAGCCCGTAGAGCACGTTCATCAGGGTCGACTTGCCCGCGCCGTTCTCGCCGAGCAGGGCATGAATCTCTCCAGGCTCCACCGTCAGGTCGATGTGGTCGTTGGCGACCAGATCACCGAACCGCTTGGTGATGCCGCGCAGTTCGAGTCTCAGCGCAACCTCCTGGAGTGCGAGCGATGGTGCAGCCTAGCTGCCGTCAACCCGGCCGGAGCGGCCCGGCTGACGTGGTGCGCGATCGGCCGCTCCGACCCCACGGTCACCCGCAGGGCCGAAGCGGCCGATCGGTCGTACCTGTCCCCCGCCGACCTCCCCGATGATCTCACCGGAGGAGGCGCGCGGTTGTCACTTGGTCGGCTGAGCCTTCGAGGTGACGGTGATGGTGCCGGCGGCGATGTCCGCCTTGATCTTGTCGACCTCGGCCTTCAGCTCGGCCGGAACCTTGCTGTCGAAGTCGTGGTACGGGGCGATCGAGACACCGTTGTTGGCCAGGGTGCCGACGAAGCCCGGGTTGGCCGGAAGCTTGTCACCGGCGGCGGCCTTCACCACGGCCTCCTTGACGGCGTCCGGGATGTTCTTGACCACGGTGGTGATGATTGCCGAGCAGTCCGGGGTGCTCTCGCAGCCGTCGACGTCCACCCAGATGGTGCTGTACTTGCCGCCCGAGGCCTTGGCGGCGGCGGTGGTGCCGAGGCCGGAGCCGCCGGCGACCGGCATGATGATGTCCGCGCCCTGGGCGACCAGCGCGTCGGAGACCTTCTTGCCCTCGTCCTGCTTGTCGAAGGCGTTGGAGAAGGAGCCCTTCTGGGTCTCCTTGTTCCAGCCCAGCGCCTGGACGTTCTTGCCCTTGGTCTTGTTGTAGTGCGCGACGCCGTCGACGAAGCCGTCCATGAAGATCGTCACCGGCGGGATCGGCACCGCACCGTAGGTCGCCACCTTGCCGGACTTGGTCATTCCGGCGGCGAGGTAACCGGCCTGGAACGCGGCCTGCGCGGTGTCGAACTGCATCGGGTAGACGTTGGCGTCACCCGGGTTCGCGTCGACGATGCCGAACTCCTGGTTCGGGTTCGCCTTGGCGATCTTCGAGGTGGCGTTGGACATCAGGCCACCGACCGCCAGGATGAAGTCGCACTTCTGGTTGACGAACTGCGTCAGGTTCGGCTCGTAGTCGGCCTCCGCCTTCGACGCGACGTACTTGATGTCGATGTTGTCGTTGGCGGCCTTGGCCTCCTGCAGGCCCTTCCAGGCCGAAGCGTTGAACGACTTGTCGTCGATGCCGCCGACGTCGGTCACCATGCAGGCGCTGAACTTCTTGGCGCCACTGCCGGCGTTGTTGTCATCCTTGGGCGCCTCGCCACAAGCGGCGGCGGTGAGCGCGAGCCCACCCACCGCGAAGATCGAGGCGATCCGCATCCCACGCACCGAGCGCAAGACGTCTCCTTCCCATTGCTCACCGCGCCTTGTGCGGTGGCAGCCCATCAGCCGGCCTGCGGGTGTGCCGCCGGCTGTCCCACGTTACGGACGGGAGCGTACGCCCGCGTCCACCCACCGGCCGACAATCGTGCACGACTGTTGAGCGCCTGTTACCCGGGTGTAACCCTTGCGTGGGGCAAGTCACTCTTCGTGCTGGTAACCGAGCGCCAAGGTGTCCGCAACGTCCGTTTCCTGGAGGCGATCTCCCTCCCTGGACGTTACCGCCAAAAGACCGCTACCGCCGCGTTGACCAGGGTCAGGCCGACGATCGCGAGGAAGTGACCACGGTTGACCACGTCCCGCTTCCGGGAGAAGAAGACCATGACGAAGATCAGCAGCGCGATCACCAACTTCGTCACAAGTTTCGCCGGCGCCGGCTCGTCGCCGTCGCGTAGCGGCGCGGACAGGCCCAGCCCGGTCAGCAACTGGATCACCGCGCCCCAGAGCATGGCCTGGTTGATCCGCAGCCGACCGCTGGCGTACTGGGCGATCGAGCCGCCGAGCAGCAGGGCGAACCCGATCAGATGGACGTAGAGAAGGATGAGTCTGAGAGCTTCCACGCTCGTCATACTCCCCCATGAACGACGGATCGTAGTAGCGGGATCCGCCGACAGGCGCGAATCAGTCGATCAACCGGTCGTTCTCGGGGTGGAACCCGACATGGCCGGCTCGCGCGGCTGGTCGAGCGCGGCCTGCGACCCGGCTCGGCTGTCACCGCCGAACGCGACGGCGACCCATCCGGCAAGGCTCACCGCAGCCAGGAGCACCACCGGCAGCGTCACCCGGTGCACCGAGGTCGCCAGCCACCACTGGATCTCGTTCGGGCCGGACAGGTAGGTCCCGATCAGAACCGCCAGGTAGTAGCCGTTGGCCGCCCACACCCAGCCGTCCGCCGCCAGCCCGGCGGCATGACGCCGCCCCCGCAGGAAGAGGGTGCCGACCAACGCCACCACCGCGGCGCCCACCAGCAGCGGACCAACCACGTCCCACAACGCCGCGACGGTGAACTGGAAGCGTTCCACCACCCCCGCGTCGCGAGCATCCGAGGTGCCGCTGGTGATGTCCGACTGGGCGTCCAACAGGCGGGCCAGCACCGCCCAGGCACCCCCGGCCAGCACCGGCAGCCACACCAGCGCCGCCCGCCGCAGGTCGGCGCGGCCCCGCACGGTGACCAGCACGGCCAGGCCTGCGACGGCGATCAGCCCCTCGTTCTTACTGAGCGCCGCGACGGTCAACAGCACCAGCGGCAACGCGGGTCGGCGCAGCGGATCCGCACCGAGCAGCAGCGCCACCGCCGCACCGACGAAGGCGGTGGACCAGAGCGCGTCGGCGAGACCGCCGGTCACCGCGTACGGGACGTTCGCCCAGGTTGCCAGGCCCACCGCGATGGCCAGTGCCCAGGCCACCCGCGCGGACACCCGGTTCAGCGCGCGCCGGACCAGGTAGACCAGCATCGCGACCACCGAGACGGTGACCAACGTGCCGACGAGCTGGGCGGTACGGAAGTCCGGCTCGACGACGCTCCACACGGCGGCGACGGGCGCGGAGGCGAACGGCGGGTAGTCGGTGTGCGAGAAGACGAAGGCGGGGCTGCCGATCGTCTCCCGCGCGTACTCGCTGCCGTTGGCGAAGTAGCCGGCGTGCAGCCACCAGATGGAGTGGGCGTCCCACTGGAAGGCCGGCTCGAAGATCATGAGGCACGGCGGGAGCAGTGGCAGCGCGATCAGCAGGCCGTGCGACCACCCTCCGTACGGTGCCGACTCGCCGGGACGGCGCGACAGCCACCAGGCGCCGGCCGCCCCGGCGACCAGCACGAGCGCGAGCCAGAGCAGCAGCGGACCGCCGACGACCAGCATCAGGACCACCGCGACAGCGCTCAGGAGTGCCGCCGTCACCGGCGCGAAGAGCACTGCGAGGAAGGGACTGCGCAGCACCGCGAAGGCCAGCGGAAACCCCGCAGCGAGGAGGCCGAGCACGGCGAGCATCGAGGTGGGATCCATGTCGTCAGCCGACCTTCCGGACGACCAGCCGCACGCCCGGGCTGGTCGGCCGCTTCCGCTGCACCGTGGTCACGCCCACCGAGTAGTCCCGCGGACCCGCCTGGACGACCACACATCCGCGCAGCACGGCAAGCTCACTCAACCGCTGTCGCCACAGGTCCTTGTCCGCCCGGGCCGGGGTGAGCGAGATCCGGCTGCCGGCGGGCACCTGCTCGGCGAACTGCTGCCAGAGCGTCTCCAGGTCCACCTGGTGTTGAAGGGCCGGAAGGTCGTGTTCCCGGTCGGCCATGAAGGCGACGCCACGGCCGGTGGCCTGCACGGCGCCCTGGGCGGTCAGCAGGAGGCAGCCCACACCGACGAGCGCCACGACGACCCGGGCGATCGTGGTCGGGTCCCGGCGCTTCGTGCCGGTCATCGGTCAGCGAGGGTCTTGGCGGGGATGCCGCCGGGACGACGCCGGGCCCGTTCCCGGCCCAGGATCCACAACGCCTCGATGCCGTCCCGCCAGGTGATCTTCTTGCCCTCCGCACGGCCCCGCGCCCGATAGGTGATCGGCACGTCGTAGGGGCGGATCTGCCGGCGCAGCAGTTTGCCGGTCACCTCGGCCTCCATGCCGAACCCACGCGACCGGATGTTCAACGACCGGAACAGCTCCACCGGCATCAGTTTGAAGCACGTCTCCACATCGCCGATGTAGGAATTGAAAAGAATGTTCGCCGCCGTGGTGACGCCGCGGTTGCCGACCACGTACCAGAAGCTGTAGGCGCTGTGGCTGCCGAAGGTGCGGTTGCCGTAGACGACTGTCGCCTGCCCCTCCAGCACCGGCGCCAACAGCTGAGGGATGTCCTGGGGGTCGTACTCCAGGTCGGCGTCCAGGATCACCATGTACTCGCCCCGGGCGTTGTCCACAGCGGTCCTGATCGCCGCGCCCTTGCCCGCGTTGCGCTGGTGGGTCACGACCCGCAGCCGCGCGTCATCCATCCGACCGAGGATCTCCGCGGTCTCGTCAGTGCTGCCGTCGTCGACCACCACGATCTCGATCTCGCACGGGTACTGCACGGCGAGGGCCTGCTTCAGGGCCTCCCCGACGCGTTCCGCTTCGTTGTAGACCGGCATCAAGATCGACAGTTGCACGAGAGTCTCCCCGGGAACAGCACCGGACGGCGGATGAAGGGCGGCGGGCCACCAGCGGCCAGTGAAACAAAAGCGCCACACGTTCGCTGGCCCGCTCTCGCTGAGCAACGTCAGCACGGCGCCGGAGCACCCTACCGCGCGCCACCGGAGATCGACCGCCCCCGGTCTCACCCCTTGACGGCTCCCGAGGTCAGCCCGGAGACGATGTACCGCTGGAGAAACTGGAAGACCAGCACCGTCGGGATCGCGGTGAGCAGGGTGCCGGCCGCGAAGATGCCGAAGTTGTTGTTGCGCTCGTTGCCCTCCAACAGGCCGTACATCCCCACCGCGAGGGTCTTGGAGTCGCTACTGGTGAGGAAGACGTTGGCCATCAGGAACTCGTTGATGGTGCCGATGAAGGCCAACAGCCCGGCCACCGCCAGGATCGGCGCCACCAGCGGCAGCATGATCCGGAAGAAGACCTGGGCGTGCGACGCACCGTCCATGGTGGCCGACTCGTCCAGCTCCCGGGGCAACGTGTCGAAGAAACCCTTCATCAGCCAGGTGTTCACCCCGAGCGCACCACCCAGGTAGAGCAGCAGCAGACCCCACGGAGTGTTGAAACCGATCGACGGCCACAGGTCGGTGATCGTGCCGAAGATCAGGTAGATCGCCACGATCGCCAGGAACTGCGGGAACATCTGCACCAGGAGCAGCGAGAGCAGCCCCACCCGGCGGCCGCGGAACCGCATCCGGGAGAAGGCGTACGCGGCGAGCGCGGAGAGGAACACCGACGCGAACGCCGCCACCCCGGCGATCAGCAGCGAGTTGAGGAACCACCGCCCGAAAGCGGTCCGCTCGAACAACCCACCGACGTTGTCCAGCGACACCCCGCCGGTCGGCACCAACTCGGTGGTGGACAACGTACCGAGCGGGTTGAGTGCCGCGGACACCACGAACACGATCGGGAACAGGCTGAACGACACAGCGAGCACGGCGACCAGGTGCCGCCAGCCGACCTGGGCGAACCAGCGGCCACGCCGCCGGCCGGCCTGGTTGAGGTTGAGGGTTGTCACGCGTACACCTCTTCCTGTTTGCGGGTGCGCCGGAAGCCGACCGCGGAGACCACCGCGACGATGGCGAAGATGAACACCGAGATGCCGGCGGCGAAGCCGAGCTGCGCCCCCTGGCCGCCGAAGGCGAGCCGATAGGTGTACGTGATCAGCAGGTCGGTGGCGCCGTTCGTCGGGTTGTCGGCGGGGAAGGGCGCACCGTCGGTGGTCAGGTAGATCGCGTTGAAGTTGTTGAAGTTGAACGCGAACGACGAGATCAGCAGCGGCGAGAGCGCTACCAGCAACAGCGGCAGGGTGACCGCGCGGAAGGACTGCCAGGGTGAGGCCCCGTCGACCGAGGTGGCCTCGGTCAGCTCGCGCGGGATGGCCTGCAACGCACCGGTGGCCACCAGGAACATGTACGGGTACCCGAGCCAGAGCTGCACCAGGATGACCGCGAAGCGGGCCGTCCACGCCTGACCGAACCAGTCCACGTCCAGCCCGAACAGGTTGTTGATCAGCCCGAAGTCGGCGTTGAACATGTCCCGCCAGGCCAGCAGCATCGCGAACGACGGCATGGCGTACGGCAGGACCAGCAGCACCCGGTAGAGATTGGTGCCGCGCATCCGGGCCGAGTGCAGCACGACCGCGATCAGCATGCCGAGCAGGAACGTCCCACCGGTGGAGCCGATGGCGAAGGCGAAGTTCCAGATCAGGGTGCTGAGGAAGGGACCGGAGACGTTCCCGTCGGTGAGCACGCGGGTGAAGTTGGTCAGGCCGGCGTTGACCTTCCAGCCCTGGGCCAGCCGCTCACCGTCGGCGGCGACGAAGGCACCCGTCTCGTCGTCGGCGGTCCAGGTACGCCCGGTCTCGGCGTCGCGGACGCAGTCGCAGGCGGCGTCGTACGCCCGCACCGCCTTGCCCTCGTACGCGCGGGACAGGCCGCTGGAGCGCAGCGCGCCACCGGGGGTGGGCACCACCAGGTCGGTGATCTCCCTGCTGCGGGAGCTGGCCTGGCCGATGTTCAGCACTGTGTACCCGGCGGCGGCGGTGACCCTCCCGCCGGTGGCGACCGTGACGTCGGCACTGTCGAGTCGGCGCAGCCCGTCGCTGTCACCGACGGAGACCGCGCCGGTGCCCGGGTCGGTGACCAGGAAGACCAGCGCACCGGTGGCCGGGTCGCCGGTGGTGGCGATCGTCAGGGCGTACTCGGCGGATCCGGGTACCTGGGCGACCGACGAGGACTCGATGGCGACGATCGCGTCGTCCTTGCTGCCCCGGTGCCCGTCCCCGAAGTTGGTGAAGGCGGTGCTGGCGGTGTAGAGCACCGGGATGACCTGGAAGGCGATCAGGAACAGGGTTCCCGGGACCAGGTACTTGGCGGGGACGTGCCGACGGGTGAGGTACAGGTAGAACAGCCCGGCGGTGGACGCCACCAGCAGGGCCAGGCCGACCCACATCTCGGCGGCGACGAGCGGGAACGCCGCCCAGACGGCGACACCGGCGGTCAGGCCGAGCAGGAGCACCTTGCCGGCGAGCCCGGTCAGGGTGATCGGCGCGTGGTCACGAGTGGCACGGGAGCGCGGGGGTGGGGAGCCGGCGGGCTCCCGGCCCGGGGCCTGCGTGGCAGACCCCGGGCCGGACAGCGGCGTACTCATTACTTGATCTGGCCGGAGATGGTCTTGCCGGCGGCGGTGATGGTGCTGGTCGGGTCCGCCCCACCGATGACGGCGGCCTCGGCCTTGCCGAACGGGTCCCAGATCGCGGCCATCGCCGGAATGGCCGGGAGCACCTGCCCGTTCCTGCCCGCCTCCTGGAACTTGGCCAGGTCCGCGTCGGCGCCCTTGACCTGGTCGAGGGCGGCGGTCAGCGCCGGCGGCCGGGGTTCGGCGTTGTACAGCGCGACGGCCAGCTCGGGCGTGGTGGTGTAGTTGGCCACGAACTCCTGGGCCAGCGCCTTGTTGGTGCCCTTGGCGGCGACGTAGAACGCCTGCACGCCCACGAACGGCTGGGCTTCCTTGCCACCGGCGAAGCCGGGGATCGCCGAGATGTCGTACGAGATGCCGGCCTTCTTGACGTCGGCCACCGCCCACGGTCCGGAGACCAGGTACGCGCACTTCTTGCCGGTGAAGGTGGCGATCGAGTTGGTGTCCGCGATGGAGCGCTTGAGCACACCCGCGCCCTTCTCGCCGAGCGCGCCGATCTTCTTGAAGGCCTCGATGGACTCGGGCTTGCCCACGCCCAGGTCCTTCGGGTCGTAGTCGCCGTTGGCGCCGGTGCCGAAGAGGTAACCGCCGGCGGAGCTGTAGAGCGGGTAGATGTGGTAGGCGTCGCCGTTCTGGCCGACCTGGAGGCAGAGCGTCTCGGTGACCTTCTTCGACGCCTTGAGCTGCTTGCCCTTGGCGACCAGGTCCTCAATGGTCTTCGGCGCCTCGGGGGCCAGTTCGGTGTTGCGGATCAGCGCAAGGTTCTCCTGCGCGTACGGCACGCCGTAGAGCTGGCCGTTGAAGGTGACCGCCTTGACGGCCGTCGCGTTGAAGGCGCTCTTCTGGTCGGCGGCGAGCTGCACCGGGTCGATGGCGCCGTTCTGCACCAGGTTGCCGATCCAGTCGTGTGCGCCGACCACGACGTCCGGCCCGCTGCCCTGTTGGGACGCGGTGACGAAGTTGGTCTGCAGGTCCTTGCTGACGGCCTGGACCTCGACCGTGACGCCGTTCTCCTGGCCGAACTTCTCGGCGAACGGCTTGAGGGCGGCGGTCCGCTTGTCGTCCGCCCAGATGACCATCTTGCCGCCGGCGGCCTTGGGGGTGTCCTTCGCGGCCGGCTCGCCGCTGTCGCCACCGCAGCCCGAGGCGGCGAGCGCCAGGGCGAAGAGGGCGACCACACCCGCGGTACGGATGCGCATCGGTGCTCCTGTCGTCATGGCGGGTCCGCCGGGGAAGGGCGGCCGGCCAGTGGGAAAGTCTGGAAGTTCTTGCCAACCGACGCATGATGTTGCGTCGCCGCTCGCGCATGTTGCGGGGACGTTAGCAAGACGTTGCAGATTATGGAAGGGCTTGCAAAGCACCCCGCAAGAACTTGCCGGTGGGCTAAAGTGCCGCCATGCGCGCTCGACTGTCCGACATCGCCCAGCAGGCCGAAGTCAGCGAGGCCACGGTGTCGCGGGTGCTCAACGACCGCCCCGGCGTGGCAGCGGAGACCCGCCAGGCCGTCCTCACCGCCCTCGACGTGCTCGGATACGAGCGCCCGGCCCGGCTGCGTAAGCGCAGCGCCGGCCTGGTCGGCCTGGTGGTGCCGGAGCTGGACAACCCGATCTTCCCCGCCTTCGCCCAGGTCATCGAGTCCACCCTGGCGCAGAGCGGGTTCACCCCGGTGCTCTGCACCCAGACCGCCGGCGGGGTGACCGAGGACGAGTACGTGGAGATGCTGCTGGACCGGCAGGTCTCCGGGATCGTCTTCGTCTCCGGCCTGCACGCCGACACCGCCGCCAACCACGACCGCTACCGGGCGCTGCTCGCCCGGCCGTTGCCGGTCGTGATGATCAACGGTTACGTGCCCGGCATCGGCGCACCCTTCGTATCCTGCGACGACCGGGAGGCGGCCGAGCTCGCCGTCGCCCACCTGGTCGCGCTCGGGCACCGGCGGATCGGCCTGATCACCGGCCCGGACCGGTTCGTCCCGGTGCAGCGCAAGGTCGCCGGCTGGCGATCCGCGATGACCCGGCTGGCCGGCGTCGCCGAAGCCGACCTGGGCCCCTTGGCCGAGCTGTCACTGTTCGGAGTGGAGGGTGGCGAGGCGGCGGCCGGGCGACTGCTGGACCGCGGCGTCACCGGTGTGGTCTGCGGCTCCGACCTGATGGCGCTCGGCGCGGTCCGGGCCGCCCGCCAACGCGGCCTCAACGTGCCCGACGGCCTCTCCGTGGTGGGTTACGACGACTCACCGCTGATGGCCTTCACCGACCCGCCGCTGACCACCATGCGGCAGCCGGTCACCGCGATGGCGGTGGCCGCCGTCCGGGCGCTGGTGGACGAGATCAACGGGCACGGCGCCCCGCATTCGGAGTACCTGTTCCGCCCGGAGCTGGTGGTCCGCGGCTCCACGGCTGTCGCACCGAGTTCCGCCCGCCTCTCTTACGCAAGATCTGCTTGACTCTTGCAGCGGCCGGCCGGCATATTGCTCGAATGATCAGCGCCACCACCCCACCGCCCGCCACCGACGACTGGTGGCGTTCCGCGGTCGTCTACCAGGTGTACGTCCGCAGCTTCGCCGACAGCGACGGCGACGGCATCGGCGACCTCCAGGGCATCCGGCAGCGCCTGCCGTACCTGCGCGACCTCGGGGTGGACGCGCTCTGGCTGACCCCCTTCTACACCTCGCCCATGATCGACGGCGGGTACGACGTGGCCGACTACCGCGACGTCGACCCGATGTTCGGCACCCTCGACGACTTCGACGCGATGATCACCGACGCGCACGCCCACGGGCTGCGGATCATCGTCGACCTGGTGCCCAACCACACCTCCAGCGCGCACCAGTGGTTCACCGCCGCGCTCGCCGCCGGCCCCGGCTCACCGGAGCGGGCCCGCTACCTCTTCGCCGACGGCCGGGGCGCGCACGGCGAGCTACCCCCGAACGACTGGGAGAGCATCTTCGGCGGCCCCGCCTGGACGCGGATCGCTGACGGTCAGTGGTACCTGCACCTGTTCGACCCGTCGCAGCCCGACCTGAACTGGCGCCACCCGGAGGTCCGCGCCGAGTTCGAGGACGTGCTGCGGTTCTGGCTGGACCGGGGCGTGGACGGATTCCGCATCGACGTGGCGCACGGCATGATCAAGGCGGAAGGGCTGCCGGACGTCGGCTTCAGCTCGATGACCACCGGCCAGCGTCAGGTCGAACTGCTCGGCAAGGGCCGGTTGCCGTACTTCGACCAGGACGAGGTGCACGAGATCTACCGCGCCTGGCGGCCCATCCTGGACAGCTACCCGGGCGGTCGGATGGCGGTCGCCGAGGCGTGGGCCGAGACGCCGCAGCGGCTGGCCCGCTACATCGGCCCGGACGAGTTGCACCAGGCGTTCAGCTTCGACTTCCTCGACGCCACCTGGTCGGCCGACTCGTTCCGCAAGGTGATCGACACCGCGCTGGCCGAGGCGACGGTGGTCGGGGCGCCGACCACCTGGGTGTTGTCCAACCACGACAAGCAGCGGCACGTCACCCGCTACGGCGACGGCCCCGAAGGACTGCGCCGCGCCCGCGCCGCCAGCCTGCTGATGCTCGCCCTGCCCGGCTGCGCCTACCTCTATCAGGGCGAGGAGTTGGGCCTGCCGGAGGTCCTCGACCTCCCCGACGAACTACGCCAGGACCCGGCGTTCCTACGCACCGGCGAGAGCCGGGACGGCTGCCGGGTGCCCATCCCGTGGAGCGGCGAGTTGACCCCGTACGGCTTCGGGCCGGCCGGCAGCGAGCTGAGCTGGCTACCCGCCCCGGCCCTCTGGCAGACGCTCTCCGTCGCCGCGCAGACCGGCGTGCCCGGCTCCACCCTGGAGCTGTACCGGGCGGCACTGCGGATCCGGCGCGACCATCCCGCGCTCGCCCTCGACGCCGACGGGGTCACCTGGCGGGAGAGCGAACCGGGCGTGCTGGCCTTCTCCCGTACCGCCGGCACAACCGCGCTGACCTGCGTGGTCAACCTCAGCGGCGCACCGGTCCTGATCCACGGGTACGGCCAGCCGCTCGTCGCCAGCGACGAGCTCACCGAGCAGGGCAGCGGTCATCTGCTGCCAATTGACGCGGCAGTCTGGTTGGAACAGCGCTGAACGGGTAACTCGTTCCCGACCTGGTCGTTCGTCGTGCCCCGCGCCGGCGGGCGACTGGGCTACCGACCCCTTGTGGTGGGGGGTGAGGTGCCACCGGCGCCGCGCGGAGTCCGCTCCGCGTGGCGCCGGTGTCCGTAGCCGGCCGATGGTGTGGCCCGCAGGGGTCGCGGGTACCGCATTGGGCACCGTCGTTAGGAGGTGCCCCATGGTGGTACGGATCGCCCAGTGCACGCTCGACGTCGAGGACCTGGACGTGATGGTCGCGTTCTGGTCGGCGGCCCTCGGCTACGAGGTCGAGCGCGGCGACGACGGCAGCGCCAGGCTCCGGCCGCCCGGGCCGCCGTCCGCCACGGCGCCCACCGTGTGGTTGCAGGGCTCGGGCACCGCCAAGCGGGGCAAGAACCGGCTGCACCTCGACCTGGTCGCGGACGCGGACCCCCAGGCCGAGGTACGGCGGCTGCTGAGCCTCGGCGCGCGGCACGTCGACGTCGGGCAGACCGGGGCCGAACAGTTCACGGTGCTCGCCGACCCGGAAGGCAACGAGTTCTGCGTGCTGGACCGCGCGCCAACCCGCTGACCCCTCACTTCGCGGTGAGCAACGCCGCGATCCGGGTGAAGCCGGCGCGCACCTCGGCCTCGTCCGGCGGTTCGGCGGGCTCACCGTGACCCGCCTCGTCGGCGGCCGCGTCCAACTCCTCGTCGATCACGTCCTCGAAGTCCCCGTACAGGTCGGCTCCCTCCACCTGACGGGCCTCGTCCTCGGCGGCGACCTGCGCGGCGGCGATCTCGCTGCGGATCTCGTCGGCGGACAGTGCCGGCAGCAACGGCTCCACCACGGCCACCAACTGCTCCTCGGCCACCACCGCCTCGGCCAGGGCCAACGCGTGGGGGCGCTCGTACGGCCCGCAGACCACCGGCTCCCACTCGTCGAGATCACCGAGCGGACCGAAGGTGATGATCCACGGCAGGCCGAGCAGCGGTGAGTCCGCCGGCAGGTCGAGTGTCATGAGTGCGCCCACCGGCTCATCATGGTCCGCGAACGCGAGCGCCGGTGCGGTTCTCCGCTGTTGTCGCCCGTCCGGCGGTCGTTCGGCGCTCGTTCGGCGGCGCTCCGGCGGTCGTTCGGCCTCGTCCGGCGGCGCTCCGGCAGTCGTTCGGCGCTCGTCCGGCGGCGCTCCGGCGGTCGTTCGGCGCTCGTCCGGCGGCCGTGTCGGCCCGGCCGGTCAGCCGGGACGGACAGCGTCCAGGGCGGCGCGGACCAGGGCGAGCGCCGTGGTCGGCGGCACACCGAGCCGAGCCGCCTCCGCCGCGTAGCCGGCCGCCGCCTGCTGCAGACGGTCGACGGCGTCGTCCCGCCCCGGAGCGACGAAGGTGCCGTTGCGCCCCCGGGTCTCCAGCAGCCCGGCCGTCTCCAACTCGCGGTAGGCGCGGGCCACGGTGTTCGCTGCCAACCGCAGGTCAGCGGCGAGCTGCCGGACGGTCGGCAGTCGAGTGCCGACCGGCAACCGGCCGTCGCCGATCAGCTCGGCGAGCTGCACCCGCACCTGCTCGTACGGGGGCACCGACGAGTCGGCATCGACCGAGATCAGCACCTGCCCGCCTTCCGTCATCAGCCCGCCCCGCCCGGCGTACCGGGGTCGATGCCCTCGTCGACATCCTTCGGCGGCGCGGGGGTCTCCGCGAGATCCACGACCCGACCGGTGGTGCTGGTCGCGAGGAGCGCCGCGCCGAACAGCACCAGCTGGTTGAGCAGGTAGAGGTAGAGCAGCAGACCGACGGCGCCGGCCACCACTGTGTACGCCGGATTCCGCTCGGTCCGCACCACGTAGTATCGCCCGACCGTGTTCAGCAGGGTGATACCGATCGCCACCAGCAACACCACCGGGCGCAGCCGGGAGCGGCTCATCCGCAGCCGGGGCACGGCGAGCAGCAACGCGGTGGCGAGCACGGTGTTGACCAGCACGCTGAGCACCGCGCTGATCGTGGTCAGACCGACCGAGCCGGTGCTGCGGAGCAGGAAACGCAGCAGCGACTCCAACGCGTCCACCGCCGCGACCGACACGCCGAGCAGCACGAAGACGCCGATCATCACGCCCAGGTCGACGAGCCGCCGCACCACCAGGTTGCCCGGCTGCTGGTTGAGCTGGTACATCAGCCGCTGCGAGGACCGGATGGCCTCCACCCAGCCGATCCCGGTGAAGACCAGGATGACCAGGCCGACCACACCGACGGTGCCGCTGGAGTTGGCGATCTGCTCGGCGTCCAGGAACGGCAGATTCTCCTTGAGGAAGTCGGCCGCCGCCGCGCTGACCTCGTCGTTGTCCTCCAGGATCGCGCCGAAGACGGAGAACGCGACCAGGGCGAGGGCGAACACGGCGAAGAAGCCGTAGTAGGCGATGGCGGCGGCCAACCGACCGGCCAGCACCTCGCCGTACAGCACGCCGGCCCGCCACACGTGGTCGAAGAGGCTCGACCGGTGGCGCGCGCCGCTCACCCAGCGGTCGATGCCCGCCTCGATCCGGCCGATCACGTTCACGCGATCATCCTCGCCGATCTCCCACCGCTGTAGTGGCAACCAGCTTCCCGTGCTCGCCGGCCGGCGCGTCGCCGCGCTTCAGTCGCCGCGTTTCGGTCGCGACGCGTCAGCCGCCGAGGCAGAAGTCCCGGCGCGGCTGCCACCTGGTCTGCCCGCTGTGCGAGAAGAGGGTGAACGCGCCGACCTCGAACACCGCGGAGAAGTCGGCGAGATCCTCGTACACCTTGTCCAGGGCCTCCGGTGCCACGTCCTGAGCCACTGTGACGTGCGGATGGTACGGGAATCGGAGCTCCCGGTGCAGGCCGGGCGTCGCGGCGATGGCCGCGGCCAGCAACTCGCACTCGCTGATCCCGGCGGCCACCGCGACGAACACCACCTGGGTGACCGGACGGAATGTGCCGGTGCCCCGCAGGTGCAGCGTGAACGGCAGGTGCGCGGCGGCGACGGCGGCCAGGTGCCGCTCGACCGCAGGCAGGTTGGCCGTGCTGATCTCGGTGGGACCGAGCAACGTCACGTGCGCGGGCACCGCCAGCGGATCGCCGGCCTCGATCCGTCGCCGGGTGAGCTGGGCACCCCACGGCTCGGGGATGTCCACCGCGATGCCGATCTGGATGGTGTCGCCGGTCGGCGGCACCCCGCTACTGCGATCCACGCTTCGCGCCGCCCCTCCGACCACCGACCCGTCCACCTGTACCGCGGACCTACTCGCCGCGCACGGGCGGGAAGAAACCCACCCGCTCGTACGCGGACCGCAGGGTCGCCGCGGCCACCGCGCGGGCCTTCTCCGCGCCGGCCGCGAGCAGCTTGTCCAGCTGCGCCGGATCGTCGAGGTAGGTGCGGGTGCGCTCCTGGATCGGACGGACGAAGTCCGTCACGACCTCGGCCAGCTCCTTCTTCAGATCGCCGTAGCCGCGGCCTGCGAACGCGGCCACCAACTCGTCGATGCTGCGGCCACTGAGCGCCGAGTGGATGGTCAACAGGTTGGACACACCCGGCTTGGTCTCGGCGTCGAAGACGATCTCCCGGCCGGTGTCGGTCACCGCCGAACGGATCTTCTTCGCGGACCGGGCCGGGTCTTCGAGCAGGTCGATGATGCCGGCCGGCGAGGACGACGACTTCGACATCTTCGCCGTCGGGTCCTGCAGATCGGTGATCTTGGCAGTGTCCTTGACGATGTGTGGCGCGGGCACCGTGAACGTGGCGCCGAACAGCGAGTTGAACCGCTGGGCCAGATCCCGGGAGAGCTCCAGGTGCTGGCGCTGGTCCTCGCCGACCGGAACCGCGTTGGCCTGGTAGAGCAGGATGTCGGCGGCCTGGAGGACCGGATAGGTGAACAGCCCGACGCTGGCCCGCTCGTTACCCTGCTTCTGCGACTTGTCCTTGAACTGGGTCATCCGGCTGGCCTCACCGAAACCGGTGATGCAGCCGAGCACCCAGGCCAGCTGCGGGTGCTCGGGCACCTGCGACTGGACGAACAGGGTGCTGCGTTCCGGGTCCAGCCCGACCGCGAAGAGCTGGGCCGCGGCCACCCGGGTCCGCTGGCGCAGCAGCGCCGGGTCGTGCCCCGCGGTGATGGCGTGCAGGTCCACCACGCAGTAGAACGCGTCGTGGGTGTCCTGCAGGGCTACCCAGTGCCGCACCGCGCCCAGATAGTTGCCGAGGTGGAACGAGTCGGCTGTCGGCTGGATGCCGGAGAAGACGCGGGGCCGGGCGGGAACGTCGGACATGGCGATAATTCTGTCAGCAAGCAACCCGGTCCGTCATGACGGGCCGGCGGGTCGGCTCCGGCCCGCCGATGCCGGGGTGCTGACCTCGCGTGCTTCGCCCGCGCCAAGCCGGTGCGTCGACCCGAGGGTGACCCGGCGGTGCTGCCCCGCGACCGCCTCCCCGGCCGGCTCCGGGCCGCCCGCCGAGGCTGGCACAGCGTCGTACTCGCGGCGCGGCTCGGTGCCGCGCGCGGCGGAGACGGCGAGTTGGGCCACCCGGCGGCCGTCCAGCGTGAGCACCCGCAGCAGCCAGCCGGCCGGCAACTCGGCCGGATCGGGCGCGCTGACGTCGGCGGGCTCGGCGGGCACCGGCACCTCGTCGCCGGTCACCGGAAGCCGACCCAGCGCGGCCATCACGAACCCGCCCACCGTCTCGTACGGGCCGGCGGGTAGCGCCACCCCGGTCCGCTCGGCGAAGTCAGCGAGGTTGAGGCGACCGTCCACCACGGCGGGCAGGCCAGCGTGCACCGGGTCCGGGGCGGCGTCGTACTCGTCGTGGATCTCACCGACCAGCTCCTCGATGAGGTCCTCCAGGGTGACGATCCCGGCCGTGCCGCCGTACTCGTCCACCACCACCGCGAGGTGCTGGCCCTCCCGCCGCATCTCGGTCAGCGCGGCGAGCACCCGTTTGCTGCCGGGGAGCCGCTTCACCTCCCGAGCCAGCTCACCGACGGTGAGGCACGGGTCGGCGTCCGGACGCAGCAGCACGTCCCGGAGGTGTACGAAGCCGATCACGTCGTCGTGGGTGGCGTCGGTGACCGGGTAGCGGGTGTGTGTTTCGGCGCGGACCAGTCGGGCGGCTTCGCCGATGGTCAGCCGCGCCGGCAGGAAGACCACCTCGGTGCGCGGCATCATCACCTCGCGGATCAGACTGGCACCGGCCACCAGGACCTCGTCGATGATCCGTCGCTCGTCCGGGTCGAGCACCGTGTTCGCCGCGACCAGGTCCCGCAGATCGGCCTCCGAGATGCGCTCCCGGCCGGCCGTCGGACCGGTCCCGAGCAGGTCGGTGACGAGTCGGGTGGCACCGTCCGCCGCGCGGACCAGCACCCGGGCGACGGCCCGGGCGAGCGGACCGGGGTCGCGGCGGGGGTGTGCCCGCGCGCGCCGCCGGAGCCCGGTACGGGCCACTTCCCGCATGACAGAGATGGTAGACACCGTGGGCCCGCCGCACCGGCCATCCGGCGGAGCGGCCACGGATGTTCGGCTCTGTTTAATCGTGAAAGATTATGATGGAATGGGTTGCCGGTGGTGTCGGCGAGGATGCCGACCACCGCCCTAGTGTGATCACCCAAAGGGCCACGTCCCGGGCGGGCCAGGCAGGAGGCAACGACGTGAAACTGCTCGTCACCGGGGGCGCCGGCTTCATCGGGAGCGTGGTGACCCGGATGCTGCTCGACGCGGGCCACCAGGTGGTCATCCTGGACGACCTCCGCACCGGCCACCGCGAAGCCCTCGCCCCCGACGCCACCCATGTCGAGGCGTCCATCCACGACGCCGCCCACGTCATCACCGCCGACGCCGGCTTCGACGGGGTGCTGCACTTCGCCGCCCTCATCGCCGCCGGCGAGTCGATGATCAAGCCGGAGCTGTACTGGCGGAACAACACCGTCGGCACGCTCGCCCTGATCGACGCCGTCCGGGCGGCCGGGGTGCCCCGGATGGTCTTCTCCTCCACCGCCGCCGTCTACGGCAACCCCACCGAGCTGCCCATCACCGAAAACGCGGTGAAGGCGCCCACCAACACGTACGGCGCCACCAAACTCGCCGTCGACATGGCACTCACCTCCGAGGCGATCGCGCACGGGCTGGCCGCCGTGTCACTGCGCTACTTCAACGTGGCCGGCGCCCACCTCGACGGCGACACCGCGCTCGGCGAGCGGCACGACCCGGAGACCCACCTGATCCCGATCGCGCTGGACGTCGCCGCCGGCCGGCGGGAGAAACTCCAGCTCTTCGGTGACGACTACCCCACCGTCGACGGCACCTGCGTCCGCGACTACATCCACGTCGCCGACCTGGCCCGCGCGCACCTGCTGGCGCTGGACGCGGCCACCGGCGGCCAGCACCGGATCTACAACCTGGGCAACGGCAACGGCTTCACCAACCGCCAGGTCGTCGACGTGGTCCGCGAGGTCACCGGGCACCAACTGCCCGTCGAGGTCGCCCCGCGCCGCGAGGGCGACCCGGCCGAGTTGGTCGCGTCGTCCACGCTGGCCCGCGAGGAGCTGGGCTGGGTGCCGCAGAAGCCGACCCTGCACGACATGGTCGGGGATGCCTGGGCGTTCTACCGCACGCACATCCTGGGGCAACCGTGAGCGCGAGGAGTGAGCCGGGCCTGCGAGCCCCGCAGTCGCGAACAGAGGTGGCGCTGTGAGCGCGAGGAGTGAGCCGGGCCTGCGAGCCCCGCAGCCGCGAACGAAGGGAGACACCGTGACCCACCCGGCCGATGATGTCGCCGAGCGGGCTGCGGCCGGCTTCTCCGCACAGTTCGGCGGGCAGGCATCCGGGCGCTGGGCGGCCCCGGGTCGGGTCAACCTGATCGGCGAGCACACCGACTACAACGAAGGCTTCGTGCTGCCGTTCGCCCTGCCGATGCGCACCGTCGTCGCCGCCGACCGGCAGGACGGGGAGCACTGGACGGTCTGGTCCGAGCTCTCCGGCGAGACGATCACGTTCGGCGCGGACGACGTCGCCGAGCCGGGCCGGGTCACCGGTTGGGGCGCGTACGTCGCGGGTGTGGTCTGGGCGCTGCGCGAGGCGGGTCATCCCGTGCCGGGTGCCCGGCTGGCGATCGCTTCCGACGTGCCGCTGGGTTCCGGGCTCTCCTCCTCGGCCGCGCTGGAGTCAGCCGTACTGGCTGCCCTGCTCGACCTCGGCGGGCTGGAGCTGGCCCCGGAACTGCAACCCCGGCTGGCACAGCGGGCGGAGAACGTCTACGTGGGTGCGCCGACCGGCATCATGGACCAGTCGGCGGCGATCCGTTGCCGGGCCGGGCACGCCCTCTTCCTCGACTGCCGCGACGAGTCGGTCGAGCACATCCCGTTCGACCTGGACGCTGCCGGACTGGCCGTGCTGGTCATCGACAGCCGGGCACCGCACCGCCACGCCGACGGGGAGTACGCGGCCCGCCGTCGCTCCTGCGAGGCCGGCGCCAGCGCGCTCGGGGTTGCCGCGCTGCGGGATGTGGGCATCGACCAGCTCGACGCCGCGTTGGCTCAGCTCGACGACGAGGAGACCCGGCGTCGGGTCCGACACGTGGTCACCGAGGACCAGCGCGTACTGGACACGGTGGCGCTGCTGCGTGCCGCCCGGGTCCGCGACATCGGCCCGCTGCTGACGGCTTCCCACGTCTCGATGCGCGACGACTTCGAGATCACCGTGCCGGAGATCGACACCGCCGTCGAGGCGGCGTTGGCAGCCGGCGCGCTGGGCGCCCGCATGACCGGGGGCGGCTTCGGCGGATGCGTGCTCGCGCTGATCGAGGCCGACCGTGCCGACGAGGTCGCCGCCGCCGTGACCGACGCGTACGCGGCGCAGGGTTTCACCGCCCCCACCACCGTGACGGTCCTCCCCTCCCCCGGCGCCACCCGCCTCCCCTAACCCCCACACCCCAGGTTGATCAAGAAGTTTGCGTCACTTTCAGCCCGCATCCTGACGCAAACTTCTTGATCACCGGGCGGGGCCGGGGCCGGGGGTGGGCGTGGGGGTGGGCCGGAGGTTGGAGATCGTGCTTGTTCAAGGAAGTAGTGGCCTCGCCCGCTGGGCGAGGCCACTACTTCATGGATCGAGCGCGATCTTGGCGCGGGCGCGGGCGCGGTGTTCGGGGTCCTGTTGGGGGGTGGGGTGGGCCGAGAGGGATTAGCTGGCTTCGACGATCATGGCGGCGCCTACCGTGCGGTTGGTCGCCTCGTCGATGATGACGAAGCCGCCGGTGGTGCGGTTGCGGCGGTACTCGTCGGCCAGCAGCGGCACCGTCGTGCGCAGCCGCACCCGGCCGATCTCGTTGAGCCGCAGTTCGTCAGCCGACTCGTCGCGGTGCAGCGAGTTGATGTCCAGCCGGTAGTGCACCCCGCGCACGATCGCCCGAGCCGACCGGGTGGTGTGCTTGATCGCGTACCGGCCGGCGACGCGCAGGGGGGCCGTCTCGTCCATCCAGCAGACCATCGCCTCGATGTCCTGGGCCACCGCCGGCGCGTTGTTCGGCCGGCAGATCAGGTCACCCCGGGAGATGTCGATCTCGTCGGCCAGTCGTACGGTGACCGACATCGGCGGGAACGCCTCCGCGACCGGCCCGTCGGCGGTCTCCACGGCGGCGATCCGGCTGGTGAAGCCGGAGGGCAGCACCATCACCTCGTCACCCGGCTTCAGCACCCCGGAGGCGACCTGACCGGCGTAGCCGCGGTAGTCGGTGACGGTGGTGGACTGCGGACGGATCACGTACTGCACCGGGAACCGGACGTCGACCAGGTTGCGGTCGCTCGCGATGTGCACCCGCTCCAGGTGGTGCAGCAGCGAGGGGCCTTCGTACCACTGCATGTTCTCCGACCGGGACACGATGTTGTCGCCGCGCAGCGCGGAGACCGGCACCACGGTCAGGTCCGGTACGTCGAGCTTCGCCGCGAAGGCGGTGAACTCGTCGGCGATCCGCTCGTAGACCTCCTGCGACCAGTCGACGAGGTCCATCTTGTTGACACAGAGGACCAGGTGCGGCACCCGCAGCAGGGAGCAGAGGAACGCGTGCCGACGGGACTGCTCGACGAGGCCCTTGCGCGCGTCCACCAGGATCAACGCCAGGTCCGCCGTCGATGCTCCGGTGACCATGTTGCGGGTGTACTGGATGTGGCCGGGGGTGTCGGCGATGATGAACTTGCGCCGGGGGGTGGCGAAGTAGCGGTACGCCACGTCGATGGTGATGCCCTGCTCCCGCTCGGCACGCAGGCCGTCGGTGAGCAACGCCAGGTTGGTGTATTCGTCGCCGCGGGCCGCGCTGACCGCCTCCACGGCTGCCAACTGGTCGGTGAAGAGCGACTTGGTGTCGTAGAGCAGTCGCCCGATCAGGGTCGACTTCCCGTCGTCGACGCTGCCGGCGGTGGCGAACCGCAGCAGGTCCATGGCCCGGGCCTCCGACCCGGCCCCGGCAACAGCCCGGCCCTCCGCATCCGCGGAGGGCATGATCTCGGTGCTCATCAGAAGTAGCCCTCCCGCTTGCGGTCCTCCATGGCGGCCTCGCTGACCCGGTCGTCACCACGGGTGGCGCCGCGCTCGGTGATCCGAGTGGCCGCCACCTCCTCGATGACCTTCTCCACGGTGTCCGCATCGGAGCGGACCGCGGCGGTGCAGGAGGCGTCACCGACGGTGCGGTAGCGCACCTGGGCCTTGAACCGCTCCTCACCCGCGCGGGGGCGGAAGAACTCGTTGACGGCGTAGAACATGCCGTCGCGCTCGACCACCTCGCGCTCGTGCGCGTAGTAGATCGACGGCAGCGGGATGCGTTCCCGGGCGATGTAGTGCCAGACGTCCAGCTCGGTCCAGTTGGACAGTGGGAAGACCCGGATCGACTCGCCCGGGTGGTGCCGGCCGTTGTACAGCGACCACAGCTCCGGCCGCTGGTTCTTCGGGTCCCACTGACCGAACTCGTCGCGGAAGCTGAACACCCGTTCCTTCGCCCGGGCCTTCTCCTCGTCCCGGCGGGCGCCACCGAACAGCGCGTCGAAGCGGTGCTTCTCCACCGCGTCCAGCAGCACCGGCGTCTGGATCCGGTTGCGCATGCCGTCAGCGGACTCCCGGACCATGCCGCTGGCCAGGGCCTCGGGCACGCTCGCCACGACGAGTTGCAACCCCAGCTCGGCGACCCGCTGGTCGCGGTATTCCAGGACCTCGGGGAAGTTGTGCCCGGTGTCGACGTGCATGACCGGGAAGGGGACGTTGGCCGGGGCGAACGCCTTCTGCGCCAGCCGCAGCATGACGATCGAGTCCTTGCCACCGGAGAAGAGCAGCACCGGCCGTTCCATCTCGGCGACCACCTCGCGCATCACGAAGATGCTCTCCGCTTCGAGGGCGTCCAGGTGGGAGACCTGGTACGCCGCGGGGGTGGTCATGACACCGGCTCGATTCGCTCGCTCATCCGATTTCCAGACCTTTCCGGTCGGGCATGTCAAGAAAGTCCGCTCAGGCTACCCGGAATGTTTCTGCAGCGCTGCAAGCAACCGGGTGGCGAGATCCTTGCGACAGACCAGGAGGTCGGGCAGTCGCGGATCCGCCTCGTTGTATTTCAGCGCAGAACCGTCGATCCGGGAAGCGTGCAGTCCGGTGGCCGTCGCCACAGCGACCGGGGCCGCCGAGTCCCACTCGTACTGCCCACCTGCATGGATGTACGCGTCCACCTCGCCGGTGACCACCGCCGCGATTTTCGCTCCGGCCGAACCCATCGGCACCAGGTGGGCGCCGACGTCCTCGGCCAGGTCGGTCAGGAAGACCGGCGGTCGGCTCCGGCTCGCCGCCAGGCGGATCTTCCGCTCGCCGGCAGTCGCCGCCTCCACTGTCATCGGCGGGTACGCCGGCGGGTAGTCGGTGCCCAGCACCCGGTGCTGCGCCGGCAACCCCACCGCCCCGGCGACCAGCCCGTGCGGACTCGGCGCGTTGCGTGCCCAGAGCGCCACGTGCACCGCCCAGTCCGAGCGGCCCTCCTCGGAGAACTCCCGGGTGCCGTCCAACGGGTCGACGATCCACACCCGGTCCGCGGTCAACCGCGACACCGCTCCGGTGTTCACCTCCGCGGCCCAGGCCAACCGCGACCCCTCGTCCTCCTCGGAGAGCACCGCGTCACCCGGACGCCACTTCGCCAACTCCGTGCGGATCAGGTCGTGCGACACCTTGTCCCCGGCCGACTTCAGCGCGCCGGAGTCGGCGAAACCCATCTCGGTGCGCAGGTCGAGCAGCGCCTGCCCGGCCCGGGACGCCAACCATCGGGCGAACGCGCCATCGATCATCGGAGGACTGCTCATCTGCCCGCTCCCGTCGCCTCGCCGCGCTGCCCGCACGGGCCGATCCGCCGCGACTCGCGTCGCCGGTCGCGGCACGCCGAAAGGCGCAGACTACCGGGCCGTCGTTTCCGAGTCGGTACGCCCCGCCCGCCTCAGCTGCCGTGGTAGAGGTTCTGTGTCGGCTCCACGCCCTTGGTGATCACCGACTCGACCACGTCGGCGGCCCGGTCCACCAGGAAATCCAGCTCCTTGCGTTCTGCCGTGCCGAAATCCGACAGCACATAATCCGCCGGGTCCTGCCGCCCCGGCGGTCGACCAACGCCGAACCGCACCCGGGCGTAGTCCTTCGTCCCCAGGGACTTCGACATCGAGCGCAGGCCGTTGTGCCCGCCCTCACCGCCGCCGAACTTGACCCGCACCTGACCGAACCCGATGTCCAGTTC
Organism: Micromonospora sp. DH14; assembly: GCF_029809455.1. Taxonomy (NCBI): domain Bacteria; kingdom Bacillati; phylum Actinomycetota; class Actinomycetes; order Micromonosporales; family Micromonosporaceae; genus Micromonospora; species Micromonospora sp. DH14. Next base: position 637,957 of record NZ_JARVKT010000001.1, on the reverse strand, counting down.
GTCGTGCACCGCGATCACCTGCGTCGTCGGCACCTTGTAGAACTGCGCCAGCGCCGCGACCGGCCCACCGGAGAGGTTCATGTACGTCAGTGGCTTGACCAGCACCAGCTTCGGCCCACCGAACCCCAGCCGCGCCTCGGCCACCTCGGCCACCGCCCGCTTGTGCCGGCCGAAACGGGCACCCACCCGACCGGCCAGCAGGTCGGCCACCATGAACCCGACGTTGTGCCGGTTCCCGGCGTACTCCCGACCGGGGTTGCCCAGGCCGACCACCAGCCACGGCCCCGCCTCGTCCGTCACGACCCGTCCCTCCCGACGCCCAACGCAGCGACTCCCGATATGCCGACAGGCGCCCCCGACCATCCGGGGACGCCTGTCGCAGAGCTTGAACCGATCAGGCCTCGGTGCGCGCCTCGGCGTTCTCGTCGCCCTCGGCGGCCGGAGCCGCGTCCGCGCCCTCGGAGCCCTCGGTGGTCTCGCCGACCTCGGCCTCGGCCTCGTCGGTGGCAACCTCGACCTCGGGCAGCGTCGCCTCGAGCTGCTCGGCGGTCGGGGCGGCGGTCACCGAGGCGACGGTCAGCTCCGAGTCGGCGGCCAGCTCGACGCCGGCCGGCAGCTGGACGTCGCCGGCGGTCACCTGGCTGCCCGCCTCCAGGCCCTCGATCGAGGCCTCGAGGTGGTCGGGGACCTTGGTGGCGTCCGCGGTCACCGAGAGGGTGTCGTGGTCGTGCACGATCAGGGTGTCCCGGGCGGCCTCACCGGTCAGCTGGACCGGAACCTCGACGGTGACCTTCTCGCCCCGGCGGACCAGGATCAGGTCGACGTGCTCGAAGGTGTCACGGATCGGGTCACGCTGGATCGCCTTCGGCAGCGCCAGCACCTGGGTGCCGTCGGTGATGTCGATCGCGAAGAGCTGGTTGGCACCGCCCTTGCGGATCGCCGCGGCGAACTCCCGCGACGGCAGCGCGATGTGCTTGGGCTTCTCGCCGTGGCCGTACAGCACGGCGGGCACCTTGCCGGCCCGGCGGGTACGGCGGGCACCACCCTTGCCGAACTCGGTACGGGGCTCGGCGCTGATCTTTACCTCGGACACGGGGAAACTCCTGATGCTTTTCGCTGCGGCGGCTTGTCGTCTGGCGGTGCTGGGGCGAGGGGCTCGCTGGGGCTCATGCGTCATGAACGACTGCCCGGAGCACCGCGTCGATGACGGTGCCTCCGTGCGGCGCTTTTCAGCGGCCCGCCGGGCACCCTCGCCGTGGCAACCGCACCAGTCTACCCGAGCTGTTTCCAGGGTTTCCGGCAGTCCCCGATCGCGGCTCAAGACCGGCCCGCCGGTGGTGCTTCCACCAGCGCGCCGGCCCCGTTTCCGCCAGTTTGCCAGCCCCGCCCCGCCCGCGTGTCAGGTGGCGGAAACGGGGCGCGGGCTCAGCTCAGGCCACCGAAGAGGGTGGTCACCGAACCGTCGTCGAAGACCTCCCGGATCGCCCGCGCCAGCAGCGGCGCGATCGACAGCACGGTGAGTTTGTCCAGCTGCTTCTCCGGCGGCAGCGGCAGCGTGTTCGTCACCACGATCTCGCTGATCGAGCTGTTCTTCAGCCGCTCGGTGGCCGGGTCGGACAGCAGCGCGTGGGTGGACGCGACAACGATCTCCGCGGCACCCGACTCCTTGAGGATGTCGGCGGCCTTGGCGATCGTGCCCCCGGTGTCGATCATGTCGTCGACGATCAGGCAGACCCGACCCTCGACCTCACCGACCACCCGGTTCGCCACGACCTGGTTCGGCTTCATCGGGTCACGGGTCTTGTGGATGAACGCCAGCGGGCAGCCGCCCAGCCGGTCGGTCCACCGCTCGGCCACCCGCACCCGGCCGGAGTCCGGCGCCACCACTGTCATCGGCCGGCCGGCGTACTTGTGCTCCACGTACTCGGCCAGGATGTCCATCGCGAAGAGGTGGTCCACCGGGCCGTCGAAGAAGCCCTGGATCTGCGCGGTGTGCAGGTCGACGGTGAGGATGCGGTTGGCACCGGCGGTCTTCAGCAGGTCCGCCACCAGGCGGGCCGAGATCGGCTCCCGGCCGCGGTGCTTCTTGTCCTGGCGGGCGTACGGGTAGAACGGCAGCACCACGGTGATCCGCTTGGCCGACCCCCGCTTCAGCGCGTCGACCATGATCAGGGTCTCCATGACCCAGGTGTTCACCCCGTGCGTGACGGACTGCACCACGAAGGCGTCCGAACCACGTACCGAGTCCTTGAAGCGTACGAAGATCTCGCCGTTGGCGAACTCGTAGGCGTCGGCCGGGGTCGGCGCGACGCCGAGCACCTCGCCGATCTCCTTGGCCAACTCCGGAAAGCCACGTCCGGAAAAGAGCATCAGGCTTTTGCGGTTTTCGGCGACGATGCTGCCCATGGGCCCGTCTGCTCCCGTTTTGTCGGCGGTACCCGACCCGGTGGTGGTGGGTCAGGGACTATTCGGTTGCAGTATCTCCCGGGCCGGTTGTGCCGCCCACTGTCTTGGCTCCCCCGTGCATTGCCTCACTGTCGCTTGCGGCACCGGCCACACCCGACGCACCCTCGGCGGCGCGTTGCGCCCGCTCGGCAGCCGCCGCGGAGACCGTTCCGGGGCGCTTGCGCTGCACCCAGCCCTCGATGTTGCGCTGCGGCGCCCGGGTGACCCCGAGCGCGCCCGGCGGAACGTCCTGCGCGATCGCGCTGCCCGCCGCCACGTAGGCGCCGGCACCGACCTCGACCGGCGCGATCAGGCTCGTGTCGCAGCCGACGAACGCGCCCTCACCGACGACCGAGCGGTTCTTGTTCACCCCGTCGTAGTTCACGAAGATGGTCGCCGCGCCGATGTTGGCCTTCGCGCCGATCGTGGCGTCACCGACGTAGCTGAGGTGCGGAACCTTCGCACCCGCGCCGATCTCGGTGTTCTTCACCTCGACGAACGTGCCGACCTTCGACTTCTCGGCCAGTCGGGCGGCCGGCCGCAGGTACGCGTACGGCCCGACGGTTGCGCCAGCGCCCACCTCGGCGCCGTCGGCGTGGCTGCGGATCACCGATGCGCCCGGGCCGACGACGGTGTCGATCAGGGTGACGTCCGGGCCGATCACCGCGCCCGAGCCGACCACCGTGCTGCCGCGCAGCTGGGTGTTCTGGTCGACCACGGCGTCGCGGTCCAGCGCCACGGTCACGTCGATCCAGGTGGTGACGGGGTCGAGCAGGCTCACCCCGGTGCGCATCCACGCCTCGTTGATCCGGTCGCGCAGCAGCCGGCGCAGCGACGCCAGCTCAACCCGGTCGTTGCAGCCCAACGTCTCGACGTGGTCCACGGCGACGTGCACCGCCACCGGCTCACCGGCCGAGCGGAGCAGGCCGAAGACGTCGGTGAGGTATTCCTCGCCCTGGTCGTTGTCGGTGGAGAGCTTGCCCAGCGCCTCGCGCAGCCGCACCGCGTCGAACGCGTAGATGCCGGCGTTGATCTCCCGGATCGCGCGCTGCGCCGCGTCGGCGTCACGTTCCTCGACGATCTGCTCCAGGCGGCCGTCGGCGTCCCGGACGATCCGGCCGAGGCCGGTGGGGTCGGGCACCTCGGCGGCCAGCACGGTGGCCGCCGCGGCGGCTTCCTCGTGCGCGGTCACCAGCGCGCCGACGGTCTCGGGTCGCAGCAGCGGTACGTCCCCGTTGATCACGACGACCGTGCCGGCGCCCTCCGGTACCGCGTCCAGCGCGATGCGGACGGCGTGCCCGGTCCCGAGCTGCTCGGCCTGGAGCACCGGCGTGGCGTCCGGGGCGACCTCGGACAGGTGCGCCCGGACCTGGTCGGCGCCGTGTCCCACCACGACGACTGTGCGGTCCGCGCCCAGCGGAGCGGCGGCGCTCAGCACGTGACCGAGGAGCGTGCGACCGAGCAGGGGGTGCAGCACCTTGGGCAGTGTCGACTTCATCCGCTTGCCCTCACCGGCGGCGAGCACGACGACGGTACGGAGGTGGGGCTGGGGCACGATGTGGCTCCCGTCGGGACGGCGGACACTCTCGCGGCCATGCTAGCCGCGCGGCCCGGCACCTTCCCCGCTTACCCCCACTGGGCCCCAAAACGGACCTAGGTGTGCAGCTCGGCCGCCAGGGTTCGAACCTGAAATACGGGTACCAAAGACCCGGGTGTTGCCAATTACACCACGGCCGATCAGCGACGCGAGCACGTCGCCTGAGGGATGGACATCCCGCCGCTACACCTTAGCGCCCCGGCCGCCGGGCGCCATCGCTCATCCCGTCGCACGGCTGGCGATCGACCCGGTCGGCACCTCGGGGTGGCCGACCCACACCTCGACCGACTGCCTCCCGGAGCGCCCACGTACCCCGTCGCAATCCTGGACTGACCTGCGTCTTTCATCAGTTTCGCGAGGGTGATTCGAAACTTCCCCGTGCGATCTACGGAGCCGTAAGTTACGGTGACGTAGGCGTAAGTTAGTGATCGTCATCTTCCCCCTGCGAGGTCCCATGTCCACTGCTCTGCTCGATCCCCACACCGCCGGCCCCGGCCCCAAACCACTCACCGACGGCAGCCAGTCCCCCGGCATCCTGGCCGCCCTCTGGGCCTTCGTGGTCATCCCCTTCGTCGCCCTGCTGGTCGCCGTGCCGGTGGCCTGGGGCGGCTGGCTGGGCTGGACCGACGTGATCATCGGCCTGGTCTGGTACGTCGTCTCCGGGCTCGGCATCACCGTCGGCTTCCACCGCTACTTCACCCACGGCTCGTTCAAGGCCAAGCGGTGGCTGCGGGTGACTCTGGCCGTCGCGGGTTCGCTGGCGGTGCAGGGCGAGATCATCCAGTGGGTCGCCGACCACCGACGGCACCACGCCTTCTCCGACCTGGAGGGCGACCCGCACTCACCATGGCGCTTCGGCACCAGCTTCTGGGCGTTGACCCGCGGCCTGTTCCACGCCCACGTGGGCTGGCTGTTCCGCCGGGAGCTGTCCAACCGGGAGCGTTTCGCACCGGACCTCATCGCCGACCGGGACATCAGCCGCGTCGATCGGCTCTTCCCCGCGCTGGTGGCCATCTCGCTGCTCGGCCCGGCGCTGATCGGCGGCCTGGTGACCTGGTCCTGGCAGGGCGCGCTGACCGCGTTCTTCTGGGCCGGACTGGTCCGGATCGGCCTGCTGCACCACGTCACCTGGGCGATCAACTCGGTGTGCCACGTCTACGGCGAGCGTCCGTTCGCGATGCGCCAGGGGGACCGCGCCTCGAACTTCTGGCCGCTGGCGATCCTGTCGTTCGGCGAGAGCTGGCACAACCTGCACCACGCCGACCCGACCAGCGCCCGGCACGGCGTGCTGCGCGGTCAGGTGGACATCTCCGCCCGCGTGATCTGGTTGTTCGAGAAGACCGGTGCGGCGACGCAGGTGCGCTGGCCAAAGCCGGAACGCATCGCCGCCAAGCTCGTGAAGCCGGTCGCACCCCACTGAAACCGGGCGGTGCTCGGGGATGCCGCCTGGCAGGATGTTCGGATGACCGAGCGACGCGGGGGGACCGGACGACTCGGCAACCGGGCAGCCGGGCCCTGACCCGGGTTCGGTCGGACGGCGCGGCAGGGCGGTCGGACCGCCGGCCAGTGAGGCGACGACGTGAACGGGCACAGCGGAGAAACCATCCCACGGCAGGGCGTCATCGAGCGCCAGCGAGGCGGCGATATGCCCGAGAGCAAGGATGGCACCGAGGGCCGGCGGGCGACGCCGGCACCGGCACCGAAACCGAAGACCACCTCCCGGGTCCGCATGTCGGCGGCCCAACGGCGGGAGCAGTTGATAGCGACCGGCCGGCAACTCTTCGCCGAGCGGGGTTTCGACGCCACCTCCATCGAGGAGGTGGCGGCCCGCGCCAAGGTCTCCAAGCCGGTGGTCTACGAGCACTTCGGCGGCAAGGAAGGGCTCTACGCGGTGGTGGTGGACCGGGAGGTCCGGGCCCTGTTGGACCGGATCACCACCGCGTTGACCGCCGGGCATCCACGCGAGCTGCTGGAACAGGCGGCGCTGGCCCTGCTGGGCTACATCGAGGAGGAGACCAGCGGTTTCCGGGTGCTGGTCCGCGAGTCGCCGCTGATGTCCGGCACCGCCAACTTCAGCAGCGTCATGAACGACGTGGCGCACCAGGTCGAGCACATCCTGGGCGCCGAGTTCAAAAGCCGGGGGTACGACCCCAAGCTCGCCGAACTGTACTCACAGGCGCTGGTCGGCATGGTGGCGCTGACCGGCCGCTGGTGGTTGGAGGTGCGCAAGCCGCGCAAGGAGACGGTGGCGGCGCACCTCGTCAACCTGGCCTGGAACGGGCTGTCGCACCTGGAGGCGAAGCCGACGCTGATCACCGCTCGGCGCGGCTGACCCCCGATCAGGGGCGGTGTACGTCGGCCACCGGGTGCTTGCGATTCTCCAACTCCGCCTCGGCGGACTCCGGCGGGCCGACCTTGTCGTACAGACCGGTGCCGAGCAGGATCAGCCCGAACAGCATCGACACGACCACCGTCGACATCGAGAAGTTGAGGAAGTTCGCGTCGGTCTGCAGCACCGACATCATCAGGATGCTGGTCACCAGGAACACCACACCGGCGGTGAGGTTCATGTAGTGGCCGAGGTTGGTGCGCCGCGAGGCCCCGATGATCAGGAAGACCCCGAAGATCAGCGAGGCGAGCGAGAAGGCCAGGTTGGTCCGGAGTCCGAGGGCCCAGGTGCCGTCCCGGCCAAAGAGCGGGTCGCCGATCGTCTCGGCGACGCCCCAGACGCCGAAGACCAGGATGTAGACGCCGATCAGCCCGGAGAGGATCCGGTAGAGCGGCCGAGCCGGATGATTAACCGGAAAATGCGGCATAGCCCCGAACCCCATCCACCTGAGTTTGACCGTTTCAGGAGGATTGTCGCCCAAGGCAAGACCGACTGTCTGAAGAACACCAATGCTGGAGGGGTCCGCCGAAAGGCTGGACCAGGTCAGGTTTTCGCCGGAGCCCGAGCTGCGCAGGGATCAAGCCTGACCGCCCGGAGCAGCTCGGGCTCCGGCGAAAACCCACCACCGCAACCAATAAGACAGCTCAGAGAACGAGCCGAGCCTTCTGGAACGCCTCCGCCTCGTCCTCCGTGCCGACCTTGCCGTACATGCCGACCATCAGCAGCACCAGTGCGGCAGTCATCACCACGATCACGGTGGTGATGCTGAAGTTGAAGATGTTGGCGTCGGTCCGGATGAACGCGAGACCGGCCAGGCTGATCACCATGAGGCTGTACGCCAGCCACTGGTTGATCGCCACGTCGATGTTGCGGCCGAGCACGGTGCCGATCAGCACGACGATCCCGAGCAGCACGCTGAGCAGCGAGAAGCCGAGGTTGGTGCCCTGACCGAGGACCCGGGTGTCGTCCTGGGCGAGGATCTCGTTGCCGGTGCTCGCGATGATGCCGAGCACCCCGAAGACGACCAGGTACAGACCGGTCAGCCCGCCGATCGCCCGGTAGATCGGCCGCGCGGGGTGGTTGACGGGGGTGTGGGCCATGTCTGTGTCTCCAACGCCGTGAGGTGAGGTGTCGCGGACGATTGTCTCGCATGTGGCGGTGTGACGCCGCACACGGGGGCCGGGCCGGTCCGCCCCGCCCGTCAGCTCTCGGGCAGGTCCTCGGCGAGCGTCATCCAGCTCTCCTCGATCCGCTCCCGCTCGGCGCGCAGATCCTTGAGCTGGGTGTCCAACTCGGCGACCCGGGCGTAGTCGGTGGCGTCCGCCGCGAGCTGGTCGAGCAGCGTGGTCTCCCGCTGGTCGAGCTTGCCGAGTTGCCGCTCCAGCCGGGTCAGCTCCTTGCGGGCCTGCCGGACCTCGGCGGCGGACAGGCCACTCGCGGTCGCACCGGTGGCCGCGGCGGTCGGGGTGCCACCGGCGCGGCTGGTCCCGGCCCGCTCGGCGGTCCGGGCGAGATACTCGTCGACACCGCCCGGCAGGTGCACCAGCCGACCGTCACCGAACATCCCGTACGCCGTGTCGGTGACCCGCTCGATCAGGTACCGGTCGTGGCTGGCCACGATGATCGTGCCGGGCCACGAGTCGAGCAGGTCCTCCAGCGCGGCGAGGGTGTCCGTGTCCAGGTCGTTGGTGGGCTCGTCGAAGAGCAGCACGTTGGGCTCGCCGGCCAGCAGCCGCAGCATCTGCAACCGGCGGCGCTCCCCACCGGAGAGGTCACTGACCGGGGTCCAGAGCCGCCGGTCGTCGAAGCCGAACACCTCGGCGAGCTGGGAGGCGGAGACCTCCCGGTCGCCGAGCTGCACCCGGCGGGCGACCTCCTCCACCGCTTCCAGCACCCGCAGCTGCCCGGGCAGCTCGGCAAGTTCCTGGGAGAGGAACGCCGGCCGCACCGTGGAGCCGGTGTTGAGGCGGCCACCGTCGGGGCGGGTGATGCCGGCGAGCATCCGCAGCAGGGTGGTCTTGCCGGCGCCGTTGGCCCCGAGGATGGCGATCCGGTCGCCGGGGCCGACCAGCCAGCTGACGTCGCGCAGGATCTCCTTGGGGCCGGCGTGCAGCTCGACGTTCTCCAGCTCGTACACCTGCTTGCCGAGCCGGGAGACGGCCATGCGTTGCAGGGACATGGTGTCCCGCGCCGGCGGCACGTCGGCGATCAACGCGTTGGCGGCGTCGATGCGGAACTGGGGCTTGGAGGTACGGGCCGGCGGACCACGGCGCAGCCAGGCGATCTCCTTGCGGAGCAGGTTCTGCCGGCGGGCCTCGGTGGCGGCGGCGACGCGCTCGCGCTCGGCGCGGGCCAGGGTCCAGGCGGCGAAGCCGCCCTCGTAGGCGCGAACGGTCTGGTCCGCGACCTCCCAGGTGGTGGTGCAGACCGCGTCGAGGAACCACCGGTCGTGGGTGACCACGACCAGGGCGCCCTTGCGGCCGGTGAGGTGCCGGGCCAGCCAGTCGACACCGCCGACGTCCAGGTGGTTGGTGGGCTCGTCGAGGATGAGCAGGTCGGAGTCGCGGACGAGCAGCGCGGCGAGCGCCACCCGCCGACGTTCGCCGCCGGACATCGGGCCGACCGGCTGGTCGAGGCCGAGGTGCGGCATGCCGAGGCCGTCGAGGATGGCGCGCACCCCGGCGTCGCCGGCCCACTCGTGCTCGGCGCCCATCCCCTCGTCGAGCCAGGCGGTGCCGAGCACCACGTCCCGGACGGTGGCGTCGGGGGCGAGGGTGAGCTGCTGCGGCAGCCACAGCACCCGCAGGTCGCGGCGGTGCGTCACCCGGCCGTCGTCCGGGTCCTCCTGCTTGGTGAGCAGCCGCAGCAGGGTGGACTTGCCGGCGCCGTTGAGGCCGACCACGCCGATCCGGTCGGCGTCGTCCAGGCCGAGCGAGACGTCCGTGAGCAGCCGCCCGGCGGCGCCGTACCCCTTGGACACCCGGTCCAGATTGACGATGTTCGCCACGTTCCACCCTTCAATGTCAAGGCGTCCCGGTGCCGGCGGGCACCTGGACGCCTCTCCCCAGGGTACGCGGACGCCCCGAAGGCCCGCACCGCGTGCCAGCCGCTCGCGGGACGCGTGGTCAGCCGATCCGGGCGCCGGCGACCGGACCGTGCGCGACCCGTGCCTCCCGGCAGACGCCCGCGGCGGTCAGCTCGGCGGCGATCCGCTCCGCGCTGGCCGCGTCGGCGGCGAGGAACACGCAGGTCGGGCCGGAGCCGGAGACGATGCCGGTGAGCGCACCGGCCGCCTCGCCGGCCTTGAGGGTGTCGGCCAGCGTCGGGCGCATGGCCAGTGCGGCGTCCTGCAGGTCGTTGCCGAGCGTCCGGGCGAGCACCCGTGGGTCCCGCTGACGCAACGCGCCCAGCAGGGCGTCGGTGCTGCCCAGCGGGGCCCCGGCGGCACCGGAGTCGCGCAGCCGGTCCAGTTCCTGGTACGCGGCCGGGGTGGACAGGCCGACGTCGGCGATGGCCACCACCCAGTGCCACGTGGTGGGGCGGACCAGCACCGGGCTGACCGCCTCGCCCCGGCCGGTGCCCAGCGCGGTGCCGCCGTAGATCAGGAACGGCACGTCGGAGCCGAGGTCGGCGGCGATGCCGGCCAGCTCGTCGCGGGACAGCCCGGTGCCCCAGAGCGCGTCGCAGGCCACCAGCGCGGCGGCCGCGTCGGCGCTGCCACCGGCCAGCCCACCGGCGAGCGGGATCTGCTTGCGCAGGTGCAGGCGGGCGTGCGGCAGCACACCCGCGTACCCGGCGAGGGCGTGCGCGGCACGGATGATCAGGTTGGAGTCGTCCAGGGCCAGCTCGCCGGTGCCCTCGCCCTCCATGGTCAACGCCAACGTGTCGCCGCGCCGGGCGGTCAGCTCGTCGTAGATGGAGATGGCGTGGTAGACGGTGTTCAGCTCGTGGTAGCCGTCCCGGCGCAGCGGGCCCACCCCGAGGTGCAGGTTGACCTTCGCGGGCACCCGCACCCGCACCGGGCCGGCGGCCCCACGTCGCTCGTCCTCGTCGTCCGGTCGCCAGGCCTCGGTCACGGGGTGATGTCCCGCAGGTGCAGGCGGATGTCGAACGGCTTGGCCACGATCAGCTCCTCGGCGGAGTCGGCGGCCAGCTCGTACCGGCCGCCGACCAGTTCGTACGCGTACACGTGCAGCGGGTCCTGCTCGATCCGCCAGTAGTGCGGGATGCCGGCGTCCGCGTAGTCGGCCGGCTTCTCCAGCCGGTCCCGACGACGGGTCCCGGGCGAGACGACTTCGACGGCGAGCACAACTTGATCAGCCTCGAAGTAGTGGTGATCGGCCGCCACCGGACGCCGCAGCAGGACGACGTCGGGTTCGAGAGTGTTCCGATAGTTGATCGCCACCCCGACGGCGGTGGCCGGCGTCAACTCGGCCGGAGCGTGCTGCCGCAGCCACATCCACAACAGGTTGCCGATGTTCTGATGGCCAAGGGTCGGGGAGGGGACCACGACGAGGACTCCGTCACGTAGCTCGACGCGGGGGGCGTCGTCGGGCAGGGCCAGCACGTCCTCGATGGTGTGGTTGGCCAGCCGCTGCCGGACGGGATCCGGACTCCACATCCCGTGGGCGGTGGGCTCGAACGGCTGCGCGGTCACTCGTACACCTCCTCGGCGGGCACGGCGTCAGCCTACTTCGCGGCCGGCGTACCGACCGGAGCCGACGCGGCGATGGCAGCGAACTGCTCGACGGTCAGCGACTCCCCACGGGCGCCGGGGTCGACGCCGGCCGCGGTGAGCGCCGCGGCGGCCCGGTCCGGACCACCGGCCCAGCCGGCCAACGCGGCCCGCAGCGTCTTGCGGCGCTGCGCGAACGCCGCGTCCACCACGGCGAAGACCCGCTCCCGGGGTACGTCGGTGCGGGGCGGCTGGTGGCAGGTGAAGGCGACCAGCCCGGAGTCGACGTTGGGCACCGGCCAGAACACGTTCGGCGGCACCTTGCCGGCACTGCGGGCCTGGGCGTACCAGGCGAGCTTCACCGACGGGATGCCGTACACCTTGGAGCCGGGACCGGCGACGAGCCGGTCGGCGACCTCCTTCTGCACCATCACCAGGCCGTGCCGCAGGGTGGGCAGCACGGCGAGCAGGTGCAGCACCACGGGCACCGCGACGTTGTAGGGCAGGTTCGCCACCAACGCGGTCGGCGGCGGGTCGGCCAGCTCGGCGGCGGTGATGCGCAGCGCGTCCGCGCGGTGCACGGTGAGCCGGGCGGCATCGGCCCCGGCGTGCCGGGCGACGGTCTCCGGCAGCGCCCCGGCGAGCACCGGGTCGATCTCCACCGCGTGCACGTGCCCGGCGATCGGCAGCAGCCCCAGGGTCAGCGAGCCGAGCCCGGGCCCCACCTCCAGGGCCACGTCGTCGGGGGTCAGGCCGGCGGCGGTGACGATCCGACGCACGGTGTTCGGGTCGTGCACGAAGTTCTGGCCCAGCTTCTTGGTGGGCGCGACGCCCAGCCGGGCGGCGAGTTCCCGGATCTCCGCCGGGCCGAGGAGACCGGTCATGGCTGGCAGCGTAGCGACGGGGTCGGTGCCGACCGTCGGGCCGGGCTCACCACGGGCCGAAGACCCGGTCGCCGGTGGCGGAGATGGCCGCGCACAGCTCGTCCAGGTCGCTGCCGGTGGTCGCGGCGAGCGCCCGGACGGTGAGCGGAATCAGGTACGACGCGTTCGGCCGGCCGCGGTACGGCATCGGGGTGAGGTACGGCGCGTCGGTCTCCACGAGCATCTGGTCCACCGGGGTGAGCGCGGCGGCCTCGCGCAGCGCCGTCGCGCTGCCGAAGGTGACGGTGCCGGCGAAGCTCAGCAGATAGCCGCGGCGGACACACTCGCGGGCGAAGTCGGCGTCGCCGGAGAAGCAGTGCAGCACCACCCGGTCCGGGGCGCCCTCGTCGTCGAGGATCCGTAGCACGTCGGCGTGCGCGTCACGGTCGTGGATGACCAACGTCCTGTCGTACCGCTTGGCGATGGCGATGTGCGCCCGGAAACTCTCCTCCTGCGCGGCCCGCCCCTCGTCGCCGGTGCGGAAGAAGTCCATTCCGGTCTCGCCGATCCCCCGGACCCGGTCGCGGGCGGCGAGTGACTCGATCTCCCGCAACGCCTCGTCGAGGTCGCTGAGCCGGGGCGCCTCGTTGGGGTGCAGCGCCACGGTGGCCAGCACGGCGGGGTACCGGTCGGCGGTGTCCGCGCCCCACCGGGAGGAGGCGACGTCCACGCCCACCTGGACCAGCCGGTCCACGCCGACCTTCGTGGCCACCTCGATGGCCACGGCTACCGGGTCGTCGGCCGGCCCGCCGCCGGGCACCCCGGCCTCGCTGACGGTGATGTCCAGGTGGGTGTGGCTGTCCAGCACCGCCCGGGGCAACGACTCGGGGGCTGGCGGGAACTCTCCGGCCCGCCGGGCGGCACGGTCGCGGCGGGATTCTCTGGGCTCGCTCATCAGCGACAGCATCACACACCGGGGCTGTCCATCTGCCCGCCACCCGACGTTCACCTCGGCTACGTCGCGCGACTCTACGGTCACCAACGAGCGGACGCGACAGCGTGCGGACCCCATCCCAGCGAGCAGGGAGGCGACGGCATGAGCGTCACCCCCCAGGCCGGCGGCACGGCCAGCGAACGGACCGGACTGCACGTGGCGTTCGGTGGCGCCGTGTACCCGGCCGAGGAGATCGCCCGAGGTGCCGCGTACGAGTTGTTCAGCGCCGACGAGGTGGCCGGCTTCGAGTGGGCACCCCGCCCGGGCAGCGCCCTGCCGTGGCGGCGTTTCGTGCACGTCACCGAGGTGACAGCGGTGCACGGTGCGACGGAACCGGCCGACGAGCCGGAGACGCCGCTGCTGATGCCGGCCCATCGCGAGCGGGGTTGGGCGTACCTGCACCAGCTCAGCCAGCAGCCGGCGGCGGCGGGCGACCCGGTGCTGGCGATGGCGCGCGCGTCGGCGGTGGTCCGGCGGGGCACCCGGATGGTGAAGGTGCTCTCGGCCCAGCAGGTCGCCGGTCACCTGCGGGGTTGGCTGCCGCACGGCTTCTGCTACCGGGAGCACGATGTGGCGCACCTGCGTACGCCGGTGACGACGAAGGTGCTGCGTACCGATGGTGACGCTGGCCGGGACGGCCCGGACGTGGCGTACGTGTTGCGTTGGCGCGCGTCCGACAGTGGTGACTACGACGTGCCGGCCGGCCCCGCGCACCGTGGCCTGACCGCGCTGGCCTCCCGGGACCGGGTCGGCGCTCCCGTGCTGGGCACCGGCTTCACGCCCAGCAACGGTCAGCTCATCCCGGAGTTCATCACCCGGGACTTCGCCGACCTGCCGATGCCGGCGAACGCCGCCCTCATCGCCTACCCGGCGGAGGGGGTGGAGGTGGTGCTGTACACCTACCAGGCCGAGCAGCGCGGGTGGCTGCGGATGGTGGGCCCGCAGTGGCGGCGCCTGTTGGCCGCGGTGCCGGGTCTCTCCCCCGATCAGGAGTACGTGCCGAACGCCGACGTGCCCCGCTCCACCCAACTGGTCGGCACGTACGGCGACAACGAGTACGAGGCGGTCGCCGACCTGCCCGGCGGGTTCCGGGTGCTGGCGATGACCCGGGCGGCCCGTTACCCGGTGGACGCGGTGGCCCGCCGGGTCCGGTTCGCCCAGTGGCGGGGGGTGCCGTGTCTGGTGCTGCGGGAGGAGGCGGGCTGGCTGCGGCTGCGGCTGCGCTACCCGAACCCGGACGCGGTGCTCAGTACCGGTGCCCAGTGTCAGGAACGCGGCGTCTACGAGGCCTGGGCGCCGGGCGCCGAGGTGACCGACGACCAGGTGATGGACACCCGGTACGCGATGTGACGGCGCGCGGCGGCAGGGCGACCCGCCGCCGCGCGTCGTGCGGTCAGTCGGCCAGTCGGGCCAGTTCCTCGTCGACGATCGACGGGTCGAGCTTGCGGAACACCGGCTTCGGCGCGGCCAGCGGGCGACCCGCCTCGATCGGCACCGACTCCCAGCGCGCGCCGACCGTGTAGTCCCCGGTGAGCACCGGGTACGCCGGGCCGCCGTCCAGGTCGTCGACCTGCTCGATCACCGGCATCGGCGCGTGCACGCCGGTGCCGCCGAGCAGCTCGTGCACCTGCTGCGCGGAGTGCGGCAGGAACGGGGTGAGCAGCGTGTTGGCGTCGCTGATCACCTGCAGGGCGACGTGCAGGATGGTGCCCATCCGGGGCTTGTCGGCCTCACCCTTGAGCTTCCACGGCGCCTGCTCGGAGAGGTACCTGTTGGCCTCGGCGACCACCTTCATGGCCTCGCCGATGGCCTGCTTCTGCCGGTGCCGGCCGATCAGGTCGCCGACCGTGCCGAACCCGGCCCGGGCGACGGCGAGCAGGGCCTCGTCGGCCTCGGTGAGCCCGGCCGCGTCGACGGCGGGGATCGCCCCGAAGTTCTTGGCGGCCATCGAGACGCACCGGTTGACCAGGTTGCCCCAGCCGGCGACCAACTCGTCGTTGTTGCGGCGGAGGAACTCGGCCCAGGTGAAGTCGGTGTCGTTGCTCTCCGGGCCGGCGGCGGCGATGAAGTAGCGCAGCGCGTCGGCGTCGTAGCGCTCCAGGAAGTCGCGGACGTAGATGACCACCTTGCGGGACGAGGAGAACTTCCGTCCCTCCATGGTCAGGTACTCGCTGGAGACCACCTCGGTGGGCAGGTTGAGCCGACCCAGCTCGCCCGGCTGGCCGTCGCGGGAGCCCTCGCCGGAGTATCCGGAGAGCAGCGCCGGCCAGATCACCGAGTGGAAGACGATGTTGTCCTTGCCCATGAAGTAGTAGGACTGCGCGTCCTTGCCCTCGCCGTCGGCGGACCACCACCGACGCCACGCCTCCGGGTCGCCGGAGCGGCGGGCCCACTCGATCGAGGCGGACAGGTAGCCGATCACCGCGTCGAACCACACGTAGATCCGCTTGTCCGGCCGGTCCCGCCAGCCGTCCAGCGGGATCGGTACGCCCCACTCCAGGTCCCGGGTGATCGCCCGGGGCTGGAGGTCGTCGAGCAGGTTGCGGGAGAACCGCAGCACGTTGGGCCGCCACCCCTCGCGGGTGTCCAGCCACTGCCGCAGCACCTCGGCCAGCGCCGGCAGGTCCAGGAAGAAGTGTTCGGTCTCGACGAACTTCGGGGTCTCCCCGTTGATCCGCGACTTCGGGTCGATCAGGTCGATCGGGTCGAGCTGGTTGCCGCAGTTGTCGCACTGGTCACCGCGGGCGCTGTCGTACCCGCAGATCGGGCAGGTGCCCTCGATGTACCGGTCGGGCAGGGTGCGCCCGGTGGACGGGGAGATCGCGCCCATCGTGGTCTTGGGCACGATGTAGCCGTTGCGGTACATCCCCTCGAACAACTCCTGCACCACCGCGTAGTGGTTGCGGGTGGTGGTGCGGGTGAACAGGTCGTAGGAGAGGCCGAGGCCGTGCAGGTCCTCGACGATCACCCTGTTGTACCGGTCGGCCAGCTCGCGCGGGGTCACCCCGTCGGCGTCGGCCTGCACCTGGATCGGGGTGCCGTGCTCGTCGGTGCCGGAGACCATGAGCACGTCGTGGCCGGCCATCCGCATGTACCGGGCGAAGACGTCGGAGGGAACGCCGAAACCGGAGACGTGGCCGATGTGGCGGGGGCCGTTGGCGTACGGCCAGGCCACTGCCGCGAGAACGTGACTCATGAGCAGTGAGCCTAGTGACCCGGTCGGGGCATCCGCGAACCAATGGGGGGTCCCCGACCGGCGGACCGGGCCGACCACCTCGCCCGTTGGTCCGATTTGTCGTCGACACGCGGCTCAGCTGCCCGTTTCGCCTCCTGGGGAGGTGTGCAATGAACGTCGTGACGGGCAGACGAGCGGCGCGGGACCACGAGGACCGTCCCACCGGACCGGCGGTCGGCGACGATCCGGTGCGCGAGCCGGCCGTGCCCCGGGTCACCGGGGTCGCGCCCCAGCCCCGGCTGGTGCCCGGCGGCGACCCGGGTGGGCAGCGGCCCAGCCCGGCGGGGCGGTCCGCCACCCCGGCCCGCCCCACGCCGACGGCCCCGTCGCCCACTCCGGCCCGGCCGACCCCGGCGGCACCCGCACCCGGCCCGGCCCGGCCCGCCCTGTCCGGCCCGCTCGCCGCCTCGGTCCCGGCCGGCGGGGAGTCCGTCGAGGTGGAGCCGACCACCGGGGCGCCGGTGGACGCGGTGCCGCGTCGGGTGCCGGTGCGGCAGCAGAGCCGCCGCCAGCGGGCCCGCCGGCCGGACGACACGCTGGACGACGACGGTGAGGCCTTCTGGGCGCCGATCGAACAGGTGCACTGGGACGGCACCCCGGTCCGCAAGGACCCGGCACCGGAGCGGTTTCCCGGCCTTCGGCTGCTGCTGCGGCGGCGCGCACCGAGCCGTACGCCCCCACCGCCGGATCCGCTGCCCGGGCTCGCCGCGCTGGTGGTGCTGAGCCTGGTCACGGCCTTCTTCGCCTGGGTCAGCGCGGGCCCGTTCTGGCTCGCGGTCGGGCACGCCCGGTCGGGCACGGTGGTGATTGACGACTGCTCCGGCGGCGGGCTCACCCAGCGGTGCCGGGGGATCTTCACAGCCGACGACGGGCGGTTCATCGCCCATGGTGTGCGGGTCGGCGGTGTGCCAGCCGACGGGAGCACGGCCGGCACCCGGCTGCCGGCGCGGATGACCGGCCCGGACAGCGGCACCGCGTACGCGGACGTCGGGGTGGGCCGGCACCTGCGGTGGCTGCCCGGTCTGCTGGTGGTGCTGGGCTGCACTGCGGGCATCGTCCGGTGGACCGGTTCGGCCCGGCTGCCCGGCCGCCGGCACCGCCGCTGGGCGGTGGCCGCCGCCGTCGCCGGGCCCACGCTGATCACCGTCGGCTTCCTGGTCGCCGCCTGGTGATCCCGCCGTCAGGGGAGCCCGGTCACCTCGGTCAGCTGTGCACGATCGTGTAGACGTCCCGGCGGCGCAGCGCGTACTCGGTGGCGACGTCGGTGATGGCGTCCCGGCGGGACCGGCCGGCGGCCTCCCGTTCGGCGACGGCGGCGCGCAGGGTGTCGTCGTCGGGGCGTTCGACGGCGGTCACCGGCGCCCCGGCCACCACCAGCGTGATCTCTCCGCGCGGGTCCCCCTCGGCGGCCCATCGGGCCAGCTCGCCGAGGGGGCGGCGGAGCACCTCCTCGTAGGTCTTGGTGAGTTCGCGGCAGAGCGCGGCGGGCCGGTCCGCCCCGAACGCGTCGGCCAGGTCGGTGAGGGTCGCCCCGATGCGGTGCGGCGCCTCGAAGAAGACCAGGGTGCGCTCCTCGGCGGCGAGCGCGCGCAGCCGCGATCGACGCCCGCCGGGGGTCCGGGGCAGGAAGCCCTCGAAGCAGAACCGGTCGCAGGGCAGCCCGGAGACGGCCAGCGCGGTGGTGACCGCGCTGGGACCGGGGGCGACGGTGACTGGCGCCCCGACCTCCAGCGTGGCGCGGACCAGCCGGTAGCCGGGGTCGGAGACGCTCGGCATCCCGCCGTCGGTGACCAGCGCCACCACGTATCCGCCGAGAATGGCCTCGACCAGCTCGGGGGTACGCCGCTCCTCGTTGCCCTCGAAGTAGGAGACGATTCGACCACCGACGGTGAGGTCGAGATCGCGGGCCAGCCGGGTGAGCCGACGGGTGTCCTCGGCGGCGACCACGTCGGCACTGATCAGCACCTCCCGGAGTCGGGCCGAGGCGTCGGCGGGGTTGCCGAGCGGAGCACCGAGCAGAACCAGGCGCCCAACTTCGGACATTTCACCCACGGATTCGTCTCCTTCATTGCTGGGAATACCGGTATCAGGGACGACGGACGCCACCGGACACCTTGGCAGCCTACGATCGCCGGGTGACGAGTGCGTCGACAGCGCAGAGCCCGAGCGCGGACCCGGACAAGATGATCGAGGTGTCGGGCGAGTCCGGTGCCACCCAGGAGCCGACGGCACCGGGCGCCGAGGGCGGCGGGGTGGTCGCCGCGGTCCGGCGACGGTTCGCCACCGTCGACACCCAGGCGGACCGGTTCTCCTGGCTGGCCACGGCAGTGGTGGTGGCCATCGCGGCGATCTTGCGCTTCGTCGGGCTGTCCAGCCCCAAGGGCAAGATCTTCGACGAGACGTACTACGCCAAGGACGCCTACGGGCTGATCTCCCGTGGCGTGGAGTGGAACTACAAGGACAACGTCCCGTCGTACGTGGTGCACCCGCCGCTGGGCAAGTGGTTGATCGGGCTCGGCGAGTGGGCCTTCGGCTACCAAGACGCCGATTCCAAGGTCTCCGTCCCCGGGCACCTGATGACCACCGCGCCGGAGTTCGGCTGGCGCTTCTCGGCCGCGGTGATCGGCACGCTGTCGGTGCTGTTGCTGGTTCGCATCGGTCGGCGGATGTTCCGCTCGACGGTGCTCGGCTGCGCGGCCGGTCTGCTGCTCGCGCTGGACGGCTTCCACCTGGTGCTGTCCCGTGCGGCCCTGCTCGACATCTTCCTGCTCTTCTTCGTGCTGGCCGCGTTCGGCGCACTGGTGCTCGACCGTGACGCCCGCCGTCGACGCTGGGCACGGGCCCTGGACGACGGGCTCGATCCGAGTCAGCCGGGCCGCGCCGGCCGGCCGCCGACCGGTTGGCGCACCTGGCCGTGGTGGCGGCTGGCCGCCGGGGTGCTGATCGGTTGCGCGTGTGCGGTGAAGTGGAGCGCTCTGTACTTCGTGCCGGCCTTCGCGCTGCTGGTGCTCCTCTGGGAGGTCGGCGTCCGCCGCTCGGCGGGGGTCCGCCGGCCCTGGCGGGACGCACTCGTCGACGAGCTGCCCTGGCTGGTGCTCGCCGGCGTGGTCATGGTCGGCACCTACCTGGCCACCTGGTCGGGCTGGCTGCTCACCGACGACGGTTACTACCGGCTCGCGTCGGCCTACCCGAGCGCCCCGCTCAGCGACCGCCCGGTGATCGGCCCGCTGATCAACCTGTACGAGTACCACCGCGCGGCGTACGGCTTCCATGCCCAGCTCGACGACGCGCACAAGTACCAGTCGTGGCCGTGGCAGTGGTTGCTGCTGGGCCGGCCGGTGGCGTTCCACTACGCCAACAACGGTGTCTGCGGGGCGCCGACCTGCGCCTCGGAGATTCTGCTGCTCGGCACCCCGCTGCTCTGGTGGTCGTTCCTGCCCGCCCTGGTGGCGCTGGTCTGGCTGGGTGTGGCCCGTCGGGACTGGCGGGCCGGCGCGATCCTGCTGACCGTGGCCGCCGGGCTGCTGCCGTGGTTCTGGTTCGCCCTCGACGGCCGGACGATGTTCTCGTTCTACGCCGCGCCGGTGGTGCCGTTCCTGGTGCTGGCGGTGGTGTACGTGCTGGGCGCGCTGATCGCGCCCGCCGGGGGCGATGTGGGTGCGGTGGCGCCGCTGGTGCCCGGTGACCCGAGTTACGAACGCCGGTTGGTGGGCAGCATCGCAGCGGGGGCGTACGTGTTGCTGGTCGGAGTCTGCTTCGCGTACTTCTATCCGATCTTTGTCGGCCGGGTGATCCCGTACTCGGACTGGTTGTCCCGGATGTGGCTCGACGGTCGGTGGATATAGGCATCGACAGGCGGCGCGCCGCTCAGCGCGACGGAAGAAGGGCCCGCACGCCGAAGCGTGCGGGCCCTTCTGACAAAGACGCGCGCCCCGATCGCCTGCCACGGGGGAAGCGGGCGATTGGGGCGCGCAAGAAGAGCTTAACCACCGGGCACCACCGGCACAACGGGTCGACTTGGGTCAGATTTCCGACGGATGGTGGCCGGACCGACACCTTTCCTTGAACAGTTGACCGAGGGTGACCCGGCGTGGACCCAGAGCGCGGGCACTGCCGGTCCGCGGTGACGGGTGGCCAGGCCGACGGCGTCGTGGTTCGGACCGCCCGCAACCCAAATGATCATCCAAAGTGGATCTCACTACACTGCGGGCCGTGATCAACTTCAGACGATCGACGGCCGTCCTTCTCGGACTGCTGGCGACCACCGCACTGGCCGGGGCCGCCCCGGCGCAGGCCGACGAGGAGCCGGCGCCCGAGCCGCCCCGGGTCGAGCTGGTGCTCGACGTCAGCGGGTCGATGCGCGCCGCCGACATCGACGGACGCACCCGGATCGCGGTAGCCCAGCAGGCGTTCAACGAGGTGGTGGACGCGCTACCCGAACAGACACAGCTCGGCATCCGGGTGCTCGGCGCCACCTACCGCGGCAAGGACAAGAAGGTCGGCTGCCAGGACACCCAACAGATCGTGCCGGTCGGCCCGGTGGACCGGCCCGCCGCCAAGGCGGCGGTGGCGACACTTCGCCCGACCGGGTTCACCCCGGTCGGCTTGGCGCTGCGCTCCGCCGCACAGGACCTGGGCAGCGGGAACACCACCCGGCGGATCGTGCTGATCACCGACGGCGAGGACACCTGCGCGCCGCCGGACCCGTGCGAGGTGGCCCGGGAACTGGCCGCCCAGGGCACCAGCCTGGTCGTCGACACCCTCGGTCTGGCCCCGGACGAGAAGGTCCGCCGGCAGCTGCTCTGCATCGCCAGCGCGACCGGCGGGACCTACACCGCCGCGCAGAGCGCCGAGGAGCTGACCGACCGGATCAAACAGCTCGTGGAGCGGGCCGGCGACACGCACACCCGGGCCCCGACGGTGGTCGGCGGCTCGAACGCGTGCGACTCGGCGCCACTGCTCGCACCCGGCGTGTACGCCGACCGGGAGTCGTTCTCCGAGCACCGCTACTACCGGGTGCCGATCCGCCCCGGCCAGGAGCTGCGGGCTTCGGTGAGCATGGCGTTGGACCGTGCCGTCAACCGGGACTACGGGGTGCTGCTGCGGGCCACCGCGGCCGACGGCAGGGAACTCGTCCGGGGTGCGGACGCCGGCAGCGGACGGGCCGACGTGCTCTCCGCCGGGCTGCGCTGGTCGGCCACCGCCGACGATGAGGATGCCGCGGACACCGAGGAGAGTTCGGCCCCGGTCGTCGAACCCACCACCGTCTGCCTGGTGGTGAGCAACTCGTTCGCCCCGCGTCCCGGCACCGCGGCGACCCCGGGCATGCCGGTGGAGCTGACCATCGACGTGGTCGCCGCCGCGCCCACACCGGACGGACCGGACCTCGGCCGGGGCTGGGTGCTGCTGGCCCTGCTCACCATCGCCGGGCTGATCACCGGTCTGCTCGCCGGCCTGCTCACCCGCTGGTGGGTCGCCACCTGGAGGGAGAACTGATGCGTAGCGCACTGTTCCGGTCGATGGCGGCGCTGCTCGCCGCCGGTGGGGCCGCCCTGCTCCCCGCCGCGGCCGTCGCCGCACCCACCCCCTCCCCGGGTGCCACGCCGGTGAACCGTGCCGGCACGTCGTTCCTCACCGCCACCCCGATCACCGCAGGACAGCCGGTACGGGTGGACGCCTCGATCGGTGACCACCTCTACTGGTCGTTCCCGGCGACGGCCGGTCAGGTGCACGAGATCACCGCCACCGTCACCTTCCCGAAGGGACGCGACGGGGCCTCCACCTGGACCGTCGACGTCTTCGACGGGCTCCGCCGCCGCCAGGCGTGCACGGCGGGGGCCCAGACCCCGACGGTGGACGCGAAGGCGTCGACGGTGGTGCTGGGCTGCACGTTGCGCGAGGTGCGACCGTGGGCGGAGCCCTGGTCGGCCGACCCACTGCCCGGCACGTACGTCATCCGGCTCTCCGTGATCGACCTGCCGGAGCCGGATCTGGGTGCGCCGATCGACGTCGACCTGCTGGTCGGCGCCATCGCCGACCGGGGCACCTCGGCCGACGACGGTGAACTGGCCGCCCCGCTGGTGCCGAACACCAAGGCCGGCACGGTGCTCACCGCCGTACCCCCGGTGGACGCGGAGGCCGACGACGAGGGCGACCCGCTGACGGACTGGTTGCCGGACCTCGGCTCGCGCTGGGTCTGGACCGGCATCGGCGGTGCGCTCGCCGCGGTGGCTGGCGTGTTCGGCTTCGCGATGACCCGGCGGCCTCGACGTCGCTGAACGCCCCTCTGGTGGCCCCGCCCGGCGGTGGGGCCACCAGAGGTTCAGCTACGCCGGGAGCCGCGCGGCAACCAGCCGATGAAACGATCCTGGAGCGACATCACCGGGGCGGCGCGCAGATCTTCGGTGGCGGCGGCGAGGCAGGACCCCAGATAGACGCTGAGCATGGCGCGATCACCGCCGTACTCCGCCAGCAGCCGGCTGCGCTTCGTCGCGCACGGCCACTCGTCACCGCAGGAGCCGCAGCTCCAGCAGGGGGTCTTCGGGGCGTGATCGTCAGCCGGCACCCCCGGCCGTTCCGCACCATCGGTCATCGCACGTCCTTCCAGATGTCCACGGGGCTGGCCGCGCCGGCCAGCGTTGATGGTGGTCCCCCCGGAGCCATCAGGGAGGGCGCTGCGCGTCCCTCCGGTGTTACATCTTTGCGGTACTTTCAGCGGTCGTGGGAGTCGGAAATTTGACGGTTGACCTGATCTGCCATTCCTACCGACCAGTAGGCAGTCGGAATGCGTGACCTGCTGCCATCGACGGTCGCGGTTGCCATTGCCGGGCCCGACGACTGGACGGGCGAGTTGCTCCCCGCTGAGCTGGCATGTCTCGGCGAGCGGGCCGGGCAGACCCGTCGGCGGGACTTTGCCGCCGGGAGGATGTGCGCCCGCCGGGCGTTGCGCGACCTCGGCCTGGCGATGACCGCGGTGCCGGCCGCCGCCGACCGCGCGCCGGTCTGGCCGGCCGGGGTGGTCGGCAGCATCACCCACACCGCCGGCTACTGCGCCGCCGCCGCGGCGCACACCACCGACGTCCGGTCCGTCGGAATGGACGCCGAGCAGCACCGCGAGATCAATCCCGGAGTACGCAGACTCGTGCTGCTGCCCGAGGAGGAGGCCGCCTGCGCGCGGCTACCCGGCGGCACCTGCTGGCCGGTGGTGCTGTTCAGCGCGAAGGAGACCATCTACAAGGTGTGGTACCCGATCGTCCGCGGCTGGCTGGACTTCCACGACGCGCGAGTCGAACTTGATCCGGATGCCGGCACGTTCACCGCCCGGATCGCACCGGCCCGGGTGCACGCGGCAGAAGTCGCCGACCCGCCCGCGTCGATCACCGGCCGCTTCGTGATCGCCGACGGGCTGGTCCGCACCGCCGCCGTGCTCGGCCGGGGCTGACCCCGCTGGCTACCGCTCCAGCCCGGCAGCCCCGCCCCGGGCGTCGTCAGTGGGCGTAGCGGCCGAGCAGGTACACACTGCGCCGCTTGCCGTCGCGCACCGCCACCACGTGCCCGGTCACCACGTCCCCCTGGCGCTGGTAGACCTGGTACGACGGCGCGTCGAAGCGCCAGCCGACGGTGTCCGGGATCGCTTCGGCGGGAAGCGGGAACCCCGCATCGGTGGGCGCCATCGTCGGTGGCTGCGCCGGTGCGGCCGCCCAGCCGTCGAGGATCCGGTCCAGGCACCCCGGAGACGTGGTGAAGTGCAGGTACAGCTCGCCCATCGGGCCGGTCATGTCCTCGGCGTTGCTGTATCGCAGGCCATCAACGTCACACGGCAGACTGACCTGGTAGTGCGGCAGGATGTCGTCCTCGAAGTCGCCCCGGGTCACCCCGAAGATCCCGTCCGGATGCCGGTAGGGCCGTGGACCCCAGAAGTGCGCCGCCGGGTAGAGCGCCACCGCCAATCCGACGATCACCAGCGCTATCGCTCCCCACCGCCAGAGCCGTTGTCGGGAGCCGCGCACCGTCGACCCCGTCGCCTGCCGCGCAGCCGCACTCGTGGAACTGGCGGGGTGAGCCTGCCGGCCCGCACCGGAGAGCACCTCCCGCACGACCGACCGGAACAGCGTCGCGGTGTCGGCGATGAACCGGAGCCGGCCGACACCGAGCAGACGCAACGCGGCGCCATGCCCGAACGCGACCACGACGGCGGCGCCGAACAGCAACACCCACCAACCCGCGGCCACCGCCGCCCGTACCGGTCCGGCGCTGTCGGCCCATCCCTGGCGCAACCGCTCGGTGTGGAACGGCACGTGCCTCTGCTCGTCGATCAGGATGCGGGCACCCACGTCCGAGAGCAGCGGATCATCGGTGCCGTCGCGCACGGCTCGGTAGTAGCGCAGGGCGACCACCTCGGCGACCATCAGCGTCATCAGTTCCAGTCGCAGCCCCAGGGCACGCCGGAGCGCCACGAACACCCGGTCGGTCCAGTGACCGTCGATGACGTCGCCGCCCGCGCTGAGCAGCAGGTGCTTGAGGAGCCGGGCGTGGTTCTGCTCCTCGGCGACGAACAGTCGGACCGCCGCCAGATAGGTCGGGTCACCGGCCCGCTCGCTCTTGCTGATGAGATTCACGCCGTCGCCGTCTTCACCGGCCTGGAATCGCTGCAGGCTCCGGATCAGCGCCGCCGGCAGCGGACTCCCCGCACTCCACCGTGGATCTGGCCCGTCCCGGCGTCGCTCGGCGTTCTCGGTGAACTCACCTATCCAGGCCTCGAAACCCATGTCTCTTCCCCCGTTGTCCCGCAAACATTCGGTTACCGCGCCCACGCCTCGGCGTCGGTGACGACCGGCTGCCCGGTGCGTACCGATTCTTCGATGGCGAGGCTGATCAGGTGGTCCTGGCACGCTTCGGCGAGGGAGTACGGAGCGGGGCCTTCCTCCCGCGCCCACGCCCCGGCGCGGGCGACGATGTCGGCCACCGCGATGTCGTCGTCGGACATCCCGCTACCGACGAAGGGATTGCGGTAGACCACCTCGCCGTCGAAGCTGATGTGCTTCAGGTCGAGCCCCTCCAGGTTGAGGTCGAGACCCGTCTGGCGTCGCACCAGTGACGACTCCACCGGCGTGGTCGGGTCGACCAGCCGGACAACCCGGTCGTCCACCAGCTCACCGCGCGAGCCGCGCACCACCAACCGGCGGGTACGCAGCGGGCTCCACCACTGGTTGTCGGTGAAGTCGTACAACCCCATCCGTCCGCCGAAGTCGATCGTCGCGAGTGTGGTGGAGAGCTGCTGCGGCGTGTCGTCACCGCTCCAGCCGGTCGGCGAGAGCGGGTTGGCCAGTGGCGCGACGAAGGCGCGCGCGTTGACCTCGGCGGTCTCGTGACCGACGCCGAGCAGCCCACGGATCAGCGACACCGCGTGGTACAGGTGGGTCGACGAGATCTGGACCGAGGTCGGCTCGCCGAGCACCCCGGCGCGGACCACCGCCAGCCGGGCCGCGTGCCCGGGCATCAGCAGGTACTGTTCGGCGACCTGCACCAGACCGCTGCCCCCGACGTCGGCCCAGAGCGAGCGCAGACCCGCCAGGTCGGCGGCGGGCGGCGTCTCGGCGAGCACCGGTACGCCGGCCGCGACCAACTCCCGGGTCGCTTCCGGTGTCACGGACCACGGCACCGACACGATGACGAAGTCCGGCCGCTCGTGGGCGAGCAACTCGGCGCTCGTCCGGAAGGTCCGCACACCCCAGTCGGCGGTCACGGCAGCTCCCCGCGACTCGGTACGCGTCACCACCCCGGTCACCCAGAACCGCTCGGGAAGCAGCCTGGCCAGGCGAAGGAAGAACTCACCTCGCCAACCACTGCCGACAATGCCGAACCGGGTCTGCGCCACCGACGTCATCTGGGCTCCTCACCTAGAGGCCCGGATGCTAACCGTTGCCGGGCCGTGTTTTTCGCTACGGTTGCCCTGATGACCATCGACTCGTTACCCGCCGGCCCCGCGTCGGCGACCGTCGAGGTGACCGGCGCACGGCCGCAGCTCGACTACTACCTGGTTGGCGTCAACGACTCGGACACCACTGTGGAGGGCCTCCTCGTCGAGGAGTTCACCCGGGACCGCGACTTCGTCACGACGGGGCTGGACAGCGCGGGTTGGACCCCACAGGCAGGCTGGTGGAGTTCCGCGTCGCTGAGCCGCGACATCCGCACGAACCCCGAGATGCTGGCCCGGGTGATCCCCACCTCCCGCCGGCAGGCCGAGACCGTCCATCGCGCGCTCGGCGGTGGGCAGCTGCCGGACGAGACGCTGCTCCGTACGCACTTTCTCGACCATCAACCGATCGCGAGCGCCCCGCCGCTGCGGCTCGGCCCCGCCCAGCCGCCGGCCGGCTTCCACGAACGGCGGGTGTACCGCGTCCTCTTCGCCAAGGACCTCCGCCCCGAGCAGGTGGCCGCCCTCCGCACGGCCTGGCGGACACCGACCGTCGGCACGAGCGCGTCCGCCGCGAGCGCGTCCGGCACGAGCGCGTCCGGCACGAGCGCGTCCGTTGCGAGTGGTCGTCTCGATGGGCACGGCGACCAGTTCAGCTGGGACCTGCGCCGCGTCGGCCACACCCTCGCCTGGGGCCTCGACGTGACCGCGCTGCTGGCGACCGATGCCACGGCGGCGCTCGGCTCGACACTGTCCGCGCTGACGGACGTGCTGCGGCAGCACGGTCTGATACCCGTGACGACCGAACGCTTCTCCTAGGCCCGGCACTCCCCGGGGCCCGGCACTCCCCGGGGCCGGCCACCGAACTAGCCGACCAGACTGGAGGCGCGTGTGTCAGTCGACCTCGAGGCAACAGTGGCCCGGCCCATCTCGCTCGCCGAGTTGGTGACCGCGGCGCGAGCCACCCTGGCCGAACTGCTCGGCATGACCACGACGCCCGAGCTGATCGTCGTCACCGACCGACGCTACGAACAGGGACGCCGCGTCGATTCCGGACGCCGCCTCGACGCGGCGGAACTGCGGGACACCACCATCGGCGACCGCATCGATCGCACGCCCGACGGCATGCCCGGCTCGATCCACCTTGAGGTCGATGTCGCGGGCTTCGAGGACAGTGTCTGGCTCCTGGTGATCGACCACGAACCGGAGACCGACAGTGGTCCGGAGGCCGTCTTCAGCCCGTACCGCACGTGTGTGAGTGTCGTCGTGGCGCTGGCCATGGCCCTTGCCGTCGCCGACCTCACCGGCGGACAGTTCACCGACGACCAGATCCGGCTGCTGCGGCCGAGCCACCCCGACCCGCGTCAGGTGGTCACCGTGACTCGACTGCCACCCGAACCCGGGGAGTTCGCCGAGAGATGCGAGCGCTACCTTCGCCAGTTCGCGCATCTCGGCGGGTGGCCGCGCGACGTGTCGATGCGCCCGTGACGGCATCGCCCCGCTACCCGGAGGATCGGAAAAGGCCGTGAAGCCGTTGGGGATCTCGCATGACGCTTTTGGCCGGCTTCGCCTCACCGACTTCATCAGGGCGGAGCACCTTGAGCAGCTTCAGGGCTGGGAGTACATGGAGCGTTGCTGGGTCGGGGAGGCGTCGGGCTTCACGGAGTGGCTTCGTCTTGAGTCAACTCCCGAGGTAACGCGTTCGGTAGCGATGGACCTCGTCGCCCTGCCGGAGGCGACGCTCCAGAGCATGATCGACGCGCTTCGGCTGCCTTTACGGGCAGGGCTGGACCAGCGAGAGATCACCGCCGTCTTCGGCGAGCCCACCGAGATACAGAGATTCGTGCAGGACCGAGTCACCCTCGTCTTCCGCATAGCCGCTGTCGAGCCCTACGAACTGGGTTGCACGGTTCACGAGGAGCAAGGGCTGATCTATCTCACGATGCACCCAACGCCACTGCCGGATTAACTCGCGATCAGCTCCATCGAGCCCCGGTCAGCAACTGTTGTACTTCATTGCTGTACGAGATCGGAAAAGGCCGTCTCCGACTCGCGGAAACGGCCTTTGACCTGGGGTGGAGCTGAGGGGATTTGAACCCCTGACCCCCTCGATGCGAACGAGGTGCGCTACCAGTCTGCGCCACAGCCCCCCACCGGCGAACCGGCTTCGGTCCCACCCGGCTTACACCGGGCGGGCCGGCAGCAAGGCTAACAGGTTGCCGGCCCTCACCGCGAATCCGCCCCCTGCGTGGCGCTCCCCCAGACCCGAAGATCGACTCGACTTTCTGAAAACCGGGGCATCCCGGACGCCACGACACCCCGACTTTCAAGAACCCGAGTCGATCAAGCCAGCCGGCACCGGGCAGGCAGGGGCCGGGGACCGGCACAGACTGGGGGCCGGCCCAGGCCGGAGACCAGCCCAGGCCGGAGACCAGCCCAGGCCGGAGACCAGCCCAGGCCGGAGACCAGCCCAGGCCGGAGACCAGCCCAGGCCGGAGACCAGCCCAGGCCGGAGACCAGCCCAGGCCGGAGACCGACCGGGCCCGGGAGGGGCCGGGGGTCAGGCGCCTCGGCCCGCCTCGTAGGGGCGGCCGCGGAGACCGCCCGACCGCCGGTACGAGACCGACCCGCCGTTGACCGCCGCCGGCAGGTCGCCCTGTCGGTCCAGGCCCATGGCGGCTCGGCGTACGCCCTCGCGTTGGGCGGCCAGGCGGCGTTGCGCCTCCCGGCGGGCCGCTGCCCGGCGGGCCTGCTCCCGGCGCACCTCGGCCTGCCGGGCGGCCAGCCACGCGGCCTCCCGGGCGCGGGCCCGGCGGCGGCGTCGCCCGGCGAGGGCCTGACCCCGCAGGTGGACGACGTACAGGGCCAGGAGCAGGAAGGTGACTCCGAAGCCGACCCAGAAGCCGGGGCTGACGAACAGCACGCCGATCAGCTCGACGACGTTGAGGAGCAGCAGGGCGGCGAGCACCCGGCGACGCCGGTACACGGCGGGGGTGTGCTGTCGGCGCGGCGGTGGCCGGCGTCGGGACCGCTTCGGAGCGGGCGGTACGGCGCGCAGCCGCCCGGAGCGACGGGCAGCCGGCGGCGCGGAGACCGGCGCACCCAACGTGCCGGTAGTCGCATCCTCGCTGAGGGTGACGACCAGTGAGCGCGGCGGGTGGACGGGTCGCCGTCCCGGCACAGTGCGGCGCCGTCGGCGGCGCTGGAGCACCCGCGCCGTCGACTGCGCCCGCTCCGCCACCAGCCGCTCGGTGGCGTCGTACCGGCGAACCAGCGCCGGGGCCAGGGCGAGCAGACCGGCGGCGGCGAGGACGGCGAGGAGCACCGAGGTCGGCACCCTCACCCCTCCCGTCACCGAATTCGAAGCAACCGCCATCCGACCGCAGGATCTTCCACCGATCACGCGTGGGCGCGTGGATCGTCCGGCCGGGGAGCGCTTGCCGCAGCTTGCAGTTACTTGAGGTTACGGCGCGCCGACCGGGATGCCACCGCGCCGCGCCGATCCCGTCCGTGGGACGAGTGGCAGGATGTGGCGAAATCCTCCTACCGCGCGTTGGCGCGTACCCGGTGCCAGCGGGCCAGCAGGCCACCTTCGGCGGCGATCTCCTCACTCGTCATCGCGTACCCGATGTGGTCCCGCCACGCGCCGTCGATGTGCATGTAGCGCACGTGGTACGACTCCTCGCGGAAACCCAACTTCTCCACCACCCGCCGGGACGGTTTGTTCTCCGGACGGATGTTGACCTCCACCCGGTGCAGCCCACCCGGGCCGAACGCGTGGTCCACGGCGAGCGCGAGCGCCGTCGGGATCACCCCCCGTCCGGCCACCCGCGCGTCCACCCAGTAGCCGACGTAGCCGGAGCAGAGGGCCCGCCGCACGATGCTGCCCACGTTGATGTGCCCGACCAGCCGGTCCCGATCGCCCTCGCGCAGGCAGACCGCGAACGGCATGCCCTCACCCTCGCGGGCCGATCGCCGCTGGTCACGGTGCACCCAACGGAACGCGGACGGCGAGTTCATCTCGTCCCAACTGCCGGGCAGCGAGGACTCCCAGGGCGCCAACCAGGCCCGGTTGGCGCGCCGCACCTCCGACCACGCCGCCGCGTCGGAGCGCCGGTAGGGCCGCAGCAGCACCGGGCCGTCGGCCAACTCCACCGGCCAGCCCGGCGACCGCGCGGGTCCGAAGAGGCTCACCCGCACAGTCTCCCGCGCGGGACCGTGTCCCGCGCAAGTGGCCCCACCGGGCCGCGCACACCCACCGCTACGAACCGACGGTCGCGCGCCCGGTGACCACCGGGTCGACGGACCGGCCGGGAGACCTCACCGGCGGCGGTCCAGCAGCAGGACGTCCACCGTGGAACCGGCCGCGGCCGTGGTGACCCGCTCACCGAGCACCAGCAGCCCGTTCGCCTCGGCCAACCCGGAGAGGGTGAACGGCCCACCGCTGAGCGGCTGGACCGTGTACCCGCCGCCCCGGCGCTCGGCGACGTGCGCCGGCCGGAACTCGCGCAGCCCCGCCGGGGACGACACGGTCTCCAGCAGGTGCGCCCGCACGCTGGGCCGGAACACCGGCTCGGCGCCGGCGAGCAGCTGGATGGCGGGGCGCGCCAGCACCTCGAAGCCGATCAGCGCGGCGCCGGGGTCGCCGGGCAGGCAGACCACCGGCACCTCCTCCGCGCCGACAGTGCCGAACCCGAGCGCGGTGCCGGGGTAGAGCGCCACGTCGGTGAAGGTGACCGGCCCGGCCCGGCCGCCCTCGCGGCGGGACAGGATCCGGCGCACCATGTCCCCGGGGCCGGTGCCGGTGCCCCCGGTGGTGATGATCAGGTCGGCGCGCAGGGTCTGGTCCTCCAGCAGCCCGCGCAGCCCCTCCGGGTCGTCGTCGCAGATCCCCACCCGGTACGCCAGGGCGCCCACCTCGGCCGCCGCGGCGGTCAACGCGTGCGAGTTGGCGTCCACCACCTGACCGGGCTGACTGCCCCGGCCCACGTCGACGAGTTCGTCCCCGGTGGCCACGATGACCACCCGTGGGCTGGGCCGGACCACCACGTGCCCGATGCCGGTCGCCGCGAAGACCGCGACCAGGGCCGGGGACACGTAGGTGCCGGCCCGGGCGAGCAGGGTGCCGGCGGGCAGCTCCTCACCGGCGCGGCGTACCCCGTACCCCCGTTTGGGGGTGCGGAAGATCTCCACCGCGGCCATGCCCTGGTCGGTCCACTCCACCGGGACCACGACGTCCGCGGCGACCGGCAGTGGCGCCCCGGCGGCCACCGAGAAGCACGAGCCGGGGGTGAGTCGGACCGGCCGCCAGCTCGCCGCGCCGAGGTCACCGACCACGTTGAGCCGGATGGTGCGCCCTCCGCGGGTGCCGGAGGGGGCCGGGACGTAGCTCGGCCCCCGGCCCCCTCCGGAAATGTCCTCCCAGCGCGCGGCGTAGCCGTCCACGGCCGCCTGGTCGAAGGCCGGGAAGGCGTGCGGCGCGACGACGTCCTCGGCGAGGACGTTGCCGTGCGCCTGGGTGAGGTCGAGGTCGAGTGGTGGCAGCGCGCGCAACCTGCGCAGCACGCTGCCCAGGTAGTCGGCGAGCGGCGTCAACTCGTTCGCGGCCGCCTCGGCGTCGGCCGTCGCGGTCATGTACCAGATCCGCCTGCCGCGTCGGCCTTGACGAAGTCGGCCAGCCAGGACCGGAACTCGGTGCCCAGGTCGTCGCGCTCGGCGGCGATCTGCACCACCGTCTGGAGGTACCCAAGCGGCATGCCGGTGTCGTAGCGGGTGCCCCGGTAGACGATCGCGTGCACCGGGGTGCCCTCGGTGCGCAGCAGCTCCATCGCGTCGGTCAGCTGGATCTCGCCGCCGCTGCCCGGCTTGGTCCGCCGGATCGCGTCGAAGATCCTGCCCGGCAACACGTAGCGGCCGAGCACCGCGAGGTTGCTCGGGGCGTCCTCCGGCTGCGGCTTCTCCACCATCCCGGTCACCTTGACGACCTCACCGATGTCGGTCAGCTCCGACTCCGCCGGCTCGACGGAGGCGATCCCGTACCGCTTGGTCTCGGCCGGGTCGACCTCGAAGAAGGCGAGCACCACACCGCCGGTGCGGGCCTGCAACTCGATCATCGCCGGCAACAGCGGCTCCGACGGCTTGACGAACTCGTCGCCGAGCAGCACCGCGAAGGGCTGGTCGCCGACGTGCGACTCGGCGTACCCGACGGCGTGGCCGAGCCCGAGCTGCTCGGGCTGGCGCACCGTGTAGATCTCGGCCAGTTCGCTGGGCCCACGCACGGCGGCCAGCCGCTCCGCGTCGCCCTTCTCCTCCAGCCTGGCCTCCAGGTCCGGGCGACGGTCGAAGTGGTCCACCATCGACGTCTTACCCCGGCCGGTGATCAGCAACACGTCGTTGATGCCGGCCTGCGTGGCCTCCTCGACGATGTACTGCAACACCGGCCGGTCCACCACCGGCAGCAGTTCCTTGGGGACCGCCTTGGTGGCCGGCAGGAACCGGGTGGCCAGTCCGGCGGCCGGGATGACGGCCTTGACCGCCAGGGGACGGAAGGTTGCGGCGACCGTCGACGAGGGATTCGCTGAGTGCTCCGACATGCCGCGAGACTATCGGCCACGGCTCTGCCGCGGCGGGTGTGGCCCAGAAGACGCGCCGCCACCCGACCCCGGCCGCGCCGCGTCCGGGCCGGCCCGCGCCCCACCCGGGACGTTGTCCGGCGTGTCGTCGGCCGCATCAGGTCGGGCGTGCGCCGGGCCCACCACCGATTCCGGTACGCCCACCGCCGGGTCGGACCGGGCGGACCCGCCCGGCTCCCGGGGGGCCTGCACCGGCTGGCCGGCGCGCGGCAGTCCGTCGGGTGGGCTCACCGCACCCGCGAGAACCGGGATCTCCCGGGTCGGCAGATCCGAGCGCACCTCGGCGACCCGGTACGTGTCACGGCCCGCCGCCTTGGCCGCGTACAGCGCGTCGTCGGCGGCCTCCAGCACCTCCCGCCCGGTGCTGCCGTTGTCCGGAAAGACGGCGATGCCCACCGACACGGTCACCAGGACCGGCCCGGCGTCCGCCTCGACGGCGATGGGCGTGTCCCGCACCGCCGCGCCGAGCCGTTCGGCCACTATCGCCGCGCCCCGCGCGTCGGTCTCCGGCAGCAGCAGCACGAACTCCTCGCCACCCTGGCGGAAGGCCAGGTCGACCTCGCGGATCTCGCCGCGCACCCGCCGGGCGAACTCGGCCAGCACGGTGTCCCCCGCGGCGTGCCCGTACGTGTCGTTGACGTCCTTGAACCGGTCCAGGTCCAACGCGAGGACGCTGAGCATCCGCCCGAAGCGGCTGGCCCGTTCCACCTCCCGCCGGATCGACTCGCGCAGGTAGCGGTAGTTCCACAGCCCGGTGAGCGGGTCGGTGAGGGAGAGCCGCTGCGCCTCCTCGTGCACCCGGACGTTGTCCACCGCCACGGCCGCGTGACCGGCGAAGGTGCGCAGGGTGGCCAGGTCGTCGTCGTCGAACTCGTCGGCGCCCAGCCGGTCGTAGAGGGCCAGCACCCCGAGCGCGGCCGCCGCGCCAGCCTCGTCTGCCGACGCCGAGGGTCCGCCGGGGGTGGCCGGGGCACCGCCGCCCGGGGCAGCGAACGGAACCGCGACGTACGTGCGGCAGCGCGGCTCACCCGTCGGCGCCTCGGTCGTCTCCGCCCTCCCCCGCTGCGGTTCACCGGTGGCGGCGACCGCACCGACGATGCCGACGCCGACCGGCACCCGCAGCGTCTGCGGCCCGTCGGTCTCCTCGGCCGGCCAGCGCCCGTCCAACCCCTCGGTGCACTGCGCGACGAGCACCCCGCCGGTCTCCACCAGCAGCACGGCACCGGCCCGCGCGCCGGTGGCCCCGATGGCGCTCCGCAGGATCACCCGCAGGATGCGTTGCAGGTCGTGCGTGCTGGCCAGGGTGTCGCCGAGCACCGCGAGGTGCCCGCGCAGCTGATCCCGGTTGCTGGTCAGCGCCGCGACGTAGGAGCCGGTCTCCCGGGTCATCCGGTTGAACGCGGCGGCCAACCGTCCCAGCTCGTCGCGGCTGCGGACCGGCACCCGGGCGGTCAGGTCGCCCTGGGCCACCCGGTCGACCGCGCCGGCCAACTCGGCGAGCGGCCGGGTGGTCACCCGGGCCAGTCGCCAGGCGGTCAGCACGGCGAGCAGCCCGGCCAGCACGACCACCCCGACCAGCGTGGCGTTCAGCCCCGGCGGCCGTTCACCGGGCACGGAGAGCACCAGTGGCAGCGGCTGCGCGTCGGAGGGCCCGAGCCGGCGCACGTAGCGGCCGTCGTTGGTCTCGGTGACCTGCTCGCCCCGGACGGTGACGGCGGCGGCCAGCACCGCGTCGCGTACGTCGCCGGATTCGGTCGTGTGGGTGACCCGAGCGGCGCGCGCCCCACTGTCGAGCAGGGTGACCGCCACCCCGGTCACCGCGGCCAGTCGCGCCACGAAGGCCGGGTCGACACGTTGCGCGGCGGTCACCGTGCCCAGCCGGGCGCCGGCGCGATCGTGCAGGTCGACCTGGGCGGCCAGCGCCCGGACCGGGCCGGTCGAACCGTCGGTCGAAACCGTGCCGGAGCCCCCGTTCGCGCCCCCGTTCGGGTTCTCGGTCGCGCCTCCGTTCGGGTTCTCGGTCGCGCCTCCGTTCGGGTTCTCGGTCGAGCCGGCGCAGTCCCGCCACGGGGTCGTCGGCGCACCGGGCGAGACGTAGGTGACCCGGCCGGCCACGTCGGTGATCAACACTGCGGCGGCCAGGCCCCGGCCGACCAGTTGCGCGGCCGCGACAGCCGGCTCGGCGGTGAGCGCCACCGCGTCGGCGGTGGCCCGGAGCTGCTGGCAGAGCGCGTCGACCGAGGTACGCACCGTGGACGCCGCCACCGCCAGGCGCTCGGTGGAGCGGCTGCGGTCGACCGCCGCGACGGTGGAGGCGACGAAGAGCGCGCCGAGCAGGACCGGCCCGAGCACCACCACGAGGAAGGCTGCCGTCAACCGCCCGCGTAGCGTCACTCGGTCCCCCCGGAAGTTCCGCCTCCGTTGCTTGCGATGCTGACACAGTGCAACCGTGGGAGAGGCGTTGCGTCAGGAGTGTTGCGTGCCGGAATTTTCTGATGAAGCGGAAGTGACCCGGGTGGCGAAGCGGAACAGCCGCGTCGAGCTGCTCGCCCGCCGCCGGTCGCTGCCCGCCGCGACGAGGGCAGCCGCCGCCGGGCGCGTGCAGGCCGAGCTGGTCGCTCTGGTACGCCGGCTGCGCCCACACCGGATGACGGCGTACGTGCCGGTCGGCTCCGAACCGGGCGGCCCCGACCTGCCCGAGGTGCTCCGGGAGGCCCTGCCGGCGGACGCGGAGTTGCTGCTGCCGGTGCTCCTCGCCGACCTGGATCTGGACTGGGCGGCCTATACCGGGCCGGCTGCCTTGATCGCGGCGGGTCGGGGTATCCGTGAACCGACAGGCGCCCGTCTCGGGGTGGCCGCCGTGGCGGAGGCGGAGCTGGTGGTCGTACCGGCTCTCGCTGTCGACCACCACGGTCGGCGGCTCGGGCGCGGCGGCGGCTCGTACGACCGGGCACTCGCCCGGGTGCCCGAGGCAGCCCTGACGGTGGTGCCCCTGCACGACGGTGAGCTCGTCGAGGCGCTGCCGGTGGAGCCACATGACCGTCGGGTGCGCGCGGTCGTCACCCCCGCCGACGGGGTGCGTACGCTTGACGGCGGCCCGGGTGCGGCGCACGGTGTCGCGCCCCACACGTCCGCTGGACGAACCCGGGGCGAATGACGCACCATTGGCACTCGAATACGTCGAGTGCCAACTGGCTGAGCCCAGATCCGGAGGAGAACGTGCCCACGTACCAGTACGCCTGCACCACGTGCGGTCACCAGCTCGAGGCGGTGCAGTCCTTCTCTGACGAGCCGCTGACCGAGTGCCCGGCGTGTGAGGGGCGGCTGCGCAAGGTCTTCAACTCGGTAGGCATCGTCTTCAAGGGTTCGGGCTTCTACCGCACCGACTCGCGGGCGTCCGGCTCCGAGACGACGGCCGGCGGCACGGCCAGCAAGCCGGCCAAGTCCGAGTCGTCCTCCGGTGACAGCTCGTCCTCCTCGTCCTCGTCCGGGTCGTCCTCGTCGTCTTCGGGCTCGTCGTCGACGTCCGGGTCGTCCTCGGGCTCGTCGTCCTCCTCGGGGTCGTCCTCGGGTGGATCGGGCGGCGGCAAGACGGCGGCGGCAAGCTCCGCATCCTGATCGCCGAAGGCCCGACCCCACCCGGGTCGGGCCTCTGGCGATCACGCGTCAGGCCCCCAATCCCACCGGTCGGGGCTTCAGGCCCACGGGTCGGGCCTTGATCGACTCGATTTTCAGGAAGTCGGCCCATCCCGGTCGCCTCGATAGGCCGATTTTCTTGAAGGCGAGTCGATCAACGCTGGTGCCATAGCAAATCGACCCGGCGGATGGGCGTTTTCCACAGGCCGGGCGGTTGTCCACAGGCGTCGGCGGTGGGTCGGCCACGGGGGACGGGAACTGCCTAGCCTGCCGTCCATGGGTGCCGCTGCGGCGCTCGGGGACGGGAGGCGGCAGAGGCGATGGTCGATCCGAATTCCGCGCGGGCGTTGCGCCCGCTGCGCCAGCTCGCCCTGCCCCGCTGGCGCACCCTGCTCCGAGCCGGTCTGGTCGCCGCGCTGCTCGGCCTGGCCGCCGCAGTCCTACAGACCCCGGCCGGATGCCCGCCGACCGTCGTGCCCTCCGACGCGCCATCCGTGGCAGACGACCCACCCCGGCAACTGCCCTCCAACGCACCATCCGTGGCGGACGACCCGCCCCGGCAGGTCGACGAGGGCCGCTCGGCCGCCTCCGGCGGGGCGTCCCCTCCCGACAGCACCGGAACGGCCGGACCGACCTCATGAGGGTCCGGCCGAGCCGTCGGGGTCAGTCCCAGTGCGGGGGGCGTTCGGCGAGCAGCCAGTCGTCGTTGTCGCCCGACCGCTCGCCCCAACCACGGTCGGTGTCGTCTGAGGTCTGCTCGGGCAGCACCACGAAGTCTTCGCTCAGGTCGACGGCGCGGTCATCGTCTCCACGTGCGCCGTGCGTGCCGGGGTCCTCGGTGCTCACGAGCGGCAAGACTAGCGCAGCTCACGCCGGTGGACCGGGCCGCGGACCGAGGCCACGCCGACCACAGACAACCAGACTGCCGAGCCCTGCCGACCACAAACAACCATGCCGCCGAGCCCTGCCGACCAGAAACAACCAGACCGCCGAGCGTGGGCACGCCGGCCAGAAACGACCGGGCCGCCGGTGGCGTTGGTAGCGTCGGACGGCGTGACGACCCCCAGCGGTGGCAGCACCCCGGACGACTACTGGCGACGGCCTGACGCCGGTGACGACGCGCTGGCGGACCAACCGCCCACCGCATCCGGTGCCACACCACCGACCGGGTCCATGACCCAACCGCCGGCCGAGCCCACCAACCCACCTACGAGCGGGCCCACCAACCCACCTACGAGCGGGCCTACCGGCCCATCACCGACGGGACGCACTCCTGCCGGGGCCGCCGGCGCATCGCAGGCCGGGCAGACCCGCCCCACGTCGCCGGACAGCACTCCCAGCGGACACGCCGTCCCACCACCAGTCGGCCAGGCCGGACCACCACCAGCCGGACACGCCGGACCACCACCGGCCGGACACGCCGGACCACCACCGGCCGGACATGCCGGACCACCACCGGCCGGGCACGCTCCCGGTGGGTACTCCGGCCCGCCGCAGAGCGTGCCGCCGCCGGCGGGTTGGCGTCCGCCCGTACATCTGCAGCCGGCGCCGCCGCGGCAACTGCCCCCGCAGGACATGGTCGACCTGGACGCGGCCGAGCAGCGTTCGCAGCGGGTCACCTACGGCTTCGGCGCGGCGGCAGGCGTGGTGCTGCTGGTTCTGCTCTGCCTGCTCTGCTCGCGAGTGATTTTCTGATGCCCGCCCCCGGACAGCAGCCCGGCAGCCCCAGACCAGGAGCCGCAGACCAGGAGCCGCAGACCAGGAGCCGCGGGCCAGAGGGACGCAGCTCAGCGGGGCCGCGACTCAGCGGCCGTAGTTCTGGGGCGCACACCAGAGGGTCAGCAGCTCGTGCCCTGTTGGAGGTCCTCGGCGAGCTGGACCGCGGTGAAGTCGCCGGTCCTGGTGTTGTACCGCCGCACAGCCACGGCCCCCAACCCCAGAATCCATCTCGCACCTATCCCCTCACGAGATCTTGGACAGTTTCCGTCACCGAACGGAAAGTGTCCAAGATCTCTTAGAGGGTGGTGCCCCACACCGTCTCAGCGCCGGAGTGGCCGGTCAGGTAGACGTAGACCAGGGCGGCGATGGCAAGGGCCACTGCCGCTACCGCCAGTACCGGGGTGACCAGCGCGGGCAGTTGCGGCACCCGGGGATGTTCACTTGTCGCCACGAGCAGCAGGATGGCCACGATCCCGAGCGGCAGCACGATGCGGAACAGGATGTCGCCGTAGCGGGAGTGCTCGAAGATCTGGTCGAGGATCGGTCCCTGGAAGCCGCGGGCCACCAGCGCGTCGGTGAGCGCCTCACCCGACTTGACCGCGACGTAGGCGGTCACCGGCGCGGCCACGGCGAGGAGGCCCAGGGCCCAGTCCAGCCGGCTGCGCCACCGCGGCAGCCCCACGTACGCGACGGCGAGCACCGCCAGCAGCGGCACGAAGACGACTACCGCGTGGACCACCAGGACGTGTACCGGTAGACCCAGGATCTCCTCGAACATCGAACCCTCCAGGTGGATCATGGTCAGGGGCGGTCAGCCTACGGTCCGCCGATCGTCCCCCGGCTCTCGATCGGACACACGCGCGCCGGGTCGATCGGGTTCATCCTGCGGGCCGTACTTCCGATCTTGCCTGGCTGTGTCGGTGGCCACCCGCAGCATGCGACGGTTGTCGATGCAGGCCGGGCGTGCTGTCATTGGCGAATGTCCGGTACCGAGGAGCTGCTGCGGTCGAGGGGCCTGCGGGTGACGCGGCCACGCCTCGCGGTGCTCGACGTGCTGGCCGGCGGCGGCCACCTGGAGGTCGACGAGATCACCCGCCGGGTCCGTGAACGGCTCGACTCGGTCTCCACCCAGGCGGTCTACGACGTGCTGGGCGCGCTGTCGCGGGCCGGGTTGGCGCGCCGGATCGAGCCGGCCGGCAGTCCCGCCCGCTACGAGGCGCGCGTGGGCGACAACCACCACCACGTGGTCTGCCGGGGCTGCGGTGAGATCGCCGACATCGACTGCGCGGTGGGCAGCGCCCCGTGCCTGGAGCCGAACATCGCGCACGGGTTCGAGGTGGACGAGGCTGAAGTGACCTTCTGGGGCCTCTGCCCGGACTGCCGGGCCCGCCGCTCCGCCGACGTCTGACCGGTGCTCCGGGCGCGGCACCGACGGCACGTGCGCGGCGGGGTCGATCCGAGCGTGGCAGTCTTGAGCGGTGGACAGCGATGACCTCGGCCTCTTCGGTCCGGGTTCGGTCACGTGGAAGGTGCACGAGGAGCCGATCCTGATCGTCGCCGGCCTGCGCTCGCTCTACCTGCAGGCGTTGCACCCACTGGCCATGGCCGGGGTCGCACAGAACAGCAACTACCGCACCGACGCGTGGGGGCGACTGATCCGCACCGCCACCTACGTGGCGACCACCGTCTACGGCACCACCGCCGAGGCGCAGGCCGCCGGGGCCCGGCTGCGCCGCGTGCACGACCGGCTGCGGGCCACCGACCCGCGTACCGGTGAGGAGTTCCGGATCGACGACCCGGACCTGCTGCGCTGGGTGCACGTGACGGAGGTCGAGTCGTTCCTGAGCACGGCCCGCCGGGCCGGGCTGCCGCTGAGCGACGACGAGGTGGACGGCTACTACACCGAGCAGCGGCGCGCCGCCGCCCTGGTCGGTCTGGACCCGGCCACCGTCCCGGGCACCGCCGCCGAGGTCGCTGACTACTACGCGGCGGTACGGCCACAGTTGCGGATGACCCGGGAGGCCGCCGAGACGGCGGTGTTCCTCACCGCCCCGCCGCTGCCGTGGAAGCTCAGCCTGCCGGTCCGGTTGGGGCTCACGCTGGGCCCGCCGCGCTGGGCGTACCTGGGGATCGCCGGCACGGCGTTCGCGCTGCTGCCGACGTGGGCGCGCCGGATGTACGGGGGTCTCGGCCTACCGACTACAGCAATGTCGGCGGACCTGACGGTGCGCGCGCTGCGGCTGGCGTTCGCCGCCGTCCCCCGCCGCTACCTGGAGGGGCCGTTGATACAGGCGGCCAAGGAGCGGGCCGCGCGGCACGCCGCCGCCTCGCTGGCCGGCTGACCGGACCGGCGGAGATCAACCGTCGGCGGGCCGGTCCATGGCCGCCCACGGCTCCTTGCCCGGGACCTGCGCGCCCGCCGGGCAGTGCCGCCGGAAGTCGCACCAGCCACAGCGTGGGCTGGGCGCCACCGGGAACGCCTCGTCCGCGTCGGCGCCGTCGGCGACCGCCCGTTCGGCGGCCATGATGTCGCGGGCTGTCTCTTCCGCACGGGTCAGCTGTCGGGCCAGCGATTCGACGGTGTGGTCGTGGCCGGCGACCGTTCCGGTCGGTAGGTGGTGTAACTCCACCCGGCGGCACGGTCGGCGGAACACCCGCTCGGCGGCGTACGCGTAGAGCGCCAGCGCCTGCGAGCCCCGGGCGTCGTCCGCGTCCAGCCCGCTGCGACCGGTCTTGTAGTCGACGATGACCAGCTCCGGCCCTTCCGGCCCGGGCCGCGAGTCGATCCGGTCGGCGCGGCCGTTGAACGCCAACACGGCGGTCTTGACCGCGACCACCCGTTCCACACCGAGCGGGTCGGAATCCGGTTCCAGCGTTTCGACGTACGCCTCGAGCCACCCCAACGCCCGCCGGTAGGCGGCCCGCTCCTGCTCGTCGTCGCGGTAGCCCTCGCGGACCCAGGTGCCCTTGAGCAGCGTGGCCAACGCCTCGGGGCGCCGCCGGTCGGCGGGCAGCGCGTACCAGTTCTTCAGGGCGGTGTGCACGCTGGCGCCCAGCGAGTTGTGCGCCCACGGCGGGCCCTTGGGTGGGGCGGGCCGGTCGACGTAGGAGTAGCGGTAGCGACGCGGGCAGTCCGCGTACGCGCCGAGTTTGCTCGGGGTGCAGACGAACAGCCGCTCCGGCATGCCCTCGAAGCCGAGCTGCTCGGCGTCGCCGGCCCGCTGCCGAGGGGCCCGGCCGCCGGCCGCCGGCCGCCCTGCTGATGAGGATCGTCGCACGCCTGCGATCCTGCCATCCGCCCCCGACATCGCGCGCGTGCCGTCAGGTCATGTTCACGTACTGCGTCACGAATGCGGCCACCGCGTCGGCGATGAGCTGCACGGCGATCGCGGCCAGCAGCAGGCCGGCGATCCGGGTCAGCACCTCGATCCCGCCCGGCCGGAGGATCTTCACGATGCCACCGGAGAAGCGCAGGACGATCCAGACGGCGACCATCACGGCGAGGATCGCGACGGCGATGGCGCTGAACTCCCCCACCCCGTCGGCCTGTTGGACGAAGAGCATGGTGGCCACGATGGCGCCCGGGCCGGCCAGCAGCGGCGTGCCCAGTGGCACCAGCGCGATGTTGGAGGTGACCTGCTGACTGGGGTCGTCGGCCTTGCCGGTCAGCAGTTCCAGGGCGACGAGCACCAGCAGCAACCCACCGGCTGCCTGCAGGGCCGGCAAATCCACGTGCAGGTAGTCGAGCAGGGTCTGCCCCGCCACCGCGAAGATCACGATGACGCCGAGCGCCAACGCGACGGCCTGCCAGGCGGCCCGGTTGCGGTCGCGGGCGGGCAGCGGGCCGGTCAACGCCAGGAAGATCGGCATCATGCCCGGCGGGTCGGTGATCACCAGCAGGGTCACGAAAACCTCGCCGAACAGCTTCAGATCCACGTGATCAAACTAGCCGCGCCGCGATGGGCGAAATACCCGGATCAGCCCGAAGCGACCTCGGTCACCCCGTCGGCGACGATCCGCTCGTACGCCTCGACGCCGGTGCTGAACGCGCCGAGCTGAACGGTCTTGTGGGTGCCGTGAAAATCCGAGGAACCGGTGACGAACAGCCCCAACTCGGCGGCGAGCGCCCGCACGTGTTCCCGCTCGGCCGGGCTGTGGTCCTCGTGGTCGGCCTCGAGCCCGGCGAGCCCGGCGGCAGCCAGTTCGGCGATCAGCTCGTCGGGCACCACCCGGCCACGTCGGGTGGCGCGCGGGTGGGCGAAGACCGGCACCCCTCCGGCCGCCCGGACCAGTCGGACGGCCCGGAACACGTCGATGTCCTCCTTGGGCAGCCGGTACCGCTCGCCCAGCCAGTTCGGGCCGAACGCCTCCCGGACGCTGTCGACCAGGCCGGCGCGGATGAGCGCCTGCGCGAGGTGCGGACGCCCCACCGTGCCGCCACCCGCGCCAGCCAGGATGTCCGGCCAGCTCACGTCGATGCCGTCGGCCCGCAACAGGGCGACCATCCGTTCGCCGCGCTCTTCCCGGGCGGCCCGGACGCGGGCCAGCTCGGCCACCAGCTCCGGATGCTCCGGATCGAACAGGTACGCGAGCAGGTGCAGCGGCACCGCCGGCTGCGCGCCGGACCAGCGGCACGACAACTCGGCGCCGCGGACCAGACGCAGCCCCGGCGGCAGTGCGTCCACGGCCGGCGCCCAGCCGGCGGTGGTGTCGTGGTCGGTGATCGCCAGCACGTCCAGCCCGGCGTCGAAGGCCGCGCCGACCAGCTCGGCCGGGGTCAGCGTGCCGTCGCTGGCCGTCGAGTGGGCGTGCAGGTCGATCCGGAGGGCGGAGCCGGTACGCGAGGTCACCGCTCGACGCTACCGAGGAAACAGCGAGCCCGGCTCACATGGGTCGCCCGGGGTCAGAAGCCCTTCACCAGGATCGGCTGGTCACCGGTTGACACGCCGGGCACCGCGGCGGGGCCGGCGGGCTTTCCCGCCCGCACCTGGCCGACGTCGAGCTGGACCAGCTGACCGGTGCCGTCGAGGTAGGAGGCGTTGGTTCCGTCGACCCAGATGACCACCCCGGTCATCGGCGGCCCGGCCGCCACTGCGGTCGCCGCCGACCCGAGCCGTTGCAGGTCGACCAGCAGGGACCGGTCGGTCCCGCCGACCCGGCCGTTCACCAGCAGCCACCGCCCGTCCGGCGAGACCCCGCCGACGCCGTCCTGACTCAGGTCGGGACCGCAACCGGTGCGTACCTGCTCCAGGCGCCGTGTCGGGGCGAGCAGGGCGAGGCAGGTCCGGCTGGCATCGGTGGTGGCGACCTGGCCGACGAGCTGCCCGTCGGGCAGCTGCCCGTAGACGTTGAGGCTCTTGCGGTCGAGGGAGTCGGGCAGCGGCCCCGCACC
Source organism: Micromonospora sp. DH14 (assembly GCF_029809455.1). Classification (NCBI taxonomy): domain Bacteria; kingdom Bacillati; phylum Actinomycetota; class Actinomycetes; order Micromonosporales; family Micromonosporaceae; genus Micromonospora; species Micromonospora sp. DH14. The sequence continues at coordinate 594,464 of NZ_JARVKT010000001.1, read as the reverse complement.
GGGCCGCCAGAGGGTGTGACCGGCGCCGGTCGGGTCGAGGCGGACCAGCACGCTGTCGGCGACGAATCGGACGGGCTCCGCCCCCGCCGGCACCGGGGTGCGCACCGCCCCGATGAGTTGGGTGCCGACCACGCCCGCCACCAGCAGGTCGCCGCCGTCGCGCCAGGCGACCTGGAGGCTGTCCGGGGCCAGCACGATCCCGCCCGCTCCGGCCAGCAGCACCTGCACCAGGCCGTCGTCCTGCACCACCCACAGGGAGCGCCCCGCGGTGGTCGGCGTGCCGACCACCAGCCAACCCTTGCCGCTGGGCAGCGGCTGGGCGCGTTCGGCCGGCCCGACGTCGGGCAGTACGAGTCGCCGCCCAGCGGCGCTGACCAGCGTCTCGCCGGCGGGCGGAGCGGCCGACGTCTCGGGCGAGGGGACGGAGCCGGGAATGCTGTCCTTCGGGAGCGGTCGGTTGGTCGGGCCCGGGTCACCGATCACCACGATGGGGGCCCCGTCCCGGCTGGTCTCGGCACCGAGCTGGGCGATGCCGGCGCTGAGCAGCACCGTGGTGACAGCGGCGAGGGCGACGCCGGCTGCGGCGCGTCGACGCCGGATCCGGTTCGCGCGGCGGATGGCCTGGCCCGCCGGATCGACGCTCAGTGGGCGGGTACGCGCGACCTGGTGCGAGAGGGTCTCCCGCACCGCACCTTCCAGCTCGTCAGGCCGCACCTGGTATGAACGCGGCGGGACGTCCGTCAGGTTGTCGGGCCGGCCGGGGAGTTCAATCACTGCTGCTCCCCGGAGCCCGTGCCGACGGGCACGGCCGCCGGGGCGGTGGGCAGCACGACCTGCGGGGTGATCGCACGGGGCGCGGCGGGGCGCGGAGCGGCCGGGCGGGGCGCGGGCCGGCCGGTCGACCGCCCCGGCCTGGGTGCGGCGGTGGCATCGGTGGCCGAGGGCTGCCCGGTCCGGGCGTCCGGGCCCGTCGTCCGGCCGGCGGCACGCGTCGCGCCCGATCGGCTCCCGGCAGCAGGAGATGGGCCGGCGGCAGCAGACCGGCCGGCGAAGCCGGCGGCAGCGAGTTCTGGTGCGTCCGCGCCGAGCCGTCGCCGCAGCGTGGCCAGCGCCCGGGACGTCTGGCTCTTCACCGTGCCCGGTGAGATGTCGAGCAGCGCGGCGGTCTGCGCCTCGGTCATGTCCTCGTAGTAGCGCAGCACCAGCACTGCCCGCTGCCGGTTGGGTAGCTGCCGGAGGTGCCGCCAGAGCAGGTCACGGTCAAGTTGCTGCTCGATCTCGTCGACACCGGCGCGCTCGGGTAGCACCTCGGTCGGGCGTTCGCCGTGCCAGCGCCGCCGCCACCAACTGGTCGAGGTGTTGACCATCACACGTCGGGCGTACGGCTCGACGGCCTCGATCCCGCCGAGCCGCTTCCACGCCAGGTAGGTCTTGGTCAGCGCCGTCTGGAGCAGGTCTTCGGCGGTGGCCCAGTCCCCGGTGAGCAGGTAGGCGGTGCGTAGGAGCGCGGCGGAGCGGGCCGCGACGAACTCGCGGAACTGCTCCTCCAACGAGTCCTTGCTCGCCACCGCTCACCTCCGCACCCCTGCTGTCCTGGCAGAGTGCCACGTCAGAGGCGCTTCGGTCCATGACGAAAGGTGCGCACTTGCTCCGATGTTCGGTCAAAAACCTTCACGCGCCGTCGTCGGCCTTGGCCTCGTCGGCTTCCTTGCCGAGCCGCGCCTCGACCGCCTGCGGCTCGTACATCTCCTCGACGACGCGCAGGTAGAGCTCGTTCGGGTTGGGTAGGTTCTTGATCTCGCGGAGCGCCTGCTCCTGACCGGCGGACTCCAGCACGAAGGTGCCGTAGTTGAGCGCCCGGCCGGTCGGGGTCTGCTCGTACTTCATGTCGGTGACCCGGACCAGCGGCATCATCGCCACCTTGCGGGTGACGATGCCGTTGACCACCATGACCCGCTTGTTGGTCAGGATGAAACGGTCATACCACCAGTCCGCGACCTTCCACGCCACCCACCCCATCACCGCGAACCAGAGCAGCACGGCGATGGTGGTCAGCGCGCCGACGTCCTGGCCGGCGAGGAAGCCGGAGAGGTAGCCGAGCACGAAGGTCGCCGCGATGCCGATCAACAGCGGGTTGGTGAGGTGGATCCAGTGCCGCTTCCACTCGCCGCGGTAGCGCTCGGTGGGGAAGAGGTAGCGCGCCACCAACGAGCTGGGCTCGTCTTCCAGTGGCAGCACCCGCCGGGGGGTCGAGCCGGTCGCGTCGGCGCGCAACCCGGCCAGCTCGTCCTCGGAGATCTGCGGCGGCTGGTAACCGGCCTCCGGATCCCGGATCCATCCCCGACCGGAACGACCCTGACCGGCATAGCCGGGCCCGTCGCCGTAGCCGACGTCGTCCGAAAGGGACGGACCGTCGGACAGGCCGGGACCGGCCCCGTAATCCGGGCCGTCATCTGGCCCGACCCGCGGGATCGGCTCGGTGTCGCGCTCGCGGCGCTCCCGGTCGGGGTCGTCCGGGTCGAAGGGTGGACCGGAGGGGCTGCCCATCGGCGGCTAGGCGACGAGGCTGGTGAAGAAGTCGCCAAAGCCCTGGGCGATATCCATGATCCCGCCGCCGAGCGACTTGAACACGTCCGCCGCAGAGTTTGGCCGATAGGCGACGAAGAAGATCAAGAATGCGATTCCGGCCCAGGTGAGGACCTTCTTGACCATGGCGGGCCATCCTCTCGCGCGGCGCCGGGTCCCATTACCGCAGCGGCACCCAGAGTATCAGTGTGGTGTCGTACAGTGAATATCTGCGTCCGTTCTCCGTCAATCCGGGAGAGTTGTCAAGCTCTCCCGGGTAGATACGGGGACGGTGCGCCGTACACGAGCTCGGGCGGAGTCCACTCGGTCAGGTCGTGTAGCACGACATCTTCCGCGAGCAGGTGACCCGCACTCGCCGGCCAGGCTATCGCATGTAGCCACATTCCCCGAGCCTCGCCGGCGTACGCGCTTCGATCCGTTGGCGAATTCACCAACCACAGTGGAGTGGGGTGCCCGCCGACCTTGATCTTCGCCTGTCCGACGTGGTCAGGATGGCCCGACCCGGGGTCGGTCAGCGCGTCGACCAACTCCGGTCCCGGATCCGGGCCGGTCAGACCGGCGAGTCGGGTGCCCAGGCCCACACCGGGTTCCTCGGCCACGAAGACCAGATCGGCCGGACCACCGCCGAGTGGCGCCGGGCCCGCGCAGGCCAACGCTGTCGCCCGCACTCCCGTCCGGTCGTCCCCGGCGTACGCCACTCCGGTGAGTGTCCAACCGGGCGGCAGCGGCCACGGGCACCACAACGGCGTCACCGGCGGTTCGGCGGTCGCGGCGATCCGTTCCACCACGCTCGCCACGATCTCCGCTCCGATGTGCTCGGGCACGTGCAGCGGCGGCACCGGGCCGCAGTGCACACACCTTGAGTCGGTGTTCATCAGATCCGGCGCCCGTACCGGGCCCCCGCATCTCGGACAACTCACCGCGACACTCACATCCCCACCGTCTCCCCGGACCGGCGGCACGTCAAGCCCGAACGTCCGATTCGGCACCGTACGTGGGTCAGTCCGGCGGCGTGCCGGCGTGCGCGCGGATCCAGGCGTGCATCGCGATTCCGCTGGCCACGCCGGCGTTGATCGACCTCGTCGAGCCGTACTGGGCGATGGAGTAGAGCTGGTCGCACGCGGCGCGGGCCGGCGCGGAGAGGCCGGGCCCCTCCTGACCGAACAGCAGCACGCAGTCCCGTGGCAGGGTGCCGGTCTCCAGCGGACGCGACCCGGGCAGGTTGTCGATGCCGAACACCGGCAGCTGCCGCCCGGCCGCCCAGGCGACGAACTCCTCGATCGTCTCGTGGTGCCGTACGTGCTGGTACCGATCGGTCACCATCGCGCCGCGCCGGTTCCACCGTCGTCGTCCCACGATGTGCACCTCGGCCGCGTTGAACGCGTTGGCGTTGCGCACCACAGTGCCGATGTTGAAGTCGTGCTGCCAGTTCTCGATCGCGACGTGGAAGCCGTGCCGGTGCCGGTCCAGGTCGGCGACGATCGCCTCGTGCCGCCAGTAGCGGTAGCGGTCGACGACATTGCGCCGATCCCCCTCAGCCAGTAGCTGCGGGTCGTAACGGGGGTCGTCCGGTGGGTCCCCCGGCCAGGGGCCCACGCCCACCTCAAGCTGGTCGTCGGTCACGGTCATCAGAGGGTACGGACCGCGTCGGCGCCGGCCGCGACGACCTGCCGGTCAGCCCAGGTCGAGGGCGGCACCGAGCCGGTCCAGGAAGCGCCGGTCCGCCGGGCTGGCCGGTGGGTCCACCCGACGCCCGCCGGCGCCGGGCACCGCGCGACAGACCCGGGCCGCGACCGACTGCACCCACTGGCGGTACGCGGCCGAGTCGGCCGGGTCGGCCCCCCGGCGGAGGACCCGGCTCGCCGCCCGACAGGCGGCCAGCAGGTCCACCAGATCGGTCAGCCGCTCGGCGGGTTGCGGGGCGCCGTCGTGGCGGGCGTAGATCGCGGCGACCACCGCGCGGACCAGGTCACTGTCGGAGGCCCGGCCGGCGGCCACGGCGTCCAGGCCGGCCAGGCCCGCCGTGACCCCACGCTCGATCCGGCCGGGACCGGGCGCCGCGGCGGCCACGAGAACCCGGCCGGGCAGGCTGGTGAGCAGATCCCACTCGGCGGCGGAGTAGACAGCGGTGGTCAAGGGCGTGACTCGGCGGCCGGCAGAGGACGGCTCTCCCGCTACGGAGTGGCTCATCGGAACCTCCGGCGTCAGCATAAGCCCCGAGACGGGCGCCGGGCCCCTTCCCCAGCAGACCCGCGGTCAGGGAAGGAGCCCGGTGTCCGGCGACGGTCGAGCCCGCCGCGACGGTCAGCGCGGCTCGGGGAAGCTGGGCCGCTCGGGGTCCACGCCGTCGGGCACCGCAGCTTCCGCGTACTCCCGCTTGGGGACCATGACCTTGCGCCGGAAGACGCAGACCATCGTGCCGTCCTGGTTGTAGCCGCGCGTCTCCACGGACACCACGCCCCGGTCGGGTTTCGAGCCGGACTCCCGCTTGTCCAGCACCGTGGTCTCGCCGTAGATGGTGTCGCCGTGGAAGGTCGGCGCGACATGCCGTAGCGACTCGACCTCCAGGTTGGCGATCGCCTTGCCACTCACGTCCGGCACCGACATGCCGAGCAGCAGCGAGTAGATGTAGTTGCCGACCACGACGTTGCGCTTGAACTGGCTGGCCGTCGCGGCGTAGTGCGCGTCCATGTGCAGCGGGTGGTGGTTCATGGTGAGCAGGCAGAAGAGGTGGTCGTCGTACTCGGTCACGGTCTTGCCCGGCCAGTGCCGGTAGACCGCGCCGACCTCGAACTCCTCGTAGTAGCGACCGAACTGCATGCTGGTCCCTTCGACGGGCGGCGATGGAGTTCGGCACAGCATGCCTTACCGATGGTTAAGGCGACCGGCGGGGCGCGGCGGCGGCGGAAATGTCACACCTGCCACACGCCCGGGGGGAGACGCAATGAGCGGCGGGGCCCTCCCCGGCACCCGCCGCCCACGCTCTGATGTGAGGAATTCTGCCCTACGCCTGCGTAGGTTCAACAGAGATCGCGGTCACATTTATCTTTTTGTAACATTACTCTCCGTCACCAATCGGAGGTTGATCAGCGATCTCCGCAGGCCGGATACCTCCTTGTCAATGCCCAAGTTACCGATTCGTAGTGCTCAATCGGGTGGATCTCCTTGGAAACGCTCCCATCACCGCAGGTCACGCAAGTGCGTCGTGCACTTGCGTTCCGCAGCTCGGGTGTGAACAGACGTACGTCGATGACCCGCAGCGCCCCCCGGCAGCCCTGAGCACGTTTCGTGCCCCACCGCCCGGGAATTCGATACGGTCAGCCCTGGTTCTACGGGACGTAGATAAACCGCGGTGATCGGAGAGTGCAATGGCAACCGTTGAGCTGACCTCGGCGAACTTCGACGAGGTGACCGGCAACGACGGCATCGTCCTGGTCGACTTCTGGGCCGACTGGTGTGGTCCGTGCAAGCGGTTCGCCCCGGTCTACGAGCGCTCCTCGGAGAAGCACCAGAACATCGTCTTCGGGAAGGTCGACACCGAGGCTCAGCAGGAGCTGGGCGCCAAGTTCGACATCCGCTCGATCCCGACGATCATGGCGATCCGGGACGGCGTCATCGTCTTCGCCCAGCCGGGCGCCCTGCCCGAGTCCGCACTGGAGAACCTGATCGAGCAGGTCGAGGCGCTGGACATGGACGACGTCCGCAAGCAGCTGGCCGAGCACAACCACTGAGTCGTCCCACTGACGACACGCGAGGCCGGGCCCGACACGGGCCCGGCCTTCGTCGTACCCCCACCGCCCGCGCATGATCACCTGCCTGGTCAGGCCGAACTGGCCGTCGGAGGGACCCGAAGCAGTCGGTACATCCCGTATCGTCACGACCCGATGGAGAACCTGACCACCCGCGGGCGCGTGACCCGGCTGGGCGTGACCGCACTGGGTCTCGTCCTGCTCGTCGTCGGCACGTTCTGGGGCAGCGACGACGACTTCCCGTTCGGCCCGTTCCGGATGTACTCCACCTCGAACCCGCCGAACGCACCCGCGCCCGACACCCGCGTCGAGGGGGTGAACGCCTCCGGGACGGTGATCGACCTCGACCAGAACGCGACCGGCATCCGCCGCGCCGAGATCGAGGGTCAGCAGGCCCGATACGCCGCCGACCCGACGCTGCTCACCGAGGTCGCAGACGCGTACGCCGAACGCCACCCGGACGCCCCCGCGCTGGTCGAGGTCCGCATCGTCATCCGCTGGCACGGCATTCGTGCCGGCCGACCGACCGGTGAGCACACCGATGAGACGGTCGTCCGCTGGCAGGCCGCCCGATGAGCCGCTGGTTGACCGAGGCGGTGCCCCGGGGCCGGGTGGCCGCGTTCCGCACCCTGATCTACCTGTTCGTCGCCGCCGACCTGGTGATCTTCACCCCCTGGGTACGCACCCGGGTCAGCGTGCCCGGTGACCTGTACCAACCGCTCCTGATCGGCCGCCTGCTCCCACTGCCGACGCCGACCGAGACGCTGGTGACGGTGATCTTCTGGGCGTTGCTGCTGCTCGCCCTCCTCGCCGCCACCGGACGGGCGCCCCGACTGCTCGGCTGGGCGGTGTGCGCGCTGTACCTGGAGTGGATGATCATCGCGATGAGCTACGGGAAGGTCGACCACGACCGGTTCGGGCTGCTCGTCGCGCTGGCCGTGCTGCCCACCGCCGGTCGCGCCCGCCACGGCGACACCACCCGCACCGAGGCCGGCGGCTGGGCCCTGCGCGTCACCCAGATCGCGGTGATCTGCACGTACTTCCTGGCCGCCTTCGCCAAGCTGCGCTTCGGCGGTCTGGACTGGCTGACCGGCTCGGTCCTGGCCCGCGCGATCATCCGGCGCGGCACCGACCTGGCGGACCTGATCGCCCAGGTGCCGTACCTGCTCATCGTCGCCCAGTTCGGCATCGTGGCGTTCGAGCTGCTGAGCCCGGTGGTCTTCCTGCTGCCACCCCGTTGGCGACTCGCCATGGTCGGCTTCTTCTACTCGTTCCACGCGGTCACCATCGCGACCATCACGATCTCGTTCGCACCGCACCTGGCCGCGATGACCAGCTTCCTACCGCTGGAACGGGTACGCCCGCTGGTCTGGGCCCGTCGGCTCGTCGGCCGCGGCACGTCCGGTTCGGCGCCGACGGACGCCTCGGAGGCGAGCCCGGCGGACACCGACACCGGGCCGGTGCCGCCCGACCGGGGTCCGGTGGGAGCCGGGGCGGAACAGGCGTTCGACGATCAGGCTCCGGTGCTCGGGCGACCCGCCGGGCCGTAGAGCCGCTCCCGCGCCTCCTGCGGCAGGGAACAGGCCGCGGTGCCTCCCGGCAGGCGGTGCCGGTTACGCGCCACCCAGCGGTACACCGGCCAGGCCGCGGCCCGTACCGGAGGGATCCGCAGGCCGGCACCGGCGCCCCGCCAGAGCGGACCACTCGCGGCGAGGAGCTTCGCGATGGCGTCCGGGCCGGCGGCACGCGCGCCGTCCGCGCCGACCCACTGCACGGCCTCCTCGCACTCGGCCACGGTGAGGCCGAGCGCGTCCAGGTCGGCGAACTGCCACGGCACCACCCGGGCGGTGGTGGGGATGCGGCGCTCGATGAACTGCGCGCAGCTCGTGCAGAACGCGCAGTCCCCGTCGTAGACGAAGGTCGACGTCTCCATGGCGTCCATCCTCCCCTCTCCGACCGCCCGGACGCCCACCGGTGTACGGCGGGTCACTTGCGCTCGCCTCGTACACGTGTTCGAATAATGCCCATGCGCTGGGACAACCTCACCGCTCCCCCGGTCGAGGGAGACCCCGAGCGGGCAGCGCCAGCGACGCCACCCCTGCCGCTGGCGCTGCCCGGCGCCGTCGCCCGCACCTTCGACACCCCCGAGTTCGCCGGGATGACCTTCTACGAGGTGCAGGCCAAGTCCATCCTCAACCGGGTGCCCGGGCAGTCCCGCGTCCCGTTCGAGTGGACGATCAACCCATACCGGGGCTGTTCTCATGCCTGTGTCTACTGCCTGGGCGCGGATACCCCGATCCTGATGGCCGACGGTCGCACGAAACCGATCAGCGAACTGGAGCCGGGCGACCGCATCTACGGGACCGAGCGACGGGGCAGCTACCGCCGATACGTGATCACCACAGTCCTCGACAAGTGGTCCACGGTGAAGCCGGCCTACCGGGTCAGCCTGGAAGACGGCACGACCCTTATCGCCAGCGGGGACCACCGATTCCTCTCTGAACGTGGCTGGAAGTACGTCACCGGGTCCATGCACGGCAACGCCCGGCGCCCTCATCTGACCACCAACAACCGCCTGATCGGCACCGGTCGGTTCGCCAACGGGCCCAAGGAGTCACTCGACTACCGCCGGGGCTACCTCTGCGGAATGATCCGCGGAGACGCGCACCTGGGCACGTTCTCGTACTCCTATGGGACGGTGCACCGGTTCCGGCTGGCGTTGGCCGATGACGAGGCATTGAGCCGCAGTGAGCGGTACCTCGCCCTCGAAGGGATCACAACGCAGCGTTTCACCTTCGCGCAGGTCAGCACCACGCGACGTGCGATGACCGCCATCCGCACCTCGAAGCAGCGGGACATCGAGACGATCAGTGGGCTTATCCGCTGGCCGGTCGAGCCCAGCGACGACTGGCGGCTTGGCTTCCTGGCCGGGATCTTTGACGCGGAGGGCAGTTGCAGCAGAGGCGTACTGCGCATTAGCAACAGCGACGACGCCATCCTCGACCAGACGACGGCAGCACTTGGCCACTTCGGTTTCGCCTGCGTGCAAGAGGATCACGGCCGACCCAACCGCGTGCGGGCGATCAGGCTGACCGGCGGCCTCGCCGCCCGGCTCCGGTTCTTCCACCTGACCGACCCAGCCATCAGTCGGAAGCGGTCAATCGAGGGTGGCGCGCTGAAGCATCAGGGCGCGCTCAAGGTTGTCGGCATTGAGGCACTCGGGCTCGAACTGCCACTCTGGGACATCACCACTGGCACCGGGGACTTCATCGCCAACGGGGTGGTCAGCCACAACTGTTTCGCGAGAAATACTCATACTTACCTCGATCTCGACGCTGGTGCGGACTTCGACCGGAAGGTGATCGTCAAGGTCAACGCCGGCGAGCTGGTCCGGCGGGAGCTGGCCGCGCCGAAATGGCGGGGCGCGCACGTGGCGATGGGCACCAACGTGGACTGTTACCAGCGCGCCGAAGGCCGCTACCGGCTGATGCCGCAGATCATCGCCGCCCTGCGGGACTTCGCCAACCCGTTCTCGATCCTCACCAAGGGCACGCTGATCCTGCGCGACCTGCCGCTGCTGCGTCAGGCCGCCGAGGTGACAACGGTGGGCATCTCGTTCTCGGTGGGGTTCGTCGACGAGCACCTCTGGCGCACCGTCGAGCCGGGCACACCGCACCCCCGCCGCCGGTTGGACGCCGTCCGGGCGCTCACCGACGCGGGTTTCTCCGTCGGCGTGCTGATGGCCCCGATCCTGCCCGGCCTCAGCGACAGCGACGAGTCGATCGAGGCCACCGTGTCGGCGATCGCCGCCGCCGGTGCGACCAGCGTGACCGCCCTGCCCCTGCACCTGCGTCCCGGCGCCCGGGAGTGGTACGCGCACTGGCTCGCCCGCGAGCACCCGCACCTCGTGCCCCGTTACCGCGAGCTCTACCGGGCCGGTGCGTACGCCCCGCAGGCGTACCAGCGGGAGTTGACCGCGCGGGTGCGGATCGCCTCCCGCCGGCACGGGCTGCACCGCGGGGAGCGGGGCGACAACCGCACCCTGCCCGGGCCGCCGCCACCGTCGGCAGCCGAGCAGCTGACACTGCTGTAATCGGAGCTACAGTCGGCGGGTGCGTACCGCTCAGCAGATCCTCGCCGACTCCGCCGTGATCGCCGTCGTGGGCGCGTCCCGCGACCCCAACAAGGCCGCGCATGGCGTGCCATTGCAGATGCAGCGACACGGCTGGCGGATCATCCCGGTCAACCCGTCGGTCGATGAACTCTTCGGGGAGCGGGCGTACAAGACTCTCGCGGACATCCCGCACCCGGTCGACCTGGTGAACGTGTTCCGGCCGGCGGCCGACGCCGTGCAGGTCGTCCGCGACGCGGCGACGATCGGCGCTCCCGCGGTCTGGCTCCAACTGGGCATCGTCTCGGCCGAGGCGCGGCGGATCGCCGAAGAGGCCGGCATGGACTACGTGGAAGACCGCTGCCTGGCCGTGGAACGCGCCGTGAACGCGCTAACCCGCCTGACCTGACCCACCCCACCCCATCCCGCGAGCCCCCGCCCGTCGATCATGGAGTTGTGGTGCCGAACTTGGCAAGATTTGTCGTCTAAATCCCCCACCACAAGTCCATGATCGACGCGGCAGGAAGCGGGGCCTGGCGGGGGCGGGGTTGGGGGGTGGGTTAGAGCTTGTACTCCTTGAGGAGGCCTCGGCTGATGATGGTCTTCTGGATCTCCGAGGTGCCCTCGCCGATGAGCAGGAACGGGGCCTCCCGCATCAGCCGCTCGATCTCGTACTCCTTGGAGTAGCCGTAGCCGCCGTGGATGCGGAACGCCTCCTGGACGACCTCGGCGCAGTATTCGGAGGCGAGCAGCTTGGCCATCCCGGCCTCGACGTCGTTGCGCTGGCCGGCGTCCTTGAGCCGGGCGGCGTTGACCATGAGAGCGTGCGCGGCCTCGATCTTCGTGCCCATCTCGGCGAGCTTGAACGCGATCGCCTGGTGCCTGGCGAGCGGCTGGCCGAAGGTCTTGCGCTGCTGGGCGTACTGCACGGCAAGCTCGAAGGCGCGGATGGAGATGCCGCAGGCGCGGGCGGCCACGTTGACCCGGCCCACCTCGATGCCGTCCATCATCTGGTAGAAGCCACGGCCCACCTGGTCAGCGCCGCCGAGGATCGCGGAGTCGGGCACCGTCACCCCGTCGAGCACCATCTCGGTGGTCTCGACGCCCTTGTAACCCATCTTCTCGATCTTGCCGGGGATGGTCAGGCCGGGAGCGGTCTCGCCGAAGCCCGGCTCCTTCTCCAGCAGGAAGGTGCTCATGTTGCCGTAGACGGACTCCGCGCCGGTGTCGGTCTTGACCAGGGTGGCCACCACCGAGGAGTACGCCCCGTTGGTGAGCCACATCTTCTGCCCGTTGAGTACGTAGCTGTCGCCGTCACGGACGGCCCGGGACTTGATCGCCGAGACGTCGGAGCCGGTCTCGGGCTCGGACATGGAGAACGCGCCGCGCACCTCGCCGGTGGCCATCTTCGGCAGGAGGCGGGCCTTCTGCTCGGCGGAACCGTGCTGGGAGACCAGGTACGCCACGATGAAGTGGGTGTTGACGATGCCGGAGATCGACATCCAGCCTCGGGACAGCTGCTCCACCACCAGCGCGTAGGTGAGCAGCGATTCGCCGAGCCCGCCGTACTCCTCGTCGATGGTGAGGCCGAAGAGCCCCATCTCGCGCATGCCGTCGAGAATCTCGGTGGGGTACTCGTCGGCGTGCTCCAGCCGCTGCGCGTGCGGGATGATCTCCTTGTCGGCGAAGTCCCGAACGGTCTCCAGGATCGACTGTTGCACATCGGTCAGGCCGGGTGTCTGGGCGAGTCGAGCCATCACAGCCTCCGGGGATCCGCGCACTACTCGTGGGTAACTGAACGCTGGGTCAGTATCGGTCTCTCGGGTCGGCGAGGCCAAGGTGACCAGTCCACACAACCGCTGTGAAAAGGTTCACCGCTGCGGGTAGCGTCCGGCAAGAGGGACTTTTCCGGCACCGGCAGGAGGAGGACAGCTGTGAGCCACCCGCCGCCGTCGGGACCACCCGGCGACGAGCCGCCGCCGTCGCCCTACGAACCACCGGCTGACCAGTCGCCGTACGCGCCACCGCCGGCCGGCCAACAGCCGTACGCGCCGCAGCCGGACCAGCCGGCGTACGAGCTACCGGCGGAACGCTCACCGTACGGGCCACCCGGCGACCAGCCGTCGTACGGTGACCAGCGGCCGCAGCAGTCGGCGCACTGGAGCCAACAGCCGCCGTACCCCCCGCAGGGCCCCTACGGTCAGTACGGCCCACCGCCGTCCGGGCCGGGGCAGCGCACCAACGTGCTGGCGATCCTGTCGCTGGTGTTCGCCTTCGTGTTCCCGCCGGCCGGCGCCGTCCTCGGCCACGTGGCCAAACGGCAGATCCGCACCAGCGGCGAGGACGGCGACCAGCTCGCCACCTGGGGGCTGATCCTGGGCTACGTCTTCACCGGGCTCACCGTGCTGGCCTGCTGTGGCTGGCTGGCGCTGGTGGCCTTCGCCAACAACGGTGACAGCGGCGGCTACTGACCGGCGCACCGGCGCGGAGCGTTCCGGTCAGCGGAAACGGGCCTCGCGGACGCTGTTGCCGCCGTCCACCACCAGCATCTGCCCGGTGATGTACGAGGCAGCCGGCGAGCAGAGGAAGCTGATCGCCGCGGCGACCTCGTCCGGCGTGCCCGGTCGCCCCACCGGCGTGCCCAGACCCTGCTTGATCTCGGCCATGGTGGACGCCGCTGTGTAGATGGTGCCGGGCGCCACCGCGTTCACCGTCACGCCGTCGGCGATCATCTCCATGGCCAGGGCCCGGGTCAGCCCGACCACCCCGGCCTTCGCTGCGGCGTACGCGGCCTCGGTGGGCAGGGCGTTGACCGGGCCGGCAGTGGCCGCCAGGTTGACGATCCGACCCCAGCCCCGCTCGGCCATCCCCCCGATGAACGCCCTGCTGCACAGGAACGCGGTGGAGAGGTTACGGTCGATCTCGCCACGCCACTCGTCGTAGCTCAGCTGGGCCACCGGTCGCAGCACGCCCTGGCTGGCCCGGCTGGCCAGGCCGGCGTTGTTGACCAGCACCTCGACGTCGCCCAACTGCTCGGCGACCGCGTCGGCCAGTGCGCCGACCTCGGACTCGTCGGTCAGGTCCGCGACGAAACCGGTCACCCCCAGCTCGGTCGCCCGCTCGTGGATGCGTCGGGTGGTCGAGACGATGGCCACCCGGGCACCGAGGTCGGCGAGTCGCCGGGCGGTCGCGTAACCGATGCCGTCCGGGCTGCCCGCCCCGGTGACCAGGGCGACCCGCCCGTCGAGACGCATGGTCACCGGTTCGGCGAGCGCGACCGGCTCGTCGCTGCCGGAGCTGCCGGCCGGGGCGGCCGTCCGGGCGCGCCGGGCCGCACCCGGGCGGCTGACGTCCCGTCGGGGTCGGCTGCCGGAGCGGTCCGCGGCGCGAGCGTCGAATGCCATGCCAGGGATCCTGCCCGTTACGACCGGCCCGGGCAACGCGGCACCCGGAAGCAGGGGCATCGGGTTTGGGTGGCTGTGGCTACCCTGTCTCCGCACCCCGACCTGACGGAGAGTTCGCATGACAAATCCCCCGCCGCCCGGCAACTGGAGCGATCCCACCTGGTCGGCCCCGCCAACGAGCCCCACACCCGACCCGACCCTGGTGGCCGGCCAGCCGGTGCCCCCACAGCCGGGCCCGGTCGACCCGTACGCCCCGACCAACCCGTACGCCCCGGTGAACCCGTACGCCCCGGTCGACCCGTACGCCGGCGCGCAGGCGCCAGCCACCCAGCCGATGGCCGAGTACGCCCCGCCCGGGTACGCCCCGGCCGGCTACCCGCAGCAGTACCCCGGCTACGGCTACCCGCAGCCGCCGAAGACCAACGGACTGGCCATCGCCGCGTTCGTGCTGGCCATGATCGGTTTCACGTCCTGCATCACCGCGCCGATCGGCGCGATCCTCGGGCACGTCGCGCAGAAGCAGATCCGCATCAGCGGCGAGGGCGGCGCGGGGATGGCGAAGGCCGCCATCATCATCGGCTGGATCCTCACCGGGTTCCTGGTGCTGGTGCTCGCCATCTACGCCGCTGCGATCATCTACGCGATCGCGACGAGCAACGACAGCGGCAGCTACTGACCGGCGGGCGGGACGGCGTACCGCCGATTGTCGAGCCGGGTCGACAAGCCGTCGGCCGCCGTCCCGGCCCGGCCCGTCACTGCTCCGGCGGGGTGAACGACGAGGTACGGCTCATCCCGGCGGCCCGGCCCTTGGAAGCGACCACCAGCGCCATCTTGCGGGACGCCTCGTCGATCATCTCGTCGCCGAGCATCACCGCGCCGAGCTTGCCGCCGGCCTCCGAGGTGTAGTGCTCGTACGCGTCGAGGATCAGCTCGGCGTGGTCGTAGTCGGCCTGCGCCGGCTGGTAGACCTCGTTGGCGGCGTCGATCTGACCGGGGTGCAGCACCCACTTGCCGTCGAAGCCCAGCGCGGCCGAACGCTTGGCCACCTCACGGAACCCGTCCACGTCGCGGATCTGCAGGAACGGGCCGTCGATGGCCTGCTTGTCGTGCATCCGGGCGGCCATCAGGATCCGCATCAGGATGTAGTGGTACGGGTCGCCCGGGTAGTCCGGGATCAGCGCACCGACCACCAGCGACTTCATGTTGATCGACGCCATGAAGTCGGCCGGGCCGAAGATGATGGTCTCCACCCGGGGCGAGGCGCCCGCGATGGCGTCCACGTTGACCAGGCCGGCCGCGTTCTCGATCTGCGCCTCGATGCCGATCCGGCCGACCTCCAGGCCGAGGGTCTTCTCGATCTGGGTGAGCAGCAGGTCCAGCCAGTGCACCTGCTCGGCGGTCTGCACCTTCGGCAGCATGATGCAGTCCAGGTTGGCGCCGGCACCCTCGACGACCTCGATGACGTCCCGGTAGGTCCACGGGGTGGTCAGGTCGTTGACCCGGACCACTCGCGTCTTTCCGGCCCAGTCACCCTCGTTGAGGGCGGCCACGATGTTCTTGCGCGCGTCCGGCTTGGCCAGCGGGGCGACGGCGTCCTCCAGGTCGAGGAAGACCTGGTCGGCCGGGAGCCCCTGGGCCTTGCCGAGCATCTTCACGCTGGAACCCGGTACGGCGAGGCAGGACCTGCGGGGGCGACCGACTGCGGCCATGGATGCGCTCCTTCCAGCGTCCGGCGGGCACGCCGACGCCACCTGACGACAGATCCGAAACCTTAACGATCCCAAAGGTCGTTGTGACGCCACGGTAACCTCGCGCCATGACCGGGGTGAATGGACCTGTGGAAGATCTCACTGGGCGTCGACTGGTGGTGGTGACCGGGGCCAGCTCCGGCATCGGGTTGGCCGCCGCCGTGCACCTCGCCTGCCGTGGCGACCAGGTGGTGCTGGTCGGGCGGGACCCGGCCCGGCTGCAGGCCGCAGCCGAACGGGTCCGGGAAACCTCCGGTGAGCGGCCGGAGCTGTTCCGGGCCGACTTCGCGGTCCTCGACGACGTACGCCGACTGGCCGCCCAACTCCGGGCCGCGTACGACCGGATCGACGTGCTCGCCAACAACGCCGGCGCGATCGCGCTGCAACCACTGAGCACCGTCGACGGCTTCGAGATGTCGATCCAGGCCAACCACCTGGCCCCGTTCCTGCTGACCAGTCTGCTCGCCGACCGGGTGGGCCGGGTGGTGGTGACCGCCTCCGGCGCGCACCGCTTCGGCGCGCTGGACCCGGACGACCTGAACAGGCCGCTGCGTGACTACCGGCCGATGGGCGCGTACGGCACCAGCAAGCAGGCGAACATCCTGTTCACCGCCGAGGCGGCCCGGCGCTGGCCGGACATCTCCGCGTACTGCTTCCACCCCGGGGTGGTCCGCACCCGGTTCGCCAACGACAGCAGGATCGTTGCGTTCGGCATGCGTTTCATGCCGTTCCGCAGCCCGGAGAAGGGTGCCGAGACCCTGGTGTGGCTGGCCAACCAGGACCGCTCCCGGCTGATCAACGGGGGTTACTACGTCGACCGACGCCCGCGTCGGCCCCTGCGGAAGGCGGCCGATCCGCAGCTTGCCGCCCGGCTGTGGGCGGCGAGCGCCAAGGCGGTCGGTCTCGATGACTGACCGGGCCGATGAGCTGACACTCGTCGCTATCGTCGAGTTCGCCGTCGGGGCGGAGGCCGCCGGCCAGCGCTACGAGGACGCCGTGCTGGCCCTGCTTGAACGGCACGGCGGCCGGCTGGAACAGCGACTGCACGGCACCGACGGGCAGACCGAGGTGCACGTGATCCGGTTCGCCGGACGGGCCGGCTACGAGTCGTTCCTCGCCGACCCGGACCGGGCGGCCCTGCGTGCCGCCCTCGGCGACGCCGCCCCGACGACCCGGGTCATCGAGGTGCACGAGGTCTAGCCGCCGCGGAGGATTCGGTCTGACCGTCGAGCGCGCCGGCGTCGCAGCCACGACAGCACGGGCAGCGCGACCAGGACCGCCAGGATGAACCCCACAGCGAGCGCCCAGAACGGCGGTGGCCCGTAGTGGGGGCGGCCGGATTCGCGTACCGCCCCGTCGATCGCGAGGTCGGCGGCGACCGACAGGTCGGTGATGCCCTCCGGCGTCCGGAAGAGCACCTCCGGCGCGGTCGCCCCCCGACGTAGCACCACGAGTTCCACCGCCTCCGTGCCGACCTCGTGATAGGGGCCCCAGGCGACGTCGTGCTCCTCCGGGCTGTCCACCGCGGCCGGGCCCGGTACGCCGACCAACGCGACAGCCTCGTCCGCCGAGCGCCAGCCGAGCAGTTGCACGAACGAGCGGGAGCGCAGCGGCGGGAACGCCGCGCCGGGCAGCGGGCTGCCGTCGACTGTGGACCTGGGGACCAGTGTCCAGGTGCGTCGATAGGACGGAACCGGGCAGTCGGTGCAGGTGGACCGGCCGAGGACAGCAACCGAACGGCCGTCCGGCAGCCAGGACCCGGCCCCGGCGAGCCGCCCGCCCGCCAACGGCAGCTTCCGGTACGGCTCGGCCACCCGATCCGCGCCCGCGTCGTCCACCCGGGCCAGCCAGACCTCGTCGCGGAGCTGAAGGGCGAGGTCGCCGCCGTCCGGCGACAGCGCGGCCGTACGCCCCGGCGGAACCCAGGTGGTGCCGACCCGCACCCGCAGCACATCGGTTCCGCGATCCCGGTCGTAGACCCCCACGTACGGGGTGGAGTAGGTGTTCGGGGACGTGAACGTGGTGTCGTCGTCGGCGTACACCAGGCGTTTCCCGTTGGGCGCGAAGGCGAGTGGATAGCCGTCCGGGCGATCCGTAGTGGTCCTTCCGGACGTGAGATCGAGCAGCGACGCGCCCATCCAGACATACCGGCCGTCCGGGGAGAGCATCGCCTCGAAGCCCGCGACGACCGGATCGCCGGCCAGCACGCGGTAGCGGTCGTCGTCGGCGGCCACCACGGCCATCCGGGTCTCGAGCCAGTTGGTGCGCACGGCGGGACCGCCGAAGAGCATCGCGGCGGCACCCGGCGCCGACGCCCGCACCGAGGCGGTCCGCAGTGGCGGGTCGACGAGTCGGGTGGGCAGGCCCGGGGCGTCGTGCCGAGGGCTCGCGGGCAGCGGCAGGGCGACCGGGTGCAGCGCGTACCCGGTGCCCAGGAGCAGGACCAGGACGGCGAGCGCGCCGGCGACGACGGCCCGGCGACGACGGTGCCGGGTCCGCGCCGCGTCGAAGAGCCCCTCCGGTACGCGCGCGGGCGGCACGTCGTCCGCGAGGCGACGCAGCGCTTCGGAGAGCCGACTGGTCACCGGGCCACCTCCTGCGGGTCACGGCCGACAAGTTCGGCCAACTCGGGGGCGAGGACACGGAGTCGACCGAGGGCGTGGCGGGTCTGACTCTTCACGGTGCCGACCCGGCAGCCGAGCAGTTCCGCCGTCTCCGTCTCGGTGCGGTCCTCGTAGTAGCGCAGCACGAGGACCGCGCGCTGTCGCGCGGTCAGCCGGGCCAGCGCCGCCGACAGCACCAGCCGCAGATCGGTGTCGTCACCCGGCCCGGGGCGTTCCGGCAACGCCCCGTCCAGCCGCTCCGGTGGGCGGGCCCGCCGCCAGCGCCACCAGCTGGCCGCCTGCGTGCAGAGCACCCGGCGCAGGTAGGCGCGCGGGTCAGCGATCCGCTCCCACCGCACCGCGACCCGAGCGAGTGCCACCTGGACCAGGTCCTCGGCATGATGCCGGTCAC
This sequence comes from Micromonospora sp. DH14, assembly GCF_029809455.1. Taxonomy (NCBI): domain Bacteria; kingdom Bacillati; phylum Actinomycetota; class Actinomycetes; order Micromonosporales; family Micromonosporaceae; genus Micromonospora; species Micromonospora sp. DH14. The sequence goes on along the minus strand of NZ_JARVKT010000001.1, from coordinate 575,851 downwards.
CGGTCAGCAGGTACGCGAGCCGGGTCAGCCCGGCGGTCTCGGCCCGGACGAAGTCGGCGAAGCCGTCCCGGGTGCGGTCCTCAGTCGTCAACGGATCGCCCTCCTCACCCGGACAGACGCCGGGCGGACCCCCCGCGGAGGGAACCAGCGTTGATGTCGTGTTCCTTGTCGACGGGGAACTGGGCAGGCTGCTCGCCACTCTCGGCGACTCCGCGCCGACCACCCGGGGCGTCGAGGTGGCAGGGACGTGCCTTCCACCTTCACTTCATCATCCCCGACCCGCGAGAACAAGACTTGATCTTGGCTCGATCGGCGGTCAGGGTCAGTCCATGGATTTCGATGCGACAGCCACCGCGCGACGGGCCCTGTGGATCGGTGGCGGACAGTGGGCCGGCAAGTCCACTGTCGCCGTCAACCTGGCGCTGCGGCACGGGCTGACCGCGTACCTCTACGACCGGCACGACGCCCGCGGCCACGACGACCGACGCGTGGCCGACCGCGTCCGACGTGGTGACCCGCCGGCTGACCCCGACCCGGACGCCACCTGGGTGCACACCGATCCGGCGCGGATGGCGGCCGAGACACTGGCCGGCTTCCCCCGTCGCTTCGAATGGGTGCTCGACGACCTCAGCGCACTGGTCTGCGGACGGCGGGTGGTGGCCGAGGGTTGGGGGCTGCGAGCGGAACTGGTCGCACCGCTGGTGGAGTCGGTACGGCAGATGGTGGTGCTGGTGCCGACCCCCGGGTTCCGCGCCCACCAGATCACCCGACTGCCCCGGGCCAGCGCTGCGGTAGCCGGGGTGAGCGACCCGGTTCTTGCGAACCGTCACCGGTGGGAACGCGACGAGTTGGTGGCGGCGGACGCGGTCGTGCAGGCCGAGCGACTGGACGTCCGCGTGATCCGGGTCGACGGCAGCCTGGACGGCGAAGGACTGACCGACCTGGTGGCGGACCACTTCGCCGCGTACCTGTGAATCCCCGTCAGGACAGTGGCGTCGGGTCGGCGGGCAGGGCTGTGGGTTCGGCCGCACGGCGGCCGGCGCGGGCGCCGCCCAGCACCACCACCGCCACGCCGGCCAGCAGCAACGCCATCCCGAGCAGCGCGTACGGGCGGGGCACCTGACCCAACCAGGCCCAGCCGAGCAGTGCGGCGCCGGGCGCCTCCAGCAGGATCAGCACGGCGACCGTGGTCGCCGGGATCTTCCGCAGGGCGTAGTTGAACATCGAGTGCCCGAGCAGTTGGGCGCCGGCCACCAGGGCCAGGATGGCCAGCCAGGTACGCCCGTCGAACCCGGTCAGCCGCACGCCGCCGACCAGGCACAGGGCCAGCAGGATCAGCGCGCAGATCCCGTAGCAGATGGTGGTGTAGGTGGTGGTGCTGATGCTGACCCGGGCCCGTTCGCCGAAGGCGGTGTAGACGGCGGCGAACATGGCGCCGATCAGCGCCAGCACGTCACCGAGGACGGCCCGGCCGGAGACGCCCACGTCCACACCGGTGGCGATCGCCGCGCCGCCGACCGCCACCGCGATGCCGATCCACACCACCCGGGGCAGCGGTCGCCCCTGGGCGCGGGCGATCAGCCCCTGCCAGACCGGCTGGGTGGCGACCAGCGCGGTGGACGTGGCGACCGTGGTGAGCTGGGCGCTCGGCACCCAGGTCGCGAAGTGCCCGGCCAGCGCGACCCCGGACAGCACGCAGAACAGTCCCTCCCGTCGGCCCGCGCCCACCGTCAACCGACGGAACTCGGCGCGACGCCGGCCAGCGCGACAGGGCTCAGGACGGCCACCGCGAGCAGGTTGCGCCAGAACGCGATGGCCAGGGCGGGGGCAGCGGCGTACGCGATCAGCGGCGCTGACGACGACACGGCGACCACTGCCAGTCCGACCGCGCCGGTGGTCAACGGATCCACTGACGGTCGAGGTGAAGATGGGGGCACGGGACGTAATCCTCACACGTATGACGGTCGCCACGGAGGGTCATCACTCCGTTACGATCACGCGGGTCCGCGCCGGCGACCCTCGACCGCCCGGAGGCGTTCCCCCATGTCCAGCTACCAGGCGGTGCTGTTCGACTTCTTCGGCACCCTGACCCGTTCGGTGCAACGCGGTGCCGCGCACGCCGGCACCGCCGAGCTGCTCGGGTGCCCCACCGACGCGTTGTCAGAGGTGCTGAACCGCACCTACTACGAGCGGGCCAGTGGCCGGTTCGGCAACGCGGAGGCGACCCTGCGCTGGGTGTGCGCCCAGGTCGGCGTACACCCCAGTGACCAGGCGGTGCGGGCGGCGGTGGCGTCCCGGCACCTGGCGGTCCGCGCGGACACCTGGCTGCGGGCCGACGCGGTGCCGGTGCTGGCGGCCCTGCGCCAACGCGGCCTGCGCACCGGCGTGATCAGCGACTGTACGCACGAACTGCCGGCCTTCCTGCCCCAGTTGGCGGTCGCCCCGCTGCTCGACGTACAGGTCTTCTCGGTGCAGGTCGGGCGGTGCAAACCGGATCCGACGCTCTACCTGACCGCCTGCCAGCGGCTCGGGCTCACCCCGGGCGACTGTCTCTACGTCGGCGACGGTGGCAGCCAGGAGTTGACCGGCGCCGAGCGGGCCGGGATGACAGCCGTCCGGCTCGCCGCACCGGATCTGGCCACCCACATGGTGTTCAACGCCGACCGGGACTGGCGCGGCCCGACCCTCGGAACCCTGGGTGAGGTGCTCGCCCTCGTCGACCCCGACGCGGCGGTGGCGGGCGTCGGCGGTCGGGCGGACTGATCCGTTGATCAGCGGCGGCGGACCCGGTGCAGCCGGAACGGCTTACGGGTGGCCCGCACCGCCGGAGTCGCCCGGGGCGGCTCGGCCTGCGCGTCGGCCGGCAACTCCGCGCCGGCCAGCGGCGTACCGGCCGGGACGAGGCGGTTCACCGCGCAACCGTCGGCGGCCCAGCGGGCCACCAGGTCGGCGGTCGGTCCGGGCGCGTTGAGGCGCTTCGCCGCCACCAGCGGGGCGGTGGTGTCCCACGCCTCGGTGCCCGGCTGCAACCGGCTCACCCGGGCCGGCCAGGTGACGATCCGACCGCCGTGGTCGCCGCGCAGGGTGACCTGGGCCTCGGTCGCGTCGGCCAGACCCAGCGCGGCCTGCTCACCCGGCCCGCTGACAACCAGGAGCGCGCCCTCCAGCGGGGCGCACCAGAGCGCGAGCGCCGGCCCACCGGCAACGCTGACCCAGGCCACGGCGGCCTTCTTCATCGCCTCGTCGACCAGTGGGGTGCCCCCGGGGGCGTCCTTGTCCGTCACACCCGCATCCTCCCGCATCGGCGCCCGCGCTCAGCCCACGAACGGCGGCACGGCGATCTCGCCGCGGGCCACCGGCATCACCTGACCGGTGACCGTCGCACCGACCGCCGCGCCGTCCGCCGCGGTGACCGTGCAGGCCAACGCGGACGGGCGGTTCATCTCCACGCCCTGACGGACCGCGTACTCCGACCGCCCCTCGCCGGGCAGCAGACCACTCGCCACCAGCCAGACACCCAGGCCGAGCGCCGCCGAACCGGTCGCCGGGTCCTCCGGAACGCCCATCCCCGGCACGAAGACCCGGGCGTGCGCGGTTTGCGCTGCCGCGTCCCAGGAGAAGACGCTGACGTGCGACACCCCGTACCGCTCCGCCGCCGCCGGGTTCACCCGGGCGCGGGCCACCGACTCCGGCCGCACCGGCAGGTACGGAAACTCCAGCCCGCAGCCGGCCACCCGGGGGGCGGGCCCGATGTGGTCCTCGGCGGCCAGCCCGGCGATCTCCAGCAACGGCTCCGGATCCAGCTCCGGCCCGAGGGTCGGGGTGCCACCGGTCAACGTCGCCCCGGACGCGGTCACCTCGATCGGCAGCACACCGGCCCCGCACTCCTGGGTGACCTGCCCCACACCGAACATCCCCCGCCGGCACGCGGTGACCGCCGCGCCGACGCTGGGGTGCCCGGCGAACGGCAGCTCCTCCACCGGGGTGAAGATCCTGGCGCGGTAGGTGACGCCGACCTGGGTCGGTGGCAGCACGAACACCGTCTCGGAAAGGTTGAACTCCAGCGCGAGCGCCTGCATCTGCTCGGTGGCCAGCGCCTCCGCGCCGAACACCACCGCCAGCGGGTTGCCGGCGAAGGGGCGATCGGTGAAGACGTCCACGATCTCGTAGGCCAAGGTCGACATGTTGATAAACAGTAGGCGCTTAGGCTGGTGCGCGTGAGCACGCCGACCCGGGTCTACATCGCCCGTCTCGCCGGAGTCGCCGTCTTCGACCCGAACGGTGACCAGGTGGGCCGGGTCCGTGACGCCGTGGCACGGCTCCGGGCGACCAAGCGTCCACCGGAGGTGGTGGGGCTGGTCGCCGAGATGCCGATGCGTCGTCGGATCTTCCTGTCCATCAACCGGATCACCTCCATCGACGCGGACGCCGTCGTGCTCGGCTCCGGCACCCTCAACCTGCGCCGCTTCGAGAAGCGACCGAACGAGCTGCTGGTGCTCCAGGAACTGCTCGACCGGCGGGTGCAACTGGACCCGGGCGGCCAGCCGGGCGCAGTCGTGGACGTCGCCATGGAGTGCACCAGAGGTGGCGAGTGGTCACTGACCCGCGTCGCCGTCCGCGAGCAGACCGGTCGGCTCAGCCGCCGCGGCCACCTGCACCAGGTCGAGTGGGACCGGGTGCGCGGGCTCAGCGGCATCGCCGACAACCGGGGTACGGCGAACCTGCTCGCCGTACTGGAGGACATGCGCCCCGCCGACCTGGCCAACGCGTTGCAGGACCTGCCCGACGCGCGGCGCAACGAGGTCGCGGCCGCGTTGAACGACGAGCGACTGGCCGACGTGCTCAGCGAACTGCCCGAGCACGACCAGGTGGAGATCCTCGCCGCCCTCGACCGGGAGCGGGCCGCCGACGTCCTGGAGGAGATGGACCCGGACGACGCCGCAGACCTGCTCAACGAACTGCCCCCACCCGAGCAGGACGTGCTCTTGGACCTGATGGAGCCGGACGAGGCCGACCCCGTGCGTCAGCTGCTGAAGTACACCCCTGGCACGGCGGGCAGTGTGATGACCTCGGAGCCGGTCATCCTGCCGCCGGACGCCACCGTCGCCGAGGCGCTGGCCCGGATCCGGGAGCCCCAGCTCTCCCCCGCCGTCGCCGCGCAGGTCTTCGTGACCCGGGCGCCGCAGAACACCCCGACCGGCCGCTACCTGGGCATGGTGCACTTCCAGGCGCTGCTGCGCGAACCGCCGGCCGATCTGCTGGGCAAGGTGGTGGTCAACGACATCGACCCGCTCCGTCCCACCACCCCGCTGCCGGAGATCACCCGTCGGATGGCCACCTACGACCTGGTCGCCATGCCGGTGATCGACCGCAACAACCGGCTGGTCGGCGCCGTGACGGTGGACGACGTGCTGGACCACTCGCTACCCCGCGACTGGCGGGACCGTGACGCGCTGACCGCCTCGGGCGGCACCGACACCGCGCTGGACGGCACTGATGGCTGACCAGCGGCGGACGGAGCGTCTCGACCAGCCACGCGAGCCCCGGGGTGTCAAGCTGCCCCGGTTCGACGCGGAGGCGTTCGGCCGGTGGTCCGAGGGCATCGCCCGGGGCATGGGCACGGCGAACTTCATCGTCGTGATGACCGTGGTGATCACGATCTGGTTCGTCTGGAACACGTTGGCCCCGGCGAACCTGCGCTTCGACCCGTACACCTTCACCTTCCTGACCCTGGTGCTGTCGTTGCAGGCCAGCTACGCGGCTCCGCTGATCCTGCTGGCCCAGAACCGGCAGGCCGACCGGGACCGGGTGGCCCTGGAGGAGGACCGGCGGCGGGCCACCGCGCAGAAGGCGGACACCGAGTACCTGGCCCGGGAGATCGCGGCCCTGCGGATCGCCCTGGGTGAGGTCGCCACCCGCGACTTCCTCCGCTCCGAGCTGGCCCGGCTGGCCGAGGAGCTGGACGAGATGGGCCAACGTCGGCAGCGACTGGAACGCCGCCAGCAGGAGAAGGACAACCGGCAGGAGCGGCGTGGCCCCCGCCCGAGCGACGGTGTCGGCCTGGACGAACCCCGCGACGACCTGGACGGCGACCTCACCCGGGACGCCCGGCCGGACGGCACCGCCCCACGCCGGTCGGAGGGCTGACCGGCGGGTCATCGATTGGCTCACACCGCCCCGGGCAGCGGCGGCAACGGATGCCCCGCGACGTAGCATTGCGGGCATGTCAGCACCCGTGAGCACCGTCGAGGACGCGATCCAGGCCGCCCTGGCCACCGTCAACGACCCGGAGATCCGCCGGCCCATCACCGAGCTGGGCATGGTCCGCTCCGCCACGATCGGTGCCAGCGGTGTCGTACGCGTCGAACTGCTGCTCACCGTCGCCGGCTGCCCGCTGAAGGACAAGCTGCGGACCGACATCACCGCCGCCGTCGCCGCGGTGCCCGGCGTCACCGGTGTGGAGATCGACTTCGGTGTGATGACCCCGGAGCAGCGGCAGTCGTTGCAGTCGCAGCTGCGCGGCGGCGGCGCCACCGAGGAGCCGGTCATCCCGTTCGCCCAGCCCGGCTCGCGCACCCGCGTGTACGCGGTGGCCAGCGGCAAGGGTGGCGTCGGCAAGTCCAGCGTGACTGTCAACCTGGCGGCGGCGCTCGCCGCCCGGGGGCTCTCGGTCGGGGTGGTCGACGCGGACATCTACGGCCACTCGGTGCCCCGGATGCTCGGTGCGGACGGCCGACCCACCCGGGTCGAAGACATGATCATGCCGCCGCAGTCGCACGGCGTGAAGGTCATCTCCATCGGCATGTTCACGTCCGGCAACGCCGCCGTCGTGTGGCGCGGCCCGATGCTGCACCGGGCGCTGCAGCAGTTCCTGGCCGACGTCTACTGGGGCGACCTGGACGTGCTCCTGCTCGACCTGCCGCCGGGCACCGGTGACGTGGCCATCTCGTTGGCCCAGCTGCTGCCCAATTCGGAGATCCTGATCGTCACCACCCCGCAGACCGCCGCCGCCGAGGTGGCGGAACGGGCCGGGGCGATCGCCCTGCAGACCCACCAGCGGGTGGTCGGCGTCATCGAGAACATGTCCTGGCTGGAGCTGCCGGACGGTTCCCGGATGGAGGTCTTCGGTGCCGGTGGTGGTGCGGCGGTGTCCGAGTCGCTGAGCCGGACCATCGGCGCACAGGTGCCGCTGCTCGGTCAGATTCCCCTGGACACCCGGGTCCGCGAGGCCGGCGACGCCGGCAACCCGGTCGTGCTGGCCGAGCCGGAGTCCCCGGCCGCGCAGGCACTCGGCGCGATCGCCGACCGGCTCGCCGTGCGCCGCGAGTCGCTGCTCGGCAAGCCCCTCGGCCTCAAGCCCGCCGGTCGCTGACCGACAACGAACACCGCCAGCCCGTCGGCCGCTGTTGGCCGGCGGGCTGAGTCGTCTCCACGGAGCTGGCAGCCGGGGCAGCCGGCGGGCGTGATCGACTCGGCTTTCCGGAAGTCGCGGTATCCGGCGCCGGTTGACGGGCCGACTTCCTGAAAACCGAGTTGATCAGAGCAAGCTCGGGGCCAGGCGGGCGCCAGCCGGCCGGATCAGGTCAGGTGGCGTCGTCGTAGCTGACGCGGGGGGCCGGCGCGGTGGGGTTGCTGGTGGCCGTGCCGGAGCGGGCCCCGTCGGACCGCAGGTCGGCGGCGTTCGCCACGTCCTTCAGGTCGTCGTGCACGCCGCTGACGTCCGCGCGCAGGTTGTCGTAAACGCCCTGCAGCGGCTTGCGGATGGCCGCCTCGTCCTCCTCGCTGAGGAGGTGCTTGCGGATGAACGCCTTCGGGTGCAGGTCTTCCAGCTGGATGTCGGTGCCCAGCTCACGGCTCAGGTCTCCGGTGGCGTTGCGGGCCATGTTGCGCAGGTTGCGCACCAACCGCAGGCCGTCGGTGATCACGGCGGGGAGCCGGTCGCCGAAGATCAGCAGAGCCAGGAGCAGCAGCGCACCGATCTCCCACCAGTTCAGGTTGTCGAGCATCCCGCGGGCCTCCTCTCGGCGTCAGCAGCAAGACTACGCACGCCAGGCGGCTTTCGGGCAAGGGGTCCGCCGCTATTCACTTCGCATCAGCGGCGAGAGTTACCGAGGTGTTCTGACGGGCGGAGCCCCGCCGATACTCGACCGTCACGACCGAGCCCGGCGCGTACTTGCGGACCAACGCGGTCAGGTCCGTCGGCTCGGTCATCGGCCGTCCGTTGATCTTGAGGATCACGTCGCCGACCTTCAACCCGGCACCGTCCGCTGGGCCGGACGGCTCCACCTCGGCCAGCCGCAGGCCACCCCCGACGACCCCGGTCGGGCCGTCCGCCCGTGCGCCGATCACCGTACGGCGGGCCTTGCCGGTGCCGATGATGTCCTGGGTCACCCGCTTGGCCTGGTTGATCGGGATGGCGAAGGCGAGCCCGATGTTGCCCGCCTCCTGCCCCTCGGCGACGAGTGACTTGATGGTGGAGTTCACCCCGACCACCCGGCCCGCGCCGTCGACGAGTGGGCCGCCCGAGTTGCCGTGGTTGACGGCGGCGTCGGTCTGGATGGCGGCGTAGTAACGCACCGGGCCGCCCGGCTCGCCGGCCTGCATCGTCCGGTCCAGGGCGCTCACGATGCCGGCGGTCACCGTGTTGGCCAGCGACAACGGCGAACCGATGGCGAGCACGGGGTCGCCGACCGCCAGCGCGTCGGAGTCGCCGAACTCCACGGGTCGCAACCCGGGACGACTCACCTTGATCACGGCGATGTCCGACTCCGCGTCCTGCCCCACGATGGTCGCCGGCGCGGTGCTGCCGTCGTTGAAGACCACCGAGGCCTTGCCCGTGCCGCCGGCCACCACGTGGTCGTTCGTGATCACATGGCCGTCGGCGGTGGCGATGAACCCGGAGCCCTCGCTGGTCCCGCCGAGGCTGCTCACCCGTACGGTCACCACGCTGGGCAGGACCCGTTCGGCGACCCCGGCCAGCGACTCCGGTTTGCGCTGCGCCAGTGCCGGCACTTCGGCGGGCGCACCACCGAGAACCGCGGCACCGGCGCCGCCGCGTACCGCGAACGCGTAGCCCAGCGCACCGCCGAGGGTGCCGGCCAGGAGCGCGGTGATCACGGGAATGAGCAGCAGCTGGCGCAGCGTCGGCCGGCCCGGCGCATCAGGGTCGGTGACCGGCTCGGGCTCGGTGCCGGGGGCGACCATCCCGGGCACCACCACAGCTGTCGGTGCCGCCGGGTCGCGCCACGGATCGGCGAGGGCGTCGGACCACCAGGGCGACGCGTCGGCCGGGTTGGGCCCGCCCGCAGCCGGCCAGCCCGGTGCCGTTCCGACCGAGGACGCCGGCCCCGCAGGAGAGGCCGGCCAGCCCGAAGCCGGTCCAGCAGAGGACGCCGGCCCCACGGGAGCCGCCGGCCAGCCCGGTGCCGGCCCCACGGGAGCCGCCGGCCAGCCCGGTGCCGGCCCGCCAGCCGGCGAGGCGAAGGGCGCGCGGTCAGCCCCCGGCATGGTCGGCCCCACCGGCGGGGCTCCTGCCCCGGGCGGTCGCGCCGGATCCGGAGTCTCACCGCCCCGGCGCCAGTCCCAGCCGTCGGTCACGTCGGTGCCTCCCAGTCCGTCCCCGGATCCCGCGCCGCCTCGCCCGGCCACGGGCCGGTCTGACCGCGACTGACGGGATACCGCCTCCAGGATTGCACGGATGGACGCGGTGCAGTCAGCGGTTGCCCCGGTGATCGCTTCCGGCGGAGGCGCGGCTGCGCCCCACGACCGTCGCCTCTACGCTCACAGTGCCAACCCGCCCCCGCACCACGCACCGCCCCCGGAGGTGCCCCATCGCCACGGTCGCCGGTTCCGGCAGTTCGACGACGCACGCTCAGCAGTTCGCGGAGTCGTACGTCACCGAGGATCTCGTCCTGCGTACCGCCCGTAGCCTGGCCCGGGAAGTGGGCCTCGACGCGGTCACCCCCGGCGCGGGAGCGGCGTTGCGGCTGCTGGCCGCCGCCGGCAATGCCCGTGCGGTGGTGGAGATCGGCACCGGTACCGGGGTGAGCGGCGTCTGGTTGCTGCGCGGCATGCGTGCCGACGGCGTGCTCACCACGATCGACGTCGAGGTGGAGCACCAGCGGATCGCCCGGCGGATCTTCGCCGAGGCGGGCTTCGCGGCCGGGCGTACGCGGATCATCACCGGTCGCGCGCTGGACGTGCTGCCCCGGCTCGCCGACGGCGCGTACGACCTGGTCTTCGTGGACGCGGAGGCGACCGGCTTCCACGCCTGCGTGGAGGCGGCGCTGCGGCTGTTGCGGCCGGGGGGCGTGCTGGCGCTCAACGGCGTGCTGGCCAGCGACCGGATCGGCGACCCGGCCGCCCGGGACGCGGAGACGGTGACGGTCCGCGAGACGATCAAGGCGGTCCGGGAGTCGGAGCACTGGATCCCCGCGTTGCTTGCGGTCGGGCACGGGCTGCTCGCTGCGGTGAAGTGCTGACCGAGGCCGGTGCCGGGTCGAGCCGAGGCTCCGACCCCGCGCCCTAGTTGACGTCGGCGAGCCAACGCAGCAGCGACCGGACGCCCCAGCCGGTGGCGCCGCGGCTGACCTCGGCCTGGTCGCCGTCGGCCCAGGACGGGGCCGACATGTCCAGGTGCAGCCAGCGGTCGCGGAGCTCGCCGGTGAACTCGCGCAGGTAGAGCGCGGCCAGCACCGAGCCGGCGCCCTGTGCCGGTGCGCTGTACAGGTCGGCGATCTCGCTGCCGAGGTACTCGACGTAGTCGGTGTGCAGCGGCATCCGCCACGCCGACTCGCCGGCCGCCTCGACCGCCGCCAGCACGCCGGCAGCCAGTTCGTCGTTCTCGCTGTACAGGGCGGCGGTGCGCTTGCCCAGCGCCACCGAGTTCGCGCCGGTGAGCGTGGCCAGGTCGAGCAGCAGGTCCGGTTTGAGCTGCTGCACCGCGTACGCCAGCGCGTCGGCGAGGACCAGTCGACCCTCGGCGTCGGAGTTGGTCGTCTCGCTGGTCGTGCCGCCGTAGTGCCGGATGACGTCCCCGGGGCGGAACGCCGAGCCGCTGACCATGTTCTCGGCGAGCGGGGCCAACGTGGTGACCCGGACCGGCAGCCGCAGCGCGGCGGCGCCCAGAGTGGCGGCGACGACAGCGGCCGCGCCGGCCATGTCCTTGCGCATCAGCTTCATCGACGCGACCGGCTTGATCGAGATGCCGCCGGTGTCGAAGGTGATGCCCTTGCCGATCAGCACCACGTGGGTACGCGCGTTGGCGGGGTGCCAGTCCAGTTCGACGAGCCGGGGTCCGCTGGCGGAGCCACCGCCGACGGCGAGGATCCCGCCGAAGCCCTCGGTGGTCAGCTCGGCCGGTCCACGGACCCGCAACCGCAGATCCGGAAGATCGGCCGCGGCGGAGGCCACCTGGTCGGCGAACCACTGCGGGGTCTTCACCGAGGACGGGGTGTTGGTCAGGTCCCGGGCGAGATGGGTCATCGCGGCGGTGGTCCGGGCCGTGGCGACGCTGTCCTCGTACCGGGTCGGATCGGTGAGCAGCAGGTCGACGCCGGTGAGCGCCGGTCGGTCGCCGGCCTCGGTGAGCCGGAACCGGTACGCGGCGAGCAGCAGACCCTCGGCCAGTCCGCGCACGGCGGCCTGGGTCACCTCGGCCGGCAGTGCGATGGTGATATGCGTCTCAGCCGAGGCGGCGCGGGCCGTTGTCGCGCCGGCCGTCCGCCAGGCCGCCTCGTTCCCGTCACCGATGCCGAGCAGCACCAGCCGGCCGGGGGTACGCCCGGGGCGCAGCTGCGTGTGGATCTCACCGGCTCGACCCGTCAGTCGGGCCGCTGACGCCAGCGCGGCGGCCTCCTCGGCGGTGCCGTCCGGGGGTGCCACGGCGGTCGACAGGGGCGCGGCCGAGGTGTCACCGCCCGCCGTCGAGTCGGCGGGTCGGACAGGCAGGACGAGAGCGTCGAGCCGGTCCGGCTCGGCGATCAGACGGATGGCGAGCACGCGGAACCGTACCTCCAGGAAATGTCGCGGACCGGAAGCGAACCCACCTGCCCGCAGCGTTGAAGACCCTGAGCCACCGGCGATTCCGGTGGCTCAGGGTCCGAAGAACGGTCCGGGCGGCTCACGCCGCCCGGAGCACTCCTTACTCAGCCGGCCGCTGCCTTCAGTGCGTCACCGAGCGCGTTGGCCTCGTCGGGAGTCATCTCGACGACGAGCCGGCCACCGCCCTCCAGCGGGACCCGCATGACGATGCCCCGCCCCTCCTTGGTGACTTCCAGCGGACCGTCGCCCGTCCGCGGCTTCATCGCCGCCATGTTGTCTCCCCTCAGACCTACACCAGGGTCGGTGGGTTGCCCCACAGCCACTTCGTCACGACCACCCGCAACGGTCACGGGGGTGTCGACAAACGATTTTCCCTGATGAACACCGCCGGACCCAAACCGGAGCAGCATTGATGTAACAGCATCTAGCTTATCTTGAGAAGGCCTGTCACAATGTGCGGTCATGCAGGCACGGTCGGCACTCTTCGACCTGTACGGCGACCACCTCCGTCCCAGGGGTGGCCGGGCACCGGTTGCTGCCCTGGTCAAGCTGCTGGCGCCGCTGGGAATCGCGCCGCCGGCAGTTCGCACCGCCGTGTCCCGGATGGTGCGCCAGGGTTGGCTCGAGCCACTCCGGTTGGTCTCCGGGCCGGGATATTCGATCACACCGAAAGCCGCCCGGCGACTCGACGAGGCAGCCGCCCGGATCTACCGGACCGGCCGGGTCACCTGGGACGGCCGGTTCGATCTGCTGGTGTTGGAGGCCCCGGGCTCCCGACGTGACCGTCAGCGGCTCGCCGCCAACCTGAGCTTCCTCGGCTACGGGACGCTCGACGAGCAGACCTGGGTCGCCACCCGCCCCGCCGAGGATGTCGACCTGCTCCTCGCCGAGACGGGCATCCGGTTCGAGCGGTTCACCGCCTCGCACTTCTCCGGCACCCCCGGCGCGATGGGCGTGGTCCGACGAGCGTGGAACCTGACCGAGATCGGCCACGCGTACGAACGGTTCGTCGCCGACCAGCGCCCGCTGCTCGCCCAGATCACCGTGCGCAGCACCGACGAGGAGGCGTACGCGGCGCGGTTCCGCCTCGTGCACGCGTGGCGTACGTTCCTCTTCCAGGACCCGCAGCTGCCCCCGGCGCTGCTGCCCGAGCGGTGGCCTGGCACCGCCGCGGCCAGTTTCTTCGACCGGCACGCCGCCCGCCTGCGGCCGGCCGCCGACCGGTACGTCGAACAGTGCCTCGACGCCGGCAACCGCATCGTCCGACAGAAGGGTCGTTAGACACGTGACCGAGCCGCTGCTGGTCGACCGGACCGACTCCGTCGTCACCCTCACGCTGAACCGGCCGAACGCGATGAACGCGCTCGACGTGGCGCTCAAGGAGGCGCTGCGGGACACGCTGGCGCAGTTGGAGACCGACAGGTCCTGCCGGGCGGTCGTCCTGGCCGGGGCGGGCGGGTCGTTCAGCGCCGGCCAGGACCTGCGCGAGCACGTGTCGACGCTGGAGAACAGCTCCGCCGACCCGCTGGGCACCGTTCGGGCGCACTACAACCCGATCGCCGCCCGGCTCGCCAACCTGCCCAAGCCGGTGATCGCCGCCGTCCGTGGGATGGCCGCCGGGGCGGGCGCGTCGCTGGCGTTCCTGGCCGACATCCGCATCGGTGGTCCGACCACCAGTTTCCTGATGGCCTTCGCCAAGGTCGGTCTGGCCGCCGACACCGGCGCGTCCTGGACGCTGCCCCGACTGGTCGGCCACGCCAAGGCGGTGGAGCTGCTGATGCTGGCCGAGCCGGTCCGCGCCGAGGAGGCCTGCCGGCTGGGTCTGCTCAACCGGTTGACGGACGACGACGAGCAGGTGCTGCCCGTCGCCCAGGAACTGGCCGCCCGACTCGCCGCCGGCCCGACCGTCGCGTACGGGGCGATCAAGCGGCAACTCTCCATCGCCGATGCCGGCACTCTCGCCGACGCCCTCGCCGCCGAGGCGCAGGCCCAGTCGATCTGCGGTGCCACGGCCGACCACCGGGCGGCCACGCTCGCGTTCGTCGCCAAGCAGAAGCCGGTCTTCGAGGGACGCTGACCCGCCCCGCTAGTCGTCCTCTTCCGGGTCCTGGTTGGCCTGCTCGCCCAGCACGAACGCCTGCATGGCCAGCTCGTCACCGGCCGGCGAGACGAAGGCGGGCAGCTCCCGCGGCCCCAGCTCCTGCACGTAGGACCAGAACAGTCGGACCGCCTCGGCGGGCGTGCCGGCCTCGATCGGCAGGTCGAGGCTGACCAGCCAGGTGCGCCGCGCCGGGGGCGGGCCGAGCTGGTCGGTCAACGCCCGGAAGGCCGCCGGCTCCAGTGCGGTGAGCGGCCCGTCGAGGGTCAGCAGGTCGGCCGGCACCGGCTCGTCGAAGGCCCGTCGGGTGTACGCGACGACGAGCGTCCCCGGCTCGGTCGGTGACTGCGGGTCGTCCGGGTCCTCGCGGTGGCGTTGACCCGGCGCGGTGACCCGACCGAGGGCCACCAGCCGGGGCGGCGCGTCGACAAGCACGGCCACCTGGTCTCCCGGCCCCGGCCGGACGACGTCGGTCAGCCCGGTCAACTCCAGCGTGTCGTGGTGCACGAGCCGCTCGGCGTCGTACCGCTCGGCGGGCAGCAGCACGGCCCAGGTGCCCACCCCGTCGGCGTTGCCGGCCGCACCGGCCCGGTACGCGGTCTCGGTCGTCATGTCTGCCATCTCATCACGCCGCCGGTGCGACGGTGACGTGACAGCCGACGATGTGATCGTCGACCATTCCGGTGGCCTGCATCAGTGCGTACGCGGTGGTGGGGCCGACGAACCGGAAGCCGCGCTTCTTGAGGGCCTTGGCCATCGCCGTCGACTCCGGGGTGATCGGCGCGAGCTCGGCGAACGAGGCCGGGCGGGCCGGGCGGGGCTCCGGCGCGAAGGACCAGAGCAGCGCGGACAAGCCCTCGGGCAGCTCCAGGGCGGCGCGGGCGTTGGCGATCGCCGCCTCGATCTTGGCCCGGTTGCGGACGATGCCGGCGTCGGCGAGCAGCCGGGTCACGTCGGCGTCACCGTAGCCGGCGACGGTCGGGAGGTGGAACTCGTCGAAGGCCAGCCGGAACGCCGGACGCTTGCGCAGGATGGTCAGCCAGGACAACCCGGACTGGAACGCCTCCAGCGTCATCCGCTCGTAGAGCGCGTCGTCGCCGTGCAGCGGACGCCCCCACTCGGTGTCGTGGTAGACGGCGTAGTCGGGGGTGCTCGACCCCCAGGCGCAGCGAGCCAGCCCGTCCGCGCCGATCACCAGGTCAGTCACCTCGTACACGCTAGGGCATCGGTCCGACACCCCATTGCCACCGGCCGTCCGGCTGCCTATCGTGCTTGTTACCGACCGGTAGGTCGAGGCCACCCGACGGTGCGCCCCGACCGGTGACGGCGAGCGGAGGCCACGGTGAAGGAATTCCCGGACATCATCGCCTGGTCGATCCCGGCCTTCGTGCTGCTCATCGTGCTGGAACGGGTCTCCTACCTGCTGCACCGCGACGACGACGAGGTCGGTTACGGCGGCGCCGACACCGCCACCAGCGTGACGATGGGGCTGGGCAGCCTCGTCGCCGACCTGCTCTGGAAGGTGCCGATCGCCGCCGCGTACGCGCTGCTCTACGCACTCACCCCACTGCGGGTCGCCGAACTCTGGTGGACCTGGCCGCTGATCCTGCTCGCGCAGGACTTCTGCTACTACTGGTCGCACCGCAGCCACCACGTGATCCGCATCCTCTGGGCCTCCCACGTGGTGCACCACTCGTCGCAGCGGTTCAACCTCTCCACCGCACTGCGCCAGCCGTGGACCGGCCTCACCAGCTGGGTGTTCTACCTCCCGCTGATCGTGGCCGGCGTCCATCCGGCCGTGCTCGCGTTCTGCGGCTCGGTCAACCTGCTCTACCAGTTCTGGATCCACACCGAACGGATCGACAAGATGCCGCGCTGGTACGAGGCCGTGTTCAACACCCCGTCGCACCACCGGGTGCACCACGCGTCACAGGGCAGCTACCTGGACCGCAACTTCGGCGGCATCCTCATCGTCTGGGACCGGCTCTTCAGGTCGTTCGCGCCGGAACGGGAGCGCTGCGTGTACGGCCTGACCAAGAACGTCGGCAGCTACAACCCGGTCCGGGTGGCCTTCCACGAGTACGCCTCGATCGCCCGCGACCTGCGCGCCGCGGCGGGCTGGCGGCAGCGCGCCGGGTATCTCTTCCGGGCACCGGGCTGGCAACCGGCACCGCGCCGCACAGTCAGGGCAGCCGGCCCTGCTCGACCAGACGGGCAAACCTCTTCAGTGCCTGGGTGAGGCCGAGCTTGGAGCCGGGCCAGAGCACCGGCCAGGCCAGTCGACCGGCCCGCCCGCCCGGCAGGTGGAACCACTCGTGCCAGACGACCTGGGTGCGGTCCCGGCCCAGCTGGGTGCAGCGCAGCACCCCCGGGCCACGCAGCAGCTGGCCGTGGTGCACCACGCCGATCTCGTACGGCTCGTCGACCCGGATCACCCGCATCTCGTCGCGCAGCGTGGCCCGGCCGAGCGCGGTCACCGCCTCGATCCGGCTGCCCTCCCGCCCGTCGCCCTCGACCACCCGGACCCGGGTGAACGGGATCCAGTCCGACTGCCGTTCCCAGGCGAGCAGCGCGGCGAAGACCCGCTCCGCCGGGGCGTCCACGATCACCGTGGCGGTCACCTCGCCGGCGCCGGGCTGGGCCGCCTCCCGAAGATCGTCAGCGCCCGCCGGATCGGTCACGCCGACTCCGACCGAACCACCGCGTCGCGCTGCTCGGTGCCGTCGGCGGACGCGGCGGCGGTCTGCCCACGATCGGCCGACTCGTCGACGGCGGGCGCCACCCCGTCGGAGTCCGCCGCGGACGAGGTGGCGGCGGGCACCGGGCCGGGGGCCGTCGAGCCGACCGGGGCCGAGCCGGCCTCGTCGGTCAGCGGCCCGTCCTCACCCGGCTCGGCGGTCTCACCGGGCTGGGTGGCCTCGGTCGGCTCCGCCGCGTCGGCGGTCGCCACCTTGCTGGTGGACTGTTCGCGGGCCTGGCGCAGCGCGTCCGCGTCGTCGGTGCGTCCCTCACGCAACGCGATGACCTCCGACTCCAGTACGCCGATCAGCTCGGACTTGTAGCCGATGTCGTAGGCGGCACGGCGCATCGCCTGATCGACCTGGTCCATCCGGTACCCGCGCAGCCCGGTGTCGAAACGGACCGCCCCCACGTCGGATTCGCGTAACGGGCGGGTGCCGGGCAGCGCCACGGCCTGCGAATCCGGCTCGGCCGGCACCAGGCCGGGATCACGGCCGCTGACCAGCACCGTCACGCCGAAAATCACCGCCGCGACGGTCAACGCCACGACCAGGAGGAGCAGAAGCTGACCCATGTACTGATCGTGGCATGGCAGCCCGCCCGGAGCGACCCCGCCACCCGCCTCGATCACGATCGACGCCGACGCCCGCCCGGAATCGCGCACTGGCGACCGACTAGCGTCGGGACCGGCCGACGCGGCGGCGACGGCGCGAACTTCCAGGAGGCGGGCATGGCCGGGGCGCTACGGCTCGGTGGGCACACGTTCGCCCCCGGCGATCTGGTGGTGATGGCGATCATCAACCGCACGCCGGACTCCTTCTTCGATCGAGGGGCCACCTACGCCGCCGACAGCGCGCTCCGCGCCGTGGAGCGCGCGGTGGACGAGGGCGCGGCCATCATCGACATCGGCGGGGTCAAGGCCGGCCCCGGCGCGGAGGTTGGGGTCGCCGAGGAGATCCGGCGCACGGTGGACACCATCGCCGCCGTCCGGGCCGCGTTTCCGCAGGTGGTGATCTCCATCGACACCTGGCGTGCCGAGGTGGCGACGGAGGCCGTGGCGGCCGGCGCCGACCTGCTCAACGACACCTGGTCGGGTGCCGACCCGGCCCTGGTGCGGGTGGCCGCGCGGACCGGCGCCGGCCTGGTCTGTTCGCACGCCGGCGGCCTGACGCCGCGGACCAGGCCGCACCGGGCCGCCTTCACCGACGTGGTCGCCGACGTGGTCGCGACGGTGACCGGGCTCGCCGAGCGCGCGGTGGCGGCAGGGGTACGCCCCGACGGCATTCTCATCGACCCGGCGCACGACTTCGGCAAGAACACCCGGCACTCGTTGGAGATCACCCGCCGGCTGGACGAGCTGACCGGCACCGACTGGCCGGTGCTGGTGGCGCTCTCCAACAAGGACTTCATCGGCGAGACGTTGGGGCTGCCGGTGGCCGAACGGCTGGAGGGGACGCTCGCCGCGACGGCGGTCTCGGCCTGGCTGGGCGCCCGGGTCTTCCGTGCCCACCAGGTCGGCCCGACCCGCCGGGTGCTGGATATGGTGGCCTCGATCCGGGGCGACCGGCCGCCCACCGCGACCCGCCGAGGGCTCGCCTGACCGGTTGTCGCCGTAACCGACCTCGTTCGGCCGGTCGGGCCGACACGATCGCCGGAGGCCGGTGCGCTCAGGTCCAGCGGAGGATGTTCCTGCGCCAGGCGTAGAGGATGCCGAGCGCGAGCACCGCCACGAACACCGCCATCTCGACCACCGTCACCAGACCGAAGCCCGGCCGGTCGAAGACCACCGCCCAGGGGAAGAGGAACACCGCCTCGACCGCGAACAGCACGTACAGGTAGGCGTACACGTAGTAACGGATCTGCATCTGCGCCCAGTCGGCGCCGACCGGATCGAGCCCGCACTCGTAGCTGGCCCGCTTGCCCGGCGGGTCGGCCGGACGCGTCGGGCGTAACACCCGGTTGGCGGAGAACGCCGTAACGAAGAAGAGAACGCTGGCGAGCAACAGCAGCCCGAGCGTCGCGTACGAGCCCAGGTATCCGGTCACAGTCGGCAGCCTACCGCCCACCCCGGACGGGCTGCCCCCAACACGTTACGGATTTGTTTCCGGATGGGACTAGTGCACTGGGGCAACTTTTACCGAATATTGGACACCCACCCATGGCACCGGAGGACAGATGGCCCGCGTGAAGGCACCGCCCGGTAACCGGGCGGAGGGGCGGCGCCGCACGCCAGTGCTGGCGCTCGCGCTCGGCCTGTTCGCGGCGCTCGTCCTGGGACCGGCCGGCGCCAGTGCGGCCACACCGGACACCGAACCGGTACTCAGCTCGGCCGGCCCGGTCGACGAGCCGGGAGACGGGCCCCCGACCACGCCGGCGCAGGAGCCCACCCCGACCGAGGAGCCGGGCGGTGAACCGGGGCCGACCGAGCCGGCCCCGGAGACCACCGCGCCACCACCGGAGACGACGCCACCGGCACCGGTGACCACCGCCCCGGAGGTCCCGCCGGTGCCGACCACCGTCGCGCCCGCGCCGGGCGGCACCACCCGACCGCCCAGCCCGGCTCCCCCGGTGCCGCCGACACCTGCGGCCCCGCCAACGCCGCCGGCTCCCGCGACACCCCCGGCTCCGCCGGTCCACCCGTCCGCGCCGGTTTCGGCGGCACCACCGCAGAGCCCGCTGGGAGTGCAGGTCACCACCGGTGACGTCACTCTCGGCGAGGCGTACTGGAACGCGGCGCGCACGGCGGCCACCCTGCAGGTCACCGTGCGGAACACCGGCACCACCACGCAGCGGATCCGGCTCTCGTACACGCTGCCCGCCGGGCTGAGCGACGCCGGCACCAAGGGCTGCGCCGCCACCGGTGGTGGTGCGTACCGCTGCGGGGCCTGGACCGCGGAGGCGGGCGTCCGGTTCAGCACGGTGCTGCGCCTGCGGGTCGCCGGCACGGCGTGGAAGCAGATGCCGCTCAGCGGCTCCGTCCGGGTCGTCGCGGACGCGCCGGGAGTCGCCGGCGAGGCGACCGACGACCAGGGCTTCGCGGTGCTCTTCCCACCCGGTCCGCCGGTGCCCGGGATCGCGCTCGCCGCCGACGAGGTGGCCTTCGACATCAGCGGCAGCCCCGGCACCCTCGCGCTCCGGCTGGGCAACACCGGCGCGGTGGACGCCGCCGGCCGGGTCGAGGTCGTCCTGCCGGCCGGGGTGACGGTGCCGACCCCGCCGTCCGGCTGTGTGGCGGTCGACCCGTCGCGTACCCGCTGTGACGCCGGCATGGTGCTGGCCGGCACGACCGCCGAGGTGCGGCTGCCGGTGGAGGCGACACCGCAGGCCCAGCGGGAGGCTCCGTTGTCCGGTGCCGTGATCGGTCAACTCGATCCCCGCAGCGGCCCGACCCGTCGGGTGCAGATGAGCTTCCGGATCACCGCGGCGGCCGCCCTGGCCACGCCGGTGGTCTCCCCGCCCGCACCGACCGGCTCGCAGGGCGTCCTGCCGGCCGGCGCCGCGAGCGGAGACGGCGGGTTGACCTCGGTGCAGCGCACCGCTGTCATCCTGATCGTGGTCTCCACGCTGTTGGTGGTGCTGGCCCTCATGCTGGCCACGACCTCGCTGCGCCGCCGGTTCGGCGGCCCGCCGCCCGAGCCCGCCACCAACCCCGCCGACTGATCGACGGACGACCCCGGCCCCGCCCGGCCGGGGTCGTCGACGCGTCCGGGGGTGATCTGAATTACGGCGGGCGGGGCTTAATACCGCAAAGGTGGGCATTTTTCACGGCTGCCTGGTCCCAGTCGGCGGACCTCCAACGATAGTTAGGGCTCCCTTAGACGTAGGCTCTCAGGTGAGGAACGACAGCGGCCGGACCAGCCTGGGCGGTGCGGTGAAGCGTTGCGTCAAGGAGGTTCCGTGGCCGGGCAAGCCCCGCAGTCGCGAACGAAGGTGGCACAGTGACCAAGCAGATCCGTCAACTCGACCGGGTCGTCATCCGGTTCGCCGGCGACTCCGGCGACGGCATGCAGCTGACCGGCGACCGGTTCACCTCGGAGACGGCGCAGCTCGGCAACGACATCTCCACGCTGCCGAACTTCCCCGCCGAGATCCGGGCTCCCGCCGGGACCCTGCCGGGTGTGTCGAGCTTCCAGGTGCACTTCGCCGACTACGACATCCTCACGCCGGGTGACGCGCCCAACGTGCTGGTGGCGATGAACCCGGCGGCGCTCAAGGCCAACCTGGCCGACCTGCCGCGTGGCGCGGACATCATCGTCAACACCGACGAGTTCACCAAGCGCAACCTCGCCAAGGTCGGCTACCAGACCAGCCCGCTGGACGACGACTCGCTGGCCGGCTACGTGGTGCACCCGGTGGCGCTGACCTCGATGACGGTCGGCGCACTCGCCGCCCACCAGGTGTCCAAGAAGGACGCTGAGCGCTCGAAGAACATGTTCGCGCTCGGCCTGCTCTCGTGGATGTACTCCCGGCCCTTCGAGTCGACGCTGCGCTTCCTGGAGCGCAAGTTCGCGGCCCGTCCGGAGCTGGTCGCCGCGAACGTCGCCGCCTTCAAGGCCGGCTGGAACTTCGGCGAGACCACCGAGGACTTCGCGGTCCGCTACGAGGTCAAGCCGGCGAAGATGCAGCCGGGTACGTACCGCAACATCACCGGCAACGCGGCCCTCTCGCTGGGGCTGGTCGCCGCCGGCGTCCGCTCCGGGCTGCCGGTCTTCCTGGGCGCGTACCCGATCACGCCCGCGTCGGACATCCTGCACGAGCTGAGCAAGCACAAGCGCTTCGGTGTCCTCACCATGCAGGCCGAGGACGAGATCGCCGCGGTCGGCGCCGCACTGGGCGCCTCCTACGGCGGGTCGCTCGGCGTGACCACCACCAGCGGCCCCGGCGTGGCGCTCAAGAGCGAGACGATCTCGCTCGCGGTGGCGCTGGAGCTGCCGCTGGTGATCGTCGACGTGCAGCGCGCCGGCCCGTCGACCGGCATGCCGACCAAGACCGAGCAGGCCGACCTCAACATGGCGCTCTACGGTCGGCACGGCGAGGCGCCGATCGCGGTGATCGCGCCCCGCTCACCGTCGGACTGCTTCTTCGCGGCGCTGGAAGCGGCCCGGATCGCGCTCACCTACCGCACCCCGGTGATCCTGCTGTCCGACAACTACGTCGCCAACGGCTCCGAGCCCTGGCTGCTGCCCGACGTGGAGTCGCTGCCCGACCTGCGGGTCGAGTTCGCCACCGAGCCCAACGGCGAGGACGGCACCACCTTCCTGCCCTACCTGCGTGACCCGGAGACCCTGGCCCGGCCGTGGGCGATCCCCGGCACGGCGGGTCTGGAGCACCGGATCGGCGGCCTGGAGAAGGCCGACAAGACCGGGGACATCTCCTACGACCCGGCCAACCACGACTTCATGGTGCGCACCCGGGCCGCCCGGATCGAGACGATCGGAGTGCCGGACATCGAGGTGGAGGACCCGGACGGCGACGCGCGGGTGCTCGTCCTCGGCTGGGGCTCGACGTACGGGCCGATCGGCGCGGCGTGCCGCGGCGTACGCCAGCGCGGCCTCTCCATCGCCCAGGCGCACCTGCGGCACCTGGCACCGATGCCGGCCAACCTCGGCGAGGTGCTGCGCTCGTACGACAAGGTGGTCATCCCGGAGATGAACCTGGGCCAGCTCGCCCACGTCATCCGGGCCCGCTACCTGGTCGACGCGATCAGCTACAACCAGGTCCGCGGCCTTCCGTTCACGGCCGCCGAGCTGGAGACGACGCTGGAAGAGGTGCTGAAGAATGTCTGAGCCCGTCGCCGTCAAGCTCACCGCGAAGGACTTCAAGTCCGACCAGGAGGTGCGCTGGTGCCCCGGCTGCGGTGACTACGCGATCCTGGCGGCCATCCAGCAGTTCATGCCGGAGCTGAACATCCCCCGGGAACGCACCGTCTTCGTCTCCGGGATCGGCTGCTCGTCGCGCTTCCCGTACTACATGAACACGTACGGGATGCACTCGATCCACGGTCGGGCCCCGGCGATCGCGACCGGCCTGTCGGTGTCCCGGCCGGACCTGTCGGTCTGGGTGGTCACCGGCGACGGCGACGCGCTCTCCATCGGCGGCAACCACCTGATCCACGCGCTGCGGCGCAACGTCAACCTCAAGATCCTGCTGTTCAACAACCGGATCTACGGTCTGACCAAGGGCCAGTATTCTCCGACGTCCGAGGTCGGCAAGATCACCAAGTCCACCCCGGCCGGCTCGGCGGACGCTCCGTTCAACCCGCTCTCGCTCGCGCTCGGCGCGGAGGCCAGCTTCGTCGGCCGGACCATCGACTCCGACCGCAAGCACCTGCAGTCGGTGCTGCGGGCCGCCGCGGAACACGAGGGCTCGGCCTTCGTGGAGATCTACCAGAACTGCAACATCTTCAACGATGGGGCGTTCGACCAGTTGAAGGACCCGTCCACCCGGGACGACTACCTGATCCGACTGGAGCACGGGCAGCCGATCACCTTCGGCGCCGACGGGCGGTTCTGCGTGGTGCACCCGCCGGGCGGCTTCGGCCTGGAGGTTCGGGACACCAGTTCGGTGCGCCCGGAGGAGATCGTCGTGCACGACGCGACGGTGACCGACCCGGCGTACGCCTTCGCGCTGTCCCGGCTGCCCGGCCTGGACCTGCGCAACACCCCGATCGGGGTGTTCCGCTCGGTGGACCGGCCGTCCTACGACAGCGTGGTGCAGGGTCAGCTGGCGGCCGCCAAGGCGACTGTCACCGAGACCCCTGAGCAGCAGCTCGCCGGTCTGCTGGGCAGCGGCGACACCTGGACGATCGTCTGATCGCGCGACAATGGGAAGGGCCCGCAACCGGTTGGTTGCGGGCCCTTCCGTTTCGTTTACCGGTGGAACAACCGGATCAGAAGACCAGGTTGAAGCCGCCCCAGCCGGTGCCGACGACCTTGCCGCTCGCGTCGATCCACTGGCCGTAGCCGTTGGTCGTGTAGAGCCGCATGTCGCCCTTGCTGTTGACGCCCAGCATGTCCACCATGTTGTCGCCGCTCCAGTCGCCCGGAACGATGATGTTCTTGAAGCCGCCCCAGCCGCTGCCGATCTTGGTGCCCAGCGGGTTGGTCCAGCCGCCCTTGCTGTCGGACTGGTACAGCTTCAGGTCGCCGGTCGAGGTGCGACCGATCAGCACCTCACGCCCGTCGCCCTTCCAGGCCCCAGGGGTGAGGAACAGGTTGAAACCGTTCCAGCCGTTGCCGATCTTGGTGCCCAGCGGGTTCTCCCAGCCGCCCGCACCATTGCTGGTGTAGCGGATCAGGTCGCCGTTGGACTTGCGCACCAGCAGGCTCGGCCGGTTGTTGCCCAGCCAGTTGTTCGTCACCATGAGCGCGGTGAAGCCCTGCCACCCGGTGCCGATCTTCTTCGCACCGCCGACGAATTCACCCTTGCCGTCGGTGTCGTAGAGGAACAGATCGCCGTTGGGCTTCATCGCCATGATGGAGGGCTTCTTGTCGCCCTTCCAGTTGTAGACCCGGAAGACCCGGCTGTAGATGCCCCAGCCGTTGCCGATCTGCTTGCTCAGGTAGAAGCCGCCGAGACCGTCGTTGGCGAAGCCACTGCCCATGTACAGGCGGAGGTTGCCAGCGCCGTCACGGGTCAGCAGGTCCGAGTGACCATCGCCGGTCCAGTCCGCGTTGATCAGCGGCGGACGCGTCAGGTCCGCCTTGATCGTGTTGGCGTAGTAGCTCAGCCGCTCGTAGTAGCCGGCGTACGAGCCACACGGCCGGAAGCCCCAGTCGGTGATGCCGACCTGGACCCCGTTGACGAGCAGCGGACCACCCGAGTCACCCGAGCAGGTGTCACTGCTCGGCATGGAGGGCGTGCCCGAGCCCGCGCAGATCATCCGGTTGGCGTCGTAGAGCCCCGGCACGGCGCAGTCGGCGTTCGACCGCATCGCCACAGTGGCCTTACGCAGCCGGCTGTCGGGGAACTCGTCGTCCGACGAGGTGATGCCGAAGCCGGCGATCTGGGCCGAGGTGCCGGCCGCGTACGGCTTCTGGTCGCCCTGGGCGCTCAGCGACACCGGCTTGTACTCGCTGGGCAGGTTCTGCTTGAGCGTGAGAACCGAGACGTCGTCCAGGATCGGGGCGTCCGGGTCCTCGTACTGCTGGGCGATGTTCCAGCCCGGGTGGGTCCAGGTCGAGCCGACCTCGGCGACGAAGCCGCTGCCGCCGACGATCTGACCGTTGCTGTCGACCAGCCGGTCGTTGCCGGCGATGACCCGGGTGGTGCCGGGACCGTCGGCGGTGCAGTGCGCGGCCGTCAGCACCTTGTTGGGGGCGATGATCGTGCCGGTGCACCAGTACCAGTAGAAGACACCTTCGAACTGGAGCGTGGTGACGACACCGACGATGTACGGGAACTCCGAGGCGCTCGCGAGGTTACCCCCGAAGATCTTCGGAGTCGCGCCGGTGCCGGACTGGAACCGTCGGCCCTTGGCACCCGGCTCGGGAAGCACGAGCTTTCCCTTGTGGAGGTTGCGCAGCTTGCTCTCTTGGCCGGTGCGGGAGGCACCGGTCACCGCGTTGAACACGCCGTCCCCCGCGGGGGCGGCCTGAGCTGCCGTCGCGGGCACGAACGCCGCCACGCCGAGGAGAGCGAGGCTCGCCACGGCCCCGGCGGCCCATCGCCGTCGGGCTCCTGCGGATGTTGCCACTTCAGCCACTGATTGTTTCCCGTCGTTCGACTACGAGGCGCTCCGAGCTGCCGGGGATGGCCTGCGGGGGACGCGACGGGGTGAACGACGAAACACACCAGGGCGAATCCGCCCGTATTGAAGATTTTCCCCGTCGTGCCTGCGCCAACGACGCTGCGCCGACAAGTCCCGGCAGCGACACCCATTGACAGCTCTAAGCCGGGACACCGTAGCAAGGGTTCGGTCAGGAAGCTGCCCGGTAAGGCGTTTTCTCCATGATCCGAAACCGGACCGCGACGAAACCGATGGGGTCAGGGCAGCCACGACTCATCCGGACGGGTTGCGGCCCTCAGCCACCCGGTGCACAGAACTGGATGTCCCGGGCCGGAGGGTGGCCGTCCGGTGTGGACCGCCACCCTCCATCGCGACGAGGCGACCGACAGTCAGCGGGCGGCACCGGCCGGCGGCCAGAGATTGTCGATCTCCTTCTCGGCCTGCGCGAGGCTTGCCTCGTGCAGCGGGATCAGCTCGGCCATCGCCGGCACCGACGGCGCCAGGGTCAGCTCGGCACTGATGAAACGTGGCTGCAGGCCGGTCAGCGACAGGCCGTGCGGGAGCCACGGCTCCGCGTGGTCCCAGCCGTTGCGCGGGGCTCCCTCGCCGTATCCGCCACCTCGGGTGGCGAGCACCACGAACTCGCGGTCGCCGAGCAGGCCCTCCTGCGTCGTCGGGTCGTACGCCAGCCCGGGGACGATCAGGTGGTCGACCCAGGACTTGACGCTGCTGGGCGCGCCGTAGTTGTAGAGCGGCAGCCCGAGCAGCACCACGTCGGCCTGCTTCACCTCGTCGACCAACCGCTCGCTGAGCTCCCAGGACTCGCGCTGAGCCGGCGTGTGCTGGTCCGGCGGCATCATCCGCGCCAGCCCGCCGGCCGCGTCCAGGTGCGGCAGCGGGTCGGCGCCCAGATCCCGGTAGGCCACGGTGCCGCCCGGGTGGGCCGCCCGCCATGCGTCGACCGCGCGGGCGGTGAGCCGTCGACTGACGGACCAGTCACCTCGGATGCTCGAATCAATATGCAACAGATGCATTATTCCTCCTCTAGGAATCGTCTGCGAAGCACCAACTATTTATAGCAAGCCGATGTTCCGTCAGCTCGGTAGACTGGGTCACATGTCCGCCCAGCCGCTCGACTCCTCGGAGCACCGCTCGGGCGCCCTCCTGGACCACCTGGCCCGGCGGATACGACTGCGATCGGAGTCGGTGCTGGCACCGCTGGGGCTACGCCCCCGGCACCTGGTCGCGCTCACCGTGCTGCGAGCCGGCGGCGGCACCGGTCAACAGGCGCTCGCCGCCACCCTCGAGATGGACAGCACCAACATCGTCGGGCTGCTCAACGACCTCGAAGCGAAGCAGCTGATCGAGCGCCGGCGCTCCCCCGAGGACCGCCGTCGACACGTCGTCGAACTCACCGAAGATGGGGCGAAACGCCTCAGCGAGGCCGAATGCGCCCTGGCCGGCGCCGAGGACGAGGTGCTGGGCGCGCTGAATCCCGTCGAGCGGGAGACGCTCTACGAGTTGCTCAACCGGGCCGCCACCGGCACGGTCAACTGCGCCGAGGTGATCTGCGGCACCGACGACCCCCGCTGACGATCAGGCGGTCGTGGCCGACTGCGGGCGGTCGTCGCGGACGTGCACCAGCATGTCGCCGGTCTCGATCACCGCTCCGGCCCGGTCGGCCAGGGTGACCACCTTGCCCCGCCGCACCAGGGCGATCACCAACGAGTCCAGCTCACGCGGTGAACGGCCCACCTCGTCCCGCTCCGCGGAACGCATCGCCAGCGCCATGCCCTGGCCGGGGGTGAGCAGATCCTCCACCACGTCGATCAGCGGCGGCGCCGAGGTGGACAGGCCGAGCAGCCGGCCCGCCGTGGCCGAGGAGACGATCACGTGGTGCGCACCGCTCTGCTTGAGCAGCGGGGCGTTCTCCGCCTCCCGGGCCGCCGCGATGATCCGGACCTGCCCGGCGGTGAGCTGCCGTACCGTCAGCGCGACCAGCACCGACGCGTCGTCGCTGTCGGTCGCGATGATCACGGCCTTGGCGCTCTTGACGTGTGCCTCGTTCAGCACCGACGACCGGGTCGCCGAGCCCTCGATCGCCACCAGCCCGGCGGAGGTGGCCTGCCGCAGGGCGGCGGCGCTGCGCTCCACCACCACGATCCGCGAGCGGTCCAGACCGTTCTCCAGCAGGGCGGAGACCGCGCTGCGCCCCTTGGTGCCGTAGCCGCAGATGATGACGTGGTCCTTCACGGCTCTCCTCCACCGCGACAGGCGACGGCCGGTCCGGTACTGCTCGGTCAGAACTTCCAGGGTGGTACCGACCAGGATGATAAGGAAGATCACTCGGGCCGGGGTGATGAAGAGGACGTTGACCAGCCGGGCCGACGGCGCAGCGGGGGTGATGTCCCCGTAGCCGGTGGTCGAGAGCGACACCACCGCGTAGTAGAAGCAGTCCAGGAGGGTGAGGCCGTCCTCATTGACATCGCGGTAGCCGTCCCGGCCCAGGTATACCGCGGCGACCACGGCGAAGACCAGGCCCAGGGCGGCGGCGAGCCGGAGGCTCAGCGCGCTCAGCGGGCCCCGACGCTGCGCGGGAAAATGGATCACCGTCGAACCTGCTCCCCCGCCGCCGCCTGCACGCCCACAACATAGCGGGTACACCGCCGACCGCACGTCGGGGTCGCAGCGGACAACCTGCGGCCCGCCCGCACCCGACTACCGGACGACAACGACGACCCGGTGCAGGCCGGCAGACGGAGGGGGCGCGACCCTCGTGACGACGAGCGGCGGACGGCGAGCCGAGGCCGACGACGAATACACCGGGTACGTCCGGTCCCGGATGGTGAAGTGGCGACGCACCGCCTACCTGATGTCGCTGCTGCCCGCCGGCGGCACCCGGGCGCTCTTCCCGGCGGTCACGCTGGTGCCCGAGCCGGCCAACTGGCGCACCCACCTGGATCGGTGACGTGTCGGGCCCGCGCCGTCCGGCGGTGCGGGCCCGCACGGGCAACCGTCGGGTCCGGCAGCGGGCATGATGGGGGTGTTCCCGGACGACGACCGCGAGAGTGAGGCCCGCATGTCGTTACTGCGACGAGTGATCGGTGGGGTGTTGCGCCGCCACCGCCAGCGTCAGGGCCGCACGCTGCGCGAGGTGGCCGCGTCGGCCGACGTCTCGGTGCCCTACCTCTCAGAGGTCGAGCGGGGCCGGAAAGAGGCCTCGTCGGAGGTGCTGGCGGCGATCTGCCGAGCGCTCGGCATCAGCCTCGCCGACCTGCTCGGCGAGGCCCGCGACGACATGCGCCGAGTCGAGCCCCGCCTGCCGGCCGCGCCGCGCGCCGCGCTCACCCACCTGGAACGGGTCGATGCGACCCGGCGGGATATCGGCAACGCCACCCTGCTGGTGGGTCCCCGTGTCAGTGGGTTCGTCCTGCACCGCGAGCCAATGACGAGCGATCCGAGCCTCAGCGTTCCCGAAAAAGCGTCCGCTGGTGGCTTCCGCCCCGGTCCGCGTACCGCCGCCCTGGCTGACGACACACGGACCCGGCTCGGCCTGCGGCAGCTGACCGCCGCGTAGGCCGCGCGGGTTCTGCCGTCGGCGGATCTGCCGCCGGCAGAATCACTGGGTCGACCACCGCCGTCGTGCGCACGCTGAAGGGGCCGGTCCACCGGGCGGTCCCCACCGCCCGCCGGCACCGTGGGAGGCGGCGGCACATGATGAGGTACGGCGTACAGATGCTGGATGGTGGGCAACCGACCTTTGGTGATCACGTGTTCGAGCGGCTGCTGCGGGAGCGGATCGTCTTCCTCGGCACCGAGGTGACGGAGGAGTCGGCCAACCAGATCTGCGCGCAGATCCTGCTGCTCGCCGCCGAGGACGCCGACCGGGACATCTACCTCTACATCAACTCGCCGGGCGGTTCGG
Source organism: Micromonospora sp. DH14 (assembly GCF_029809455.1). Lineage (NCBI taxonomy): Bacteria > Bacillati > Actinomycetota > Actinomycetes > Micromonosporales > Micromonosporaceae > Micromonospora > Micromonospora sp. DH14. The sequence goes on along the minus strand of NZ_JARVKT010000001.1, from coordinate 546,319 downwards.
TGAGCGCGGGAATGGCGGTCTACGACACGATGCGCTACGTCCGCAACGACGTGGCGACGCTGGCGCTCGGGTTCGCCGGCTCGATGGGGCAGTTCCTGCTCTGCGCGGGCGCGGCCGGCAAGCGGTACGCGCTGCCGCACTCGCGGATCATGATGCACCAGCCGTCCGGTGGGATGGGCGGAACCGCCTCGGACATCACCATCCAGGCGGAGAACATGCTGCACGTGAAGCGGACGATGCAGGAGCTGATCGCCCAGCACAGTGGACGCACACTCGACGAGATCCAGCGCGACTGGGATCGGGACCGTTGGTTCACCGCCCAGCAGGCCCGGGAGTACGGCCTCATCGACCAGGTGATCACCCGAGCCGAACAACTGCCGACGCTCTGATCACCAGGACACGCCCCGGCAGGATTCGAACTGGGCCCGCGCCTGGCCACCCGGCCCGGCCCTGGAATCAGTTCGAGCCCGCCCGCCTCAGCCGGTACGATCGCGATCTTGTTCGTACTGCAGGGAGCCCATGAGATCCTCGTGCGGCCGCCCCGGCAACTCCCACGCTGAGAGTAGGTGTCGTCAATGGCATGCCGTATCGGTGAGATCGTGCTCAAGTGCCGCGACCTCGAGGTGCTGGCGCGGTTCTGGTCCGAGGTCCTGGACTTCGTCGAACTCGATCGCAAAGAGGGCGTCTACATCGAGATCGGCCCGCGCGAAGGGTTCGGCGGCCCCCAGCCGACGATCTTCCTCATCCGCAACGACGATCCGAAGAGCGGGCACGCCCGGCTGCACATCGACGTCAACCCCACCGACCGCGACCAGGCCGCCGAGCTTGAGCGCCTCCTGGCCGCCGGGGCCGTACCCGTCGACATCGGCCAGCCCGCCGATGCGTCCTGGCACGTTCTCGCCGATCCAGAAGGCAACGAGTTCTGCCTGCTCAGCAGCCGCCTCGACTCACTCTGACGGCGCTCGCCCACCCTGCGCGAGCCGGACTGCGACCTACCGACGCCCGCACACCTGTTTCCAGCGAGAACAGCATGCGAACGAGCAGGCCGGGTGACGTTTCGGCTGCTTGTCGAGGTGCCCCCGGCAGGATTCGAACCTGCGACACACGGTTTAGGAAACCGATGCTCTATCCCCTGAGCTACGGGGGCGCGAGTGGTCAGTGTAACGACCTGGGGGTGCACCTGGGGTGGCAGGGAGTGGCCCACGTTCACCCACGTTGCCCGGACCCCTGTTCTCCCAGCCCAGGAGCACACCCGGAGTCTCCATGTGACTCCCGTTGATCTTGGCTCTCAGGGTGCAGCGGCCGGCGCGAGGGGCTCCCGTCGGCGGAGAGCGTGCCGCTTCAGGCTGCGGCGCTGACGGTTACTGCCGGTCGGCTGAAGGTCTTGCGGTCGCGGATGAGTGCCCAGAGGACGTCGACGCGTCGTCGGGCGAGGGCGAGTATGGCTTGGCGGTGGTTCTTTCCTTCGGCGCGTTTCTTCTCGTAGTAGGCGCGGGAGGTGGGGCATTCTCTGGCGGCGGTGAACGCGGCCATCCACAGAATGTGTCGCAGCCTTCGGTGGTATCGGCGGGGCGGCCGATGGTTCCCGGCAACCATTCCGGAGTCGCGGGAAACCGGCGCCAGGCCGGCATGAGCCGCGAGTTTGGTAGGGCTGTCGTACTCGGTCATGCCGGCGGTGTGCACCAGCAGTTCGGCAGTGAGCAGGGGTCCCATGCCGGGCAGACTCCCGATGATCGGCGCCAGCGGGTGCTGGTCGAGCTGTTCGGCGATGAGGTCGTCGACAGCGGCGATACGTTGTTTGAGGGCGAGGATCTCGGTGGCCATCTGCCCGACGACCACGGCGGCGGCACGCTGGCCGGGCAGGTTCACGGTCTGCTGCCGGGCGGCGGCCACCATCGCCTCGGCGACCTGCACGGCGTTCTTGACGTGCCCGCGTCGGAGCAGGGCCGTTATCCGGTCGACGCCGGCGTGCCGGATCGCCGCCGGTGTCTGCCAGCACGCGAGGACCATCATTGGGGCCTTCCGGTTCAGGTCCACGGCTCGTTCGAGGGCGGGGCTGATCCCGGTGAGTAGTTCCTGCAACCGGAAAAGGGTGGCGACGCGCTGCCCGACGAGGTCGGCGCGGTAGCCCGTCAGCACGGTCAGCTCGGCCAGCAGCCGGTCGGAGGGTTCCAGGATCGGAATGTCGGGGCGCATGCGGATGGTCTGGGCGATGACCACCGCGTCGCGGGCGTCGGTCTTGTTCTCTCCGGCGAACGCGGCGGCCATGTGGAACGCGACGGTGCCGGAGACGTAGCGGACCTTGACCTGCCTGCGCCACAGCAGGGTCAGCAGCAGAGCGGATAGGCCAGTGGTGACATCCACCGCCCAGCAGACCGGCCGGCCATGCGTCGACACCTCGGCCATGACCGTGAGCAGGGCGGTCTCGTCGTTGGCAACCCGGAGGGAGTAGACGAGCCGGCCGTCGCCGTCGACGGCGGCGACGTGGTGGTGGGCCTTGCCGATGTCCACGCCGATCCACAGCTTCGCCACCCTCGCGCATCCCTTCGTTGTTGAGTTCTCTCTGTCGGGCCGTCGTCTGTGGGTTCGGGTTTGCCGGCACCTTCTCACGAGGCGAACGCGGGTCGCGGGTCTCCATCAGCGGTCTACCGAATCTCACAGACGGCGAAGCGGCGGGTGGCATCTCCTACCGTGAGCCAAGCGATCTCGGCGAAACACACGTAGCCATACCCGCCACTTCCTGGGCGTCAGGGTCTACGGCCGCCAGGGCCGCGCCCGTTCAATCCAGCGCGTCCGCGAGGCGGGAGTGGGTGGCACCTCGAGGCTCAGCCACGATCACGGCGGAACACACTTCAGCCAATCCCACGCCCGGCCCCGCGGGCACGGCAACAGCTACCCTCCCGCCGTCGCTGGCCGGCGCCTCGGACACGATGTGCGAGAACCTGGAGTATCGATCTTGTGGGCGGACGGCGGTGCCGTCCCCGACGCGGAGCGATCCTGGCGAGCGAGTAGCCGAAGCGGCGGCTGCCCGGACCAGCTCTGCCGCCGCGACTGCCGTCTGCACGGCAAGGGGTTGGGGGGCCTTCGAGGGCGTCGCCGGCCGCCGGCCGCACGGCGCACATCATCAAGGGCTTGACCGACTGGTAGTAGGTCAAGCCCTTGATGATGGTTTGATGCGCCCATGGATCTGGCACCTGACGGACAGATCCTAGGAATCAGTCCTCCACGACGGGATGCAGCGGTGACAGGAACGGGTCGAGGCGTTCGGTGATGTCACCCCGCGCCATAACGTGGACCAGGAACGCGTTCGGTCCGGGAGGAACAGGCATCTCCTCGTCCTTTTCGTAAAGGAGGCCATAGGAGCCCGGTAGCCGTCGTGCCACGAACTCGAGCACCTGGCGCATCCCCGCCGCCTCGTCCCGACGTCGGTTCGCCACTCCGTGCAGGAGCAGGTGGTACTCCCCGTTGAGTACCGTCACCTCCGCCGAGACATTCGTCGAGAAGTTCAACGTGGCCATCATCTCGTTCAGTTCATCAATGATGGCGTTGAGTTGGCCGGTGTCTGACTCCTCGGTGGTCTGCGCGAGGCGAAACCAGCCGTGGAACTCGTACACGTCACCCTCCGAGCGGTCTGGTATCGATGACGGGCTCGATGCCGTATCGGACACCGTATTCGTGCAGCTTCCTGAGCACTCCACCCGCGGGTGGCCCCTCAAAGTGGAAGTATGGCACTCGTCCGGTCTCGATAGCCTTCTCGAACGTCGCCTTGGCCTGGTTTCGGAAGTCCGAGCCCATCTTGTAGTTCGCCGGCTTGGACTGCGCCACGTAGCGCTGGCTCACCGCGTCGAACTCTCGGCCACGAGGCTCGAACTTCAGAGAGCTCGGTCGGCGTCCGCCCGACGTAAGCACGCTTCGGGTAGGCGACGGGCCTCACGGAAATCGTCTGCGGACTTCGAGGGCTGGATCAGCACGAGGCCGACGGGTGCAGGCGTTCGGCGGAGCGGGTGAGCCATTGCCCGACGATCTACTGCCGGGTCCTAGGCTTGCAGTCAGGGTTGACCTTTGTCCTGGCCGGTCCGCGGGCGGGCCGGCCGGGATCGGCGTGTCGGGCGGCTCGCTCTCGCATGGGAAACTCTCGCCGTGAGTTCAGGTGTACCCCGGACGATCAAGGCAGTCGACACGTCAGAGTTGATCGGGCTCGACACCGAGGCGATTCATTGCGGACTGAACCGCAATCACGGGGCAGGGTGGTTGGCGGAGTTCGCCGATCCAGCAGCGGTGCACTACCTGTGGCCGGTACTGGTGCATTGGTTGGGGCACCGGCCTGAGCTTTCGCCGCACTGGCGGTGCATGCTGCTTTTGACGGTGCGAGACGGCCAGCAGATCTTTTCCCTGCTGGATGTCCTGCCCGCCTCGTTCGAGGATCTACCCGAGACGCTGGATGCGGCCACGAAGACCAAGATCGCCCACCGGCTGGAGCATCAGGGCCTGCTGACGCAGGCGCAGTGGGCCGACCTCAACCCCTGATCCGGGTACTGCTTGGCGGTGATATACGGCAGCTGATATCGGGCGGCGAACCGTGCGTCAGGTGTCGAGGCCTGCGAGGTCGAGGCGTTCGAGCAGGCTGGGCTTGCGGGCGTGCACCGCCCGTAGCTCGGCCAGCCGGTGTCGGAACGATGTGCTGTCTCCGTCGCGTTCGCCGAGATCGTGTAGGTCAACGAGGAGCTGAACTGCGGTGTCGTACTCGCGGGGTTTCTTCGTGGCGATGAGGTCATCGACCCGCTGCCAGGCGGCGGGTTGGTCGACAGCGAGAGTGTCAAGGTGCCGTTGCCGGACGGCTGCGGCGGACCGTTCCCGGCGAACCCGGTCGCGTTCACGCTGCTCGGCGTTCCGTCGTTCCCGTCCGGCGCGCAGGTCGGCGGCGATGGTGAGCAGTTGCCCGCTGGTGCGGGTGGATGTCGGGGTGGACGCGTCGGCGGGATGCGCCTCGCGGTAGCGGCCCAGCAGTTGGCTGCGTAGGTGGCTGTCGCTGCCGGTGATCAGGTCGGTCAGGATGGCGTCCTTGTCCCGGGCGGGCAGCCCGACGACCCAGGTGCGTAGTTGCGCGGCAGTCGGTTCGCCGGAGGCGGCCGGCGACGACCCAGCCGCCGCAGCCGCAATCAGGTCAGGGTCGATGCGCAGGAACTCGGCGACGGCGGTGAGGGGCGCGTCGAGGGCGCCCATTCCGGCGGGGACGGGCGGTTCGGGCTCGTCGTCGGCGATCTCCTCGGACTGTACGCAGCGCAGCCAGGCCAGGTAGAGCAGGCGCAGATCGCCGAGGGCGAGGCGGGCCCGGACCGGGATGATCGAGGCGAGCAGACCGTGGCCGTCGAGGTCCCACTCGTCGGTGCCGTCCTCGTCCTCGTCATGCAGGTCGATGATGACGTGCTCGCCGGCGGTCCAGGCGGATGCGCTGTCGCCCTGGCAGTACTGGGCGACGGTGGCGAGGTCGAGCACGTGTTTCGGCAGTCGCAGCATGAGCTGACGGGTTCCCCAGTTGGCCAGGTACAGGTGCGCGTCGAAGTACCGCTCCATCAGCGTGCGCGGGTCACCCTTGAAGTCGCCCCACTCGTAGGTGTTGACGAAGCTGGTGGCGGTGATGTCGGCGCGGGTAGACAGCGACCGCAGCTCGGCCCGCTCCCGTCCGCTGAGGGGCCGGTCGACGGCGGTGAATTCGTAGTACTGGTACTCGCTCATCGTGGCCTACCTTCCGGCCCAGTGCCGGTAGGCGTCGATCCACGCGTTGCCGTCTGGTGGCGGGGTGGGGAGCGGCAGGTCGAGTAGGTCGATCCGCTGCCGGTGGCGACCTCGGATGCAGACCGCGACGATGGTGTCCGCGGTCAGCTCGACCTTCCGCACGGTGACCTCGACGCCGAGGACGGTGGTGGTGAACGGCACCGCCAGATGCTCCTCGATCATGGTGAACAGGCCGGCGAGCTGCTCGTCGTCGCCGTACGCGTCGACGGTGGCTTCCTCGATCATCGCCTCCAGCGCGGCGGTCCCCTTCGATACCATCGGCGGAGGATAGCGGACCGGTGCTGGGGTGTTCGGAGCCCGATGCGCGAGGATGGTCGGCATGGGTTCGGTGGCCGAGTTCGTCGATCTTCGGCGGGAGGTGGAGCGGTTACGGGCGGAGAACGCCCGGCTGGGACGTCTGCTGGACCTGCGCGGTCAGGACACGTCTGCGGCACCGGAACAGTTGTCTGCTTCGGTGGAGCCGCCGGGGTTGGTCACGATGGCGTCGCCGACTCGGGACAAGCTGGCGTTGTTCGCCGACCGGTTCCGGGCCCGGGCCGACGTGTACGCCGTGCGGTGGGACAGCGCCCGTACCGGCGCTGCCGGGTGGATGCCCGCGGTCGCCGGGGGTTGGCGTAAGGGGATGGACCGGCGGGGTGCCACCTACCTGCCCCGCACGACGGAGGTCGTCGCGGCGCATCTGGTCGGCGACGTGTTCATGGGCTTGTACCCGCTAATGCCCGGCAACACCTGCCACTTCGTCGTGGCCGACTTCGACGGGCCGGCGGCGATGCTCGACGCCCTCGCATATGTGAAGGCGGCACGGGCCAGCGCGGTGCCGGCCGCGTTGGAGATCTCTCAGTCGGGCCGCGGCGCCCACGTGTGGGTCTTCTTCACCGGCGCTGTTGCCGCCGCCATCGCGCGGACCGTCGGCACGGTCCTGCTGCGTGAGGCGATGGTGCTGCGCGGGTCGATGGATCTGCGGTCGTATGACCGGCTGTTCCCCAACCAGGACGTGCTGCCCGAGGGTGGCTTCGGCAACCTCATCGCGGCGCCCCTGCAGGGACGCCGCCGCAAGGACGGGCTGACTACCTTCCTCGACCTCGGCACCCTCGAGCCGCACGCCGACCAGTGGGCGTTCCTGTCGACGCTGGACCGGCTCAGCCCCGGCGACGCCGAACACGTCGCCCGGCAGGCCAAGCAAGCCGCCACCGGTGCCGACGTCGCCACGATGAGCCGGTCCGCCGCGACCCAGGTCCACCCACCGCTCCCTCCGGTGGTCCACGCGGAGGCCGGTGCCGGGCTGAGCCTCGACGCCGGACAGCTCACCCCCGCCGCACTGGCGACGTTCAAGCACGCCGCCGCCATGGCCAACCCGAAGTTCTACGAGCTGCAGCGACTCCGCAAGTCCACCTGGGACACCCCACGCTTCATCCAGGGCTACGACCTCACCCTCGATGACCGCATGGTCCTCCCGCGGGGACTGCGGCACACCATCGCCACCATCGTCGAGCGCGCCGGGTCGCGGCTGGCCGTCACAGACGCACGAAACCCCGGGACCGAGATCGACACCGCGTTCACCGCCGAACTCACCAGCAGGCAGGCCGACGCGGTCGGCGCGCTTCTCGCCCACGACGACGGGATCCTGGTCGCCCCGCCCGGCTCTGGCAAGACCGTCATGGCCTGCGCGGTGATCGCCGAACGCAACACCTCCACCCTCGTCCTCGTCGACCGCAAAGCCCTCGCCGACCAGTGGCGCACCCGCATCCAACAGTTCCTCGACATCAAGCCCGGGCAACTCGGCGGCGGCCGACGCAAGCTCACCGGCACCGTGGACATCGCGCTGCTGCCCTCCCTCGCGCGGCGCGACGACGTCGCCACCCTGACCCAGGAGTACGGGCACCTCATCGTCGACGAATGCCACCACCTCGGTGCCGCAGCCTACGAGCACTCGGTCAAACGGATCGCCGCGCAGTTCTGGCTCGGCCTGACCGCCACCCCCACCCGACGCGACGGCCTCGGCCAACTCGTCACCTGGCAACTCGGCCCCGTCCGCCACACCCTCACCGACGAGGAACAAGGCACCCTCGCGGCAGCGATGCACGCCGACGCCGGACCCCGTCGAGCGCTGTTCATCCACGAGACCACATTCCAGCCCGGCGACATCGACCTGGACGCCCCCGGCGCGCTCGCCGAGGTCCACCGAAGACTCGCCGTCGACGAGTCCCGCAACGCTCGGATCGTCGATGATGTCGCCCTAGCCCTGACACGCGGTCGCAACTGTCTCGTCCTCACCCGACGGGTCGCCCAGGTCGAAGCTCTCAACGCTCTGCTCGCCGCACGCGGACACCAAGCGCTCGTGCTTCAAGGCGCGATGAGCACCCGCGAACGGCGGACCGTCATTGACCGGCTCGACGGCGCCAAGGCCGGCGACGGCCTCCTTGTCATCGGCACCACACCGTTCATCGGTGAAGGCTTCGACGCCCCCGCCCTCGACACCCTCTTCCTCGCCGGCCCGATCTCCTACGACGGCCTACTCGTCCAGTGCGCCGGCCGCGTCATCCGCGCCGCGCCCGGCAAGGATGTCGCCGAGGTCCACGACTACCACGACCCGGCCACACCCATCCTCGCCGCCTCACTCCCACGCCGCATGCCCGGATACCGGGCGCTCGGCTTCACCAAAACATGAGCGCATCCGATGCGATCACAACGGCTGGTCCCACCAGTCACGAGGATTTGACGAGAAGCCAAGCGTGCTAGGCCTAGCGTAGTAGGCTCACAGCCATGGGCCGGTTCTCTGAGGATGAGCTGCACGCGGTCGTCGCCCGATACGAGGCGACGCGGGCGCAGGCGTTGACCGAACGGGACGAGCAGCTACGAGCTTTTCACACGGCCGGCTGGCGGCCGGTGGATCTGCAGCGGGTCACCGGGTACAGCCGGGAGACGATCCGTCAGGCGCTCCGACCGGAGGTCCGGCGGGCGACCAACATCAGCCGGCGCAGGACATCACGCCAGCCGCCGGCGGACTACCGGCCCTACGGCGACCGGAAGCCCTACGTGGTGGCCGAGACCCTTACCGAAATGCACGGCCCGACCGAAGGCGCGGTGACGCTTCCGCGTCATCTCGACTGGTCGGGGCACGCCGAGTACGACCTTGACCGGCCCGCTCGCTTGGCCAGCATGTACAAGGTGGTGCTCACCGAAGCGAGCACGGTCGAGGACCTGAACGCCTGGCTCGACGCCGACCTACTCCGGCGGCTCTGGCCCAACCTCTGGCTGCCGCCCCAACTCCGCCAGCGCTGGGAAGAGACTTTCCCCGAACTCGCCGCAACCCGCAGCAACGCGGCGTAGCGGTGGACCCCTTCCACGAACGCCTCGCCCGTACCGGGCTCGGGGCGGCCGATCGATACGGCTTCGCGCTGGCCGGCGGTTACGCGGTGCAGGCCGCCGGGCTGCTGGAGCGGCCCAGTGAGGACGTCGACCTGTTCACCGCCTGGGACCGCCGCAACGAGTTCACCGCCGCGGTTGACGCCGTCGTGCACGCCTACCGAGACGACGGCCTCAGCGTCGAGACCGAGCGGCAGTACGACACCTTCGCCCGGCTGGCCGTCACCGACGGCGTGCGGGTTTCCAAGGTCGAACTCGGCGTGGACTGGCGTGCCAACGAACCAATCCTCATGGCGATCGGACCAGTACTGCACCCCGACGACGCGGTCGCGAACAAGATGAGCGCCCTCTACGGACGAGCGTTCGCCCGGGACTTCATCGACATCGACGCCACCCTGCGGTCAGGCCGCTACACCCGCGAAGCCCTCCTCACCCTCGCGCAGCGCGCCGACCGCGGCTTCGACCCGCGGATCTTCGCTGACGCCCTCGGACAAGCCGCCCAGCTCGACTCCGACGACTTCGCCCAGTACGGCATCACCGGCCCAGCGCTGGACGATCTCCGCAGCCGATTCGCGGAGTGGCGCCGCGACCTGCTCAACGACGAGGAAGGGTGACTCGGTCCCTACTCCCGGCAGCGTAAGCCTGTACGCGCAGGGCCCAAAACGTTCCAGCTGATCTTCGGCTAGCGATCGCAGCGAGCCCGCGAAGCGACAAGCACGCAACGGGGACTACAGGAAAGCCGCAGGTCATCGGCCTGCGGACACCGGCGGAGCGTCGGGTTAGGAAACCGATGCTCTATCCCCTGAGCTACGGGGGCGCGAGGGCACAGTCTAGCGACCTGAGGGTTCACCCGGGGTGGCAGGGAGTGGCCCACGTTGCCGACGCTGCGCTGACGGCCGTCGTGCCCGGCGGTGGCCGGTCGCCTCTCGTAGGCTCCGAGGGTGGAGAGCAGGCCGGGCCAGATGATGGCGCACATGTTGGATGCGGCGGAGAACGCCTCGCCGGTCGAGGCGGTCGAGGCGATCACCCGGGAACTCGGTGCGGCGCTGGGAGCACGTACCGTCGCGTTCCTGATCGCGGACCTCAGCGGCCGGGCGCTGGTCCGGTTGGCGCACGTGCCACCGGCGGGCGCCGGCCCCGGGCGCCGGGACGGTACGGAGCTGGCCACGGTGATGCCGTTCGACGGTGGCCCGATGGAGCAGGCGTTGCGCACGCAGACGGCTCGCGTCGTGGCGCGGGCTGACGGCTGGGCGGTGCTGGCGCCGGTGACCGACCGCGGTGAGGCGATTGGCCTGCTGGAGATGGTCCTGCCGGACGAGCCGGATCAGCGGCAGTTGGCGGAGGTCAGCCGCACAGCGCACGTGTTGGCGTTCGTGGTGATCGCCAACCGGCGGCACACCGACCTGTTCGAGTGGGGGCAACGCACGACCCCGTTCACCCTGTCGGGGGAGATCCAGCGCCGTCTGCTGCCCGGTTCGTTCACCTGTGAGGCCAGCGCGTTCACCCTGTCCGGCTGGCTGGAGCCCGCCGCGAGCGTCGGCGGGGACACCTTCGACTACAGCCTCGCCCGCGACGTGCTGCATTTCAGCGTCACCGACGCGATGGGCCACGGGGTGGCCAGCGCGTTGACCGCCACCCTGGGGGTGGGCAGCCTGCGCAACAGCCGCCGTCGCGGGGCGGGCCTGCTGGCGCAGGCTGAGGCCGCGAATGCCGACGTGGCCGGCCACAGCGCCGTGCCCGGCAGTTTCGTCACCGCGGTGCTGGGCCGTCTCGACCTGCGCAGCGGGGTGTGCGCGCTGCTCAACGCCGGGCACGTTCCGCCGATGCTGGTACGCGGCGGGGACACCCAGGTGGTGCCGCTGCCGGGCAACTTTCCGCTGGGCATGTTCGCCGAGGCCGATTACCGCGCCGGCGAGATCACGTTGCGCCCCGGCGACCGCCTGGTGGTGGTCACCGACGGCGTGCGGGAGCGCAACGCCGCCGACCTGGATCTGCCGGCCATGTTGCGGTCGATCGCCAGTCTGCACCCACGCGAGGCCGTCCGGGCGTTGGCCGACGCCGTGCTGGATGTCAGCGGACCGACCCTGGCCGACGACGCCACCCTGTTCGTCGTCGACTGGCACGGCGGGCACAGCGAGGACCGGAGCACCAGCGCTGGCGCTGACCAGGCACGCGCCAGCACCGGTCTGCCCGACTGACTATCGGCCTGCCGCGTCGGTGGGACGAACATCCGCCTCCGCCGCGGGCACGCTGTCGTAGATGTCGATGACCTGATCCACTGAGGTGACCGTCAGGACGTTACGCACGGCGGGCTGCACCGCGGCGAGGCACAGACGCCCTCCGGCGTCCCGCAATGCCTTGAACATCACCACCAGCGCGCCCAGTCCGCTGGAGTCCATGAATCCCACAGCGGCCAGGTCCACCACGACCTGCCGGTCACCGGAGTCGACCAACCGTTGCAGAGCCTCCCGCAGCTGCCGGGACGTCGCCATGTCGAGCTCGCCGCGCACCTCGAGCACGGTGCAGCCCTGACCAGGCCGGACCGACATGAGCAGATCCACGACTACCTCCTACACCGATGGTCCCCGCTTACCCTATTTCGTCGGCGCGCGAACCGGCGGCGGCTGGTGGTGTCCGCCGAACCGACGCCGCGACCGTTTCAGGTCGGCGACGCCGGGTAGCGCTGATCAGAGCCGGATCATCCGCCCTTAGGGTGTGGGCAGTGGTCCGGCCGTGTCAGGCACGGCCCGGAAGGAGTCACGCACATGCGGGTGAGCATGACGCTGTCGCTTCCCCGCCGGCCGTCCTCGGCGGCCCGCGCCCGCCATGTCCTCACCACCTTGCTGAGCCTCACCGACGCCACCGAGGACACCCGCGCCAACCTGGCGGTGGTGATCACCGAGGCGTGCGCCAACGCGATCATCCATGGTGCGCCCGACAGCGATGTCGACATCGCCATCAGCATCGACGAGAACGGCTGCCTGCTCGAAGTCGGTAACCGCGGCAGCAGCCCCGACAACACCAGACTCGACGCCGGCCTGCCCGCCCCGCTCACCATTGGTGGCCGTGGCCTGCCCCTGATCTCCGCGCTCGCCGACACGGCCGCATTCGTCAGCGGGCCACCGGACCAGGTGCTGCTACGCATCACCAAACAGTTCGGCGACGCTCGAGCAGCACCGAACCGCTGAGAGGACCGACGCGCTCGGCTCGTCATCGGCACCGGGTGTCCGCCATCCGGCGAGGGTGCCGTCTCGACGCGGCCAGTGCGGATGCCGGCGGCCAGCACCACCTACGTGTTGAAATGGATCTACTCAATACCGAGTAGAGTCCATGGTTCGAACTACAGGATGAGGCCGAGGGATTTGATGAGCCCGAGCAGCACGACTCCTCGGATCGCAAGGGAAGACGACCTCGCGGGCTTCACGGCCGGCCAGTTCCTGGCCGTGACGAAGGCCCTCACGATGATTCTGGCTCTCCCGCCGTCAGCCGCCGACCACGTCGATGCGCTCGTCATCGCCAGTGGCCAGGGCGAGGAATGGCGCTTCACCCACGCGATCCGCAGCTGGGAGACGAACCTCGATCTCCGCTACCTCCTGGTGGCCAACGGCAACCCGACCGAGAAGACCTACGTCGACATCACACTCGGTTACCTGCGCAGCCTCGGCCTCCGCCGCGTCGGTGGAGTTCACGTGCAGGCCGAGCCGGCTCCCAACACGGCCCTGCAGGCCGCGTGGATCGTCAACCAGGTCAAGGCCCACGGCATCACGAGCCTGGCGCTCGCCGTCTCTCCCTACCACCTGCCCCGCGCCTACCTCACGCTCCTCAAGGCGTTCACCGAGTCGGGCGTTCGCCTTCCCATCATTCCGGTGCCGGTGGCGGTGCCCCCGGACCGGCTGGTCCCGGAAACCGGAGCCACCGCCTACGACCTCGTGCCCGGGGAGGTGAAGCGCATGCTGACGTACGCGGACCAGGGGTGGATCGCCACGCTTGAGGAGCTGCAGCAGTACCTGCAGTGGTTGTGGAGTCATCACGAGCCGCTTCTCCGAGGGGGCTCGCGGAGGTCTGTCGAGGATGGCGTGTCGGCCTGACATCCACCGGGGCGCCGGTGCGGCAGGCCGGCAGCCTACGAGCGCGGGGGTCGGGCGGCGCGACGACGCTCGGTGAGCCGTCGCGCCTTCACCGCGTTGCCGCAGTCGGCCATCCGGCACCAGCGGCGGGAACCGTTGCGGCTCTGGTCGAGGAACAGCCAGCCACAGCCACCTTCGAGCACCGGGCAGCGGCGCACCCGGGTCAGGTCGGCCGTCAGCATGACGTCGAAGGTGGCCTCGGCGATCCGGTCGGGCACCAACATGGCCGGCACCGTGCCGTACGCCAGCCGCACCCGCGACGAGTCGAGCACGAACCGCGCCCGGGCGGCCGCGCCGGACCAGCGCTGGTGCAGGGCGACCAGTGCGGCACCGGCCGCGATGGGGTCACCCGGCGTACCACCGTCCGGGTCGACGATCGCCGCAAGCAGCACGAGGTGCAGCCCTTCGCGGATGTCTCGCACGGCGGTCAACCCGGCGTGCGCCGCCGCGGGCTCGTCGCGCCACGCCTGAGCAACCTGGTCAGCCTCCGCGTCGCTGATCAGGCCCACCCGGACCGACCAGCGCAGCAAGGCGGAGCTGTCGGACAGGAAGTCGTGCGGCGACCCGCCGCCTCGCTCGAGTGTGTTGACCAGATCGAGCACAGGGTGCCCGCCGACCAACGGCAGCTGGCACACGTCGAGTGGCATGCCGACAAGGCTACCACCTAAACCCTCGAAGGGGGTTATGCTGCGGCTCGGCCCGGGGCCGGTGACGGCGGCGAAGCCCCCACTAGGCCTGCCGCCACGCCATCCGGTTGGACCGCAGCGGGCGGCGCAGGCGATCGGCACCTGACCAGTGCGGTGAGCGGACGCGTACGCCGCTGCCCTGATCACGAGGCATGGGCGCCGGCGGTGTCGAGTCGCCCGACGTGTGCGGCGTCGAGCTTGACGTCGATCGCCGACATGGCAGCCGCGTACTGGTCGAGGGTCCGCGGCCCGATCAGCGGCACGATGCTCGGCGACGTCTGATGCATCAGCCACGCGAGCACCAACTGGTTGGGCTTGACCCCCAGCTCGGCGGCGAGCGCGGTGAGGGCGGTGAGGCGCGCCTCGGCATCCGGGCCCTGGTACGGATCCATGATGTCGTGGTTCCGCCGCTTCGCCGGATCGTCGTAGACGCCCTTGAGGATCGGCGAGTACGCGACCAACGTCAGGTCGTCGTGCGTCCGCAGGTAGTCGAGCTGCTCGTCGTCGACGATGGACTTGTGGTCGAGCCCGGCGCGGCGACGGAGGTAGCTGTGTTGTTGCTGCACCGCTACCGGCGCGGGCCAGCCGTGGCGGTCACAGAGCTGCCGGATGCGTTCCAGCCGCCAGGTGCGCACGTTGCTCCAGCCGATGTACCGCGCCTTGCCGTCGCGGACGATCTCCGCCAGGGCGGCCAGCGTCTCCACCAGCGGCGTCGACCGGTCGTCGACGTGCACGTAGAACAGGTCGACGTGGTCGGTGCCGAGCCGCCGCAAACTGTCGTCGATGCCCCGGCGTACGGTGTCGGCGCTGGCGCCCTCGAAACGGGCCTGGACCTCTTCCCACGTCTTGCCACGCGCCTCTTCCGGATCGGCCAACCGCGCACCGCACTTGGTCGCGAGAAAGACCTTGTCGCGCCGACCGCCGCGGGCGAGCCAGCGGCCTATCAACTCCTCACTTTCGCCACCGGTGTTGCCCGGTGACGGCCACCACGCATAGCAGTTGGCGGTGTCGACGAAATTGCCCCCGGCATCGAGGTAACGGTCCAGCATCTCCACCGACGACGCCTCGTCGGTGAGCGTTCCCATCAGCATGCACCCGAGAGCGATCTGACTGACCTGCTCACCCGTACGCCCCAATTCCACAGTCCTCATGGCGGGAAAGCTATATGTTCGGGCGTCCTCCACGTCAACCCGTTGCGCTACTCGAAAAGCGCGCCGTTCATACGCCTCCGCGGAAACGGAAAAAGGACGAGCCGCGCCGCTGTCGGAGTGCGAGATTGCCGATGCCCGCATGCCGACTCATCGTGGTGGCCGCCACGATGAGTCGGTAAACGGCGCGGTGGAACATGCCGACGGCGACGGGTTCCTGGTTCAGCAACTCGACGCCGTCAGGCACGTCCGCGACGCGGCACCGTCAGTTCTGCAGTGCGGGGCGGCCAGGCGCGACGTACTGCCACCCGGCCTGCTGCCACTCCTCGGCGTTGAGCAGGTGCCGCCCGTCCACGACGTTGCGGCTCTTGACCTCCTTGCCCAGCACCCGCGGGTCGAGGGTGGCGAACTCCTGCCAGTCGGTCAACAGGGCCACCGCGTCGGCACCGCGGGCCGCGTCCAGCGGGCTGGTGGTGTAGGTCAGGTGGGGGAAGGCACGCCGCGCGTTCCCCATCGCCCGCGGGTCGTAGACAGCGGCGACACCGCCCTCACGGCTGATCAGCTCAGCCACGTACAGCGCGGGCGAGTCGCGGATGTCGTCGGTGTTGGGCTTGAAGGCTGCGCCGAGCACCGCCACCCGCCGTCCGCTGAACCCGCCGCCGCACTGCTTGCGGAGCAACTCCACCACCCGGTCGCGGCACCGCAGGTTCACCGCGTCGACCTCGGCCAGGAAGGCCAGGGCGTGGCCGACGCCGAGGTCGTGGGCGCGGGCCCGGAAGGCCCGGATGTCCTTGGAGATGCAGCCGCCGCCGAAGCCGAGGCCGGCCTTGAGGAACTGCTCGCCGATACGCGGGTCGCGTCCGAGCGCTTCGGCGACGACTGTGACGTCGGCGCCGCTCGCGTCGCAGAACTCGGCGATCGCGTTGATGAAGGAGATCTTCGTGGCCATGAAGGAGTTGGCGGCGGTCTTGATGACTTCGGCGGTGGGCAGATCGGCCACCACCACCGGGACGCCCGCCTCGATCAGCGGCGCGTAGACCTCGCGGAGCACCGCCTCGGCGGACGTGTCGGCCACGCCGAGCACGAGGCGGTCCGGGCGCAGGGTGTCGGCCACCGCAGTGCCCTCGCGCAGGAACTCCGGGTTCCAGGCGACCGTCACCTTCTCGCGGTCGGGCGCCAGAACGCGGAGCATCTCGGCCAGGTGAGCCGCGGTCCCGACCGGCACTGTGGACTTGCCGACGACCAGGCACCCGTCGGCCAGCGACGGTGCCAGACCCTCGATGGCCGCGTGCAGGTGGCTGAGGTCGGCTGCGCTGGTGTCGCTGCGCTGCGGCGTGCCCACGCAGATGAAGTGCACGTCGGCGCTCGCGGCGTCCTCGTACGCGGTGCTGAACCGCAGACGCCCCTCGGCGAGATTGCGGGTGATCAGCTCGTCCAGCCCAGGCTCGAAGAACGGCACCCGGCCGTCCGCCAGCGCGGCGATCTTTTCCGGGTCGATGTCAATCCCGATGACCTGGTGCCCCAACTCGGCCATACCGGCGGCGTGTGTGACACCGAGATACCCGCAGCCCAGCACGGAGATCGTAAGCACTGTGCCTCCTAATTCCAGTCCGCTGATGGTTTGCTGGCGGCCGCTGCCGTCCGCCGTAGGCCTTCTTTGAGGGCGACCTGTGGTCGCCAGCCCAGTTCCCGCTCGGCTCGAGTGATGTCGGGGCAGCGCTGCCGGGGGTCGTCCTCGTCGGCCTCGATGAACTTCAGCGGTGACTGGCTGCCCGTCACCTCGAGGATCATCTGAGCCAGGTCGCGGATGGTGACCTCGTGGACGTTGCCGATGTTGACCGGTTGTCCGTAGTCGCTCTCCGCGATCGCCAGCAGGCCTCGTGCGGTGTCCTCCGCGTAGCAGGGCGACCGCGTCTGGTTGCCGTCGCCGTGGATCGTCAGGGGGACGCCGTCGAGGGCCTGGGCGATGAAGCCGGAGATCACCCGACCGTCCGGGCGCATCCGCGGCCCGTAGCTGTTGAAGATGCGCGCGATACCCACGCTCACGTCGTGCTTCTTGCCGTAGGCAGTGGTGAAGGCCTCGGCGAACCGCTTCGCCTCGTCGTACACCGACCGCGCACCGATCGGGTTGACGTTGCCCCAGTACTCTTCGTCCTGCGGATGCTTCAGCGGGTCGCCGTACACCTCCGAGGTGGAGGCCAGCACGAAGCGGGCTCCGCACCGGTGGGCGATGCGCAGCGCGTTGTGGGTGCCGTAGCTACCGACGAGCATGGTCTCGATCGGCAGCCGATAGAATTCGGGAATCGACGCCGGCGACGCCAGGTGCATCACCAGATCGACCGATCCCGGGGTGTCGAATTCCTCGGAGACATCCGCCTCCACGAGCGTGAAACCCGGCCGGCTCATCAGGTGCTCGATGTAACTGCGGTGCCCGGTGGAGAAGTTGTCGACGCCAATCACCTCCACGCCGGCGGAGAGGAGCTGCTCGCAGACGTACGAGCCGAGAAATCCTCCACCGCCGGTCACCAAGGCTCGTCGGAATCTGCTGGATTGCGACACGGGAACCTCCAATCCCTGTCGAAAGTGGGTTGGACCTCGGCTACGCGGAGCCTTATCGCACCGCCGCGTCAATGCTGCGACGGCTGAGCCCACTCTCCGGTGGGATGAACGTACTGTC
This sequence comes from Micromonospora sp. DH14, assembly GCF_029809455.1. NCBI lineage: Bacteria > Bacillati > Actinomycetota > Actinomycetes > Micromonosporales > Micromonosporaceae > Micromonospora > Micromonospora sp. DH14. The sequence continues at coordinate 528,519 of NZ_JARVKT010000001.1, read as the reverse complement.
GGCCGGGTACTCTGCACGCGGCTCGACCAGCACTCAACGGGCCCGCACGCCTACCGTTGCGACGGACTGGCGCTACCTCAGACAGCGGGCGGAAGAACAGCTTGTTCGCGCACGTCGTGCCGGCCGGCCGCCTCGTCCCGGATCTGCCCGAGTAGCTCGTCGGCCTCCAGGCGACCCAGCAGTGCGTGGAACTGGTCGAAGATCCCGAGCGCCTGGGAGGCCCACTCCAGTGCGGAGGAGTAGTCCCGTCGAGCCCGGTGCACCCGCGCGAGCGCCAGGCAGAATCGCGCGGTGGCCAGCCGGTCGCCGTTTCGGCGGGCGATCGCGTACCCGTGGTTCAGCGTCACCGCCGCCTGGTGGTGCTGGTGCTGCCGCAGTTTCACGAGACCGAGCCCGTGCAGCACGTGCGCCTCGCCCGCCCGGTCGTGGCCGCCGCGTACCAGTTTCAGGGCCTTGGTCAGCTCTTCCTCGGCGCGGGTCAGGTCACCGTCCTCGAAGTGCAGTTCACCCAGCCGATGCAGCACCATCGCCTGGACCCGGGTGCTGTTGACCTCGGTCACCTTCCGCAGTGCCTCGGCCAGCAGCTCGGCGGCGGAGCCGCGCTCGCTCCATTCCAGCTTGATGCGCGCCATGCCGCTGAGGATGTGCGCGGTGCCCGCCGCGTCCCCGAGCGGATGCAACGCGGCAAGTGCCTCGCTGTAGCGCGCCCACGCTTGATCGAGGTCACCGTGCACCCGGTCGAGGAAGGCCAGATGCCGCAGGGCGAGGGCGCGGCCGCGCGCCTGGCCGATCTCGTCGAACACCTCAAGCGCCTGGGTCAGCCGGGCGCGCGCGTCGTCGAAGCGCTGCTCGACGATGTCCACCGCGCCCAGCGAGTACAACATCGCGGCAGTGCCGAGTCGGTCGTCAGCCTGCCGCGCGGTGAGCAGGGCGATCTCGTGCGTGGCCCGCCAGTCGTCGAGGTAGCTGCCGGTCTCGAAGAGCGCCACCATGGTGATCGCCAGGTCCCAGCAGTAGTCGGGGGCGCCGGCTTGGGATGCCTGACCCACTGCGGCCACCGCGGCGGCTCGTTCGCTCTCGAACCACATCAGCGGATCGCGCAGGAGGTCGTGAACGAGGTGTCCTGGCAGACTCCAACGCTCCGCCCTGCTGTGGATCACGGTGTAGTCGCCGCCGTACAGGATGCGGTGCGCCTCGTCGGCGAGGAACAGCCACGCACCGAGGAGACGCCGAGCGGCCTCCAGCCGGACCGGTGCGGTCTCCTCGGCCGCGAGCCGCTCACGGGCGTAGACCCGGACCAGGTCGTGCAGCCGGTAGCGGGTGTCGACGCCGAAGCCACCCACGACCTCCAGCAGCTGCGCGTCCACCAGCGCGTCGAGCGTGTCCGACGCGGTGGACACGTCGATGTCGAGCAGCGGCGCCGCGGTCCAGCTCGGGAAGTCGTGGGTCTCGAGCAGGCCGAGCCGCCGCAACAGCCGTTGCGCCTGCTCGTCGAGGCCCTCGTAGCTGATCGCGATGTTGGTTCGCACATCCAGGCCGCCGTGCGCCAGCTCGTCCAGGCGCCGGCCCTCGTCCTCAAGTCGCTCGGTCAGCTGCGCCATCCGCCAGTGCGGACGGGCGATCAGCCTCGCGGCCGCGATCCGCAGCGCCAGCGGCAACCGACCGCACAGCTCGACCAGGCGTAGGGCCTCGCGCGGTTCGGCGGAGGCCCGTTCGGGGCCGACCATCCGGGTCAGCAGTTCGACGGCGTCGCGCTGTTCGAGTGCACTCACCTCGACGAGCCGGGAGCCGGGGATGCCGGCCAGGCGGCGCCGACTGGTCACGATCACACCGCAGCTGGGGCTGCCCGGCAGGAGCGGGTAGACCTGTCGCTCGTCGACCACGTCGTCCAGGACGATCAGCACCCGGGATGCGGCGATCTGGCTTCGAAAGGTCGCCGCGCGCGCCTCCAGCCCCTCCGGTATCGAGGACCCGGGCATGCCGAGCGCGCGGAGGAAACCGTCGAGGATCTGGGAGACACCGCCACTGTGCGACCGCTCCGGACCCAACCGGGTGAACAGCAGCCCGTCCGAGTATTCGCCGGCCAACTCGTGGGCCAGATGCACGGCGAGGGTCGTCTTGCCCGCGCCGCCGCGGCCGGTGATGGTCAGGACCGGCACGGAGTCGTGGTCGGAATGGCCGCTGCCGTAGCGCAAGAAGTCGCCCAACTCGGTCACGAGCTCGCCGTACCCGGTGAAGTCAGGTATGTCGGCAGGAGCCATCCGGGGCACCGGGGGCGCCGGCTCGATCGGATTCGGCCATTCCTGCTCCACTGCCGGGCCGGGCTCGAGATCTCCGTTGAGGATGGCCCGCTCCAACAACCGGAGCGGCTCACTCGGCTCCAACCCGAGGTCGTCGATCGAGGCCTGCCGCGCCGACCGGTATGCCGCCAGCGCCTCCGCCTGCCGGCCCGCCCGGTAGAGCGCGGTGATCAGCTGTTGCCACAGCCGTTCCCGCAGCGGGTGTTCGGTGACGAGCGCCATCAGTTCGTCAATGGTCTCGCGATGCCGGCCGAGGTGCAGCTCCAGCTCGAGACAGTCCTCGACGACGGCGAGCCGTCGCTCGGCGATCCGGGTGGCCGCCGCCTCGACCAGCCGGCTGTCCACGCCGCTGAGCGGAGCCCCGCGGTACAGCGCCAGGGCCTGCCGAAAACCCGATGCCGCATCCTCCAGCCGTTGCTCCCGCAGCGCCGTGCGGGCTTCGCTCAGAAGGTCGTTGAAGATGTGCAGGTCCAGCTCACCCTCGGCGATTCTGATCTGGTAGCCGGCCGGGTTGGTGACGATCCGATCGTCGAGACCGGTGCCCCGCAGCGCACGTCGTACCGCCGATATGCAGATCTGAATCTGACTTTTGGCTGTCGATGGCGGCGATTCCTCCCATACCGCCTCGATAAGCCGGCTGAGCGGGACCACATTATTGGCCTCCAGTAGCAGCATGGCGAGCACTGTCTGCTGCCGGGAGGCGGTGATGCTTGCGTTCACAACGTGCAAGGGTCCAAGTATGCGGAAAACCTGCAAATTTCCTCCCCGTCGACAAGCTTCCTCCCCGTCGACAACGACACATCGCCAGCCCAACGGCGCCCCCCGGAGCTGGCCGGATGATCGTTTGACGCCCCGCATAGGAGAACGTTTTACATGGTAGCGAAGCATGCAGGCCCGCACCAGGCGAGATTCGGGATCGCCGATGTTTCAGAGCGTCTATGAGATGACGTGTTGGCCAGGCGCAGGTGAACGCACGACACGGTGATTCGACGGGTCATGCCGGCGGTACCAGCCCCGCGGGCGTGCGTCAACGCGCACCCGACGGCGCTCGCAGTTTCGTGCGAGCAGACGACAGCGTGCGCGTCAGGCCGGGGCTCGCTCGACGATCGCGAGTTGGGCGGCGAAGTCCCGCGAGCCCGAGGGCTCGCGGCCGCCGCGCTTTTCTCGGGGTCGCCGCCGCAGTCCCTCAAGCGGGACGGCGGGTCAGCGCGCGTAAGACGCCCCGGTCAACGCTGATCCGGCACCGCCGGGCCCAGGGGCAACCACGCGGGCAGACACCGCGCCATCCTGCCGGCGGCGCCAGACCACGCACACCACGCCTACCGTCCACGAACGACCCGACAAGCCCGCTCCGGCAGGCGCGCTATCCACGTTCTCCGTAGACGGCGAAACCCGCAGCGTTGAGGTAGACGGCCATCCGCAGGTCGAGCTCGATCTCGCGTACCTGGATGGACACCGAGAAGTCGCGGTACTCCGCGACAGTCCCGAGGCCGGCGAAGTAGCTGGAGGGATCGAACGTGAGCTGATGGGCGCCGCGCTTCACCTGAAGCTCCTCCAGCGCCGGCAGCCGGCCGTCATTTGCCGTGAACCCGGACATCAATGGTGCCCAGCCTCGATCGTCGCGGCTGTGCAGCCGCACCAGCACGCCCGGGACAGGTCGGCCCGACGCGCCATCAATAATGCGAACACCAATCATTTGACATCCAAGTCCCTCCATTTATGGCAGCGGCTCGCGTGAGCTTACAGCTGACCGCTTTCATCCCGCTATCAAGTCGACAAGCGCTCTCCCCAGCCTGCGCTAAGCGTATCGAGGACGGATCGACAGCCATCAGATATCAGGTCGACAGCGGGCGCTGGTGGACTCGGTCCGTAGTCGAGATCGAAGGGGGAACGAGATTATGCGACGTGATACCAACTGGGGCTGACGACTTGGGCCGGGCGCCCACAACGAGAGGTGGCCCCTCGAGTCGGAAACCGATTCGAGGGACCACCTTCATGCTGTGCGGACGCGCCTAGAAGTCAGAGACCGCCCTCCGGACAGCCCTCGACAGCACCCGTTCGATCAGCGGGTCGAGGATCCGGTCATATATCGGCACCCCGACGTCGTACGTCACCTCGAAAAGCACCTCGCAGCCCTCGGCCGCGGGAATTGTCCGCCACACGCCGGACATGCTGCGGAAATCGCCATCGGTCTGGGTGAACGAGATACGGCGCTCGCCCGGTGCCGGCTCGGACCGCTGCCGCCAGTGAATCGCCCCACCGCGGAACGGCACCGTCCACTCATCGTCGAACTGCCTGATCCGATCGAACGCGGCATCCGCCGACACTGCACTTCCGGCTGTCACCCGAATCGTCCTCATGAGCCGCTCCTCAGTGAGACCGCCTGCAGATGCGTCGTCCGGATCATCATGTAGCTGGCTTCGCCGAAGACGCCGCCGGTGAGGCCGGTGCCGCCGTGCGAGGGCAGGTACGGGAAGAAGCCGGAGTGCGATTCGTCGTTCACCTTGATGACGCCGCCGTTGGTCACGCCACCCACGAAGCGCTCCACCGCCGCTTCGTCAGCCGACCAGAACGAGTTGCGCAGGCCGTACGCGTTGGTGTTGACGAAGTCGAGCACATCCTCGAGCAGCGCGTCGTCACCGCGGCCCGGCTCGGGAACCACCACCGGTAGCAGCGGGAAGAACGTCTCGGCGCGGACCACCGACAGCTCGCGGCTGCGCGCCAGGCCGTCGACGCGCACCACAGTCGGTTCCAGGAAGTAGCCGGTGTCGGACGGTGACCCGTCCACCTCCAGCTGGCGTCCGCCGCACACCAGCTGGGCCCCACCGGCCAGTGCCTCCTCGAGCACCGCGAAGAAGCCGCGCTGGGCCAGGACCGGGGTGAGCTCCACGCCCTCGTCGTCGGGGTAGCCGGGTCGGATCTGCCCGGCGGCGACCCGGAGCCGGTCAAGCAGCTCGTCGGCGATCGCCGGATGCGCCACGACCTGGTTGGGCACGTTGCAGATCTGCCCCGAGGCGTTGAACGCCTCGGTCAGCGCGCGGACCGCCACGTCGAGGTCCGCATCCCGCCAGACCACTGCGCAGTCGTTGCCGGCCAGCTCCAGGATGGGCTTCTTACCGGCGGCGATGCAGTCGTTCTGGAACGCCAGCCCCTTCTCGCTGCCGCCGAAGTAGATGATGTCGTTGACGTGCGGGCTGGCCAGCCAGTCGTCGAGCATCGGCGGTCCGCACACGACGTTGACGGTGCCCGGTGGCGCACCCACCTCGTCGAGGGCCGGGGCGATGATCTCCCGGATCGCGTACATCACGCCCAGCGGCAGACTGCGCGGTGCCCGGATCACCACGGTGTTGCCGGAGAGCAGGGCGGCCGCGCCGTAGATGGCGTTCGAGTGCGGCGCGTTCTGCGGTGGCGCCACGCAGACGACCCCGTCCGGACGGCGGCGCACCACGATCCGCCTGCCGTCGTGCGAGAACTCACGGTGCAGCAGCTCCGCGCACCACGAGAGGGTCTGCTCGCTGAAGATGTGCAGCAACCCGTCGATCTCGGCGTACGACGGGGTGCGCGGCCGTCCCTCGGCGACCATCAGCTCCACGAACTCCTCGCGGGTCGCGACGAGCCGCCGGCGGATCGCCTCGCCCAGACGCAACCGGGTACGCAGGGGCGTCCTGCCCCACTCCGGCTGGGCGGCGGCGGCTGCGGTCAACGCCTGCTGGACGGTCTGCGGGTCGGCCAACGCGCACCGTCCGACAATGCGCGGATCGTCCTCGGCACCGGACCCACCGGCCTCCAGCCGCCGCTTCAGGCTCAACGCACCGAAGGTGTCCTCCAGCGCCGCACGCGCCGAGATGCCGTAGACGTGCCGGTCCGACTCGACGTCCTTGCCGGCCACATAGGACGGGAATGTTCTCATGGCGCGTACTCCCGCCCGAGCAGTTCCCGTGCGACCACGAGCTTGGTGGCGTTGGCGGTGCCGTCGGCGAGCTGGGTGCCGATCAGGTCACGGAGCCGCTGTGCGATCGGCTGCTCCTCGCTGTAACCGAAGTGCCCGAGCGTCAGCAACGCCTGGTGCGTCGCCTCGACGGCCACCTTCGGCGCCCACCACTTCGCCATGTTCGCCGCCAGGCGGTGCTCCAGCCCGGCGTCGTTGCGCCACAGCGCCTCGTACGCGACGAGCCGGGCCGCGTGCAGATAGGTGGCGCACTCCGCGAGCGGGAAGGCGATCCCCTGGAACTGGCCGAGCGGCTTGTCGAACGCCCGCCGGTGCTGAGCGTGCGAGATGGCGTCGTCCAGCGCGGCCTGTGCCACGCTGACCGCCATGAGCGCGATGAGCGCCCGTGAGTAGTCGAAGCCGCGCATGCCCTGGGCGAAGCCGAGTCCGGTTTCGCCGACCACGTCCGACACCTGGACCGGCAGGCCGTCGAAGACCAGAGTTGACCGACCGCCGGACCGGCTGCCCAGGTCACGCAGGGTTGACCGCACGACGTGCTGGTCGTCCAACCGGGCGTAGAAGGCGGTGACTCCACGGGCACGTGGCGCGTCGCTGGTACGGGCAAAGATCATCCCGTGGGTGGCGTACGCCCCCAGCATGATCGAGGTCTTCTCGCCGACGAGCCGCCAGTCGCGCGGACCGTTCGGCTCGGCTCGCAGCTTGACGGCGGCCGCGTCGGTCCCGTGGCTGGGCTCAGTCATGCAGAACGCCACCACGGCGTCCCCGCGAGCGATCGCCGGCAGCCAGCGCGAGCGTTGCTCCGGGGTTCCGTTGGCGGTGATGATGCCGGCCACCAGGGCGGCGTTCAGCACCGGGTAGCACGCGGTGAGGTCACCCCGGGCCAGCTCCTCCAGGGCGACGCCGGTGCTGACCGCGTCCAACCCCAGCCCGCCGTACTCGACCGGGACGCGCAGTGCGAACAGGCCCTCGGCGGCCAACTCGGGCAGGAGATCGGGGCGGAACTGTCCCTGCCGGTCGCTGTCCTGATAGAACGGCGTTATTCGCTTTTCGGTGAAAGTGCGCACCCGTTCGGCCAGCGCGCGCTGATCAGCAGTAAGAGAGAAATCCATCACGTCGCCTTCAATCGTTCCCGCAGAACGAACTTCTGGACCTTTCCCGACGGCGTCTTCGGCAGCTCGTCGACCGCGCTGATCCGCTCCGGCCAGTACGGCTTGGCCATGCCCAGCTCGGTGAGATGGGCACGCAATTCGTCGAGGGAGGGCGCCTCGCCGTCCGGCACGATGACCGCGCACGCCCGTTCCCCGAGCCGTGGGTCCGGATAACCGACGACGGCCGCCTCCCGGATCGCCGGGTGGCGCAGCAGCGCTGCCTCCACCTCGACCACCGGCACCTTCTCGGCTCCCCGGACGATGACGTCCTTCAGGCGGCCGACCATGCGGATGCCACCGTGTCCGTCGTCGCGCGCCAGGTCGCCGGTGTCGAACCACCCGTCGGGTGTCAGCGACTGGCGGTACAGGTTCGGACGGCGGTAGTAGCCCAGGCACTGGTTGTCGCCCCGTACCTGGAGCCGCCCGACCTCACCCTTCTCGACGGGTCTGCCGGTCTTCTCGTCGACGATGCGGATCTCCATGCCGGGCACCGGTGTGCCGTCGCTCTCCGCGGCCCGCATCGGTGGGTCCTCCGGGCGGGTGACGGTGACGCAGCCGTTCTCCGTCATGCCCCAGACGGCGTAGACCCGGCAGCCGAGGACCTCCCGCGCCTCCTCCACGAGGACCGGTGGCACCGGCGCGCTGCCGGTGCCGAACGCCTTGAGTGCGCCGACGTCCCGCCCACTGCGTCGCTGCTCGTGGATCAGGTCGCTGAGGAACGTCGGCGCCCCGTAGAAGAACGTCACCCGCTCCGCCTCGAAGATCCGCAGCATCAGCGCCGGGTCCCAGGTGTCCAGTTGCACCGCGCTCGCGCCCAGCAGCAGCGGCATGACGAAGTTCCAGGTGTATCCACCCTGCAGGGTGGTCGGCGAGCCCATCGCCGTCACCTCGTCGCTGGTCAGCCCCAGCACCTCGATCTGCCGTTGGTTGATCGCGTAGAGCGTCCGGTGGCTGTGCATGACGCCCTTCGGCTCACCAGTCGTGCCGGAGGTGAACATGACCTGGGCCAGGTCGTCGGGGCCGGCTTCGCGGCCGTCCAGCTCACCGGGCGGCACCTCGTCTTCCCAGGCCCGGTTGAGCAGGTCGGTGTCGAAGTCGAGGGCGCCCGGCGTGCTCGGCTCACCGATGAGGATGCGATGGCGCAGGGAGGGCACCGCCGCCGCCACCTCCGCGCTCATCTCGTCGTACGAGAAGCCACGGTAGGAGGCCGCCCCCACGTACACCGGGCTCTCGGTGAGCCGGGTCATGAATTCCAGCTCACGCCGGCGCATGATCGGCGCCACCGGACCGGCGACGGCGCCGATCCGCGCGCAGGCGAGGGCGAGGGCGACGAGCTGCCACGAGTTGGGCAGTTGCAGCGTCACCACCTCGCCGCGCCGGACGCCGAGCCTCGCCAGCCCGGCCGCCAACCGCTCGACCGTCGCACCCAACTGTGCGTAGGTCAGCCGTTCGGTCGCCCGGCCGTCGGCGTGCCAGCAGATCACCGCCGACCGCTGCGGATGCCGGGCCACGGCCTCCCGGAGATGGTCGAGCATGGTCCTGTCGTCGTGCGGTCCGGCGGGTTGGAGTCGCCGGACCGCCGTACTTGTCTCTGTGGTCACGCCGTCCTCCGAACGTTAGACGCTGGCCGGGGCGAACTGGTCGAGCTGACCGATCGGCCGGGTCGGCTGCCAGCTGCCCGGCACGAGGTGCGCGTTGATCAACTTGCCGTCACCGCGAAGCTCGGAGTAGGACGGGTGCCGCATGTGCAGCAGCGGCTCGTCGAAGGCGTCGTACGCCGCGTCGAAACCGAAGCGGTAGTTGAACTCGATGTCCTCGCCGCCCCAGCCCTGGAAGCGCTCGTCCATACCACCGGTCCGGTAGTACAGCTCGGCACGGGCGAAGAAGCACAGCCCCGGCCCACGGCGCAGCGTGAAGGCGCGCAGCCGCCGCGGGTCGGGCGCCGCGGCGCCGCCGTGCAGCCGCTCGCGGATCGCCCGCCAGGTGGCGGGGTAGTCCATCGCCACCATGTCCCGGTACGGCAGGTGCCCCATCGTGCCGGGTTCGCGCATGCGGTCGACGTTGCGCGCTAGGAAGTCACGGTCGGCCAGCACGTCGGCGTCCATGTGACAGATGATCTCGGTGTCTCCGGGCGTGTTCGCGACGCCGACGTTCATCGCCCAGGACTTGTTGAACACCCCACTCTTGGGGGCGAAGATGTAGTTGTCCGCGAAGCGGCTGATCACGTCACGCCAGCGGGGCTGCTCGTCGCTCTCCACGACCGTCACCTGGTACTGCTCGCGCGGCAACGACTGGTCACGCAGCGAGCGCAGGCACGCCAGGAGGTTGCGCAGCCGCTCGCCGCCGCCCTCCAGCCGGCTGTGGAACGGGATCACCACGAGGACCTCCGGCGCGGCGCCGTCGGGCAGCCGCGGCCCCGGGTCGAACGCGGCCATCTCCTCCACCGTCACCGGGACGGCGTCGTTCGTGTAGTCCTCGTTCAGCACGTGACCCAGGCGCGAGTTGCACTCCGCGCGCCAGCCCAGGTGCATGATGTTGTCGATTGCGGAGTCACGGCCGTGCCGCTCCGCCAGCGCCGCGTGCAGCGCCCAGTACCGTCGGTGGTCCGTCGGGTCGGCCAGCAGGCTCTCACCCAACGTACGGATCGCGTCGGCTCCACACGTCCGCACGGCGTCGACGACCTTGTCCCGCCAGGGCCGGGAGATCTCCCAGTAGTAGAGGCCCGAGGCGGGTGCGTCGGGGTCGGCCGCGACGACGAGGTTGTCAGCGACGGCCTTCGCCAGTACGGCAGGATCGGTCGGCTTCAGATACGACATTATCGCCCCAATTCACGAGAGCTGATTCTGGTCGGGCTTGCCGGCAGTGGCGACGATATCGGGAAACCTCTGCGGGAAAGGCTCGCTCATCGCTACCGGGTTATCGCGACGAAGTACTCAACCGCTCCTGCTGCTCGATACACAGGGACCGCATTCGGTACTCAGGAGCGCGCTGGCCTCGCGGTTCGGCGATAGGCGACCCGGGTGATGGTTTGATGAAAGCCGATCGATAGCGACCAATAAGACAGTGGGCCGGTGGATTCCACCGAGGTAACGATCAGGGACCGCCTCCGAGATGTTTTCGCTGGCCGGCACTCAGAGCTGCGGCGCATCTGCGCAGCGACCGACCGGCGCGGATCCGCCGGCATCGCGTTGATCGGCCCGGAAGGCGTGGGCAAGAGCCGGCTGCAGACCGAGGCCGCCCACCGGGCGGACCCCGCGCGACACCACGTCATCCGGGCCGTCACCACCGTGGCGACCGCCAACGTCCCGTTCGGCGCGCTCGCCGAACATCTACCCTCCGGGCTGCTCCGCTCACCGTTCACGGGCGACGCGCTCCGGGTCGCGGCCGAGGCACTGCTCAAGCCGGCCGGCAAGCGCCGTCTGACGCTCGTCGTGGACGACGCTCCCCTGCTGGACGAGGCATCCGCCGCGCTGGCGGTGCAGCTCGCCCGGCGCGGCGAACTCTTCCTCCTCGCCGCGGTGCGTCCCGACCGGCGGCTGCCGCGCCCGATCGCGGACCTGTGGACCGACGGGCTGGCCGAATGGATCGAGGTTGGCCCGCTCAGCCGCGACGACGTCCACCAGATCCTCGGTGAGGCGCTGTCCGGCCAGGTGGAAGGTGCACTGGTTCAGCGGTTCTGGGAGGCCACCGCGGGCAACGCGTTGCTGGTACGCGAGCTGCTGACCGCGCAGTTGGAGGCGAACCGGCTGGTGACCGAGGACGGCATGTGGATGCTCCGGGGCCCGTTCGCCATCCCGTCCTGGCTCACCGGCCTGATCGACGAGCGGCTCGCGGCGGTGTCGCCGGAATGCCGTTCCGCCATGGAGCTGCTCGCCGTCACCGAGCCGATCGGCCCGAACGTGCTCGGCGAGATGGTCTCCGCTGACGTGCTGGAAGCAGCGGAAGCCCACGGTCTCATCACTATCGAGCGCAGCGGTGGCCAGGATCTCGCCCGTCTGACGTACCCGATCTATGGAGATGTCCTGCGTGCCGTCACGCCGCGGCTGCGCGCGCGACGGTGGCTCGGTCAGTGCGCCAGCCTGATGGAGGCCAGCAGCCGCGATCCGGTCGACCTCGCGCGGACCGTACGGTGGCAGCTGGCCTGTGGCCAGCGGCCGTCCCCGGAGAACACGGCGGTCGCCGCCAGGGCGGCACGGTCGGCACTGGATTTCGAGCTCGCCGGGCAGCTGGCCCAGCGCGAGCTGGCCGCCGGTCGGGGGACGGCGGTGATCGAACCGCTCGGCTACGGCCTGCTGTTCGCCGGCCGCCCGGCGGACGCCGAGTCCGCGCTGTCCGGTCTCGGTCGGCTGGACTGCGACTTCGACCGCGCCCGGGTCGCCATGGTGCGCGCGTTCAACCTCTACTTCGGACTCGACCGGCAGGGGCCCGCCGAGGCGCTGCTGGCAGCGGCGGTCGACGACGTCGTCGACCCGGTCGCCCGTCGGCGGCTGGTCGCCCGGCAGGCGCTGCTGCGTGCTCTCTCGGACGCCCCGAAGGACGCCCTGGAGTTCGCCGCCGGGGCGCCGGACGAGCCGGAAGCCCAGGTGGCCGCCGGTCTGGCCATGGTCTTCTCCGGCCGCCCACACGAGGGACTCGACCTGCTGGCCGGCGAGTGGCCGGACGAGGCACCGTGGCTCTCCGTTCTCGCCGACCTGGGCACCGTGCACGGCATGCTGTGGACCGCGCAGTTCGCCGCCGCGGAGGAGCGGGCCCGCACCAGCTACGAACGGGCGCTCGCCAACCGGTGGCAGTTCGCGACCCTGGTGTCGTGCCTGCTGCGCGGCCTGGTCGCCCGGATGCGGGGGCAGCTGCGGGACCAGGCGTCCTGGTGCCGCGAGGGCATCTCGGTCGCCCGTGAGCAGAGGTCGAACAACATGCTGGCGGTGCTGCTGGGGCTGCTCGCGCACAGCTACGCGCTGACCGGCGAACCCGACGCCGCGGCCAGCACGTTGGCCGAGGCCGACCGGTTGGACGGGGTGTCCCTGCGGCTGCTGAGCCCCTGGACGGAACTCAACCGCGCCTGGGTCATCGGCGCGCGGCACGGCGACGCGGCCGCGCACGCGCAGTGGACCGCGCGGCTGGCCCGGGACCGGGGTTCGGCAGGTTTCGAGACGCTGGCCCTGCACGACGCGGCGCGCCTGGGCGCTCCGCGACCCGCCGCCGACCGGCTGCGGACGCTCGCGGGCCAGTCCGGGCGACTCCTCGGGAAGTCGTACGCCCTGCACGCCCGTGCGATGGCGGAGGGTGACGCGGCGGCGCTCGCGGAGGTCTCCGCCGACTTCGCCGAGATGGGTAGCCCGCTGCTGGCCGCGGAGGCCGCCGCCGAGGAGTCCGAGCGGCACCGGTCCGACGGCCGCCTGGCCATGGCGTCCACCGCCGCCGCCCGCGCCCTCATGTTCATGCGCCACTGCGACGAGATCCCCCGCTCACCCGCGCTGTCAGCGCTGGCGCCTCCGCGCCTCACGCCCCGGGAGGGTGAGATCGCCGAGCTCGCCGCCGGAGGGCTGTCCAGCCGCGAGATCGCCCGAACCCTCGTGCTGTCGGTGCGGACGGTGGAGAACCACCTGCACCGGGTCTACCGCAAGCTCGGCATCACCAACCGGGGGGAGCTCGGCGCGCTGAGCGTGCTGCTCACCCGGCCGCAGACCTGAGACTGAGCCGCCGCTCAGTGACCGGAGCCGGTCGCGAACCGAGCCCGCGGCCGTCCCCACCGGGAAAACCCGGGTGGGGACGGCCGCGGGCTCGGACGATGTGCCGGGCGTCAGTTGATGACGCCGGCGCCCACCGTGTGATTCGTCTCCTCGTCGATGAGGATGAAGGAACCGGTGAGCCGATTGCGGGAGTACGGGTCACACAACAGCGGCTGGGTCACCCGCAGCTGGAGCCGGCTGATCTCGTTGCACCGCAACTCGGTGGGATCGGGATCGCGCCGCAGTGTGTTGACGTCGAGCCGGTACTGCAGGTCCCGGATGACCGCGCGCACGGTCCGGGTGGTGTGCTTGAGCAACAGCCGAGCCGGCGGCCGGAGCGCCCGTTCGTTCATCCAGACGACCATGGCGTCGATGTCCTGGACCACGGCCGGCGCGTTGTGCGGCCGGCAGATCATGTCCCCACGGGACACGTCCAGGTCGTCGGCGAGCCGCAGCACCACCGACATCGGCGGCGTGGCCTCATCGACCGGCCCGTCCGGACCGTCGATGGCGGCGACCCGGGTGGTCAGCCCGGAGGGCAGGTGCATGACCTCGTCACCGGGGCGCAGCACCCCACCGGCGACCTGACCGGCGTAACCGCGGTAGTCGGGGCAGGCACTGGACTGCGGGCGGATCACGTACTGCACCGGGAAGCGGACGTCGACCAGGTTGCGGTCCGAGGCGATGTGCACGTTCTCCAGGTGGTGCAGCAGGGAGGTGCCTTCGTACCAGGGCATCTCTGTCGAGCGACTCACCACGTTGTCCCCGTGCAGCGCGCTGATCGGCACGAAGGTGACGTCCCGTGTGGCCATCCTCGTGGTGAACGCCGAGAACTCCGCCCGGATACTGTCGAACACGCCCTGGTCGTACCCGACCAGATCCATCTTGTTGACGCAGACCACCAGGTGCGGCACGCCCAGCAGGCCGAGCAGGAACGTGTGCCGCCGGCTCTGCTCGACCATGCCCTTCGTCGCGTCCACCAGGACGATGGCCAGGTCCGCCGTGGAGGCGCCGGTCACCATGTTCCGGGTGTACTGGGCGTGGCCGGGGGTGTCGGCGAGGATGAACTTGCGCTTGGGCGTGGCGAAGTAGCCGTACGCCACGTCGATGGTGATGCCCTGCTCACGCTCCGCCCGCAGGCCGTCCATCAGCAGTGCGAGGTTGGTGTACTCGTCGCCCCGCCGACGGCTGACGTCCTCCACCGCGGCGAGCCGGTCGGTGAAGGTGGACTTGGAGTCGTAGAGCAGCCGTCCGATGAGTGTGCTCTTGCCGTCGTCCACCGAGCCGGCGGTGGCGAACCGGAGGATGTCCATGATCAGAAGTACCCTTCCCGCTTGCGGTCCTCCATGGCGGCCTCGCTGGTCCGGTCGTCAGCCCGGGTCGCGCCGCGTTCGGTGATCCTGGTGGTCGCCACCTCCTGGATGATGTCGGCGACCGTCCGCGCGCCGGAGAGGACCGCTCCCGTGCAGGTCATGTCACCGACCGTCCGGTACCGCACGGTCTCCTCGGACACCACCTCAGTGGGGTCCGGCGCCTGGTACGGGTTCTCCGCCAGCAGCATGCCGTCCCGCTCGAACACCCGCCGCCGGTGGGCGAAATAGATCGGCGGCACGTCGAGCTCGTCGCTGGCGATGTAGCGCCAGACGTCGAGTTCCGTCCAGTTGGACAGCGGAAAGACCCGGATGTGCTCGCCCGGCCGGATGCGGGTGTTGAACAGGTTCCACAGCTCCGGGCGCTGGTTCCTCGGGTCCCACTGGCCGATCTCGTCCCGGAAGGAGAAGATGCGCTCCTTGGCCCGGGCCTTCTCCTCGTCGCGTCGGGCTCCGCCGAACGCCACGTCGAAGCGGTGCTCGGCGATGATGTCCAGCAGCGTGGTGGTCTGCAGCCGGTTACGGCTGGCCCGGCGTCCGGTCGGCTCGATCACCCGCCCGGAGTCGATCGAGTCCTGCACCGAGGCCACGATCAGTCGCACGCCCAGCTCGGCGACGCGCTTGTCGCGGTAGTCGAGGACCTCCGGGAAGTTGTGCCCGGTGTCGACGTGGACCAACGCGAACGGCATCGGCGCCGGCCGGAACGCCTTCTCCGCCAGGCGGAGCATGACGATCGAGTCCTTGCCGCCGGAGAAGAGCAGCGCCGGCCGCTCGAACTCGGAGGCCACCTCGCGGATGATGTGGATCGACTCTGCTTCCAGCATTTCCAGACTCATGTGACACCTCGCGTGTTTCCGCCGTCGACCAGCAGCACCGTGCCGGTCACGAAGCCCGCCTGCTCGCTGGCGAGGAAGGCGGCCAGCGCACCGAAGTCCGCCGGCTGCCCGACCCGGCCGAGCGGCACCTCGGCGATGATCTCCTTGAGCGCGGCCTCGCCGTCGACGGCGGACCGCGCCGCCACGAACCCTTCGAAGGCCGGCGTCTGATGCACGCCGGGGGCCAGCACGTTCACCGTGATGCCGCTGGCGCCGACCGCGTGGACCACACCCTTGGCGAAACCGAGCACGCCCAACCGGGCGGTCGCGGACATCGCGGTGCCGGGCAGCGGCTGACGTACGGCCTCCGAGGTGATCAGCAGGATCCGTCCCCAACCGGCCCGGCGCAGGTGCGGCAGGGCCGCCAACGTGATCGAGATGTGGGGCAGCAACGACCCCTCGACGCCCTGCCGATAGTCGTCCACGGTGAACGTGTCGGCCTGGCCGTGCGGCACGCCGGGAGAGTTGGTGACCACGACGTGCAGCGCGCCGAACTCCTCGGCCGTCTGGTTCACCCAGCGCGTCACGTCCGCGTCGTCACGGACGTCCACCTCGACGGAGAGCACCCGCCCAGGGCCGGCCTCGTCGACCAGCTTGTGCGCCGCGGCCAGTCGCTGCGGGTCGCGGGCCGCGATGGACACGTTCGCGCCCTCGGCCGCCAACGCACGAGCGACCGCCAGCCCGAGGCCGCTGCTGGCGGCGGCCACCAACGCCGTCCGCCCGGACAGTCCGAGATCCATCACGCCACCTTTCGCGCCAGCGTCGGATACCCGTAGCGGCGCAGCAGGGGCAGGGCGAGCGCCGTGGTCGTGGCGGTGGGCAGCGCCGGCAGCTCGGTACGCCAGCGGTCGTCCGGCCGGATCAACACCGTGCCCTGACCGAGCCGATCCGGGTTGCCGGTGACCGTGTGGTTGGTGCCGAGGGTCACCTTGCCCTCCTCCGTCACCGGTGGCTCGTCGTCGAGCCCCGCGAAACGCAGCACATCGGCCAGCACCTCACGGGGCTGCCGGGTCAGGTCCTCGTGTCGGATCCGGAGATAACGGCCCGCCGCGGCCCGGCCGACGTACTCGGAGGCCACGTTGAAGCCCACCCAGTTCGCCGTGCTCTGGGCCGGGCTCATCGGCTCGATGTACCGCTTGCCGCGCTGGTACGAGTAGGTGGTGGCCCGCGGGTCACGGACGATGTGCAGCACCCGCACGTCCACGTCGGAGCGGCGCAGCAGGGCAGCGGCCTCGGCCGGGTACTTGGAGCTGTCGACCACCGCCCGCTCGGCGCCCCGCCGTGCCAGTTCCTGGTAGACGGCGACGGTGCGGTCCAGGACCTGGGTGACGTGCGCGGGCGTACCGGCCAGGCGGGCGCGGGTGTGCCGGGTCCGCAGGCCGGCCTGCTGCGACGACATCATCTGGCGGGCGAGCTTGGTGGGCTCGGCGTCGCCGAACGTGGCGATCACCGACGACCACAGCGTGCACTGCCGGATCTGCTCGCCGCACCCGCACAGGGAGTTCGTGCCGCTGTCCAGCAGGCCGTTCTTCCACAGGTAGTGCAGTTCGCCCGCGTGCAGCACGCCGGGCAGCTCGTTGAGGACGTTGCCGAGAATGGTGCTGCCGCTGCGCAGCCAGCCGGTGATGTAGATGACCTTCATCGCTGACCGTCCGTCAACAGGAGGAAGTGCTGGGGCAGGTGCACGGCCAGGCCCACGGAGGTGCGGGCCTCCACGACGTCGCCGTGCAGCGTCAGCGACGACCGGCTGGGGTCGAGCAGCGTCACGGCGGCCCGGAAATCCCCGAGCAGCGCCTGACCGCGCGGCATCATCCGGGTACGCGAGACCTTGATGCCGGCCTCGGCGAGTCGGCCGAGCAGCCCGTCGCGGACCAGGTCCCAGTAATGGGCCGGGTGCACGACGATGCCGTCGCAGGAACCACCGGTCTCCTCGACCGCCCCCGCCGCGGCGGTCAACGCCGCACCGAGGTCGCCGCCAATGGTCGACCTGCGCATCTCGGGCAGCTTGAGCAGCCCCGCGATCCGACCGTCGGCGGTGCCGTGCAGCAGGGCCTGGTTCTCCACCACGCCCATCCGGACCAGCACCCGGTAGTCGATGAACGCGGCGAGCAACGCGGGCTCGTGCCGCAGGTCGGCGGGCAGGGGCACGGACACGCTCAGCTCGGTCAGCTCGGCGTACTCGACCGTCGGCTCGAAGGTGGCCTCCGGGGTGCTGGCGTACGCCGTGCCCGCGTTCGCGTACTCGTTCTTCGGAGCCTCGCGTACGTAGGCGAGCGTCTGGTCGGAGACCGAGGCCACCTTCAACAGGTGCCGCACGGTGTAGCGCGGGCGGCTCTTGAACAGCGGGAACGAGGCGGTCAGGTGTGCCCGGATCGGCACCACCACGTCGTCGCCGTTCTGCACCCGGGCAACCGACATGGCGAATTCCTCACCCGGACTGCGCCGGGCGAGCGTGGGGTCCGCAAGCGTCTGTCGGGTCACTTCCAGCGCGCTGGCGCTGGGTTGCATCGTGGTGGTCATCTTCTCCCCTTCAGGACAGCGCTGAGAACCGCGGATGTCGTGAGCCCCAACGCGGCGAGTGTCTCGTCGTGGTTGCCGCCCTCGGCCGGCCAGTCGGCGCCGGCGTTCACACTCAGCACCTCGCGGTCGGGCAGCAGCAGCGCAAGGGTGGAGGCCACGCTGCCGGCAGCGCGGTGCTCCTCGACGACGACCAGCCGTCGCGCGTCGGCCAGCTGCGGCAGGGCGAGCGTCAGGCTTTCCTCGTCCACCCAGCACAGGTGCGCGTGGCCGAGGTCCGGCTGCTGCTCGGTGGCGGCCTGGCACAGCGCCGTCGGCTTCTCCCCGATGGATACGACGCAGGTGTCACCACCCATCGGGCTCAACCAGGTGACAGCGCCCCGACCGGCCGGGGCGAACGACGCGTCGAACACCTCGTTGCGGCCCAGCCGCACGTAGCACGGCCAGTCGCCGTCGGCGGCGGCCCGGATCGCCTCGCGGGTCTCGGCCTCACCGGCGGGTACGGCGATCCGCACACCCGGCAGGCTCTGCATCACCGCCAGGTCCTCCAGGCAGTGGTGGGTCGGCCCGAACCACGCGCCGGACACCCCGCCGTACGGGCTGACCAGGACCACGGGGGCCCCGAGGTACCCGAGGCCGAGCTTGACGCTCTCCCCCGCGCGGAGCGCCGCGAACGTGGCGAACGTGCTGACGAACGGCCGCAGCCCGGCTGAGGCGAGCCCCACCGCGATGTCCACTGCGGACGCCTCGGCGATACCGAGGTTCAGGAACCGGTCGGGAAACCGGTCTTGGAAACAGTGCTTGGGGCCGCCGAGGTCCGCCTCCAGGCACACAATGCGCGGGTCGTCCGCGGCCAGCTCGGTCAGCTCGAGCCGGTACGCCTCCCGCGCGGACACCGTGGCCGTCATCACCGGATCGCCGCCTTCCACTGCCGTGCCCGCGCGGGACTGATCTTCACGTAGTGCGAGCCGGCCTTACCCTCGGTGGCCGGCACGCCCTTGCCCTTGACGGTGGTGGCCAGCACCGCGAGCGGCCGGTCGGTCGGTGCCATCGTCCGCACCAACTTCTCGATGTCGTGCCCGTCGACCTCGGCCACCTCGAACCCGAACGCGGCCAGCCGGGCCGGCAGGTCGGTCAGTGGCGAGATGTCCGAGACGTAACCGTCGTTCTGGCCACCGTTGAGGTCCACCACCACGGTGAGTCCGCTGACCCGCTTGGCCTGGGCCACCTGTAGCGCCTCCCAGACCAGGCCCTCCTGCAACTCGCCGTCACCGACCACCGCGATGGCCCCGCCCGGCCGGTTCAGCAACCGTCGGGAGAGGGCCCAACCGACCGCGTACGCGAGCCCGTGGCCGAGACTGCCGGTGGGGAACCGGACGCCGGGCACCTTCGGGCCGGGATGTCCGGTGTAGGGCGACCCGGCGCGGCCGTACCGGGGCGCCGGGTTCTCCTCGATGACGCCGACCTCGTGCAGCACCGCGTAGAGGGCGGCCGCCGCGTGGCCCTTGCTCAGGACGACCTCCGTGCCCGGCTGGGACCGGGCGACGGCATACGCGGCGACCAGGATGTCCACCACCGAGAGGCTGCCGCCGAGGTGACAGCCGACCCCGCTGGCCGCCATGTCGACCACCAGCCGGCGCGCCTGGCTGGCCTGTTCCCGAAGCAGATCGATCTCGTCCATCACCGCACACACCAATCCCGTACGGCAGCGGACAACACCGTCCGCGCCCGCCGGTACTCGTCGGCTGACAGCCGCTCGTCGGGCGTGTGGTCCAGGTGAGCATCTCCCGGCCCGTACGCCACCATCGGAACGCCGCGCCACCTGCTGGCGAGCGTGTTCATGTCGCTGCTCCCCTTCTTCGCGAGCAGCCGTGGAGCGTCACCGGTCGCCGCGCGCAGCGCCCGGGTGAACGCCCGTACCAGCGGGTCGGTCCGGGGTGTGCTCACCGGCGGCGTGGCGAGCAGCAGCTCACCGTCCTCGAAGACGGACAGCATGCTGTCCAGTTCGGTTCCCGGTGGGACCCGGACGTCCAGCACCGCCGAGGCGGTCTGCGTGCCACCGGAGCCGCCCGAGGCCAGGTCGAGCACCGCGAACAACGCTTCCGGACTGCACTTGCCGACCTCGGCCTCGACCTCGCCGATGAGGTCGACGAGGGAACTGGCGGCGGTCCGCCGTTCCTTGCCCGCCGTGTGACCGGTGGTCCGGGCGACATCCATCCGCACCTTGCAGACGCCGTGGTAGCCGATGGTCACCGCGCCGGCGCCGCTGGGCTCGCCGATGATGACCGCGTCCGCCGGGTAGTGGTCACGCGCGTAGAGCGAACCGGACGCCGTCCGCTCCTCCTCCACGGTGCCGACCACCCGCACCGTGACACCCTCGGGTGGTTCGAACTCCACGAGCGTCTGCAGGAACACGGCCAGGCTGGCCTTGGCGTCCACGCAGCCCCGCCCGGTCAACGAGGCACCGTCCCAGGCCACCGGCCAGCGGTACGGGACGGTGTCCAGGTGGCCGAGCATCAGCAGCCGGCGTGGCCCGCTGCCGCGCGTGGCGACCAGGTTGCCGGCCGGGTCGATGACCGCGTGCACGCCCTTCTCGGTCAGCCACTTCAGCAGGTACAGCGCCAGTTCCCGCTCGCCGCCGGAGACCGAGGAGATCTCCACCATGCGGGTCAGCAGGTCCAGGTCCGGCTCCGGTGCGGCGGCCCGCCAGAACCGGCTACCGCCGTGGGTGTTGGCGGTGTGCGGGCCGGTGATGGCGACGTCCGCGGTCCCCTTCAGGGCCAGCTCCGCCGCCCGGACCTTCTGCCGCATCCGTCCGCTCGCGTACGCCATTCCCTCACCACTGCACAGGTGCGGCAGGGTGCTGGTGCGGTCGGACGGGTCGGCGAGCAGGCCCGGGGTGCCGGTCACCAGGCGCAGGTGATCGGCGTCGAGCGCGTTCGCCACCTCGGCGGCGAGCACGTCGGCATCGACGTTGATCGGCGCGCCGCCGTCGCTCGCGGTCACCGGCGGTGACACGCAGACCACGTCGAAGGTGTCCAGCAGGGACAGCAGCCGCGCCACGTCCACCGCCGAGACCGCGCCGGCCCGGTGGTCGCGGACCAGCCGCTGCCGGTCACCCTCGACCACCCGCAGCGGCCGGTTCGGGGTACCCGTGACCAGCCCTTCCGGCGTGGCCGTCGCGGCGAACACCGTCAACTCACGCTGGCCCAGGTTCTCCCGGATCCGGGGGAGGGTCAGCTGTTCGTACGCGGCGACGATGTGCGGCATCTCGTCGGGCGGGCAGTACCGCACCTCGTCGCCGGAGGCCAGTCGCAGCATCCGCATCGGGCGCTCGATACCGGCGTAGTAGTCAGCGATGTCGGCCGCGCCGCCGGCGACCAGCAACAGTCGGGCACCGCCCGCGCTCAGCGCGGCCAGGTCGTCGTAGACGGAGGCGTGCCGCAGGCTCGAACTGCCCACCTTGACCACGTACAGCGGCCGGTAGGGGAAGATCCCCGCCAACGCCTTGTTATTCATCACGGCCATCCGCCGGCCTCCGGGAGTCCTAGCCGTTCGTCCATTCCGTGGATTCGGTTCACCGTCTGCACCGCCTGGCCGGCGCCGCCCTTGATGAGGTTGTCCAGGGCGGACACCACCACCCAGCGGTCACCGGACACCACCGCCGCGACCTCGGCGACGTTGGCGCCCACGACCGTCTTGAGCATCGGCATCCCCATCGGGGACCGCCCGGCCGCCACCCGCACGAAGGGCGCGTCGGCGTACGCCCGGGCGAACGCCCGGCGCACGTCGCTCTCCCCCGCACCGGGCTTCAGCCGCCCGTACGCCGAGACCATGACGCCGCGCGCGACCGGCAGGCTGAAGGTGGAGAACTGCAGGTCCGGAGCCCGACCGGTCAGGTCGTTGAGGGCCTGGCGCACCTCGGGGGCGTGCCGGTGCCCGTGCAGCCGGTGCACCCGAACGTTCCCGTCGCGTACGGCCGGGTGCTCGACACTGCCGGTGCCGCTGCCGCTCGACCCCGACTTGGCGTCCACCACCACGTCCTCCGCCGCCAGGTCAGCCTTGAACAGCGGGTAGAGCGCGTAGATGGTGGCCGCCGCCATGCAGCCCGGCAGGTTGAGCACCGGCTCTGTGGGGGTGGGCGCGAACTCCGGGATGTAGTAGGGGATGGGCTGGCGCCAGCCGCCAGCCGACGCGGGATAGTGGCGCTCGACCTGGTCCGTCTGGCGCAGCCGGTAGTCGCCGGCCAGGTTGATCACGACGTTGGCGCGGTTGGCCACGTCGTCGAGCACGGACGGCAGTACGCCGTTGGGCAGGCAGGCGAACGCGACGTCCACGTCCGGCATCTCGTCGAGCTTGCGCATGTGGTGCCCGCCGATCGACGTGTTGCGCAACCCCGGCACGACCTGCCCGACGCGCTGACCGGCGTGCCGGGCCGAGGACACGAACGTCGGCACCACCCGGGGGTGGGCGGCAAGCAGCCGGATCAGCTCGGCTCCGATGAACCCGCTGCCACCGAGGACGGCGGCGCTGATGTGCTCGCTCACGCCGCCACCCCCGCCCGTGCGAACACCGCGTCCCGCACGTACGCGGCGACGTGGCCGGCGATGTCAACGCCGTGGATCTTCGAGGACTGGGCGAAGTCCGGGTTGGTGTTGACCTCCAGCACGTACATCTCGCCGGTCTCCCTGGACTCGGCCAGGTCGACGCCGTAGAACCCGGGGCCGAAGCACGCCACGACCCGGGCGCACAGTTCGCGGGCGCGGTCCGAGATCGGGATGGGCTCCACGGCGCCGCCCTGGTGGGTGTTGGTGCGCAGACCGGCGCCCACCTGGCGGTACGCCACGATCGGACGGTCCCCCACCACGTGCACCCGCTCGTTGAAGCCGGGCTTGGGCACGTACTGCTGCACCACGACGGGGAACTCCTTGCCGGCCGGGTCCAACGCCTCCCGGCCGCCGGCCCAGGCGTCGAACTGCGCCTCGTCGGTGATGCGGACGATCCCGCGTCCCCACGAGCCGCTGATCGGCTTGACGACAGCGTCCCCGCCGAGCTCGTCGACGTAGCCACGAACCTGCTCGACGGTGAACGCGACGTGCGTCGTCGGGTGCGGGACGTCGTGGTTGGCGAAGGCGATCGCCTGAAGGTCCTTGGCGAGACACAGCCGCACCGCGCGCGGCGTGTTCAGCGTCTCGATGTCGGCGTGCTCGAACCGGGCCGCCATCGAGGCCAGTTCCCGGTGGGACACGTTGCGCAGCAGCACCATCCGGGGCCGCGGCGCGGCGTTGTTGAGTATGGCGGCGGTATGGCGGGGCAGCGCCGACTGCGCGGTCAGCCCGGTCGCCCGCAGCGCCCCCAGGAGCAGCCGCTCCTCCGGGCGCACCATGGTCACGGAGACCAGCACATCGGCCGTCTCACTCACCCCAGTCCTCCTCGATCTCCGGTGCGCGGTCGAGCCGGATCGCGGGCGTGACCTCGACTACCTCGTGTTCCTGGCCGCAGCCGCGGCACGACAGGATGTCGCCCAGCTCCGCCTCGGTCGACACGACGACCTCGGTGTCGCACTCCAGGCAGACCGGTGCGGTGGTCAGATTGGACATGGGATCCCTCCGGAAGACTAGGCTCGCTCGAAATCGATGATCATCATGTCGCGGGTCGCGACTGTCGCACCCTCGGGTCCGATCGGGGTAACTTCGTGTTCCATTGCACGGTCGTCGAGCAGAATGGTTTCCATCGGATTCACCATCGCGTGCTCGAACAACGGCTCGCTCTCACCCTTGCGGAAGACACGGCTGATACCACCGGCGCAATTCTGCCGGCCGACCAGGTGGATGGCCACATAGTCGTGACCGTCGCTGTGCCGCCCCTCCGGGGCCGGCGCCGAAGTGCCTTCACTGTCGGCCGTCACACGGATCATGTGGACGGTTATCAACCAGTCGCTGTCAATTCCGCTGGCCCGGCTGACAAAGCCCAGGTCGTGTGTGACGACGGCTTGGAAGTTCGCGTTCTCGTACGCCTCCGGCGTGATTGGCGCGAACTGCCTGGCCTGCCCACCGTAGACCCGGTTCACGTCCGTCGCCTGGTAGAACGGCTGGGCGGGCAGCGTTTCGAGGCCACCTCCGGCGCGTCCCAGCAGCCGCCCCAACCGGCGGTATCGGCGTGTCCGGTGGCTCGGTTGGACGTACGGGTCGATTGGAAGGTCCTCCCATAATTTCGCGAATTCATACCACCCGTCACTGACGGAAACGGGTAGTTGCTCGTGGGCCCACCCGTTCTTCACGATGTCCTGCGCGCGGAGCAGGGCGAAATTGTTGATAGGCATTGCGTGCCTCCCTTCTTATCCAGGAATGAACGTACTCGCGGGGCGGTACTCTGCACCCGACTGAGCTCCACTCAAGACCTCTGTAAATGGCACCCAGAAGCCGTTTGAGCCGCCACCCACGCCGTTGTGCGTCGAGCTGCCGCCCGCTCGCGAGGCCCTGGTCGCCGTGCCCTGCGCTCGGACCCGGCCGGACCTGCAAAGCTTCCTGCCAATCGAGTGGCGGTGGTAGCTCGCCGGCCTGTACGCATCGCCCGCGCCGCTCCGACACGCGACTGGAGTGCGCAAACGTCTCTAGTGTGGACATGGCGAGGGAAGACGGTCCGGATATGCTACCTTCAAAACCCGGTTAGCCGGTATCACGTAAGCGGGCCTGCGGTTGAGTAGCGCCGTCGAGACGAACGAGTGTCTGTTGTGTACCGCTTGCGTGGCGACTTCTTGCTACACCTTGTCCAGGAATTGGGAGGTAGCCATGGTGCACCAAAGACGCGCGGTCTATGCCCTCACCGCGTTGTCCGCCGCCACTTTCTGTTACGTCACCACCGAAGTGCTTCCGATCGGTCTGCTCACGCTGATCGCGCCGGACCTGGGACGCTCCAGGTCGGAGACCGGTCTGCTGGTGACCGGGTACGCGGTGGTCGTCATGATCGTGGCTCTTCCGCTGACCCGGGTCACTCGACGGGTACCTCGACGTCCGCTGCTCGCCGGCGCCCTCGGCGTGTTCGCCGCGGCGACGGCGGTGTCAGCCCTCGCCACCTCGTACGAGGTGCTGCTCGCCGCCCGGCTGGTGTCCGCGATCACCAACGGTGTCTTCTGGGCGGTCGTGTTCCCCGTGGCGATCTCGATGTTCCCCGAGAACATCAGAGGCCGCATCGTGGCGCGACTGTCGATAGGCAACGCTCTCGGCCCGGTCCTCGGCGTACCGCTGGGCACCTGGTTGGGCGGACAGGCCGGCTGGCGGACCGCCTTCGTCGCGATGGCCGCCCTCGGCTTCGTCACCTGCATCGCGGTCGCCCTGCTCCTGCCGAGCGTCGCACCGCAACAGAGCGCGAGCGACGTGGGGCCGATGCCGGACCGGCAGCGTTTCGTGGTGCTCCTCGTCGCCACCATCCTCGCGGTCACCGGCGCCATGGGCGCGTTCACCTACATGACCGTGTTCCTCCTCGACGTGAGCGGGTTCGCCGCGGCATCTCTCGGCCTGCTGCTCTTCGTCCAGGGCTCGTTCGGCGTCGCCGGCACGTGGGCGGTCGGTCGGGTCCTGGACCGGTTCCCACTCGGTGTCGTGCTGGGGCTGCTCGGGCTCATCACCGCGGCGATGCTCGGCCTCTACGGGGTTGGTTCGAGCAAGATATTGACGATCCCCCTGCTCGCCGTGGCGGGCATGTCGTTCAGTTCGCTGATCGCGGGAATCCAGCACCGAATCATGCAGGTGGCCCCGTCGACCACCGACATGGCGTCCGCCAGCCTCAGCGTCGCGTTCAACTTCGGCCTCGCGGCCGGCTCGTTCATCGGCGCGGGCCTGCTGGCGACGGCCGGGGTCCGCGTCATCCCGTTGTTCGGTGGCCTGCTGACGGCCGCCGCGTTCGCGCTGCTCGCCTTCCACGAAATGTCCCGCAAGAAGAGGAGAGGCCATGAAACTGTCCGTCGTAATCCCGACCTACAACCGGTCGGACATTCTGCAGCTCACCCTTGAGTCCCTGGTCCGCCAGGACCTGGATCACGACGACTACGAGGTGCTGGTGGTCGACGACGGATCGTCGGACGACACCGCGGACGTCGTGAAGAAGTACATGGACCAGATGAACCTGCGCTACTTCTTCCAGGAGGACGAGGGATACCGGGCCGCCGGGGCCCGCAACGTCGGCATCAGCCACGCCGAGGGCGAGATCACCGTCTTCATGGACGCGGGTGTGATGGCGCACTCCAGCCTCCTGCGCGTGCACCTCGCCACCCACGAGGCCTACAGCGAACCGATCGCCCTGTGCGGGTATGTCTTCGGCTACAGCCTGAACAACGAGAATGCCGACGAGGTCCTGGCCGACCTCGACGTCAACGATGTGGACGGCACGATCGAGCAGTGGCGCGAGAAGGGCCTGCACCCCGACATCAGGGAGGACTTCTTCATCCGGGAGGGCGACGACTTCTCCGCCGCACCGGCGCCCTGGCTCATGTACTGGACGTTCAACTCCTCGGTGCGCACGGAGCAGCTACGGCGGGTCGGCATGTTCGACGACGCGTTCCGCGCCTGGGGCGGCGAGGACGTCGACCTCGGCTACCGACTGCACCGCGACGGGGCCCGCATGTTCCTCAACCGCGACGCGGTGTCGCTGCACTGGCCGCACGCGCGGGACGGCGAAGGCGCCGACGCGGTCGCCAACTACCAGTACATGGCCCGCAAGTACGACACCCCCATCACGCGACTGCTGGACATCGTCCCGACCATCAACTTCTTCGTCATCAACGACGTCATCCGGGGCAGGAAGCTGACCCACTGATCTGATCGCAGCTGGTGTGCGGCCCGCACGGGCCACATACCTTCGCGGCGCCCCCAGCGCGCCGGCCACCGTCAATGCGACACCGGCCGGCGCGCTGCGCTGTTCGGCGACTTCCGCAGCCTGGATCCCCCGGCACTTCTGCCGGCTCTCGGGGAAATCTCCTCAGTAGTAAATCCCCGTTCTGATGAGCAGTTCCACAGAATCTATTGAGTAATCGAGAGAACGCTAATGCGGTACCGCCGCCGGAGTACGTTGCTGCTACGAATATAAAGGAACTGCGGAAGGGCGGGATCGCGTTCAGCCTATCGGGAGAGCGGACACGAATTGTGCGCTCTCCCGTCACTGGTTCCAACGAGTCGAGCAGCAAGCGCGTACGAGATGGTCCGAGGTCCACCAGGGGCTGGCACCCGGCAATCGACCAGGAAGGTCGACCCTTTGGCCGCCGGACTCTCAATAGGCAGGTCCGGCGCACCGAAAGGAGCTCGGGCGCAGCCGGAACGCGGCCCGGTCGCGGGCACGCGAACCGGCGGACGGTAGAAGTCTGGTCGAAATGAGGCGGTCATGGGACAAGAGTCGGTTACCTCCATGATATTGGACGATGCCCGGTCGCATCGGTCGTTCGAGAAGGACTACTCACCAACCTCAATAGCCGAGGGACCAACAGGTGAGAGTTCTCGCGTGTCGTACGATCTGGCAGTTGTTGGTCTTGGCTATGTGGGTCTGCCTCTGTTGAAAGAGGCGGCCGCTGCCGGACTGCGCGTCATCGGAGTGGATATCGACGCCAATCGCGTCGACATGCTGAACAGCGGGAAATCCTACATCGACGACATCTCCAAGGACGATCTCGGCGAGATGCTCGACGCCGGTTTCCGGGCGACGACGGACCCGGCTTCGTTCGCCGAGAGCGCGGTCATCATCGTCTGCGTGCCGACGCCACTCAGCGACGATCACGGGCCGGACCTGTCGGCGGTGCGCAGCGCGGCACACATGGTTGCCGCCTGCCTGACGCCGGGCACCCTGGTCGTGCTCGAGTCCACCACGTATCCCGGCACGACCGAGGAGGTCGTCCGGCCGATCCTGGAGAAGTCGGGCCTCACGGCGGGACGCGACTTCAGCCTGGCGTACTCGCCCGAGCGCATCGATCCGGGCAACGGGCAGTTCGGACTGCGGAACACGCCAAAGGTCGTCGGCGGCCTCACCGAGAGCTGCCGGGACCAGGCGGCCACCTTCTACGGCAAGCTCGTGTCCCGGGTGGTGCCCACCTCCGGCCTACGCGAAGCCGAAATGGCGAAGCTGCTGGAGAACACCTACCGCAACGTGAACATCGCCCTGGTCAACGAGATGGCGATCTTCTGCGAGGAACTGGGCATCGACCTGTGGGAGACCATCGAGGCCGCGGCCACCAAGCCATTCGGCTTCCACAAGTTCCTCCCCGGGCCGGGGGTCGGCGGCCACTGCATCCCGGTCGACCCCTCCTACCTGTCGCACACCGTCCGCAAGCTCGGTTACACCTTCCGGCTGGCCGAGACGGCTGACGAGATCAACGGGCGGATGCCGAAGTACGTCGCCAGCCGCCTGCAGCGGGCGCTCAACCGGGAGCGGAAGTCGGTCAACGGCGCGCGCGTGATGCTGCTGGGTGTCACGTACAAGCCGGACATCGCCGACGACCGCGAGACCCCCGCCCTGCCACTGGCCCGTGAGCTGCTCAGCCTCGGCGCCGAGTTGTGTTTCGCCGATCCCTACGTACGGAACTGGACCGTCGACGGGGTGAGCATCACTCCGGTCGAGGCACCCCTGTACGCGGTCCACGACTGCGACGCCGTCGTGCTGCTGCAGCCGCACTCGGCGTTCGACCTCGCGGCCATTGCCCGGCGCTCCCGGCTGGTGCTCGACACAAGCGGCCGCATGGGCCGCTACGACAACGTCGAACGACTCTGAGCCGCGCTCCAGAAGACCTTCGGATGACTCACGGAAACGGACACCCACGATGACGTTCAGCTGGTCCCAACAGCGCATTCTCATCCTTTCGCCGCACCCCGACGACGAGGTTCTCGGCTGTGGCGGATTGATCCACAAGGCGAAGTCCGCAGGCGCCGAGGTCTTCGTCCAGTTCCTCACGGTCGGCAACACCACCGACCAGTCCTCGTCGGTCTCTACCAGCCCGGAGGACCGCAACGACGAGATCAAGCGGGTCGCCGACCACCAACAGTGGGACGGCTGGCACATGGCCTTTCCGGGCGACGAGTACCACCTCCGGCTCGACCAGCTCCCCCGACTCGAACTCGCCAACATGGTGGAGCAGGAGAGCCCACTCGCCATCGCCAGGCTGCGGCCCACGATGTTGATCGCTCCGCACCGTTCGAGCTACAACCAGGACCACCAGGCCGTGGCTGAGGCGGCCCACACCGCGACCCGGCCGTCCAACAACCGGCTACGCCATCACCCCGACTTCGTGCTGGCCTACGAGGAGGCGGCGGATCAGTGGCGAACCGATTCGGTTCCCATGCCCAACCTCCTGGTCGAGCTCACCGAGGAAGACCTCGGCAGCAAGCTCGAAGCGATGCGGCAGTACGCCACCCAGATTCACGAGCATCCACATACACGGTCCGAAGAAACCCTCCGCAGCCTCGCGGTCCTGCGCGGCATGCAGGCCGGCGTACCGCTGGCCGAGGCGTACCACATCATGCGGTGCCTGGCCTGACCGTCCGCGCCCGACACCCGCACCCCACCTGCTGCCGAAAGGAAGCGAGCAATGCGAATTCTTGTCACCGGGGGCGCCGGATTCATCGGCTCCCACCTCTGTGAATTCCTGGTTGAGCAAGAACACGACGTCACAGTGCTCGACGAGCTGTCCACTGGTTCGGTGGCAAACCTCGCCAGTTGCCTGGACGCCGGCACCGTACGCCTGGTCGAGGGGTCGATCCTCGACCGGGACCTGGTGAACGAGTGCGTCCGTGGCAAGGATCTGGTCTTCCATCTCGCCGCCGCCGTCGGCGTGCGAACCATCGTCGACAGTCCCCTGCATTCACTGCGGGTCAACCTGTACGGCACGGAGAACGTCGTCGAGGCGGCGGTCTCGCACGGCGTGCCGTTCGGCGTCACGTCGACGAGCGAGGTGTACGGCAAGAACGACGCCGACGGGCTCCGTGAGGACGCCGACCGGATCCTGGGGTCCCCGCTGCTCAGCCGGTGGTCGTACGCGGCGGCCAAGGGTCTCGACGAGTTGGTGGCGCACATCCGCGCGTCCGAGACGGGCACCCCCTGCGTGAGTTACCGACTGTTCAACGTCGTCGGACCGCGGCAGACCGGCCGGTACGGCATGGTCCTGCCGCGGTTCGTCGCGCAGGCGCTCAACCACGAACCGATCACCGTGTACGGCGACGGCACGCAGCGCCGGTGCTTCGGGTCGGTCTACGACGTGGTGCCCGCGATCGTCAAGCTGCTGCAGACCCCTGCGGCGCACGGAAGGGCGGTGAACCTCGGCGGGCGTGAGGAGGTCTCCATCCGCGGACTGGCCGAGAAGATCAAGGATTTCACCGGCTCGACCAGCGACATCCAGACGGTGCCGTACGAGGTCGCCTACGGTAGCGGCTTCGAGGACATGGCCCGCCGCATGCCGGATCTGTCACTGGCCCACGAACTCATCGGCTACACCGCCCGCTACGACCTCGACGACATCGTGCGGTCAGTCGTCACCGACATGCAGCGCGCAGGCGCACGCGAGTCGCTGCTGGCCGCCCCGTAACTCCGGACTCCCGGTCGCGTCGCCACGGCAGGGACCGGCCCGGCGCGGAGAGTATCCTCCGCGCCGGGCCGTGACATCGGATCGGGTCAGGCGGTCACACACTCCGCCAGCACACCCGGGCCGGTGCCGGTGCCCTGGAAGCCGAAGTTGGTCGACTGCCGGCCGGCGACCCGGCCGTTGTAGCTCACGTTGGTGAAATCGACAGTGCCGCTGGAGCCACTGGCCTGGGCGTTCCATGTGCCGGTGACTGCGGCGCCGCCGGGCAGCACGATGGTCACGGTCCAGCCGTTGATGTCCGACTTGCCGGCGGTGACCGTCACGCTCGCGGTGAAGCCCCCGGCCCACTGGTTGATCGCCACCGATGCGTAGCAGCCGTCACCGGCCGGCGGCGTGGTGTTCGGCGGGGTGACCGGCGGGGTGGTGGGCGGAGTCGTGGTCGGCGGCGTGGTGGTCGGCGGCGTCGTGGTGGGCGGGGTGGTGGTGGGCGGGTTCGGCGCGCCGTTGGCCAGGCTGAAGGCCAGATCGGGCTGGAACGAACCGGCAGTGAAGCGGCAGCCGTCCGCCTCACCCGGCGGCTTCACCCAGAGGTACGCGTCGATGTTGTTGTCGCCGGTGTTGGTCGTCGGGTACTGACCGATGCGCCGGTCGGTGTTGTCGTCGCCGCACCAGTCCCCGCTGGCGCCCCCGTTACGGCTGGTGTCGATGACCTGGCGCTTGCCCGAGATCCCCATGCCGTTGAGGGAGGAGATGACCGCCCGGCCGAAGTTCGCCTCGTTGGAGGTCGAGTTGTAGTTCGACACGTTGGTGAAGAAGCCGTCGGCGTACTGCACGCCGGCCGCCCGGAGCCGGTTGGCCGTCTCACCGGCGCTGTTCCAGGTGGAGTGGCCGCCGTCGAGGTACACCTTGGCGTTGGGGTTGCCCGACTTGATGGTGCGGGTGGCCGTCGAGATCGCCTGGTTGCGCGCGTTGATCTCACTGGTGTTCAGGCAGGTCAGCAGGGCGAGCGAGTCGGTTTCCAGGATGATGATGACGGTCTGGTTGCCGAGTCCCCTGGCGAAGTTGGACACCCACGTCTGGTACTGGTTGAGGTCCGGCGCCCCACCAGCGCTGGCCCCGCCGCAGTCCCGGTTGGTGATCTCGTAGACCGCCAGGACCGGGATCTGCTGCGCCGCGTTGGCGGCGCCGATGAACCCGGAGACCTCGGACTGCACGGTCGAGGGGTTGAAGTTGGCGAACCAGCGCGCCTGCGGCTGACTAGCGATCTTGTCGCGGATGACGGCGGCACGCGAGTCACCGGGGTTGGCGGCGACCCAGCGGACGACGGCGGAACTCGGGTCGCGGTAGAGCGACCCGGACAGTGTGCCGGCGGATGCGCTGCCGACGGCGAGGCAGACGCCGACAGCGGTGGCGCCCGCGACGGCCGCCACACCGATGGCCGCCGATCTGCGGCGGAGCGAGGAGAGGATGGCCACGTCGTGTTGCCTCCAGATCACATCGATGTATCTAAGTTAATGGGAGCGTTCCCATGGACGTTAGCGGAGGCGCACACCACTGCCAAGATGTGAACGGTCGTCGATGAGACGACGCAGCGGTTCGGATGGCACGGCAGCCACCGCCGCCGGCCTCACGATCCCGCACAACGCCGGGCGCTATGGGCGGCCGAGTGCTACAGCGAGTCGGCGGACCGCCTCGTCCATCAACTCCGCCGGGGCAGCCGCGTAGGTGAGGCGCAGGTGGGGCGCTGGAGCCTCGGCCGCGTACCAGGGCCGACCGGGGAAGACGATGACGCCCGCGGCGGCAGAAGCGGCGGCCAACGCCACATCGTCAGTGCCGTCGGGCAGCCGGACCCACAGGTGCAGCCCACCGCGGGGAACGCCCTGCGGGGTCGGCGACGGCAGATGCCGCGCCAGCGCGGACAGCAGCGCCTCGCGCCGGGAACGCAGCTCGTTTCGCAGGTTGCGACGATGCCGGGCCCAGGCAGGTGCGGTGACGAACTCCAGCGTGGCCTGTTGCAGCGGCCCGGCGACGAAGAAGTCGTCGAGCAGCCGGGCAGCCCGTAGTCGGGCGCCAGCCGGGCCGCGCGCACCGATCGCGGCGACCCGGAGACCGGGTGCGGCGGATTTGGTCAGCGAGCGCAGGTAGATGACGTGCCCGTCCGGGTCGTCGGCGGCCAGTGGCGGCGGCGGCTCGCCGTCGATGGCCAGGTCGCGGGCGTAGTCGTCCTCGATCAGGAACGCCCCGGCGTCGCGAACCGCGGCGGCGACCGCCGCTCGGCGCTGGACGGCGAGCGTCGCGCCGTGCGGGTTGGCGTAGAGCGGCTGGCAGTAGAACAGCCGGGCGCCGGTACGGGCGAACGCGACGGCGAGCTGGTCGGGCCGTACGCCGTCGACGTCGGCGGGCACGGGCACCAGTCGCAGCCCCGCTGCGCGGGCGGCGGCCAGCGCGCCCAGGTAGGTCGGGGACTCCACGAGCAGGGTGTCGCCGGGCGTGGTCAGCGCGCGCAGCGTCGACGACAGTGCGGCTTGCCCGCCGGGGCAGATCACCATGTCGTCGGGGCGCAGCCCCGCGCCGGCCTCGCGGGCGAACCAGGCGCGCAGATCCCCGCGCCCCTCGGCCGGTCCGCGCTCCCAGGAGGACGGCTGCCGGGCCGCGCGGGCCAACGCCGCGCCGAGCGGGCCGGCGGGCTGAAGATTCGGCTCCAGATAACCACCGGACAGCGGAATCGCGCCTGCGGGCGGTAACGCGAGTAACGCCTGCATCTCCTCCTCGCCCGGCCGGCGGGGGCCGAGCGCCACCGTCTGCCACGACAGGTCGGGCGCGCTGCGTTGGGCTGACCGACTGGCCACAAAGGTGCCCCGGCCGGATCGGGTCTCGATCAGGCCCTCCGCAACGAGCTGCCGGATCGCCGCCGCCACCGTCACCGGGGAGGCGTGGTGGCGGGCGGTCAGCTCGCGCACCGAGGGCAGGCGCGTACCTGGTGCCGCCGCGTCCACCAGGCTCCGCAGATCTTGAACAACAGAATCAACAGCGTTACCGTTGCTCATGACGGTACAGAGTAGCGCTACTGCCCCGGCGACGATAACAGCGGGGCGCGGCACCGGTCTCGCCCTCGGCGCACTGGGGGTGCTCGCCTTCAGCATGTCGCTGCCGGCCACCCGCATCGCGGTGCAGGATCTCGACCCGTGGTTCGTCGCATTCGGCCGGGCGGTCGGCGCGGCGCTGCTGGCGTACGCGTACCTGCGGCTCACCAGAGCGCCGCGACCCACCCGGGGCCAGTGGCAGCGGCTCTCGATCGTCGCACTCGGTGTCGTCGTCGGCTTTCCACTGTTCACGTCGCTCGCGCTCACCACGCAGACCTCCGCGCACGGCGCGGTGGTCATCACGGTGCTGCCCGCCATGACGGCCGTCTTCGCGGTGCTGCGGTCGAACGAACGCCCGCCACCGTTGTTCTGGATCGCCACTGTCGCTGGACTGCTGTCGGTGCTCACGTTCCTCGCCGCCAGCGGCGCGGTGCACGGCGCCCTGTCCCTCGCCGACCTGTTCCTGCTGGCAGCGGTCGTGCTCTGCGGCCTCGGGTACGCCGAGGGCGGGGTGCTCGCCCGCGAACTCGGCGGGGCCCGGACGATCTGCTGGGCGTTGCTGCTCTCCCTGCCCGCCACGGTGCCCGTCACGGCCGTGGCGGCCGTCGCCCGTCCCCCACAGGCGGACGCCGTCGTCTGGTCGGCGTTCGGTTACCTCACCGTCGTCTCGATGTTCCTCGGCTTCTTCGCCTGGTACGCAGGGCTCGCCCGGGGTGGCATCGCCAAGGTCGGCCAGATTCAGCTGGCCCAGCCCGTACTGACCCTGATCTGGTCGGCGCTGCTGCTCGGCGAGACCGTCACACCCGCCTCGATCGCGGCGGCGGTGGTGGTTCTGGCCTGCGTCGTGCTGATCCAGCGAACCCGGGCCAGCGCCCAGGTGACCATGCCCGCGTCGGCGACACAGCCCGGCCGCTGACCGTCACGACGGCGGATCCGTGCTCCTCGCCGCAGGTCAGCGCCGCCGGCCGGCCCGGTCAGACCGGCGCCAGCCGCAACGCGCGCAGGTCGACCGCGACCTCAGGGCCGTACGACTCGACGATGCGGCGCTCGAAGACGTCGGCGTCGACGGTGTATTCCTGCGGGCCCTCGACCTCCAGCACGTGCGCCGCCAGCACGCAGCCCACCTGCGCCGCCCGCTCGATGGGCAGGTCCGCGGCGAGCGCGGCGAAGAAGCCGGCCCGGAAGCCGTCGCCGACGCCGGTCGGGTCGACGATGGTGCCCACCCGCGCCGCCGGGACCAGGAACTCGCCGTCGCGCCCGGTGATCCGTACCCCGTTGGCGCCCAGGGTCACGACCCGCACGCCCACCCGGCGCAGGATGTCGTCCTCGCTCAGGCCGGTCTTCGACTCCAGCAGCGCCGCCTCGTACTCGTTCGTCAAGAGATAGTGCGCGCCGGTGATCATCGCCTCGATGTCGGCCGACGGCATCCGGGCCAGCTGCTGCGACGGGTCGGCGGCGAAGGGCAGACCCAGTCGGCGGCAGGCGGCGGCACGGGCGAGCATGGTGTCCGGATTCTCCGCGGCGACGATGACGAGCCGCAGGCCACCGGCCCGGGTTGCGACACCGTCGAGGCTGATCCGGTCGGGCTCGCCCATGGCACCCGGATAGAACGACGCGATCTGGCAGAGGTCGGTGTCGGTGGTGCAGATGAACCGTGCGGTGTGTGCGATGGAGCTGACCTGCACCTCCGTGCAGTCGACCCCGTTGCGCTCCAGCCAGCTCCGGTAGTCGCCGAAGTCGCCACCGACCGCGCCGAGCAGCACCGGCCGGTGCCCGAGTTGAGCCAGCCCGAAGGCGATGTTGGCAGCGACCCCGCCGCGACGGACGACGAGGTCGTCGACGAGGAACGAGAGCGAGACGGTGTCGAGGCTGCCGGCGACGAGTTGCTCGGCGAACCGCCCCGGGAAGCGCATCAGATGGTCGGTCGCGATCGAACCGGATACGGCGATCATGCGGACGGGCCCTCTCAGTAGCGGTAGTGGTCGGGCTTGTAGGGCCCCTCGACCGGGACACCGAGGTAGGTGGCTTGTTCCTTGGTCAGCTCGGTGAGGCGGACACCCAACGCGGCGAGGTGAAGCCGGGCGACCTTCTCGTCCAGGTGCTTGGGGAGGGTGTGGACGCCGACCGGGTACTGGTCGGCGCGGGTGAACAGCTCGACCTGCGCGATGGTCTGGTTGGCGAAGCTGTTCGACATCACGAAGCTCGGATGCCCGGTGGCGTTGCCGAGGTTCAGCAGCCGCCCCTCGGACAACACGATGATCGAGTGGCCGTCCGCGAAGCGCCACTCGTCCACCTGCGGTTTCACCGTGATCCGCTCGACGTCCCCGCGCTTCGCGAGACCGGCCATGTCGATCTCGTTGTCGAAGTGACCGATGTTCCCCACTATCGCCTGGTGCTTCATCCGGGCCATGTGCTCGTTGGTGATCACGCTGAAGCAGCCCGTCGCGGTCACGAAGATGTCAGCGGTCTCGACAACGTCATCGATGGTCGCGACCTGGTAGCCGTCCATCGCCGCCTGCAGGGCGCAGATCGGGTCCACCTCGGTCACGATGACCCGCGCGCCCTGACCGCGCAGACTCTCGGCGCAGCCCTTACCGACGTCGCCGTAACCGAACACGACGGCGACCTTCCCGCCGATCAGCACATCGGTGGCCCGGTTGATCCCGTCGATGAGCGAGTGCCGGCAGCCGTACTTGTTGTCGAACTTGCTCTTGGTCACCGAGTCGTTGACGTTGATCGCCGGGAACAGCAGGTTCCCCGCCTGCTGCATCTCGTACAGCCGGTGCACACCGGTGGTGGTCTCCTCGGTCACGCCCCTGATCCCGGCGGCGACCCGCGTCCAGCGACGGTTGTCCTCCCGCAGCGACCGGGTCAGCACACCGAGGATGACCTCGTACTCCTCCGAGTCCGCGCTCTCCGGCGACGGCACCGCCCCGATCGCCTCGAACTCGGCGCCCTTGTGCACCAGCAGGGTGGCGTCACCACCGTCGTCGAGGATCATGTTCGGGCCCTGCCCGTCGGGCCAGAGCAGCACCTGCTGGGTGCACCACCAGTACTCGTCGAGGGTCTCGCCCTTCCAGGCGTAGACCGGGACACCCACCGGGGCGTCCGGGGTGCCGGTCGGGCCGACCACGATCGCTGCCGCCGCGTGGTCCTGGGTCGAGAAGATGTTGCAGGACGCCCACCTGACCTGCGCGCCGAGCGCCACCAGCGTCTCGATCAGCACCGCCGTCTGAATCGTCATGTGCAGCGAGCCGGTGATCCGCGCACCCTTCAGCGGCTGCCGCGAGGCGAACTCCCGCCGGATCGACATCAACCCCGGCATCTCATGCTCGGCCAGCTCGATCTCCTTACGCCCGAAGGCCGCCAACGACAGGTCCGCCACCTTGAAATCGCTGAAGTTGCCAGTCATGCCCGCACCCTCCCCCAGCGGCGTCGAGGACCGTTGGAGTCCGGTTCAACAGTGTTCGTGCGCCGCACCCGGGCCGCCCGGGGCCCGGGTGCGGAGCAGGAGCCGTCAGGAGTTGCGGCTGGCCGGGTCGACCCGGGCGTACGTGAGCAGGTCCGCCATCGTGAACTGGCCGGAGAAGCGGGCGGGCAGGGTCGGGCGCCAGTTGGGCTGCACGGTCAGGTAGCTCGCCGGGTCGAGCTGGGCGACGCCGATGAGCACCTCCGCCACGATCCGCCCACCCACCGCGCCCAACGAACCGCCCCCGGCCTGGAGCTGCGCCTCCTTGAGGATGTAGTAGAAGAGCGGGGTGTTGGCGTCCAGGCCGAGGCCGTACCCACTGAGCTCGGGGAAGTTGAAGCTGCCGAGCGCGGGCGCCCCGATGTGCGCGGCGATCCGCTGGCCCGACGGGATGCCGAAGGTCAACTGCCGGAGCAGGTCACGGCCGAGCAGGTTGGCCGACGGCGAGCCGGACGGCGGCGGTGGCAGCGGGAAACCGAACAGCGGCGTCGAGTTGCGTACGTCGATCCACTTGCTCCAGCGCACCTGGCCGTCGAAGAACTGGAACCAGAACTGGTAGTCGAGGTAGCGGCGGGCGGCCCGCTTCCCGCCGCGCAGGTCGGCCGGGTCGGCGCCGCCCAGCGCCGAGTCGAAGAGCATGGCGTAGAACTCGTCGCCGCCGTTGCCGGTGCGGTTGACCAGGTAGGCCGGTCGCGGCTGGCTGTGACCGAAGCGGAACGCCGCCGCGGTGAACTCGACCGGGATGAACGTCGCGTTCGGCTCCGGCCGGTAGAAGCGCCGGCCGCCGCTGAGCACTGTGGAGACGGCGCCCGGCCCGGCGATCAACGGGAGGAACTCGTTGAGCACGATCCACTGGTAGTGCCAGGTGACGAGCCTGCGGGCGGCGGCGAAGACCTGCGACTCCGCTGTGCCCTGGGCACGCACCAGGTCGACCACCCGGTTGTGGAAGAGGATGAACGCGGCAGTGATCTGCGCGATCGGCAGGTTCTCGTCGTTGCGGGGGTCGAAGACGATCGCCCTACCGCTGGAGTTGCGCGGCAGGTCCTCGAAGCGCCCGCCCGACTCGATCCTCAGTTTGGCGGGGTCGGACGAGGTGTAGAGCTCCGGGTTCCCGGTCGGCCCGGCACCGTAGAGCGAGTCGAGGTCGAGGGCCGGCGTCCGGGGATTGGGCACCGTGGTCGGGTCGACCGGCGTGCCCAGCGGTGCCGTCGTCTCGAAGGCCAGGTCGTGGTCGACGAACTGCCCGAAGTACGTCATGCCCTGCGGGACCGAGAAGTTGTCGGGGTTGTTGATGCTGTGCTGCTGCAGGTCGGAGAGGGCCTCGGCGCCGACACCGAGCGGGTCGCGGGCGTCCATCGGGCCACCGACGCGGGACAGGTCGATCAGCGCGTTGCGCATCTGGGTCGTCGCCGACCCGAACGCCGGTAACGACGGGAACATCCGACCGAACCGGTTGGAGAACGCGGCCGCCGCCGGCGCCGCGTCGAGCAGGACTCCCCCGGTGCCGGCGAGGAGCGCGCCCGCGCCGACTCCGGCCAATAGTCGCCGTCGGCTGACACCTGGAGAAGCGTTGCCAATTGCCATGTCGGCCACCTTCCGTCCGCGGGCGCCCGCGTGGACGCACGGGCGGTAAACCCGCGAACCGGCAGCAGTGTGAACCCTTCCTCTAGTGGCGCTCTGGAGCTTCGGTGGTGTCCGGCTGGAGACCGGTGAGCATGGTGTCGACAAGCGAGGTGTCGTGTTTGGCGGCGCGGAACAGCGGGTGGTCGAGCGTCGACCGGAGGAAGTCCCGGGTGGTGGCCACACCCGGCCCTTCGACGGCGCACTCGTCGAGGGCGCGGGCCATCCGGGCCAGCGCCTGGGCCCGGTCAGGCGCCCAGACGACCACCTTCGCGAGCAACGAGTCGTAGTCGGCCGGCACCCGGTAGCCGGCGTACCCGTGCGTGTCGACCCGGACGAACGGCCCACCGGGCAGGTCGAAGCGGGTCAGCTCACCCGGCGTCGGAACGAAGCCGCGCGCCGGGTCCTCGACGTTGAGGCGGCACTCGATCGCCGTACCACGCGGCACCACCTCGGCCTGGGTCAGCGCGAGCCGTTCGCCGGCCGCGACGAGGATCTGTTGCCGCACCAGGTCCACGCCGGTCACCAACTCGGAGACCGGGTGTTCGACCTGGAGCCGGCAGTTGACCTCCATGAGGTGGAAGTCGTCCCCGCCGCCGACCAGGAACTCGAACGTGCCCGCGCCCACGTAGCCGACGCCGAGCGCGCCGGTGACCGCGGCGGCGGTCATCCGGTCGACAAGGTGTTGCGGCAACCCGGGTGCGGGCGACTCCTCGATCAGTTTCTGGTGACGCCGTTGCACCGAGCAGTCGCGCTCGCCGAGGTGGACGCCGTTGCCGTAACGGTCGGTGAGCACCTGCACCTCGACGTGGCGCGCCGATTCGAGGTAACGCTCGATGTAGACCCGGTTGTCGCCGAAGAGCAACTGCGCCTCGGCCCGCGCGGTGGCGAACTCGCCCAGGAACGAGGCCGCGTCGCGGACCACCCGTACGCCCCGGCCGCCACCACCGGCGACCGCCTTGATGATCAGCGGAAAGCCGATCTCCTCCGCGACCGCGCGGGCGTGGGCCGCCGACTCGACGGCGTCGGTGGTGCCGGGGAGCACCGGCAGGCCGAGGCCCGCCATGATGCCCCGCGTCCGGGCCTTGTCGCCCAGCGCGGCCATCACGGCGGGCGGCGGCCCGATGAACGTGATCCCGTCGGCCGCACAGATCTCGGCGAAGTCCGGGTCCTCGGAGAGGAAGCCGTAACCCGGGTGGATCGCGTCGGCCCCCGTGCGGCGGGCCGCCTCGATGATGGCCGGGGCGCTCAGGTAGCTGCGCCGGCTCGGGCCCGGCCCGATCTGGACGGCCTCGTCCGCCAACCGCACCACCGCCGAGTCGCGGTCGACTGTCGAGTAGACCGCAACTGTCCGCAGCCCCATCTCCCGGCAGGTCCGCGCGATCCGGACCGCGATCTCGCCCCGGTTGGCGATCAGCACCGACTCGAACACCGTCAGTCCTCCGACACAGCTAAGGCGATCAGCCGCTCGCCGTACTCGACCGGAGTCGCGTTGGGCACCAGCACCTTCACGACCTCGCCCGCGCGGTCGGCCTCAACCGGGATCATCATCTTCATCGCTTCCAGGATCGCGACCTGCTGGCCGGGCACGACCTGGTCGCCCTCCCGGACGAACGGGTCGGCGCCGGGCGAGGGCGCGAGGTAGAGCGTCGCGACCATCGGCGCGCACACGTAGTGCAGCCCGGCGTCGGCCTCCACCGGCGGGACCGCCGGGGCCGCCGGCGCCACAGCCGCGCCGTCCGGCCACTCCACCTCGACCACCAGGTCGCCGTGCTGGAGCCGGGCGCGACGGACCGGGCCCGGCGTCGACCCGATCAGCCGCGCGAGGCTGCGGACCGCGGCGTCCAGCGGATCCGCGTTACCCTCCGGCATTCGTCACACCTCCGATCTGTCGGAAGCGGGCCCGGCGATGGACCCGCACCTCCTCGCGGTGCAGACCGGCCAGCTCCGCCAACGCGTCGACGACCGCCCGGTGTACGGCCGACGCGGTCGCACCGGGATCGGCGGGCGCCCCGCCGGGCGGTTCGGGAACCACCCCGTCGACGATGCCGAGCGCAAGCAGGTCGCCGGCCTGGAGTTTGAGCTGTGCGGCGGCCTCGTCGGCCCGGCCGGAGTCGTTCCAGAGGATCGCGGCGCAACCCTCCGGGCTGATCACCGAGTACGTCGCGTTCTCGAGCATCAGCACCCGGTTGCCGACGCCGAGGGCGAGCGCACCCCCGCTGCCGCCCTCGCCGGTCACCACCGCGACGACCGGCACCGTCAGCCCGGCCATCAGGCGGATGTTGTCGGCGATGGCGAGAGCCTGCCCGTTCTCCTCCGCCGAGATGCCGTGGTACGCGCCGGGTGTGTCGATCAGCGTCACGATCGGCACGCCGAGCTTCTCGGCCAGGCGCATCAGCCGGGCCGCCTTGCGGTAGCCGGCCGGTGTCGCCATGCCGAAGTTGCGGCTGGCCACCTCGGCGACCGTGTGGCCCTTCTGGTGGCCGATCACCACGACCGGCCGCCCGTCGATCAGTCCCACGCCGCCGACGATCGCCGGGCAGTCACTCGCGAGCCGGTCGCCGTGCAGCTCCACGAAGCCGTCCACGAAGTGGCCGATGTAGTCGAGCGTGGAGGGGCGACCGAGAGCACGGGACCGTGCCACCACCGTCCACGGGGCCGCCGGGTCGGCGGGCGCGGTCGCCCGTACCCGGGAGGGCTCCGGGGTGAACGGCCCGGCCACCGCGAAGGCCAGCAGCCGGGCGATGGTCGGCCGCAGGTTCGACCGGGGTACCAGGTCGTCGAGCATGCCGCGGGCAAAGAGGTACTCGGCGGTCTGGAAGCCGGCCGGCAGTGGCTGGCGCAGCGTCTGCTGGATCACCCTCGGCCCGGCGAAGCCGAGGCGGGCCCCCGGCTCGGCGAGGATGACGTCGCAGAGGGTCGCGAACGATGCCGCGACGCCACCGTAGGTCGGGTCGCTGACCAGCGAGATCGTCAGGACCCCCGCCTCGTCGAGGGCACCGAGCGCCGCGCTGGTCTTGGCCATCTGCATGAGCGACAGGGCGCCCTCCTGCATCCGGGCACCGCCGGAGGCGCTGACGATCAGCAGCGGCGTACGGGTCTCCAGCGCCAACTCGGCGGCCCGGGTGATCCGCTCACCGACACCCGCGCCGAGGCTGCCGCCAAGGAACCGGAAGTCCATCACCGCGGCGATCAACGGCTGCCCCTCGACAGTGCCCCGGACACAGACGACTGCCTCGTCCAGCCCGGTACGCCGACGGGCGGCTTCGAGCCGCTGCGGGTAGGGCTTGGTGTCGACGAACCCGAGCAGATCACCGAACGCGCCGACCGGGCCCAACTCCTCGACCGAGTCGAGGTCGAAGAGCTGCTCGATCCGCTGGTGCGCGGTGACCTGGTCGTGGTGGTCGCACTCCGGGCAGACGCCCAGGTTGCGCTCGACCCGGCGCTGGTAGAGCAACGCCCGGCAACCCGGGCAGACCAGCCAGCTCTTACCGACGGGCGTGTTGACGGTGGCGGTCATGACTGCCCGCGTTCGGCCGCGGCCTTCTCCACGATCTCCCGGATGCGTGCCTGCTGCTCACGTGTGGTCCGGTTGAGGTGGGCGGTCATGCCCTCGTCGTCGGCGTGCCCGCCCGGCCGCATCTCGAAGTCCTGCACCCACCGCATCCGCACGCCGCCGTCCGGAATCTCGGTGTATTCCCAGAACAGGTTCATGTACTTGAACGCGCCGGTCTCCAGCCGTCGGGCCCGCACCACCCGGTCGGCGCAGTCGGGCACCCGCTCGGAGACCCAGCTCCAGACCCGGCCGGCCGGGTCGGGGTGCATCGTCAGGCGGAAGACGACGGCCCCGTCGGCGGACGTCGAGAGCACTTCCGTGCTGGCGTACTCGCTGAACAGGGAGGGCCAGTTGGGGATGTCGTTGGTCAGGTCCCAGACGAGGTCGAACGGTGCGTTGATGACGATCGCGTTGTCAGTGTGTCCGGCCATGGGTTCACCGATCCGCGAGTCGTTGGTTGACGTAGTCGACGGCGAGCCGGGGCGTCTGCATGATCGACACGGCGTCGTCGGGGATGCGCACCTCGTACTCCTGCTGCACCCGCGCCGCCAGTTCCAGCAGCGCGAGCGAGTCGTAGCCGAGGTCTTCGAACGGCGCGTCGAGCGTCGCCGGGTCGGCCCAGTCGGTCTGCTCGACCACGCCGGAGCTGCTCTCCAGGATCCGGCGCAGGTCGTCGAGGGTCAGCTGGCTCATGAGTTTCCTCCCGTCGGTCGCTGCCACCCGTC
Organism: Micromonospora sp. DH14; assembly: GCF_029809455.1. NCBI lineage: Bacteria > Bacillati > Actinomycetota > Actinomycetes > Micromonosporales > Micromonosporaceae > Micromonospora > Micromonospora sp. DH14. Next base: position 485,622 of record NZ_JARVKT010000001.1, on the reverse strand, counting down.
GCGGACGCCGCCGACCTGCGGCACCGGCGACTCGGGATGCGGGACCTCCTCGGTGTCGACGTGGCCCAGTTCGGGGCGGGGCGCGAGCGGACTGATCTGGAACACGATCAGCGCGGTCTCACCACCGGCATTGACGATGCGGTGCCGCTGGCCGCGACGGACCATGAGAGCTTCGTCGGCCGCGAGCTTGACCTCCGTGCCGTCGACCCGGATCACGACCTCGCCGCGCACCAGATAACAGAACTTGTCCGAGTACGGGTTGTACTGCTCCGCCAGGAACTCGCCCGGCTCCAGCCGGACGGTGCCCATGAAGCCCTCCGTCGCGTCGACGGTCTTCGGGCTGAGCAGGATCCGCACCTCGCCGCCGATCCGGTTGATGCCGGGCACGTCGGTGGCGGCGACCTTCACTACCGGTTGCCGATGCATGGTCATCCCTTCTCTGCGACGAGCACGCGGAACGGCAGGTCCGTCGGGTGGACGGTGGCCGGGCCGAAGCCCGCCGCGGCGAGGGCCCGGTTGTAGGCGGCGACGGAGTGCGACTCCCCCTCGAAGGTCCAGACCAACATCAGCACCGAGAAGAGGTACGGCGCCGGGTCCAGTGCCGGCGACTCGTCGCCGGTGGTGAAGCCGACGATGACCAGCCGGCCACCGGGTTTGACCACGGAACCGAGCCGTTTCACCAGCTCGTGCACCCGCTCCTCGGAGAAGTGGTGGGTGACGTTGGTGAGCAGCGCGACGTCGTAGGGACCGCCGAGATCGGTGGTGAACATGTCACCGGGCAGGAACGACGCCCGGTCGCGTACGCCGAGCCGCTCGGCGTGCTTCTCGGTCACGGCGAGCACGTTGGGCCAGTCCAGCGAAGTCACCGTCGCCTGCGGGTTGTGCTGCGCGAGTGTGTAGCCGTAGACACCGTGGCCGCAGGCGACGTCGAGGATGTCGAGCTCGGCCCGCTCCTTCGTCCACGGCGCCAGCGCCTCGGCCATCACCTCGGCGGTCGGCTGGGCGACCTTCGTCGCGTACGCGGCGAAGTCCTCCCAGTAGGTGTACTCGGGGGTTTCGGCGTGCACGTCGAGCACCGTGCCGCCGGCCTTCACCGCGGCGCTGAGGTCGCGCAGCGCGTCCCACTCCCAGTCGCTGGACATCACCTTGACCATCCCGCCCAGGTAGTCCGGACGGGTGCTGACCAGGTGGTCGGCGGCCGCCGGGGTGAGCGAGAAGTGCTCGCCGGTCCGGTCGGTGAGGCGGATCGCGGTGAGCGCGTCGAGCAGGATGCGCGCGCCGCGCGGGTGGATGCCGAGCTTCGGGGCGAGCCCACCGGCCGTCGCCGGGCCCGCGGCCAGGGCGTCGAAGACGCCCAGCTCGACGCCGGTACGTAGCAGGCTCGTCTTCTTGTATGCCTGCATCATGTCGTTGATGTCGCGGCGGGTCAGCGTCACGTGATGCTCCCTGTCTCGGGGCTCCAGGTGTAGAAGGGCGTGGCCTTCGAGTCCTGCAGCTCGGTCATGCTGTCCGGCGCGTAGCGCTGCAGGTAGGCCGAGAGGCGGCGGTTGACCTCCTGGAAGTCCGCGCGGGCGCGGGCCGCGAGGAGCTTGTCGAAGACGTCGGTGTCCGCCTCGAGCAGGTGCATGTAGAGGTCCTGGTAGCGAAAGAGGGTGCGCCGCGAGATACCGACGACGTGGGGCATGTCGCCCTTGTCGTGTTCGGCGAAGAGCTCGGCGACGGCGTCGGCGTGACCGGGGGCCATCCGCATGACCATGAGGGCGCGGTAGGACATCTGCTCACGCTCCCCGCAGGATCGTGGCCAGGGCGGCGGCCAGGGTCTGCGCCGCGTCGTCCACCGGGCCGGCGCTACGCCAGGCGACGATGCCGTCGGGGCGTACCAGCAGCGCGCCGCCGGTGCCGACGCCACAGCTGGCGAGCCACGAGCCGTCGTCGGCGAGGTCGCCGTCGGGGCCGGCGGTCAGTGCCCGGATCGGGACGCCGGTCTGCGAGGCGACGGTCTGGGCCGCCGCGAGCCAGGTGCCGTCGCCGGGGGCGGTGGCCAGCGTCCAGCCCTCGGTCAGCACGTCGATCGTGGAGGCCCGGCTGCCGTGGTGGTCGACCCAGCCGTGCGGCGCGCGTGATCCGGGTTGGCCGGTGAAGCTCAGCTCGCGGGGCAGCAGCTCGGTGTCGGCGGGCGCGCCGACGATCGCGTTCGAGGTGTAGCGGTAGCCCATCGTCACGATGACGAAGTCCCGATAGGCGGCCTTGTCCTCGTCGGCGAGCTGACCCCGGGTGCGGAAGAGCATCCATGCCTGGTCGGCGGTCGCCGCCCCGACCGGCCGACGCTCGGCCTCGTAGGAGTCGAGCAGGCTCTCGTCGGCGTGCCCCTGGAGCACCTCGGCGAGCTTCCAGGCCAGGTTGTGCGCGTCCTGGATGCCGGCGTTGACGCCGAAGCCACCGGCCGGCGGATGCGCGTGACAGGCGTCGCCGGCGAGGAAGACCCGCCCCGACCGGTACGCGTCGGCGACCATGTGCCGCGCGTCCCAGGGCTGGGCCGACTCGACCTCCACCTCCAGCTCGGGGTCGCCGGCGGCGATGCGGGCCAGCTCGACGCAGCGCTCCGGCGTGAAGTCGGCCGGCGACTGCCCCCGCTCGGGGTAGTAGTTGACGCCGAACATCCACCGCCCCGGCTCGATGAAGAGCAGCAGGCCCTGGGCCAGCTGGTTCATCAGGTAGATCAGGGTGAACCGTGGTGCGGTGTCGGGCAGGTCGACCTTGGCGCGGAAGATGATGCTGACGAAGTTCCCGGCGACACCGTTGCTGCGGTTTCCGATCTGGAGCATGTCGCGGACGGGGCTCTTCACGCCGTCGGCCGCGACGACGTAACGCGCCCGGATCGTGCGGGTGGTGCCGTTGTCGTTGACAGTCGCCGTCACGCCGTCGGAGTCCTGGACCAGCCCGACCAGCTCGTTCTGGAAGCGGATCTCCGCGCCCGCTTCGTCGGCGGCGTCGAAGAGCAGCGGCTCGTAGTGGTCCTGGCCGCACCAGATCGGCCAGCTCGGGGTGAACGCGTCGTAGTCGACGTCGTGGGCCTCCATGACGAACGACTTGTGGAGGTCGGCCAGCGACTGGGCGCCGAGCATGACCAGTGGCGTGGCGCGGCCGGCGCGGACGAGGTCGAGTTCGGCGCCCGGCCCGACGATCTTCATGCCGGCCTCCTGCACGGCCGGCTCCAGGCCGACGGTGCGGAAGATCTCCACCGTGCGGGCGTGCAGACCGGTCGCGCGGGGGATCGTCGACAGCCGGGGCCGACGTTCGACCAGGATCGGCCGGATCCCCTGACGGGCCAGGAAGAGCGCGGTCGACAGGCCGACCGGGCCACCGCCGACGATCAGGACGTCGGTGCTTCCGTCAGACATGAGCGTCCTCCGTGTAGACGACTTTGTAGAGGTGGCGTTCCGGCGTGGCGATCGCGCGTACCTCGCCGAAGTGCGGATGGACCTCGGGGTTCTGCAGCATCGCGGTGAAGTGCTCTTCGCTCTTCCACTGCGCGTAGTTGACGACCCGGGTGCCGTCGAGGCTGGCGTGGATGTTCGCCGACACGAACCCGTCGACCTTGGACATCACCGTGTCGGTCGCCTCGATCAGGATGTCGACGAGCTTCTGCTGGTTGGCCGGCTCGACGGTGAAGACGTTGACCATCGTCACGACCGGCTGGTCGATGCCGATGTGTGCCATTGCGGGCTTCCTTTCCTAGATCGGACGCGCTTCGAGCAGGGCCCAGCCGCGGGACGCGGGGGTGTTGACCAGCTCGAAACCGGACGCGGTGAACAGCGCCTGCCACTCGCGGAGGTCGCGCTCCTTGCCGCCGAAGAGCACCAGCATGTCGATGTCGATGATCTTGGCGTGGTCCCACTGGTTGCGCGGCGGCACGATCTGGTCGATCGCGATCAGGCGGGAGTCGGCGTCGCCGATCGCCGCCCGGATCCGACGCAGCAGCGTGACGCAGGTGTCGTCCGGCCAGTTGTGGACGATCGACTTCAGGATGTACGCGTCGGCGCCGGCCGGCAGCTCGTCGGTGAAGAAGTCGCCGCCGCGCACCTCGACCCGCTCGGTGACGCCGTGCTCCTTGAGCAGCGGCTCGGCGTCGGCCACCACCTCGGGCAGGTCGAAGAGGACGCCGGTGCCCTCGGGGTGGCGCTGGAGCATCTTGGCCAGGAAGTAACCGTTGCTACCGCCGATGTCGGCGATCCGGCCGAACCGCTCGGGTGCCAACTCCGCCGCGAACCGGTCGGCGAGCCGCCGGCTCCAGTGCGCCATGAAGCCCTCGAAGAACCGGTTGGCCTCCGGGTGGGCCTGCAGGTAGTCGTAGAAGCCCATGCCGAAGACCTTGTTGAAGGCCGGCTCGCCGGTCCGGACACTGTGCAGGATCTCCGCGTACGGGAGGCGGTTGAAGTCGGCGCCGCTGAACTGCACCATCGGCCGCAGCCCGCCGATCCGGGCCGACGTCAGCCCCTCGCCGAGCGGCGTCAGCGCGAACGACCCGTCCTCCTGCTCGTCGAAGATGCCGACCGCCGCGGCGGCGCGGAGGATCCGGCGCAGCGCGTCCTCGTGTGACTCGGTCGCCGCCGCCAGTTGGGCGACCGGCACCGGCCCGTTGACGAGCAGGTCGGCGACGCCGAGCTCGGTGACCACGTAGATCACGTTGGCGATCTGTTTGGCGCTTCCCAGCACCGCGATCTGCCGTTCACGCAGGTCAAGTGCCTGCTGCTCGTCGAAGTTCGCGACGGCGGCGAGGCTGGCGTCGGTCATCGTCCATTCCTTTCGTCGGTCACGACCATGGCCGCGTTGAACCCGCCGTAGCCCCTGGCGAGCACGAGCGCCGCGCGTACGGGTGTCTCCCGCGCGACGTCGCGCACCAGGTCGAGTCGCAGGCCCTCGGCCGGCTGGCGGATGTTGGTGGTGGGCGGGATGACGCCGTGTCGGATCGACAGCAGCGCGGAGACCAGGTCGAGCGCCGCCCCGCCCGAGTAGAGCCGGCCGGTCATCGTCTTGGGCGCGGTCACCGGCACCCCCCGGGGGCCGAAGACGGCACTGATCGCCTCGGCCTCGACGCGGTCGAGCTCCGCGACCCCGGCGCCGTCGGCGAAGACGACGTCGATGTCGGCTGGCGTGAGACCGGCGTCGGACACCGCCCTCTCGGCCGCCCGACGCAGACCCGGCGGTCGGCCGGAGCCGGGCCGGGGGTCGAACGTCGCGCCGTACCCGGCGATCACCCCGTAGACGGCGGCGCCGCGCCGGGCCGCCGCGTCCGCGTCCTCCAGCACGAGGATCGCCCCGCCCTCGCCGGGCACGTAACCCGACGCGTTGACGTCGAACGGCAGGAACGCCGTGGCCGGATCCCGCCCCGTGCTGAGCAGGCCGTTGGCGAGCTGGGCCGTCCAACCCCACGGGCAGAGCGACGCGTCGACCCCACCGGTCATCACGAGCTGCACGCCCTTGCGCACCTGACGCCGGGCCTGCGCCACCGCGTCGAGCCCACCCGCCTGCTCGGTGACGAGCACCCCGGTCGGCCCCCGCATCCCGTGCCGGATCGAGATCTGACCGGTGTTGACGGCGTAGAACCAGGCGAACGACTGGTAGGCGCTGACGTGCTCGGAGCCCTTGCTCCAGAGCTTCTCCAGCTCACGGTGGCCGAACTCGAAACCGCCCGACGCGCTGGCCGTGACCACGCCCATGCCGAACTCGGGCAGCGCCGACGGGTCGACGGACGCGTCGGCCAGTGCCCACTGCGCCGCCGTCAGCGACAACCGGGTCATGTGATCGGTCTGCGCCATCAACCGGCTCGGGATGTGCTCGGCCGCCTCGTAGCCGGGAACCTCGCCGGCCAACTGCGCCGGGTAATCCGAGGGGTCGAAACGGCTGATCGGCCCGATGCCACCCACCCCGGCGACGGTGGCCGCCCAGAAGGCGTCGCGCCCCAACCCGTTGGGCGCGGCCACCCCGACCCCGGTGACGACGGTGGTCATGCCACACGCGCCAGGAGCATCGCGCTCTGGAAGCCGCCGAAGCCGCTGCCCACGCTCAAGACCACGTCGGTCTGCTGCTCGCGCGCGGTCAACGGCACGTAGTCGAGGTCGCACTCCGGGTCGCGTTCGTGCAGGTTGGCTGTCGGCGGCACCACGCCGTGCTTGATCGCCAGGGCCGACGCCGCGATCTCGATCGAGCCGATGGCGCCGAGCGAGTGGCCGATCATCGACTTGATCGAGCTGACCGGCGTGCGGTATGCGTGGTCGCCGAGGCTGCGCTTGAACGCCGCCGTCTCGTGCCGGTCGTTCTGCTTCGTACCCGAGCCGTGCGCGTTGATGTAGTCGACGGCGTCGCCGTTCAGCCGGGCGTCGGCGAGCGCCACCCGGATCGCCTCGGCCATCTCCCGTCCGTCGGGTCGCAGGCCGGTCATGTGGAACGCGTTGGAGCGCGAGGCGAACCCGACCAGCTCGGCGTAGACCTGCGCACCCCGTCGGCGGGCGTGCTCCAGCTCTTCGAGGACGAACATCGCCGAACCCTCACCGAGCACGAAGCCGTCGCGGCTGTTGTCGAAGGGCCGCGACGCGTGCCTCGGGTCGTCGTTGCGGGCCGTGGTCGCCTTGATCGCGTCGAAACAGGCCACCGTGATCGGCGAGATCGGGGCGTCGGTCGCGCCGGCGATCATCACGTCGGCCGAGCCCTCGCGGATCAGCTCCCGGGCGTGACCGACGGAGTCGAGGCCGGACGTGCAGCCGGTGGAGATCACCGTCGCCGGACCTTCCGCACCGACCGACCACGCCACCTCCCGGGCAAACGAGCTCGGCACCAGGTAGTCGTAGAGGTGCGGGGTGGCGTACCGGTGGTCGGTCAGCCATTTCCGGCCGCCGTCGCTGACCACGACGTACTCCTCTTCGAGGCTCATCGTGGCCCCGACCGCCGTGCCGACGCTGACCCCGACCCGGGTCGGGTCGGCGGCCTCGAAGCCGCTGTCGGCGAGCGCCTCCCGGGTGCAGACCACCGCCATCTGGGCCGCCCGGTCCATCCGGCGGACCTCCTGCGGCGACAGGCCCTCGGCGACCGGGTCGAAGTCGGCCTCCGCGGCCACCCGCGACCGGAACGGGGTCGCATCGAAGAACGACAGGGTACGGGTGGCCGTGCGGCCAGCGGTCAACAGTTCCCAGAACGCCTTGGTGCCCAGCCCGCCGGGGGCGATGACGCCTGTCCCGGTGATGACCACCCGACGGTCGGATGTGCTCGTCATGGAAGACCTCCTGGCCGCGATGTCCGTGTGAAAGCTAGGGACGGCCGGTCGAACGGCGCTGGAGCGTCGGTCGAGGGCCTGTCACGAGGCCCTGGCGAGCCCCGGGCGCAGTGGCCCGCCGGCGGCCAACACCTCCCGCTGGAGCCGCTGGAGGTCAGGCGAAGGGTCCAGGCCCAACTCCTCACTGAGCACCCGGCGCAGGTGGTGGTACGCCTGCAACGCCTCGCCACGGCGTCCGGACCGGCTCAGCGCCACGATGAGCTGGCGGTGGAACCACTCGTTGAGCGGGTACGTGCCCACCAGATAGCGCAGCTCGCCGATCAGCTCGCGGTGCCGGCCGAGCGTGATGTCGGCCTGGATGCGCAGCTCCAACGCCCGGATCCACTGCTCCTGCAGGTGGATCGCGTGCGCCTCAAGCGCCGGCCCGAACGTCACGTTGGCGCCCACCGGCCCCGTCCACATGGCCAGCGCCCGTCGCAGCACCTCGGCGCCCTCCTCGGGGCGGTCCGACTCGATGTGCGTACGGCCCTGGTCGAGCAACGTCTCGAACACCTCGGCGTCGAGCTGGCCCGGCTCCACCCGCAGCAGGTAGCCGCGGGCGCGGCTCTCCAGCACGGTCCGGTCCGGGGTCTCGATGCCCTCTTTCGCGAAGAGCTTGCGCAGGTGGTAGATGTAGGTCTGCACAGTGGTGACAGCGCTCCGCGCCGGGTCGTCACCCCACAGCTCCCGGATGATCGAGTCGACCAGCACGACCCGGTTGGCCCGCATCACCAGTAGCGCCAACACGGTCCGCACCTTCGGCGGCGTCGGCGTGCAGATCCGGCCCTCGTGGATCACTTCCAGCGACCCGAGGATCTCGTACCTGACCACAGTGGTTCCCCCATTCCCCAGAGCACTCGTCGAGACGCTCTCAAGCTATGGAGGTGGCGGAGTGGGTCGGAACGACCGCGGGTAGCGACATCGCGGGTTCTTCCGAGGATCGATGCGTGTCGAAAGTTGTACGGCGGATACCCCTTTGATCGCTCGATGCTTCCTCCAGGCAACCTCCACCGCAGGAGGGAAGACTCGCCGGGCCCGCACGCTCCCTGGGTTAGGAGTCACACATGTCGCGCCGCCTCTTCACCTCCGAGTCGGTCACCGAAGGTCATCCCGACAAGATCGCCGATCAGATCAGCGACGGGATCCTCGACGCGCTACTGGCGCAGGACCCGCACAGCCGGGTCGCCGTCGAGAGCCTGATCACCACCGGTCAGGTCCACGTCGCGGGCGAGGTCACCACGCAGGCCTACGCCGACATCCCGCGCATCGTGCGGGACACCGTCCTGGGTATCGGCTACGACTCGTCGAAGAAGGGCTTCGACGGCGGCTCCTGCGGCGTCAGCATCTCGATCGGCGCCCAGTCCCCCGACATCGCCCAGGGCGTCGACACGGCGATCGAGCTGCGCGACGGCTCGTCCGGCAGCGGGCTCGACGCCCAGGGCGCCGGCGACCAGGGCATGATGTTCGGCTTCGCCTGCTCGGAGACGCCGGAGCTGATGCCGCTGCCGATCGCGCTGGCCCACCGCCTGGCCCGTCGCCTGGCCGCCGTCCGCAAGGACGGGACGGTGCCCTACCTGCGACCGGACGGCAAGACCCAGGTCACCGTCGAGTACGACGGCCTCCGCCCGGTACGGCTCGACACCGTCGTCGTCTCCACGCAGCACGCGGCCCACATCTCCCTCGACGAACTGCTCACCCCCGACATCCGGGACCACGTGATCACGCCGGAGTTGGAGGCGCTCGACCTCGACACCGAGGGCTACCGGCTGCTCGTCAACCCCACCGGCCGGTTCGAGATCGGTGGCCCGATGGGCGACGCGGGCCTGACCGGACGAAAGATCATCGTCGACACCTACGGCGGGTACGCCCGCCACGGTGGCGGCGCGTTCTCGGGGAAGGACCCGTCGAAGGTCGACCGGTCGGCGGCGTACGCGATGCGGTGGGTGGCGAAGAACGTGGTCGCCGCGGGCCTGGCGGAACGGTGTGAGGCGCAGGTCGCCTACGCGATCGGCAAGGCCCACCCGGTGAGCCTGTTCGTGGAGACGTTCGGTACGGAGACGGTGCCGCTCGACCGGATCGAGAAGGCGATCGGCGAGGTCTTCGACCTGCGTCCCGCGGCGATCATCCGGGACCTGGACCTGCTCCGGCCGATCTACCAGCAGACGGCGGCCTACGGCCACTTCGGCCGGGAACTCCCGGACCTGACCTGGGAGCGCACGGACCGTGCCGCCGACCTCAAGGCCGCCTGCTGAGGGACTTTCCCGGCCCCTAGCGCGACGGCCGACGAGGACGTGGCACCAACCGGTCGTGTGGCAGCGTCACCAGTGACGCTGCCACCGCCTTGTTGACCGCGTCGATGCGGGAGACCGCGCCCAGCTTGGCGAAGATGCGACGCAGGTGGCTCTTCACAGTGGCCTCGGTCAGGTCGAGCCGGCGCGCGATCTGAGCGTTGGTCATCGCCTCGGCCGCGAGTTGGAGGATCTCCAGCTCGACGGCGGACAGCATGGCGGACTCCGCGCTCTGCACCTGCACCAGGCTCTGACCGGAGACCGAAAGCAGCACCGAGCCGCTGCCGTCCCGCGCCTTGTGGATCGCGGCCACCAGCTCCTCACGACCCACGCTCTTGAGCAGGTAGGCGCGCACCCCGGCGGCGATCAGACGGCGCAGCAGGTCAGGGCTGTCGTACATGCTGAGGATGACCACGGCGCTGTCGGGCGACACCTCCCGGATGCGGCGCACCGTGACCACCGGGTCGTCACCGGGGATCTCCACGTCGAGCAACACCACGTCGGGGCGCTCCGACGCCGCCTTGGCGACCGCGGTGGCGGAGTCGCCCGCCTCGTCGACCACGTCGAGGTCGGCGTGGACCTCGAGCACCCAGCGCAACCCCTCGCGGACGAGAGCATGGTCGTCGACGATGAGGATGGTGGTGGCGCCGGCGTGAGACCCGTCGTCGGACCGCGTCAACCTAACCCCCAGACCCCGTCCCCCGCCGCCAACGTGCCCATGATGTCGCACCGTATCGCGGGCGTATGACGCCGCAGCTATCGTGGCGCCCTCCCGACACGAAGAACGCCACGATCGCCGCGCGACTCTGTCAGTCTCGGATGGACAGACGGACCAACTCACCGATGCCGAGGCCCTTGTTGGCGATGTAGAAGCTGCCGTCCCCGGCGATGGCGAACGACATCGGGGAGTCGAGACCGGTGCTTGCCAACTCCCGGTGGCTACCGTCGCGCTCCACCCGGATCAACGCACCGGTGGAGTCTCCCGAGCTGAGCCCGTTCTTCGCGATCTCCAGCACGACCAGCCGGCCCCGCTTGTCGAACGCGAGGTCGATGATGTTGGTGAAGCCGGTCGCGTAGATCGTCGGATCCTGCCCCGGCACCAGCCGCCACACCCGCGCGCCGCCGTTCGGGAACGGGTGCCCGGTCAACTGTCCGATGTAGAGCGCGCCGTCCGGTCCCTTGGCGATGGTGACCGGCACGAACTGGATCGGCGTCGTCGAGCCGGGCGGCAGGCCCCACTCCGGCGGCGCCGGGACCTGCTCCTGCGGCCAGACGTGTTCGGTGGTGACCACGCCGCGCCTGTCGATCCGGAGCACGTCGTTGGCGGCCGCGTCGAGCGCGTAGATGTCACGCCCGTCGGCGACGACGGCGTAGGGCTGGCTCTCCGGGATGACGCCGTCGGGGTTGTGCTGCCCCTCGTAGGCGGAGAGGTCGCCGAGGACCGACCAGTGGCGCTTCCCCTCCACCCGCAGGATCGTTCCCATCGCGGCTCCGGCCGCACCGAGCAGGTCACGCGAGACCGGGTCGGTGCTGTAGCCCATCGCCACCAGCAGCTTGCCCTGCCGATCGAAGGCCAGGTCGTGCGCCCCGTACACGGAGAAACCGGCGCCGGTGCTGCGCAGCGACGGCAGGCCCGTCACGACCCGCTTCTGCCAGCCGTGACGGACCGCCGTGATCGCCCCGGTCGAGCCGTAGCAGAGGTTGGTGCCGAACGTGCCGGGGATGCAGACGTCGTCGCCGCCGACCCCGGCCTCGGCGACGAGGACGGTGCCGGCGCGGTCGATGGCGACACCGCGGGGGTTGTCGAGGTTGCGGGCGACAACTGTCAGTCGCCCGGTGGTCGAGGTGGCCGCGGTGGCGGGCGCGGCAATGCCGGCCACCAGTACCAGCGGCACGGCCAGCGACAGCGTTCGTCGCATCGCGTCGAGCATGGGTTCTCCTCAGCAAGAGGGGTTCGGATGCGTTCGACGCTGCCGGCGTTGCCTCGAGGCCCGGTGGAGGGAGGCTCGACAGGCCCGCCTACTCCGGCTGATTCGGGGTGCCGCGCCCCAGCTCGTAGGGGGAGCTCACACCCTCGTAGGCGAGGTGCATCACCATGCCGTTGGCCGCGTGGTCGAGGTTGTGGCAGTGGTCCATCCAGAGCCCCGGATTGTCCGCCTTGAAGCCGATCTCGTAGATCTCACCGGGGATGATGTCGAGACTGTCGATCCACCACGGCGACCCGGTCGCGGCGACCCCGTTGCGGGACAACACCAACGCGTGATGGCCGTGCAGGTGCATCGGATGGTTCTGGTGGCTGCGGTTGACGATCCGCACCTTGACCACGTCGCCCATCCGGACCATCAACGTCGGCGTGTGCGGGAAGCTGTGCCCGTTGATGATCGGCACCAGGTGGAGGCCGCCGTTGTAGAAGGACAACCGGTCGTCGAGGAGCTGGGTGAACGAGCGGTCGTACGACGAGCCCGTGTCGAAGGGTCGCGAGCCGCCGGAGCCGTACGAGAGCGGGTCGAACGGATCGCCGTCGTCGACGATCTTCGGCGTCGAGGTGTCACCGGGAGGCGCCAGGACCAGCCCGGCGTCGCGGTTGGCGAGGTCGGTCAGCCGAACCGAGCCCGCCGGCATCGTGAACGTCACGTCGTAGCGTCCACCGGTCGCCAACCCGAATCTCGGGTTGGTCAGCGGGGTCGGACCGTTGACGTCGACACCATCGATCGCGGCGACCCGCACCGGCGTGCCGTTGACCGTCAACGACCGTGGGCGGCTGTCGGTCGACGGGTTGTTGTCGGTGTTGATCAGGCGCAGTCGCACGGGCGTGCCCGGCGCGATCTCCTGCCGTTGCAGGGTGTCGCTGGTGCCGAACGAGACGATGTTGTCGTCCGGCGTACGCCACTCGTGCGCCATCACCACGACGTCCCGCTCGCCCGGCGGTGGGCCGTCGCGCGGCTCGACGATCAGCGCGCCGAACAGTCCCCTCCGGATCGCCTCAAGGGGGTTCTGGTGGGTGTGGTACCAGAACGTGCCGACCTGCTCGGCGAGGAACCGGTAGGTGAAGGTGCCGCCCGGCTCCACCGCGTTCTGCGTCGCGCCGGCGACGCCGTCCTCGCCGTTGGGCACGTCGAGCCCGTGCCAGTGGATGGTCACGTTCTCGTCGGGAATCTCGTTGTGCAGCGTCACCTCGACCAGGTCGCCTTCACGGACCCGCAGCTCCGGCCCGGGCGACTGCCCGTTGTACGTCAGGGCGTTGATCTCGGTGCCGGACGACAGCCGTACCGTGGCGTTCTTCGCGGTCAGGGTGAAGGCCCTGTTGGGCTTGCCGGTCCGCGGCCCACGCAGGTCGTCGACGGAGACCCCGCCGTGACCGCCGTGCCCGAACGACGGGCCACCGCCGTAGTCGACGTTGTCGTGGGACATCATGCTCATCCGGTCGGGCAGCCTGCTGCTCTGCGCCACGTAGGTGATGCCGGCGGCCACGACGAGCACCACGACGGCGGCCTGCGCGGTGGCCCGCAGGGCGCCGGCCCGCCGGCCACGGCGCGCGAAGTCGGTGGCGGTGACGACCCGCAGGCGGTGCCCCTGCCAGAGCCACAGCACCACCACCGACAACAGGATCGGCGCCGCGTGCGTCGCGATGTCGTCGAGGTAGGAGGGGACCGGACGGGACACGTACGCGAAGTAGACGCCAACGACCGTCGCCACGGCCGTCACCTGGACCGGCACCACGAATCTGGGGTTGGCGACGGCGGCGCGCGTCTCGGCGTCGATCGGTGCGTCGTCGCGGTTGGCCAGAGCGCGCAGGCCCGGCACGGTCCACACGGCGACGGCAAGCATCGGCAGCAGCAGGAGCGGCATCTGCACGATCACGCGGTTGTCCGCGAAGATCCAGTCGACGGCGAGCATCAGCCCGATCGCGACGCACTTGAGGACCAGCACCACCAGCGCGGCGACGAGCAGGCGCAGCAGCCGACGGGCGCTGGTCCGCAGCGCCGCGGGCGTCGGCCGCCAGGCCAACCGCGTGGCGAGGATCGCCGCGGGCAGCCAGATCAGGAACAGGACCCCGGCCAGGATCCCGTCGGCGTTCTCTCCGACCTCAAACATGACGCCAACATACGGAGCGGGCGCACCACCCGACATCCGTTGACGAACGGCCGGGGGGTACGGCGATCACCGTAGCCGGGAGCCGCTGCGAAACAGCTGCCGTAGTCGGCTAGCTGCCGGGCGCGACGAGCCCGGTCTGGTAGGCGAGCACGACGAGTTGCGCCCGGTCGCGGACGCGGAGCTTCACCATGGCCCGGTGCACGTGGGTACGGGCGGTGGCGGGGCTCATCGACAGCCGGCGCCCGATCTCCTCGTTCGTCAGCCCACTGGCCACCAGGCTCATCACCTCGCGCTCGCGGTCGGTCAACACCGCCAGCCGGCCACCGTCGACCGGCGCCGGGGCCACCTTGCTGACGAACGCGCTCACCAACCGGCTCGTCACCCGCGGCGAGATCAGCATGTCGCCGCCGGCCACCACCCGGACCGCCTGGCGCAGCTCGTCGGGCTCGATGTCCTTGAGCAGGAACCCGCTCGCGCCGGCCCGCAGCGCCTCGAAGACGTACTCGTCGAGCTCGAAGGTGGTCAGGACGATGACCCGCACGGCCGGAAACCGCTCGACGATCGCGGCCGTGGCCTTCACCCCGTCGAGCACGGGCATCCGCACGTCCATCAGCACGATGTCGGGCCGGGTCGCGGCGACCATCTCGACGGCCTGGGCGCCGTTGGACGCCTCACCGACCACCTCCAGGTCGTCGCTGTGGTCGAGCAGGCCCCGGAAGCCGGCCCGCACGAGCGTCTGGTCGTCCGCCAGCACCATCCGGATCGTCACGCTGTCTCCTCCACCTCGACCGGCAGCCGCGCTGCCACTCGGAACCCCCCGCCCTCCGGCCGGGGACCGACATCGAGCGATCCGCCCGCGGCCGTGGCCCGTTCCCGCATGCCGGCCACGCCGTGCCCCCGCCGGCTCGCCGCGGCCCCGACCCCGTCGTCGACGACCTCGACCGTGACGGCGTCACCGGCGTAGGTGATGGTGACGTCGACGGTGGTCGCCTCGGCGTGCTTGACCGTGTTGGTGATCGACTCCTGCACGATCCGGTAGACCGAGAGCGCCACCTCCGGCGGGATGGGGCGCGGGATGCCGGCGACCCCCGAGCGCACCTTCACGCCGGCCTGCTCGGCGACAGCGAAGACGCGGGCCAGGTCGGGCACCTCCCCGGCGTCGCGGAGCATGCCGATCGCCGAGCGGACCTCGTGCATCGCGTCGCGCGCCGCGCCCCGGATGCTCCGCAGGGCGGCCCGCGCCTCGGCCGGCTTGCTGTCGAAGATGTCGTCGGCGAGGCTGGCCTGCACGCTGATCGCGGCGATCGTGTGGCCGAGCACGTCGTGGACCTCGCGGGCGATGCGCAGCCGCTCCTGGGCCACCTCGTGCTGACGCTCCTGGCGCATCACGGCGAGGCGCTGCTGCGCCTCGGCCAGCCGGATCCGGCGGGTGCGGATCGTCTCGGCGAGCAGCACCACGGCCGCGAGCAGCGAGCCCTCTTCGAGCGTCGCCGACAGAGCGGGGAAGAAGCCCTCGCCGAGCAGCGTGTAACGCATGATCAGCTCAAGGACGACGAAGAACCCGGCGACGACGAGCGCCCAGGTGAACCGGCCGGCGGCCGCGACGGAGAAGAGGGCGGCGGCCAGCGGGAGGGCGGGCGGGATGCCCGGGTACTCGAGCGCGTAGTAGATCATCAGTGCGGTGACCGAGCCGACGAGCACCAGCAGCGGCCAGCGGCGCCGGAAGACCAGCAGCAGCCCGATCACCGCGCCGATCGCGTAGGCGCGGGCGTCCGGCGGCCGGGCGCCGGGCTCGTCGGCGACCCGGATCGCCACCGCCACGACGGCCGCGACGACGACCGCGATGAGGGCATCGATCGCGATCCGTCGGATGGCCGGGGTCATGTCCGCAACGGTACGACGCGCGCACGGTCCGTTAACGCGGGCCCCTTCCTAACCGGAATCCGTCAGCAAGGGGCCCGTGCCCCTTCAGCCGCGACGGAGGGTCAACAGGGTCTGCCCGGTGGGGATCACCGTGCTGCCGTCCACCCGGAGCCCGGCCTTCTCGCCCAGTTCGGCGTACTCGCGCCAGGTCCTCGCCTTGCCGGCCATCAGCGAGAGCAGGCGCAGGTCCATCTGGGTGATGAACATCAGCCGGGCCGGGTCCTCGGGGAAGTTGTCGTTCTCGTCCTTCACCAGGATCTGCACGATCAGCACCTTCCCGGTCGTGCCGATCGCGTCCGCCGCCCGCTGGAGGATCCTCTCGGCGGAGCTGTCGTTCCAGTCGTGCAGCACGTTCGACAGGATGTAGATGTCGGCGCCGGCCGGGAGCGGGTCGAAGATGCTCCCGCTGACCACCTCGGCGCGGTCGGCGATGCCCGCCGCCTCGAACCGGGCCCGGCCCTGCTCGACGACGCCCGGCAGGTCGACCACGGTGCCACGCAGGTGCGGCTGGGCCTTGAGGATCTCGGTGAGCAGGGCGCCGGTGCCGCCGCCGACGTCGACGACGTGGTTGACGGTGCTCCAGTCGTAGCCCTGGACGACCTGGTCGAAGTAGCTCGCGTGGGTGGCCATCAGCGCGCCGAACGACGTGGCCCGGTCGGGGTTGGTGGCCAGGTCGTCCCAGAACTCGATGCCGTAACGCACCGGGTACGCCGCGTCGCCGGTGCGGATCGAGTGGGTCAGCGAGCTGAACGTGCCCTCGATCCGGCCGGCCATCGAGTCGACGTCGAGCCAGGGGCGCTGGGCGGCGGGGTGGTCGGTCTTGAGGAACTCGGCCGCTTCCGTCAGGGCGTACACCCGGGGTTCGGTCTCCTTGAAGACGCCGCGCACCGAGAGGTAGCGCAGCAGCCGGTGCAGCGCGTCGGGGTTGGCCTTCGTCGCCGCGGCGAGCTCGTCGAGCGTGGTGGTGCCCGCGGCGATCAGGTCGGCGAGGCCGAGCGTCGCCGCGGCCCGCACTGCCCACGGCGTGATCGTGTCGGTCAGCGAGTAGAGATTGACCCGATTTTCCGTCATGGCGGCGAGCTTCGACGACGGCGCTCGAGACCGGCTCGAAACCACGTCGATCGACCCGTTCTCCAGTCAGGTTCGAGTGGGCGCGCGCAGGCTGCGCCTGTCACGGCCGCCATGCGAAGGGGACACGATGGGCGCCAGCCACCAGGAGCGCGGAGCGATCGAGGTCATTCAGGACCTCATGCAGCAGAAGTGGGTCTACGAGCTGTTCGGCGAGATCGGCGCGCGCCAGGGTGCCTCGGCCGCGCACGTCGAGCAACTGCGGGCGGTCGACGCCGCCGCGCACGTGTTCTGGCCGTTCCAGGCGCCGCCGTTTCCGATCATCGCGGCCACCGCGAGCGGTTCGACGTTGACCGACATCGACGGCAACGACTACCTCGACTGCCACATGGGGTACGGGGCTCAGGCGCTGCACGGTCACAACCCGGCCCCGGTCGTCGACTTCGTCCGCGAGCGCCTCGGCAAGGGCACCGGCAACGGCTACACCAACGCGCTGGAGCTGGAGCTCGCGACGCTGCTGCGGGAGATCCTCCCGCACAACGAGAAGTTCGCCTTCCAACACTCGGGTACGGGCGCCACCCAGTCGGCGATCCGGCTCTGCCGTGCGTTCACCGGGCGGCGGATGGTCGCCAAGTTCGAGGGCACCCTGCACGGGTCACACGACCTGGCCGTCCACAACACCGCACCGTGGTATCACGGGCATCCGGCGGTGCCGTTCCCGGAGATCGGCAAGGACGGCATCCCGCTGGTCTCGGCGTTCGCCGGTGTCACCCCGGCCGAGCCGCGCGACCTGCTGATCCTGCCCAACGACACCGCGCTCGCCGTGGAGTTGATCGAGCGCCACGCGGGCGAGTTGGCCTGCATCCTCGCCGAGCCGGCCGCTTCGTCGTTCCCGTTCGAGGAGACGACGATCCCGATGATCCGTGAGGTGGCGGTGGCCGCCCGGCGGCTCGGGGTGCCGTTCATCCTGGACGAGGTGCTGACGGGTTTCCGGTCGGGGCTCGGCGGCGCCGCGCAGAAGTTCGACATTCCGACGGACCTCGTCACCTACGGCAAGGTGATCAGCGGGCTCGGGCTGCCGCTGTCGGCGATCGGCGGTCGGGCCGACATCCTCGACATCTCGCAGACCAGCGGGCAGTCGTGGACCGACTTCGGCCAGAAGACCGGTCTGCAGGGCAGCCACACCGGCAACTACCTGTCGGTGGCGGCGTCGCTGGCCACGCTCCAGTTGCTCCGGGACAAGGGGCCCGCCTACTACACCGACCTCAGCGCCAGGATCGACCGGGTCCAGGCGCGGCTGGCCGCGTTCCGGGCGGCCGAGGGGATTCCGCTGCGGATGGTGGGGTTCGGCGACTACATCGGGTGTTTCCAGTTCCTCCCGGAGGACTCCTACACCGACTACCGGGTCTACTCGCGGGCGCTCAACCCCGCGACGTTCATCCTCACGCTGCTGTTGCGCAAGCGCGGCATCTACACGCTCGGCATGCCGATGTTCTTCGCCGGCGGCGCGCACAGCGACGCCGACGTCGACCGGCTGACCGACGCCGTACTGGAGAGCACGCTGGAGCTGCGCGCCAACGACTTCCCCTTCGACCTGGCGTGGCCGGCGACGTCCCAGTGGGGTTCGGGTTCCGCCGAGTGGGGCTCGGGTTCCTCCGACTGGTCGTAACCGCACCCTGCGTCACCGGGCCCGGGTCAGTTTCTGACCCGGGCCCTCCTCATGTGCCGTAGAGGTCATACGCAAATAGCCGTACTTGACTAATCGTACGCGACGGCGTGTAGTCGGAAGGTGGGTCCGCTGTCGACCCCCGTCCGACTTCAGGAGGAACGCGATGACGGAGAGCTGGACCGACGAGCACAGCGCCGCGCCACCCAATCCGCGCCGATGGCTGATCCTGGCCGTCGTTCTGGCCGGGGCGTTCATGATCCTGCTGGCCACGACGATCGTCAATGTCGCGGTCGCCCCGATCCAGCGCGACCTCCGCTCGACCTACACGGCGATGGAGTGGGTCATCGCCGGCTACGCGCTCGGATACGGGCTGCTGCTCATCCCCGCCGGCCGGATCGGCGACCGCTTCGGCCACCGCAAGCTGTTCCTCATCGGCGTCGCGGGGTTCACGCTCGCGTCGGCGGCGTCGGCGCTCGCGGCCACACCCAACCAGCTGATCGCCTTCCAGGTGGTGCAGGGCATGATGGCCGGCATCCTCAACCCGCCGGTGCTGGCGCTGATCCAGACCACGTTTCCGGCGAAGGAGACGGGTAAGGCCTACGGCATCTACGGCGCGATCGGCGGCATCGCGACCGCCAGCGGCCCGCTCCTCGGTGGCCTGCTGATCGCGTGGGACCTCGGCGGCTGGGACTGGCGGCCGGTGTTCCTGCTCAACGTGCCGATCGGCCTGGCCACGTTCGTCGCCGCGCTGATCCTGGTGCCCGAGTCGCGAGGCCGCCGCGGCGGGCTCGACGTGATCGGCATGCTGCTCGTCTCGGCCGCCGTCCTGCTGCTGGCCGTTCCCCTGGTCGAGGGCCAGCGGCTGGATTGGCCGGCCTGGACGTTCGTCTCGATGGCAGCAGCGCTGCCCGCGCTGGCCGCCTTCGCCGCATGGGAGTTGCGCCGCGCCCGACGCGCCCAGGTTCCGCTGGTGAGCATGCGCCTGTTCGCCCACCGCTCGTTCTCCGCCGGCGTCGGCATCAGCCTCTGCTACTTCGCGGGCTTCATCGGCCTGCTCTTCGCACTCTCGCTGCACCTGCAGATCGGCCTGGAGAAGTCCGCCTTGACGACCGGCCTGATCCTGCTGCCGTTCTCGTTCGGCACACTCGTCGGCGCGGCCATCTCCGACAACATCGCCCGTGCCCTCGGCCGGGGCGTCCTGATGCTGGGCGCGGGCATCGTGATCGTGGGCATGGTGGGCATCATCGCCACGATCCACTGGTGGGGCTCCGGCCTCGAACTGCTGCCGGCCCTGCTCTTCGCCGGCTTCGGCTCGGGCCTGGTGATCGCGCCGAGCGTCGAGATCGTGCTGGCCGGCGTGCCCTGGCAGGACGCGGGAGCGGCCAGCGGCGTGCTCGGCACCGCCCAGCGTCTCGGCCAGGCTGTCGGCGTCGCGGTGGCGGGCGTGGTCCTCTTCGGAACGCTCGGCTCCTACTCGGCCACGGCCGCGGAGAAGGCCAGCCCGGAGCTTCAGGCGTCGCTTGTCGCCGCGGGGCTGCCACCGGCGGAGGCGAGCGCGGCGACGACCGCCTTCGCCGACTGCTTCATCCGCCAGTCCCGCGCGTCGGATCCGACGGCCACGCCGCCCGGCTGTGCGGACTCGGCACCGGGTCCGGTCGGCGCGGCCTTCGACAGCGCTGCCTCATCGGCGCTGGAGACCAACTTCAACCGGGCGGTCCAGTTCACGGTGGGCGCCGTCCTGGTCGGCGTGATCCTCACGTTCCTTCTCGTCTACCTGCTGCCGCGCCGGCCCGAAGAGCCCTGGGCCGAGGCGAGCAAGCCCGACTGGAACGTGACCGCCACCCGCCAGCCCGCCCGGTGACATGCCGCCAGCCCCGGCCCCGCAGATGCCCCCGGGGTCGGGGCTGGCACCGTCACGAGGTGGTCATCGACGTCGGTTGGTTGGCCATCAGCTCGGGCAGTTGGTCCAGCAGCTCGTCGTGCCAGGCGAGCTCGGTACGGAGTCGGAGCTCGGTATGACGGAAGGTCGTCCACTCCAGACCACGGATGTGTGGCGCCGCGATCTCCCGAAGCGCCAGCCACGAGTCGAGCTGCGCGGCGAGGGCCTGCCGACGCGCCACGATGATGGCCCGGAGCGCTTCTTCGCCGAGATCGATCACATTCTGCAGGGCCAGGTCGACCGGGTCGTGGCGGAGCTTGGTGTCACGCAACGCCTCGTCGCGGTGGTCGATCAGCTCCGCCGCGCCGGCCGAGGTGAGCGCGTAGATCGTGCGGGCGGGCCGGTTGCCCTCCTGCTCGGTCCGGACCGCCTCGATGACGCCCTCGACCTGCATCCGGTGCAGCGCGCCGTAGAGCGACCCCGGTTTGACGTCGCTCCACAGCTCGGTACGGTCGACCTGGGCCGCCCGGCGGATCTGGTGCCCATGCATGGGGCCGCCACGCGCGAGCGCTCCGAGCACGAACAGGCGAGTGCTATTCACGGCATTAGTCCAACACGAGTGCCCGTTTGCGGGCAAGTTGCGCAGAGCAATCCTTGAGCAACCTGCTATCCCCCGTGAAACGTCGGGTCGACGCACAGCCTCGGCAGGACGATCAGCGAAGCCGCGATGGCCCGGTTGACCGCGTCGATGCGCGACACCGCACCGAGTTTGGCGAAGATGTTGCGCAGGTGGCGCTTGACCGTCGCCTCCGACAGGCAGAGCCGCCCGGCGATCTGGGCGTTGCTCATCGCCTGACCGACCAACTGCAGCACCTCGCGCTCGCGGTCGGACAGTGTGCTGTGCACCGGCCCCTGCACCTGGGTCAGGCTCTCGCGCGACACTGCCAGCATCACCGGAGCGTCGTCGGCGCGGGCGCGGCGGATCGCCGCCACCAACTCCTGGCGCGTCGAGTTCTTCAGCAGATAGCCGCAGATGCCAAGGGTCAACAACTCACGCAGCAGCGTCGGGCCGTCGAACATGCTGAGGATGATGACCCGACTCGCCGGGGCGACATCACGGATCCGGCGCACCGTCGTGGTCACCCCGTCGCCGGGGATCTGCACGTCGAGCAGCACGATGTCGGGCTGGCGGACGCGGATCTCGTTGACCGCCGCACAGCTGTCGCCGGCCTCGCCGACGACAACGAGGTCACGCTGGGCGTCGAGGATCTCCCGGAGGCCGTCGCGAACCACGACGTGGTCGTCGACGAGCACGATGCGGGTCGGCTCGACCATCGTCGCGGTCACCGGCCGGCCCCCGCCCCGACGGCGAGCAACGGCACGACGAGTTCGACGGACACGCCCTGGCGGCCCGCCGCTCGCACCGCGAGGCGACCGCCCACGGCGGCCGCGCGCTCAGCCATCGCGCGCAGGCCGGAACCGTCGCGCTCCGCCGCGAGGTCGAAGCCCACCCCGTCGTCGACGACGGTCGCCCGCAGCTCGTGCGGGGTGATGTCGACGACCGCATGGATCACTCGGGCACCGGCGTGGGCGACCGCGTTGCGCAGCGCTTCGCGGACGACCAGGAACACCTCGTCGAGCACCTCGGGCGGCACCCACGACTCGTCGCCGTTGATCTCGGTGTGCAGGCGTGTCTCGCCCGTCTCGACCGTCGACAGGAAGTTGGCGAGCGCCTCGTCGAGGGACCCGAGCGGCTGGGAGAGGCGAAGATCGGCGATGAGCACCCGCAGGTAGCCGACCGCGTCATGGAGCGACTCCCGGGCGATGACCACCCGGCGGTCGACGTCGCCTCCGTGTCGCTCCTGGGCGAGCTCGTGCGCCTCCAGGTTGCGGTACGCCGCGCTGAGGCTGTGGCCCAGTCGGTCGTGCAACTCGCGCGCGATCAGCGAGCGTTCCGCGATCTGCGCCTGGTGGACCTCGTTCATCAGGCCGGCGGCGTAGCGCGCACTCGCGTCGAGCAGCCGGGTCAGTGTCGTGCGGGTGAGCGCGTCGGCGACCAGCGCCAGGATCGCGCCCTGGTCGGGCCGGCCACACAACTGCTCCAGCGCGTCGGCCAGCAGGATGTCGGCCAGCGCGACGACAGCGCGGAAGCACTCGCGTGGGTGAAGGTCGACGCCCTCGGTGGGCGACGTCGGCGGTGGTGCCGACAGCGGGTCGGTCGTCTCGCGACCAATCTCGACGACCGTCTCCCGGACCAGGACGTCGACCTGCGTCGTGTAACTGTCGACCAGGTCAGCGGCCGCGCCGAGATCATCAGTCGCAGCGGCGAGACGCTGACGGTAGGCGGCGAGAATCGGTTGACGCCTGCGTTCGAGAACCTCGGCAGCGGTCCTCCGCAGCGCATCGTTTCCATACACCATTGCGGATCCCCCGGTGTGTGCCCTTGTTGCTCCCCAGGTGCGGGCACGAACGGCTCTCCCCAGCGCCGGCTGCCCGCCGTGTCGCCCGGCTCCCCCCTGCGCGGGCGACAAAGCACTCAGATCGGATCGGCCTTCTACGAGTTGTCACGGCCGACTACTCGCACGAGTCTACGGTCTCACCACACACCGTTGGAAGCATCGAAGCTTAGCTTTTGGTAGTCACACCAAAACTTAAGGTGAAATCCACACTTCGCCGCTATCAGCTTTCGACGCCGCGTTGAGGGACCTCCGCGACAGTTCCCCCGACACCTCGACCCATCAGGAGCGGAGCGACCAATGGTGAGCAGACGCAACGTCATGAAGGCCGGCGCCACCGCGGGCGCAGCCGCGCTGGTCACGACCACCGCGGCGGCAGCGGCGCGCGGATCCACCCCGCCCG
The DNA here is from genome assembly GCF_029809455.1 of Micromonospora sp. DH14. Lineage (NCBI taxonomy): Bacteria > Bacillati > Actinomycetota > Actinomycetes > Micromonosporales > Micromonosporaceae > Micromonospora > Micromonospora sp. DH14. The sequence continues at coordinate 462,532 of NZ_JARVKT010000001.1, read as the reverse complement.
CGACGCCGGCCCACGGCGCCCACACCGGCCACCGGGGGACGGCGCACGTCGCGGCCGCCGCCGCACCGTTCACTGTCCGGATGCCGATACCGCCCGTGCAGCAGCCGATCGCCTCGGTAGGCAACACCGACTTCTACGTCGTTTCCACCCGTAAGGCTCAGGCCGAGATCCTGCCCGGGACGCGTACCGAGGTGTTGACCTATGACGGGCTGTTCCCCGGCCCGACGTTCCGGGTCAAGACGGGTCGGCTCGCGGTCATCGCCCACAGCAACCACCTCGACATGCCGACCGCGGTACACGTGCACGGAGGCCAGACCCCGTCGAGCAGCGACGGGTTCCCGACCGACGTGCTCGACCCGGGCAGGAGCCGGATCTACAGCTATCCCAACAAGCAGCGGGCTGCCACGCTCTGGTACCACGACCATGCCCATCACATGGAGGCGGAGCACGTGTTCCGTGGGCTCGCCGGTTTCTTCCTGATCGACGACCCGGCCCAGGCCGACCTCCGGCTGCCGTCCGGCAACTACGACGTCCCGATCATGTTGCGCGACGCGCGGTTCGCCGACGACGCGAGCCTGGTCTTCGAGCACGACGACTTCCAGTTCCGCAACACGATCCTCGCCAACGGCAAGCCGCAGCCCTTCTTCCAGGTGGCCGCCCGCAAGTACCGGCTGCGCTTCGTCAACGCGTCCAACCTCCGCACGTTCACCCTGCGGCTCGGCAACGACGCCGAGGTCACCCAGATCGCGAGCGACGGCGGGCTGCTCGCCGGGCCGACGCCGATCCGCTCGTGGAGCCTGACGCCCGGCGAACGGATCGAGATCGTCGTCGACTTCGGCGCGTTCCCGGTCGGCAGCCAGGTCTTCCTCGACGACACGGTGGCCGGGCCGGTGCTGCGCTTCGACGTCAACCGAACCGCCACCGACGCCAGCCGGGTGCCCGACCGGCTGAGCACCATTTCCGCGCTGCCGACGGCCACGAAGGAACGGGCGTTCACGCTCAACCTCAACCCGGCGACCGGCCAGTTCCTCATCAACGGGCAGCAGTTCGACGCCGACCGTGTCGACACCGAGATCAAACGCAACACCACCGAGGTGTGGACGGTGACCAACGGCGACACGCTCTTCGGCATCCCCCACAACTTCCACCCGCACCTGGTCCAGTTCCGGGTGCTCAGCCGCAACGGCCAGCCGCCCGCCCCGGGCGAGGCCGGGCTGAAGGACACCATCTCGGTGGGACCGGGTGAGACTGTCCGGCTCCAGGCGACATTCGGGCCGTACCTTGGCCGGTATGTCTACCATTGCCACATGATCGACCATTCCGCGAGTGGGATGATGGCACAGATGAAGATCGTTCCCTGACCCTGAGAAAGGTTTCTTGTGCCCTCTGCAGAGAAGACTGTGCAGATCGGACGGACTCCCGAGGTCGTCTTCGCCTTCCTCGCCCGGGGCGAGAACGACGCACGCTGGCGTCCCAACGTGCTCGACGTCGCCCGCGTCTCGGGCGAAGGGGTCGGCGCTCGCTACCGACAGGGGCTCAAGGGCCCCGGCGGGAGCCGCATCCCGGCCGACTACGAGGTGACCGGGTTCGAGCCGGGACGGCGACTGGCCTTCCAGGCCACCGGCAGCGTGGTACGCACCCAGGGCGAATACACGCTCACGCCGACCGACGGCGGCGGCGGGACGAACCTCACGCTGAAGTTGGCGTGGCAGCCGAGCGGGCTGTCGCGCTTCCTCGGGCCGGTCGTCGGCAAGACCTTCGAGGAGGAGATCGCCGCCCTCGACGCCCTGCGCGACCTGCTGGAAAACGAAGCGTGAGCCGGTAGCGCCGGCGGCAGCCGCCAACGGATGTCGGGCCCGGAGTCGGTCGGCTCCGGGCCCTCATCCTGCCCTCGGTCAGGGGCTGGTGCAGGTGACGCTGCTGGGTGCGGTGGCCCCGTTGCCGGTGGCGGTGAAGCCGAAGTTGGTCGAGGCGTTCGGACCCACAGTGCCGTTGTAGGGGGCGTTCCTGACGGTGACACTGCCGGTGGTGCCCGTGTTGACGCCGCTCCACAGGCTGCTGATGGCCTGACCACTGGCCAGGGTCAGACCCACGGTCCAGCCGGTCAGGGCAGCCGTGGAGTTGTTGGCCACTGTCACCTCGGCCTGGTAACCGCCGGGCCAGGTGTTCAACGTCCGGTAGGTGGCAGTGCAGGTGCCCGGCTCGCCGGTGGGCGGCGGAGTCGTCGGCGGGTCGGTGGGCGGCGGGTCGGTCGGCGGCGGAGTGGTCGGCGGCGTGGTCGACTCGAACTGGCTGAAGAACCTCCAGATCTCACCCGAGGTCCAGGTCCGCGAGTCGTTGGGGCTGCCCGACCCGTCGACCGGGCTGGGCGTGTGGTCCCCGTCGAAGGCCGCCCACTGCACCGGGTAGCCCGCCCGGCAACCCGAGTAGGCGGTGGTGATGTGGGTGAGGCTGCCCCGACTCGGCTCGCGCGGACTCTGCGCGGTGCACCCGTTGTTCCGGACGAACGTGTCGCGCAGTTGTCGCCCCTGCGAGATGTTCAGCACGCTGTCGTAGATGCCGTGGATGCCGAAGTAGGCGACGGGCTGGGTGCCGCCGTTGCATCCGCTGAGGTTGGCACCGGAGATCACGGTGACCGCGCGGATGACGGTGGGCCGGGCGCAGGCCACCGCGTAACTCATCGCCCCGCCGTAGCTCCAGCCCAGAGCGAAGCGCTGGGTGGTGTCCACGCAGAGGTCGTTCTCGATCTGCCGGGAGATGTCGTCGAAGAGGGTCAGGTCCCGACCGTTGGTGTTGGCCCAGCCGGCGTTGATGCCCTGCGGGGCGACGAAGATCGCGCTGTTGTTCGACAACGGCTGGAGGCCGTAGTAGCCGGCCGAGGTGACGTTGTTCGCCGAGCCGTTCAACCAGTGGAAGCCGAAGATCAGTCGGTACGGGCGATTCCGGTCGTACCCGTCCGGGATCCGCAGGTTGTACGTGCGGCTCTGTCCGCTGCTCTGGATCGTCCGGGTCCCGCTGGCGAGTGTGGGGGCCTTGCCGCAGCCGGCGGTCGCCGCGAGGGTGCCGTTGGTGGCGGCCACCGCTGTCGCACCGAGGCCGCCGCTCAACGCGCCGCCGGTGGTGGCCGCGAGGAGAAGCGCCGCGGCCGCGATGGATGGGAGGAAGAACCTACGTCTCAGCATTACTTGGGCTCCTTGCCGTTCGGCGTCTGGTGCTCGTGGCTGGGCAGCGGCACAGGGCGTGCTGCCGCCACCCGTCGGCGCCGGGCTGCCTGCGGTGGGGCGTCGGAGCTGGGCATGCGGCCGGAGCATTGTCGTCCGGCGACCAACCACTGTCGCCTGGCATCGACGGGGGCCCGGACTGGTCACCGACCGGGAAGGCGGCGGAAGGGGCGGGCCCCTCGGCGCGTCTTCACCGGCTGGCTCAGGTGACCGGGAGCGTGCCCTTCACTCCCGGGTGAAAGATAGCAGGTTATCGATAACATGCTGATCCGCATCGACCGTCCGGCGGGGCGACCGTGCGTCGAATCGGCGACGCCCCGCAGGCGCTCATCGGCCTGCGGGGCGTCACTCGGCAGCTGCTGAAGATGCCTGGGCCGATCAGCCCGACTGCACCACAACGAAGTACCAGACCTCGTCGGTGGTGCTGCCATCGGCCTTGCGGCCCTTGACGACCAGGTAGGTGCCGGTTGCCTCGGTCGGCGTCCAGGTGATCGACGCGCGACCCTCGGCGTTGGCCTCGACCGTCCCGGGGACGCCGCCGATGGTGTACTCGAACGACGTGATTCCGGTCGTACCGCCGCTGAACTCGAACCGGCCCTCGACGCCCACTCCGCCGCCGGGGATGCTCTGCGGATACTCCTCGGAGAAGACGTACGGCGCGGTGCCGACCTGGAACGGGTATTCGGTGATCGGCGAGAGCCGTCCGTCCTCGGTGCGGCCCTGCACGGTGAGAATGCTGAGCCCGTTCCGGTCCGGCACGACGGTGACCACTGTGTTCCAGCTGTCCCCGATGGGAACGCTCAGCTCCGGGCCGTCGTTGAGCCGGTAGCGGTACTCCACCACCTCGGGAGTCCATGAGGTGCTGAAGCTGAAGTCGCCAGGTACGCCGATGCCACCCCTCGGGCTCCACTCGGAGAACTCGCTCCACACCGAGACCCGCGTGTCGCGGACCGGGACCGTCATCGCGCGCTCCGGGGACGTCGTTCCGTCCTGAGCGACACCGGTGACCCGGGCCGAGAACCAGCCGCCTCCGGACTGCGGTGTGAACGAGACGGTCGCCGTGCCATCCGCCCGCGCCGCGACGGTCTGATACTCGCTGTAGTCCAGCGAGTAGCGGAACTCCTTGGTGTCCGGCAACGCCGAGCGGAACGTCAGCGTCATCGGCTGACCTTCCGCACCGCCGTTCGCCGGGTCGGTGGTGACCACCGGCGCCTCGAACGGTTGCCAAGTGAAGGTCTTCTCCGGCGACCGGGTGCCGTCGGCCAGCAGCGCCTGGACGATCAGCGTGTTGTCACCGATGTGCGTCGGCGTCACGGTGAAGTCCGCGCTACCCCCGCCGCTGGCGATCGCGACCTCCGGGCCGCCGTCGAACCGGTAGGCGAACCCGGTCACGTCCGGCAGCCGGCTGCTCACATAGAACTCCACCGGCAGGCCGATGCCGTCGATCCGGTTCAGATGTTCAAGCGTCTGCGAGTACAGGTGCGGCACCGCGTCGATGACGTTGAACTGATGGTACGTCTCCATCGACCTCTCGCCGTCCGCCCGTACCGACCGCACGACCATGACGTGCCAGCCTGCGGTCGCCGTCCACGGTACGACCACTGTGTCATCCGCAGCCGCCTGGACCGTCTGCGTGACGTCGTCCAGGACGTACTCGTAGGCGACGACGTCACTGTTGCGCGGCGTGAACGTGAACGATCCGGTCTTGCCGGCGATCTGGTCGGTGTCGAAGTTGAACTCGGCCGACTCCACCCCGGGAGCGTCGGTGACGTAGACCCGCAGGGTGTCCTGACCGATGAGCTTGTTCTTCACGTAGCTGCTGACGACAACCTCGACCTCGCCGGTCGCGGTGAACGTCAGCTGACCGGTGGCTCCGCCGTCGACGGCCGGCACCCGGGTTTCCGGGCCACTCTTGATCTGATAGCCGAAAGCCGTCGTCTCGGGCTTCCTCGCGGTGAAGGCGAGCGTGCTCGCGAGTCCGACCCCACCCATTTCGATCTCTACGCTCGGCGCGGTCTCGGCGACGTTGAAGCGGTAGCGCCTCTCCGGCCCCCGGTTACCCACCGCGTCGACCGAGGTGATTGTCAGCTCCTCGAGCCAGCCCCGCTTCGGGGTGTATCCGAGAACCGCCGTGCCGCCCGGCTGCCGCGCCTTGACCTGCCCGCTGTAACCGCTCGAGTCACGCCACGCGAACCCGACCACGTCGAGGTCGCCGCCCGCGTCGAGGCGGAACTTCCCCTTGAGGCCGGTGCCCCCACCGGGAGTCATGCCCTCGGGGTAGACCTTCGAGGCCACGGCCGGCGGGTTCGCCGGTGCCGTCTTGTCCATGACGAGGTAGCAGACCTTGCTCCACGGGCCGGCGTCATAGTAGTCGCGGGCCTGTGCCTGCCAGGCAAGAAGCTCGCCGTCGGCGTACTGGTTGAGGTCCGTGCCGTAGTTGTAGCTGGAGAACTCGCGGCGCTGGTCCGGGTGGTCGACCGGCCAGATCGCGTAGAGGATCGACGGTGAGTCGCCCTCGTCGGGGTCGTTCACGGTGGCCTTGAACAGGGTCGAGGCCGCGGCCGGCGAAGGCTTGTCGACAGTGCCGCACGGCCGGGTCGGGCTCTCGAGGCGCGGTTCGGTCACCGTTGGCGGGTGGTTGGACGTGGAGCTCAGCGTCGGCTGCTGAAAGGTTCGGCCGGCCCGCGGGTCCGCCTCCTGGGCTGCCGTGATCCGGTATTCGATGGTGATCGACTTCTCGTGCCGGGCGAGCGCGGCGTTGAGCGTCGACACCATGTCGATGCCCAGGTAGCCGGGGCAGTAGTACGCACCTTCGCCGCGGTTGACGGAGATCAGCTTGTCGAGCTCGGCGGGCGGGTTGTTCCAGCTCGTGCCGGTCTTGACCGGGGCGGTCCGCCACAACTCGATCGTCGCGGCGGTGGAGCAGTCGGTAACGGTGTCCTCGTACGTGTACAGGTACGAGTTGTGCACGACAGTGCCCTTGAGCTGAGTCAGGTCATAGGTGAAGTAGGAGCGGTAGGTGTGCGCCTTGTTCGCGTCGTCGAGCAGGGTACCGACGGGCGGCGCGACCGCAGGGTTCACGAACTTTGTCTTGGGACTCTGCGAATCGAGGTAGGCCCAGCTCGACAGAGGCAGATTGACCGAGGTGGCAGCGAGGGCCGGCTGGCTGGTGGCCAGAACGACGGTAGCAACACCCACCACGGATGCCAGCATCGCTGATCCGATGCGCTTCATTTGGACGGATACCTCCACTTGACGGCACCTTGATCGACACCGTTTCGCGTCATCGTAACGACGGCCGACATCTATTTTTCGCCGTGCGATCCTATGTGGATCTAGCCGGCAATTCGTGCGCCTTTACCACGCGATTCAGGCCCGCAGCTCCCGTTCCGCCCACTCGGCAGCAATCCGGCTCGGATCGCCGAAACGAAAAAGTGGGGGCTCGTGCAGCAGGAAGTCACGGTGGCTGATGTTCCAGGCGTACGCGCCGGCCATGGCGAAGGCCAGCACGTCGCCCACGCCGATCGGCCCGGCGGTGCTGGAGAAGGACAGCACGTCCTTCGGGGTGCAGAGCTGCCCGACCACGGTGACCGGCCCGCCGTCGGTACGGGGACCGGCGGCACCCTGTCGCGAGTGCACGGTGAACGGCTGAGCGTGCCCCTTCGCGGCCGGTGTCCGCAGGTGGTGCGTCCCGCCGGCCACCACCACGAACCACTCGCCGTAGGAGCGCTTCACGTCGATGACCTCGGTCAGGTACGCCCCGCAGTGGGCGGTGACCGACCGGCCCGGCTCGATGCGCAACCGCACTCCCGGGTAGCTGTCCAGGACGTCCGCCAGGGCCCGGCCGTAGCCCTCCCAGTCGAACCGCGCGTCGGGGTCGGTGTAGTCGACTGTCATGCCGCCGCCGACGTCGACCTCGGCGGCGTCGACCTCGGCCACCGCCCAGTCGACCACCGCGGCGGCGACCGTCGCGGCGAGCGGTGCGTCCATCCCGCTGGCCAGGTGGGCGTGGATTCCGCGGACGTCGATGCCGGCGGGCGGGCGGCGGGCCCACCCGACGGCGTCGGCCGGGTCCATCCCGAACGGGCTGGGCCCACCGCCCATGACCAGGCTCGCGCCCGGCGCGTCGACCGGCAGGTTCACCCGCAGCAGCACCTGGGCCGACCGGCCCGTGGCGGTGGCGAGCGCGCCGAGCCGGGCCAGCTCGGTGGGCGACTCGACGTGGATGCGGTGCACCCCGGCGTCGAGCGCGGCGGCGAGGTCCGCGTCGGTCTTGCCCGGCCCGGCGTACGCGGCCGGCAACCGTCCCGGCAGCACCTCGGCCAGCCTGCGCAGCTCGCCCCGGCTCGCGGCCTCGAACCCGTCGACGATCGGGGCGAGGGTTCGCAGCACACCGGGATCCGGGTTGGCCTTGACCGCGTAGAGCAGCTCGACCGGCGGGGGCAGCGCCGCCCGGACGGCTCGGGCCTGCCCGGCCAGCGCGTCGAGGTCGTGGACGTAGACCGGTCGGGTCATCGTGGCCCACCCATCGGGTTCGGCACCGGCACGAACGGCGCGGCCCGGTCGGCGTCGCGCCGCCAGCGGACCAGCAGGTTCGCCTTGGCCGGCAACGGCTCCCCGTCGAGCAGCACGCGCAGCTCGGCGGGATCACCGAGGTCGGCGGCGACCGCCTCGACGACGCTCCGCAGCTCCTGCCACAGCCGCAGTTCGATTCCCGGCCGCGCGTCGGCGAGAGCCCCGCTGATCCCACCGAGATGGTTGACGAACAGGCAGTACACGATCCGGCGGTGGGCGGCGCGGGGACCGTAACGGACCTGCGCCGGGACGCCGTCCGGCCAGGTGGCCCACCGGTCGGCGTCCAGCTTCACCCCCTCCAGGTCGCGCAGCAGCATGCGTACGGGACGACGGTCCCGGTCGAGCACGACGACCACGTTCTGCAGGTGCGCCTCGTGCACGACGCCGTGGCTGAGCCAGCTGCGCAGCACCGCCGGCACCAGCAGGTCGACGTACGCCCGCCACCAGGCGACCGGATCCGCTGTCACCAGCGGTGCGCCGGCGAGTGCCGCCGCCAGCACCGGGGTGTCGCCGGGACGCAGGTGCGGGCACAGACCGCCGCGCAGGATCGTCCCGTACGCCTCGTCGGGGCCGGCGACGTCGACAGTGCGGTACGCGGGTTCGGCGAGCAGCCCCACCCCGTCCGGCAGCGGCACCCGGGCCAGCAGGTCGGTGAGCGCCACCGCCCCGGTGAGTTCGTAGCGGGCGTTCTTGCGCAGGCAGTTGGTGATCCGCACGTGCAGGCTGGTCTTCACGAACAGGTCGGCCTCGGGGGCGTAGAGGGTGCGGACGCTCGCCGTCGGCCGGACCGGCACACCGGCCGCCCCCAGGTCGCGCAGCAGTGGGTGGGTGGGCGGTACCAGCGACAGCTGCCAGGGGTGCACCGGCAGGGCGCGGTGCCCGCGCGGGGGCCGGGGCGGGTCGAGCGCGGCCACGAGCGCGTCGAACGGCCCGGCGTCGGCGGTCAGGTCGTCCGGTACGGCGAGCCAGTGCAGCCGGAACGCCGTGCGCAACTCCGGCGCGTACGCCCGCCAGCTGTCCGGGTCGCCGCTGCGCCACTTCGGGGTCGGGTGGTGCGGGTGGCCGAGGACCAGCGACTGCTCGGAGTCGACGTACGCGTCGATGGCGGGCTCACCGGTGGGGGTGGGGTCGGCGGCGGGCCGGTCGGCCAGCAGTCGGGCCACGGTGTCCCGGCTGGCCCGGACCTGGTCGACGAACTCGTCGTTCGCCAGCCCGGTACGGGTGGTCAGCTCCGCCGCGACGAGGGCGGCCAGCCCGTCCGCGTCCAGGTCCGCCCACCGTCCGCCGCCGATGTCCCGTTGCACCGGGCCGGTGTAGCGGTGCGCGCCGAGCGCCGAGGCTCGGGCCACCGCGCAGCGCACCGTGACGTCGAGGTGCCGCAGCAGCAGCCGGACGGCACCGTCGACCACTGCCGGGGTGCCGTCCGGTGGGGCCAGCTCGCGCAGCAGGCAACCGAAGACGCTGTGCGCGGCGGCCAGGTCGGCGAGCTGACCGGTGTCGGTGGCCGGCCGGGAGCGCAACTGGGCGCTCGTCATCGTGTCTCCCGCAGATAGTTCGGGCCGGTACGCAGGTAGTACTTGTTGATGTCGGTGCAGCCCAGCCGTTGTTTGGGCAGCAGGGTGCCGGCGGTGAGCATCGCCTTGACGGGCAGTTGGGTGGCGTTCAGGACCCGCTCGGTGAAGCTCCGCGCCGCCGGGCCGTCGCCCCACCGGTCCCGGGCGGCGACGAGCCGGGGCACCAGCGCTTCGGCCGGTGTCGGCACCGGCAGCCCGCGGGCGGCCAGCGCGACCAGTGGCGCGGCGGCGGCCAGGTGCAGGGTGATGGTGATGAACACGTCGGCCAACTCCTGCGGGTCACCCGCCCACATCCGGTCGTCGTGCAGGGCGATCCCGGTCGGGCCGTCGTGCCGCGCGTCCAGCCGCGCGCCGTCGTTGTCCTTGTACAGCAGGCCGACGGTGCCGTCCGGGCGCACCAGCAGGTGGATGTTCTGCGGGTGGGCCTCCAGCGCGATCCCGTGCCGGAGCCAGAGGAAGACGTGCCAGTCGAGCAGCAGGTCCAGGTAGGACTCCAGCAGTGCGACGGGCCGCTGCGGGCTGATCCGGTCGAGGACCGTGCCGGCCACCGGGTCGACGGCGGCGAGGGCCGCGACCGGCACCACCTGGACGCCGGCCAGGTCGCGCGGAAACCGGCGGAGCAGGAAACCGCGTCGCTCGTCGCCGTCGACCTGCGCCCAGGTGCTCTCGTCGGCGTGCCGGACCCGGCCGACGAAGCGGGGTTCGGTGGCGGCGATGCGGTCGAGCAGTGCCGCGACGGCCGCACCGTCGGCGAGCGAGCCCGGTTGCAGGGTGCGTCGGTTGCGCGCGCCGAGGCTCGCTGTCGGCAGCGGCAGTTTGAGATGCAGGTACGGGTCGTGGTCGAGTGCCACCGTCCGCATGGAGAGGGTGGGTCGCACCGGGGTAACCGGCAGGTCGATCACCGGGAGCGCGTCGCGTGCCACGGTGAGCGGATGCGCCGGCAGCAGCAGCTGATCCGGTCGCGGCGCGGCCGGCCACCAGGGCGGGAGTTGGCCGGTGAGCCGGACGTCCGTGGCGGGGGCGGCGTACCAGCGCAGCGCGAAGCGTGGGGCGTGTTCCGGGGCGTACCGGAGCAGTTCCTCGTCGCGCAGACCGTGCCGGCACCGGTCGGTGGGGTAGACGGGGTGCCCCAGGTGAGCGGCGAGCACGTCGTCCAGCAGCGCCGCCGGCGGGCCGGTCGAGGTGCCCACCCGTTCGGCCGCCACCTCGGTGAACACCCGCTGCCGGTTCCGGGCGGCGAGCCGCCGGGCCCGCAGGTCGGCGCGGCACTCGACGGCGAAGTCCCGCCAGCCGGCCTCGGCCTCGGCGTTGCCGTGCGGGGCGAGCAGCGTCAACAACCCTTCGAGAGTCTCCGTACGCCGCGCGTCGCCACTGCCGTCCACCAGCAGCACCGTCGGCGCGGAGCTGCGCAGGGCCTGCTGGAACCCGTCCGCCCGGACCGGTATGCGCAGCCGGCCGGCGGGGTGTGACACCTGCCACCAGTCGGGACCGTCCGGGCGGCCGGCGGTGAGCAGACCGAGGTGATCCTCGCGCAGCAGGGCGTCGAGCACCCGGGTGAAGACCTCGCGCTCGCAGTCGTCGCTCACTCGACGATGGTCCACTGCAGGTCGCCGCGGAGGGCGGCCAGTGACTGCCGGACGGCGTTCTCGTCGGGGCCGATGCCGTGCAGCACGGCGAGGTAGTCGCGGTTGGTGCCGGTGTGCACGGCGCTGCGGCCCACCTCGCGCAGCGGGTGGCAGCCCAACCGGACGTCGCCGTGGACGGTGTCCAGCCGGCCCGGCGCGGCGACGAGACGGCCGGACCGGTCCGCGCAGACGTACTCGACCCGGGCGTGCCGGTCGACAGCGGAGGGCAGGCGCAGGGCGGACAGCGGCTCGCCGAGGTGCAGCCGGATGACGTACTCGAACAGCGGCACACCGAGCAGTTCGGCGAGGATCAGGTCCATCCGGTCACCGATGAGGCGGTAGTTCACCTCGATGAGCCGGACCCGGCCGTCGGCGATGACGTACTCGGTGTGGCAGGCGCCGAAGCCGACCCCGAGCGCGTCGAGTCGGGCCCGTAGCTGGGTGCGCGCCGGCTGCGCCGGGGGCGACCAGGCGAGGCTCTCCTCGGTGAAGGTCGGTGGTGGGCCGAGGTCGGTGCGCCACCCGCCGAGGGAGGCCAGCTCGGTGCCGTCGCCGAGGGTCTCGAAGGTCCGCAGTTCACCGTCGAGGTACTCCTCGACCACCAGGGCCACGTCGGGCCGCCGGTTGCGGATCTCGGCGACCCGGGCGACCAGCTCGGCGTGGTCGGCCACCAGGTACGCGTCCTCACTGGCCACCCCCTCGCGGGGCTTGACCACCGCCGGGAACATCTCGTTCGGCACCTTCGGCGGGGCTGCGGGGTCGACGGTGACGACGCGTACCCGATCGAGGCCCGCGGTGGCGATCACCCGGCGGGCGGCGGCCTTGTCCTTGCAGAGACGGGCGGCGTCCGGGTCCTTGCCGGGCAGGCCGAGCTTTCGGGCGGCGATCGCGGTGGTCTCCTGGAGGTGGTCGCTGTTGGACAGCAGCGCCGCCGGTCGGGTCGCTGCCGTCGCCGCGACCACGGCTGCCGCGTCGCGGACCGCGCACCGCGTCACCGGCACGTCCGCAGGCCATTCGGCGGGCCGGTCGGTCAGCACGGTGGCCGGCAGCCCGAGGGACGCCGCCGCCGGAAGGAACCCGTGCAGGACGGCGTCGGTGGGGTTGAGCGCGGTCAGGTAGAGCCGCATACCGCCTCCGTCGACTACCACGATGTCACGATTAGGGTAGCCTACCCTTATTAGGCGGATATGGCGCGGTCTGCCCGGTGCAGCAGTCCGGCGGCCACCAGACCACCGATCAGCACCGCTGCCGCGCCCACCAGTTGCCCGGTCTCCAGCGCCGAGGCGAAGGCGACAGTCACCGCCTCCCGCTCGGCACCGTCGCGGGCGGTGGCGAGAGCCGCGGGGAACGATCCGGCGCCGGCCACTGCCGCCGGCAGCAGCGCCGCGAACCGGGCGTTCAGCACGGCACCCAGCACCGCGATGCCGAGGCTGCTGCCCACCTCGGTCATGGTGCCGTCGACCCCCGCGCCAGCGCCGGCCTTCGCCGCCGGGATCGCGCTCATCACGGCCTCGACGATGGCCGGGTTGGCCAGCGCGCAACCGGCGCCCATGACGAGCAGTCCCGCCAGCAGCACCGCGTACCCGTCGGACGGAAAGAGTGTGACCAGCGCCAGCCCGGCCGCGAGCAGCGTCATACCGACGGCGATGGCGACCGCCAGGCCGAGCCGACGGATCACGCCCGCGACGACACCACTGACGTTGAGCAGCACGATGGACAGCGCGAAGGGTGCCATCCGCAGGCCGGCCTCCCAGGCGGGGTAGCCCCGCACGAACTGGAGGTGCTGGGTGAGCAGAAAGAGCGCGCCGGTGGCACCGAACGTGATCAGCACGACCCCGGAGATCGCACCCACGAAGCGCTGGTCCCGGAAGAAGCCCATGTCCAGCATCGGATGTGGGATCCGTCGCTCCCACCGCACGAAGATCCCGAGCACCAGTACGCCGACGATCGCCACACCGATCACCTCGGTCGACGTCCACCCGCGCTCCGGCCCGGAGATGATCGCCCAGACGACAGCGGTCAGACCGGCGGTGGAGAGCACAGCGCCGGGCACGTCGAGTCGACCGCCGGCCGGCCCACGGGACTCGGGGACCAGCGCGCGAGCGACGAGCAGGCAGACCAGCACGATCGGCACGTTCATCAGGAAGATCGCGCCCCAGGGCAGATGGGCGAGGACGGTGCCGCCGATCGGTGGCCCGATGGCGAACCCCAGCGCGCTGGTGGCAGCCCAGATGCCGATCGCCCGGGACCGCTCGGCGGCGTCGAAGACCTGCATCGCCACCGCGAGCGTCGAGGTGACCAGCAGCGCGCCGCCAACACCCATGCCGGCCCGCGCGGCGATCAACTGTCCGCTGGTGCCGGCGAGACCGGCGGCCAGCGAGCCGGCCCCGAACAGGACGAGCCCGGCGAGCAACATCCGGCGGCGGCCGTACCGGTCCGCGGCGCTGCCGGCGGTGAGCAGCAACCCGGACAGCACCAACGCGTACGCGTTGATCATCCATTGCACCTCGGCGGTGCTGGCGCCCAGCTCGGTGGTGAGCACCGGCACCGCCACCGTCAGCACGGTGTTGTCCAGCACCACGACCAGCTGCGCGACGCACAGCACGGCCAGGATGAGCCATCGCTGTGGCAGTCGTACCGGTGTCGCGGTGTCGGTGGCCGGCTGGACGCTGGTCACGCCACCGCCTTGGCGCCGTCCGCTGCGGGCCGCTCGACAGGCGCGTCGGGGGTCGGCTGGCCGACCGGCAGGCCAGCGGTCGGGCCGGGCCGGTGCGGGAATCGCCGCTGGTGGGCGAGGCCGAGGACGACCCCGGCGGCCACCAGCACGATGGCCGCGACGGCGACCGCCGGATAGCCGACCCGCTCGGCCGCCGCGAGACCGATGGACGACGCCACGAACGAGCAGACCAGGCCGAACGACGACAGGACGGTGAAGTCGGTGCCACCGGTGTCCGGTCGCGAGTAGTCCATGTTGACCGTGTAGAGCACGACGTTGGCGATGGTGTAGGCCACCATGAAGCAGCAGAGCGCGGCGACCGTCCCACCCAGTGGCGCCTGGCCGTTCATCAGGGGCAGCAGCAGCAACGTCGACACCGTGAGCGCGAGGCCACCGGCCACGAGCACGCCACCGCGCCCGAACCGTCCGACCCCGAGCCCGGCGACCAGACCCGCGACGATGGCCGGGGCGCTGGTCACCACGCCGGTGACCACGCCGATCCGACCCAACGACCAGCCGGCGTCGACCAGGGCGGGGGTGACCAGGGCGTACGCCATTCCCGCGCCGACGTAGACCAGCGGCACCACGCCGAACGTCCACCACCGGCAGCCGGGCTGCCCGAACACCGACAGCAGCGCCCGGTAGGCAGTGCCGATCCGGGCCACCCGATCGGTACGGGGAGGCTCCCGGAACCGCCACACCACCACCAGGCCGACCGCCGTCATCGCGACCAGCAGCCCGATCGCCGACGCCCAACCGAACTGGTCGTAGACCAGGACGCAGGCTCCACCGCCGAGCAGGTTGCCGAGGTAGCTCGCGGCGACCTGGATGCCGTTGCCGGTCCCCCGGGCCGACTCGGCGAGCATCCGCACCGCGACGGCGTCCACGGCGATGTCCTGGGTGGCGGAGAAGAACACGTACGCGGCGCAGATCGCGACGATCGGGCCGAGCGCGTCGGCCGGGCTGGCGAACGGCAGCAGCGCCAACAGGGCCAGCACCAGGGCGCTCTGCAGGACGAGCAGCCAGGAACGGTAGTGGCCGCGGTGCCGGGAGCCGTACCGGTCGAGGACCGGCGCCCAGAGGAACTTGATGGGCCAGATCAGGCCGACGATCTGCAACAGCGCCAGCGTGTCCAGCGAGGTGCCGCCGTCGCGCAGGATGGCGGTGAGCCCGACGGTGATGAAGCCGACGCCGAGGTACTGGGTGACGTACAGCGTGGTCAGGGTGCCGAGCCGGCCCTTCATGCCGCTTTCCAGTAGCCGAGGGAGGTCAGGCGGTCCTTGTCGACGCCCAGCGTCTTGCGCAGGTGCCGGGTGATGCCCCTGGTGGTGGCCGCCTCGCAGGCCACCCAGTAGTGGCCCGTGTCGCTGGTCGGCAGGGCGGCGCAGACCGTGTCGACGAGATGTTGCCCCGCGTCGCGCCGAGGCACCCAGGTGACCTCGTGGTGCGCCCGGGCCCGCAGCGCGAGCGCCTTCTCGCCCTCGTGGGCGTACTCCAGCCAGACCGTCGCCGGAATGTCGGCACCGGCGTCGAGCAGGCTGTTCACCGCGGGCAGGGAGGCCGCGTCGCCGACGAGGTAGAGATGTTCGGGCGCGGGGTCGGGCAACTCGAACGCGCTGCCCTGAACGGTCGCGCTGATGGTGTCGCCGACAGTGGCCGTGGTGGCCCAGCGGGCCGCGCAGCCGTCATGGATGGCGAATTCGAGGGTGAAGCGGCCGGTGGCCGGGTCGGGGTCGACCAACGTGTAGGCGCGCTGGTGCGCCCGCCCGTCGTTGTCGAACCACAGCCGGATCCACATCGTGGGGTGCACCCCGCACGCCTCCAGCAGCCCACCCCCGTCCAGGAGGAGCCGCTGGTAGTGCCCATCGATCGACTCGGTGCTGAGGACGGTCAACCGAAAGTCCCGACCTCCCATGGCCTTGAGGACCAGGGCCTCCCAGTTCCGTTTCACGCACCCCTCCAGGTAAGGTCATCCTTGGTTAGGGGAGGTTAACCTAAGTTGCGCCCCGGATGGAACAGAGGACAGCGCCCGATGACGTACCAGGAGACGATCGCCGGCCTCGGCGAGCTGTCGTTGGTGACCGTGGACCCCGACCGGGACGCCGCCCTCCTGCACGGATGGGTGACCCTTCCCCGCAACTCCTTCTGGGGCATGGGTTCCCACACCCTGGATGAAGTGCGCGAGATCTACGCCTTTGTGGACAGTCTGCCCACTCACCACGCGTACCTGATCTTGATCGACGACGAGCCGGTCGGCCTCTTCCAGACCTATCAGCCCGAGGCGGACCCGGTCGGCGAGCGCTACCCGGTCCAGCCCGGCGACGTGGGAATGCACCTGCTGCTCAGCCCCGACCGACGCCTCGCCCGCAGCATCACCAACGCGGTCGGCCCGGCGGTGGCCCGCTTCCTGTTCCGCGATCCGGCCGCGCAGCGGATCGTGGTCGAGCCGGACGTTCGCAACCACCTCGCCCTGCGCCGACTGGAGATCGAGGGCTTCACCCTCGACTCGGAGATCGACATGCCGGACAAGCGGGCCCAACTCGCGTTCCTGACGCGCGCCCGGTTCGCGGCGAGACACCAGACAGCGGCCTGACCGCCGACGCCCACCGACTACTGCTGGCCGGTGGCGGTGGGCGCGCCGAGCCGGTTGTCCAACGCGCTCAGCTCGGCGGTGCGCGCCTGCTGGATCCGGCCGGCGAGCGCCTTCAACTCCGGGCTCCCACCGGCGGTCTGCTCGCCCCGGCACAGCACCACTGTCTGCGCGAGGTGCGCCCGGATCAGCGCGGCGGCGCGGGACGGCACCTCGACGTCGGGGGCGGCACGCAGCTCGGCGAGGCTGGCCTCGGTGACCATGCCGGGCATCTGGTGCCCCGCGTGGATGTTCAGCTCCGGCACGTTGCCCGCGGCCAACAGCCCACGCAGGTCCCGCAGCTCGGCCTGATGAGCCGTCCGAAGCTCGCCGAGGAGGGCCCGCAACGACGGATCAGCGTCCGCCGGTCGGGTGTCGAGCTGGTCGATCAGCGCGAGCGCGCCCTCGTTCATCGGGATCAGCAGTTGGATGAAGGCGTCGTCGGTGCCGTTGAGCACCACCGGCACGGTCGGCACCGCAGCGGCCGGTGGGGTGGTTGCCGGCGGGGCCACCGGGGCCGGTTCGGTTCGTCCCCAACCGTTGGTGAGCCCGACGGCCAGCGCGGTGGCGACCACTGTCACGACGACGCCGACCATCCGCCCGGTCCGGACGCGAGGCCCGGGGCGCTCCGCCATGATCTGCTCGGCCCTCCGTCCGTCGGTGCTCAACGGGCGGCTTGGAACGCGCGGCCGACCGCTGTCGCCTCGGTCCCGTCGCGGAACAACCCGGACCGGTCCTGGTCCGTGGCGGGTAGCCCGAACCAGGCGTAACGCTGCAGGTACGGGAGTTGCCCGAGCATGGCGGTGGCCGCGGTGAGGAAGGCCGCCTGCTGCTCCGGAGAGGGAAACTGCGACCCGCCCGCGCCGAAGCGGATCAGCGCGAACTCGGTCAGCCAGATCGGCTTCCGGTACCGCTGGTAGACAGCCTGTAGGTACTGCCGGAGTTGGACCACGGCGGTGGCGGTGGTGAAGTCGGCACCGAACCAGTGCAGCGTGATGAAGTCGACCCGGTGGCCGCGGGCCTGCGCCCCGGTCATGAACCTGTCCAGCCAACCCTGCGGGTCCGGCCCGCCCCAGGCGACCGCCGGGCTGCCCAGCCTGCTGCCCGTCGCCATCAACTGCGGCCACAGGTCCAACGCCTGCTCGACGGTCATGTTCGCCTGCTCGGCCAGGTCCGGCTCGTTGAACGTGAGCAGGTACGGCCCGGCGGCCTTGGCCCGCGCCAGCTCCGTGGCGGTGACGTTCTCCGCGCTGCGGATCATCGGCACGAACGTCGCACCGCGCGGAGTACTGATTCCCGGGTGCTGGGTGCCCCAGGTGTAGTACCAGCCGGCCTTGGAGTTCGCCAACGCCTGACTCGCCCCGGCGAAGTTCCACACCCCGACGCCCTTGCGCGCGGAGCTGACCACCGGCGGCACCGGCGCTTTCGACGCGGGTCGTGCGCTCGGCGGCGGTGCGATGCTCGGGGTGACGACGGCGGTGGGCACCGCGGACGGCGGCGCCGCCCAGGAGGGTGCGGACGGATCGTCCGGCTGGATCACCACCGCCATGGTGATGGCCAGGACGGCGGCGGCCGCCCCGGCGACGAGGGACGGCACCAGGCCACGGGGCCGGTTCGCCGCGAGGCCGACGACGCTCTGACCACCGCCGCCATCGGTGGGCGGGGTCGGCCCGGTGGCGGTTCCGACCGCCGGGCTCGGCGGCGCGACGGCCGGCGCGGCGGCCGCCGGGGCGGACACGTTCGGCAGGTGGGCGCCGAGGCCTGCCGGCAGCGGCAGCAACGGCAGGCCGGCGAGCAGCCGGTCGATGGGTAGGAGCGTGCTTCCCAACCGGACGCAGAACGCGCAGTCGCGGACGTGTCGAGCCAGTCGCTTGCGCCACAGCGAGCTGGGCGTGCCGTCCCACTCGGCGGTCACGGCGCCCAGTTCCGGGCAGCCGGGGCGGGCGCGGAGCGCGCGTACGACGGCGCGGGCGCTCTGGATCTGCTCCTTCATCCGGTGGATCCGCACCGCGACGTGCCCGGGTGACAACCCGAGCGCGTCGGCGACCTCGTTGCGGGTGATCTCGCCGGTCTCCTCCAGCCACCACAGCGAGAGCAGTTCCTGGTCGTCCGGGTCGAGCCAGCGGGTCGCCTCGGCCACCTCACGTCGTTGGTCGGTGAGGCCGAGCCGGAGAATCGTCATCCCCGCGAAGTCGGAGGCGGGGTCGGGCACGTTGTGGATCGCGTCGAGCCCGGCGTCGCGGTTGAGCGCGACGCGTCGGCGCGTCTCCCAGTCACGGACCTGCCGGATGGTGATCGCCACCAGCCAGGACCGGTAGGCCGCCGGGTCGTTGAGCGCGGGCAGGTACCGGATCACCCGTACCAACGTCTCCTGGACCACGTCGTCGACGTCGGCGTGCCCGCGCAGCGCACGCCCGACGATGTTGTAGACCAGCGGGAGCGAGGCCGTGACGACGTCGTCGAGAGCGCGCTGGTCGCCCTGCCGCGCCGCGACGACCGACCCGACATCGGGCAGTGCTCGACCGGCTGACGACATGCGTCTCACTCCTCGTGTGCTCGTCCGCGCGGTGCCCACGCTGGGTGCGCTGACCGCCCTCAGGATCGGAGACTCGCGGCAGCGGGTGGGATTACAGAATTCCCGGGCGGTCGGTTCGCCACAACCGACGCGGGTTCGCCGGCGGCGCATACCGGGCGACGATGCCGGGTATGGTGCGGGGTGTCGGTGTCGCCGGGCGTTCGCCCGTGCACAGGACATCCGCATTCGGGCGCCAGGTGTGCGCCGACGCGTCACCAGGTCGCACGGCCGATGTTGCCGAGGCCGAGACGCACCCCTCTCGTAGAGACAGGATCTCCGCATGACACCGAACGACAACGGTCGACCCGTCCTGTTCCTCGCCACCTCCAACGGCGAGGCGTTGGACGGACCGGCGGTGACCTTCGACAGCAGCGAGGAGGCGATGCGGCAGCTGCGCCACCCGTTCGCGGTGCTGTCGGCCCCGCCGGCCCCGGCCGCTGTCGACGCCCCGGAGCAGCGCGGCTGACCCGGCGGCGTTCTCCCGCAAACGCCAGGGCTCATACTTTCGGTTAGGAAATGGTCGGCCTTTCGGGTAGTGTCCGAGGCATCACGTGAACGACATGACGCGGCGGCGAGGCCCGTGCTCGTGGCCTTGCGACAGCGCACCTTCACCCGTACGTGCGCCCCGGCGGTAGCCGGTTCGGAGACCCTTCCGGTCGATCGACGGGCTTGCGGGAAGGACCACCCACGTGGCCACCATCGTCGACAACGCGACCAGCACCCACACCGACCAGAGCCCGGATGAGCTCCTCGCCGAGATGAAGGCGACCTCGGCCGACGACCCCCGCCGGCCAGCCCTGCGCGACCGCGCCATCGAGGCGTGGCTGCCGCTCGCCCGGCACCTGGCGCGCCGCTACGGCGGACGCGGCGCGCCCGACGACGACCTGGCCCAGACCGCCTTCGTCGGGCTCATCAAGGCCGTCGACAACTTCGACCACAGCCGAGGTGTCGACTTCAGCGGGTACGCCATCCCCACCATCATCGGCGAGATCAAGCGGTACTTCCGGGACCGCACCTGGGCGGTCCGCGTGCCCCGCCGCCTCCAGGAACTGCGCCTGTCGATCAGCGCGGCGAACAGCACCCTGATCCAGACCCTCGGCCGCTCGCCGACCGTCGCCGACATCGCGTCCTACCTCGACGTGTCCGAGGAGACCGTCCTGGAAGGGCTGGAGGGCGCGCGCGCCTATCGGGCCACGTCGCTGTCCACTCCGGTCGGGGCCGACGGCAACCGGGAACTCGGGGACACCCTCGGCGACGACGACCGGGCCTTCGACCTTGTCGACCTCCGCATCGCCCTCGGGCCGGCCCTCGCCACGCTGCCGGAACGCGAACGGCAGATCCTGAGCCTGCGCTTCCACGGCAACCTGACCCAGGCCCAGATCGCCGACCGGATCGGCGTCTCGCAGATGCACGTGTCCCGACTGATCACCCGCTCGCTGGCCGCGCTGCGCCGCCAACTGGGCGAGGACATCGCAGCCTGAGCCCGGTCAGAGCTGGACGACGTGGCCCACCCGTGGCGGCGTACGACCGGCGAGAACGTCGAGCCACGCGTGTTGCAGCGCCGTCGGCCCGACACCGACCCGAACGTCGAGCCACCCGCTCACCACGGCGGCGAAGCGTTGCCACGCCGCGGTGAACCGCTCGTCGAGCCCGTCGCGGCCCCAGTCGTGGCCGCGCTTGCGCATCTGCACCGGCGCGAAGAACACCTCCTCGGCGGCAGCGGCGTTCGGCGTCTGGTTGGTGAGCCCGACAGCGATGTCCCGGACGAGCCGGTCACCGAGGCGCCGCCGCAGGGCGGCACGGGTCGAGTGCGCGCCGGACAGGTCGAGGTAGACGGTCGGGACCACGTCGAGGGCGTCGATGTCGTCGTACGAGACGACCTCGTCGTAGCAGCCGAGCGACCTGGTGAAGGCCAGGTTGCCGGGTGAGGTGAGACCGACCAGGCGCGGCCCGCGCCGGTGCAGTTCGAACGCGGCGGCGTACGCGGTCTTGCTCGACGCCGACGACACCAGCAGCGCCTCGGCGCCGTAGAAGTCGTTGTCGACAACCTGGTCGGCCAGCATGAACGAGGTGAAGAAGAGCGGCCGGAACAGGATCAGCAGATCCTCCTGGTCGCGCTGGTACGCCGGGTCGCCGATGGTCGACCGGTACGCGTTGTACGGCGACGGCAGCTCGACCCGGTGCGGGCTCGCCTCGCGGAACCCGGACCCGTCTACCCGGTCCGGGCGCACCACGAGGTGACCGGCGGGCGGGAGGTAACCGTAGATCCGCTGCCCCACCTCGACCCCCGCCACCGCCGAGTCGACCACCTCGGCGAAGCCCCAGAGCGGCGGCAGGCCCCACTGCGGTCCGAGCCCCTGGGCGGCCGGCGGGAAGAACTGCCAGTAGCGCATCGCGTCACCGAGCACCGCGTAGGTCACGTTGTTGGCGGTGAGGCCGACGCGGTCCACGCGCAGCAGCGCCTCGCCGTCGGCCACGGCGGGGACGGGGCCATCGACGAGCGTGGTCTTCCCGAGGTCGTCCCGAGCCACCGCGAAGGTCCATGAGTCAGCCATGAGGTGACGCTAGACAGCCCCGCAATCGGAGACAAGTGCACTGCGAGTGCAAAATCCCACTACTCGCTCAGGAGCCGGCGGCGGCGAGGCCACGCAGATGCGCGAGCGGCAGGTGCGGCGGCCGCCACTCCACGAAGAGGGCTGTCGCGTCGTCCTCCAGATGGTCGTCCTGATAGCTGACCACCGCGCGGACCAGCCGACGCATCGTCTCTGGGCTGGGCAGCCCGTCGTTGAGGGCGCGGTTGACGAAGTCGACGAGCCGGTCCAGCCCGAACTGCTCACCCTGCGCGCTACGGGCGTCGGTGATGCCGTCGGTGTAGGCGAGCAGGCGGTCGCCCGGGTGCAGATTCTCCACGTGCACGCGGGGTCGGCGAGCGGACAGGTGACCCAGCCCCAGCGGCAGAGCCGTCGGCCCCGGAAGTTCCCGGACGGCCTTGCCGTCGCGCAGCAGCATGGCACCGGGATGCCCCGCGTTGATCATGCTGAGGTGCCCGGTCCGACGGTCCAACTCGATCAGCAACCCGGTGGCGAAGAAGTTCGGGTGCTCGGACCGCACCCACCGGTCGATGCTGATCGCCGTGTCGACCAGGTCGAGGCCGCACCGACGGGCGTTGCGGTACGCGCTGACCACCAGCGACGCCAGAGTGCTCGCCTTGATGCCGTGCCCACAGGTGTCGAAGAGCCCGACGCTGAGCACGTCACCGTTCAACGCGTAGTCGAAGATGTCGCCGCCGACGTCGTAGCACGGTTCGAGGATGGCGGTGACCACCAGATCGTCGGTGGCGAAGGTCAGCGGCGGCAGCAGGCCCCACACGATCTCGGCCGCGACCTGCATCGGCATCCGCCGCCGCATCCGCTCGACCACGTCACCGTAGGACCGGCGGTTGACCAGGATCTGGGCGACGTTGACCGCCACCTCCCAGACCGGAGCATCCATTGTCTGGTCGGCGGCGGCCGGCGAGACGATCTCCAGTACGCCCATCCGCTCGCACCCGAGCAGCAGCGGCACCCACACCCGGTCCGGGCTGTCGGGCGCGCGCTGGATGTCGAGGGTGGTGAAGGCCCGACCGGCGAGCGTCGTCTCGATCGACAACTGCTCCCGGTCGGAGCCCGCGTCGAGCAACGGGACGAGGAGGGTCTGCTTGTAGTCGGCCAGATAGATCACGATCTCGCTGGCATTGATCATGGGCGCGGCCCGGGTCACCAGCCGCGACACCTCGTCCGGACCGCCCTGGGGCGCGTTGAGCTGCAACCAACGCACCACCTCGCCGACGTCGACCACGCTCCACCTCCCCCTGTCCTGCCCGCTCGCAGGAGCATCTGGTGCGAGCGGTGAGGCTACCCCGCCCGGCTGGCACCCGGCGGCCACCGAGTCGCCTCGGCGCGAGCGTGCCGGCGCTCAGGGCTCCAGCACCACCTTGCCGGCCCGGCTGCGCGCCTCGGCGAACGCCAGCGCGGCGGAGACCTCGTCGAGCGGGTAGCGGGCGGCGATCCGCGGCACGATCACTCCCTGTCGCAGCAGGTCGAGCACGGTGCCGAGGTCGGTACGCAGGCGGCGGCGGAACGCGGCGCGGCGGGTGAGCTGACCGGCCCAGAAGTTGTAGAAGCCAGCCCGGTGACCGTTGGGCAGCGCGTTCCAGGTGTAGAGGCGGGCCAACAGCTTCACGAAGACCCAGAGGACCGACTGCCCGGTGCCCACGGCTGCGGCGTTGCCGTAGACGACCAGCTTGCCGCCCGGGGCGAGCAGGGCGTACGAGGTGCGGACGCCCGGGCCCGCGACCGGGTCGAAGACGGCGTCGACGCCACGCGGCGACAGCTCGCGAACGTGGGCGGCCATGTCCGGGTCGCGGTAGTCGAGCGGTTCGACGCCGAGTTCACGTAGGCCGGCGTGGTGCCGTGCGGCGGCGGTGCCGATGACCCGCAGCCCGAGGTGCCGGCCGAGCTGGACGAGCACGCTCCCGACGCCGCCGTTCGCGCCGTGCACGAGGATGGTCTGCCCGGCCGTCAGGTCGGCGTCGCGCAGCATCTGCCAGGCGGTCACCCCGTTGACGACGACGGTCTCGGCCGCGGCGGGGTCCAGGCCGGTCGGTACGGGGGTCAGGGCGTCGAGGTCGACCAGCGCGTGGGTGGCCCAGCCACCGGTCTTGGTGACCGCCGCCACCCGTTCGCCGACCAGGGCGTCGTCACCGCCGGGACCGACCGCCCGGACGGTGCCGACGAGGTCGTAGCCGGGCACGAACGGGAACTTCGGCTGGCCGGGGTAGAGCGCGTGGCGCATCTGCTGCTCGGCGAACGAGATGCCGGTCGCCTCGACCTGGACGAGCGCCTGCCCCCGGCCGGGGACTGGCATCGGGCGTTGGCGCAGCTGGAGTCCGTCGGGCTCCACCACGCCGGGCAGCACCACTTCGGTGATCATCGCGTCGGTCGTCATCGGATTCTCCCTTGTTTGTAAGTGTGCACTCACACACTTGTCGAGGCCGAAGAGTGGGCCGCCGAAGCGGCCCGACATCGGGTTAGGTCAGGGGTGGCGAATGCCGGCGGTCAGGGCACGGGCCCAGGGCTCCGGGACCTGCTCCAGACCGGCGGTCACGATCAGGTGGCACAACTGGCCGTACGCGAAGAACTGCTGCACCTGCGCGTCGCTGGCACCGGCCCGATCCTGCACGAAGGTGGCGACCCGCCGGTAGCCGGCCCGCACCGCCTCGGCGATCTCCGGGATGTCCGTGACCGCCTGCGCCTGCACCTGAAAGAGCAGCAGGTCGCGATCGGCGATCAGCTCCGCGTACGCACCGCCCATGGCGTCGAGGATCCCCTCCGGACTGTCGCCCGTGGCACGCTCGGCGCCCGCCTCGATCGCCTCGGCGATCCGGTCGAAGCACGCGCCGGCCGCCGCCACGAACAACCCGAGCTTGCCGGCGAAGAGCCGGAAGACGTACGCCTCGGAGATGCCGGCGGCGGCGGCCACTGCGGTGACCGGTGTGGCGTGGAAGCCGGCGCGCGCGAACACCGACACCGCGGTGTTCAGGACGGTGACCCGGCGGGCCTCGGCGGTCGATCGCATGTTTGTAAGTGTGCACTCACAAACAACGATCGTCAAGTTCGCCGTTCAGCGGTCAGGGCGCGATGCGCAGCATCCGGATCGCACTGTTGTCGTAGTCGCTGAAGCGGTACCGGAGGCCGGCGAACGGGCTGCCGGGGAAGTCGCCGGTGATCGTGGCGGTAACCACCGCGCCGGCGGGAGTCTCCTCGACGTCGGTGATCTCGTACGACACCAGCGGTACGGCACGACGCCACTGACGGATGGCCTCGATGCCCCGGTACTCGTTCGACTCGTCCTCGACCACGGCGTCCTCGGCGAAGAGAGCGAAGTAGTCCTCGGAGTCGGGCTGGCCGGCGAGCGCGAAGTAGCGGCGAATGATGGCTGGTGTGGCCTGGGTGGCGGTCATGGTCTCCTCGTCCCTCTCCGACGTCGCCGAGGGCCCGTCGTATGGTTACTTCCGAAACAGCACCTACTAACTTCGACAGTAGCACCTACTCGGGAGAGGGCACGGTTGTGGCCGGAAAGATCCGCTTGGCGGACCGCGAATGCCCGTTGTCCAGTGCGCTGGGCCACGTGGGTGAGTGGTGGACGATGCTGATCCTGCACGACGCCTTCGACGGCTACACCCGGTTCGATCAGTTCCAGGCCAATCTGGGCGTCTCGTCCAGCATCCTGACCAGCCGGCTCAAGACCCTCACCGGCCAGGGGCTGCTGGAACGTCGCCGATACCAGACCAGACCGGACCGCTACGAGTACGTCCTCACCGACCTCGGCCGCAGCCTGCGGCCGGTCATCGTCGCCCTCGCGGCCTGGGGCAACTCACGCCTCGATCCGAGCGAGCGCAGCATGATCCTCGTCGACCGGGCCACCGGGGTGGAGGCCGACCCGGTGCTCGTCGACAGCAACACCGGTCGCCCGCTCGACGACGCCACCTTCGTGTTCGCCGCCGGCCCGGCCGCCAGCGAAACCATGCGCAAGCGCTACGAGCACATCCCCACCCGGCCGGCCCCGCCGCAGCGGTGACCGGCGCGCACTCCGGCGGCCCGACGCGGTCCGGCCCTAGGGCCTGTTCCATAAGGGCGGTCGAGCCGAGGCGGAGTCCGGGCGGCGATCCGGCAAGGCGCGGCCGGGCGTCGTCCGGGCCCGCCGCAGGCCGGCCAGTTCTTATGGAACAGACCCTAGTGCTGGTGCGGCCGGTTGCGGATGAGGGTGAGCGCGAGCACGGCGGCGACGAGGAAGACGACGCCGTTGATCCGTAGCCCGGCCTGGACACCGGAGGTCAGCGCCTCCGCGATCGCCGCCCGGACCGGGTCGGGTAGTGGCTGGTCGCCGTTGGCCCCGGAGGCCACCGCCGCCTGCACGGCGGTCCGGGTGGGTTCGTCGACCTGGTGTGCGGCGAGCCGGCCCGGCAGGTCGGCCACCATCGTGGTGGTGAGGAGCGTGCCGAGCAGGGACGAGCCGAGCACCGAGCCGACCTGGCGCGCCGCATTGACCGCCCCGGAGGCCATCCCGGCCTGGGCGGGCGCGACGCTGGCCAGTGCCGCCGCGGTCGCCGGGGCCACCACCAGCGCGCTGGCCCCGCCGAACAACGCGAACAACGCCCACCGGTGACCGAACGACGTGGTCGGCCCCTGGTTCGCCAGCGCGAAGCTGGCCACCGCGCCGAGGACCAGGCCGAGGGTCAGTGGCGCCTTGAATCCGGTACGACGAATCGCCCGCCCGGCACCGAAGGCGACCAGCACGTAGACACCGAAGAGCACCAGCAGCCGCCACCCGGTGTCCAGCGGGCTGAGCGCCTGAGCACGCTCGTGGAAGAGGACCAGCAGGATCGCCACGCCGGTGAAACCGAACAGCGACACCGCACCGACGACCATGACAGCGCTGAAAGACGCGGACCGGAACAGCCGTACGTCGAGCATCGGCGCGCTGGTCCGCAGCTCGACCAGCACGAACGCGACAAGTGCGACGGCCGCGACGACCCAGGCCGTCGACACCACCGGGCTGGTGTAGCCGACCTTGCCGCCCTGGATCAGCGCGTAGACGGCGGCCGCGATGGCGACGGTGCCCAGCAGCAGGCCGGGCACGTCGAGCCGGGCGGCGCTCGGCCGGGACTCGGCCACCCCGACGACGGCGACGACGAGGGTGACCAGGCCCAGCGCGATCGTCGACAGGTAGACGCTGTGCCACTGGTAGTGCTGCAGCAGGGCACCGGCGATCAGCGGGCCGATCGCGAGCCCGATGCCGGACGCCGCTGACCAGGCGGTGATGACCTCGGTCCGGCGGTGCGGGTCGGTGAAGGTCGCGCCGAGGATCGCCAGGCTGTTCGGCAGGATCAGGGCACCACCGAGGCCGGCGACC
The DNA here is from genome assembly GCF_029809455.1 of Micromonospora sp. DH14. Taxonomy (NCBI): domain Bacteria; kingdom Bacillati; phylum Actinomycetota; class Actinomycetes; order Micromonosporales; family Micromonosporaceae; genus Micromonospora; species Micromonospora sp. DH14. Next base: position 435,664 of record NZ_JARVKT010000001.1, on the reverse strand, counting down.
AACTGTCCGGCGATCACCCAGCCGACGGTCGGAGCGCCGGCCACGACGGCAGCGCCGACGATCATCGCGACGACCCCGGCGGCGAACATGCGCTTACGCCCGTAGCGGTTGCCCAGGGTGGCCGCGGAGAGCACGACGCTCGCCACCATCAGGGTGTAGGCGCTGGGGATCCAGACCAGCGTGGTCGGGTCGACGCCCAGGTCCCGCTGGATCGTGGTCAGCGCGGAGACCGTCGCGGTGATCTGGAGGAACGTGATCATCGCGCCCAGACAGGTGGCGATCAGGGTCACCGCGCGGGAGCCGCGCAGGGATGAGCGGGCGGTAGCTGCCGGCCCGGGTGCTGCCGCGCCGGGTGGGATCGGGGTTGCGGTGCTGGTGGTCACTGAAGATCCTTCAGGCTGATGGGCTGACTTGCGTATGCTGAAGTCAGCGCGACCCAGTGAAGCACCTGGCTAGCCCTAACGCAAGCCAGGTACGCTGGACGGCATGAAGGACCTACGAGACGACCGCGATTCCTGGACGAGCGAGAACTGCTCGGTGGCCCGGGCGATGGACATCGTGGGCAGCAGGTCGACGGTCCTGATCATGCGCGAGGCCCTGCTCGGCACGCGCCGCTTCGACGACTTCGTCCGCCGGGTCGGCGTCGGCGAGCCCGCCATGGCCGCCCGACTCAAGGAGATGGTCGCCGCCGACCTGCTCGAACGAATCCCCTACCGCGAGCCAGGGCAGCGCACCCGCCACGAGTACCAACTCACCAGCAAGGGGCGCGCACTCCTGCCGGTCATCACCGCGCTGCGCAACTGGGGCGACACCTGGGCCCCCACCGACACCGGCCCGTCGGTCATCGCCACCCACCACGACTGCGGCGAGCCGATCCGCGCGGTACTCCGCTGCGCCGCCGGTCACGACGTCGCGGACGGCGACATCGATATCACCGCCGGCCCGGGTCTCGTCCGGCGCGACTGACACTCCGGGGCCACGGCCGGACCGGTGCCGCCGCGCCACCCGGTCACGCGCCTGTCAACCCGGAGCAGCCCGGCCCCCGCAGCGAACAGCGCGGCGAACAGCGCGGCGAACAGCGCGGCGAACAGCCGCCCGACCAGCCGGCCACCCAGCATCTCGGGCTGGGTGGGCATCCCGCAGGCGCTTCGGGTGGATCGCCGTGGGCGGCTGCGCCGTCAATCGATCATGATGACTAAAAGTGTCGTACACCTGTTCTAGTCTCTGGTCATGGTCGAGGAGTTGGCGCAGGCAGACGCCGCCGTTGCCGCCTGCGTCGACGCCGCCGCCTGGGCCCTTGCGGAGCCCGACCTGATCGCCGCGCTCGACGCCGCGCACCGCTTGGAGCAACGCCTCGCCGCCGTGAAGCTGGCCCTGATCCGTGAGATCGACGGCCGCAGCACCGCCACCGCCCACGGCGCGTCCTGCACCCCGGTCTGGCTACGCGAGCGACTGCGACTCACCATCACGGCCGCCCGCCGCCTCGTCGACCTCGCCACCGCCCTCGACACCGGCAACCCCGGGGTACGACACGCGCTCGCCGACGGACACGTCACCCTCGACCAGGCCCGGGTCATCACCGACACGGTCGACACCGTGCACACCACCGCCGGTGCAGAGGTCGCTGACAAGGCGGTTGGTGTGCTCGTCGGCTGGGCCGGGCAGTTCGACCCCACTGTGCTGCGCAAGCTCGGCACCCGCATCCTGGACCACGTCGCCCCCGACCTCGCCGACGCCGCCGCCCACGCCGCGCTCGACGCCGACGCCCGCCGCGCCGCCCGCGACCGACACCTCACCCTCTCCGTGCAGACCGACGGCCGACTCCGACTCACCGCCACCCTCGACGCCGAAACCGCCGGCCTCCTGCGCGCCGCCATCGACCCACAGACCGCCCCCTCCGGCCCTGACGACTCCCGTTCCGCCGGGCAACGCCGCCACGACGCTCTCGCCGACGTCTGCCGCCTGGCCCTGCGCACCGGCGAGTTGCCCGACAGCAGCGGCGACCCCGCCCAGATCGTCGTCACCACCACCTACGACGAGCTGACCCGGCAGTTGTCCACCGGCACCCTGGACACCGGCCTCCACCTCACCCCCGAAACCGTGCGCCGGCTCGCCTGCGACGCCACCATCCTGCCCGCCGTCCTCGGCAGCACCAGCCAGGTCCTCGACGTCGGCCGACAACGCCGCCTCATCACCGGCCCCCTCCGCCGCGCCCTCGTCCTACGCGACCGCGGCTGCGCCTTCCCCGGCTGCGACCGCCCACCCCGCTGGTGCCACGCCCACCACATCCACCACTGGGCCGACGGCGGGCGCACCAATCTCGACAACGCCGTCCTGCTCTGCGGCCACCACCACCGACACCTTCACCACAGCGACTGGACCGTGCGACTCGCCGACGACGGCCACCCCGAATTCACCCCACCCGCATGGCTCGACCCCGAACAACTCCCCCGCCGCAACCACTACCACCGACGAACATGAGAGCAGCCAGCCGCCCGGCCGGCCCCGTGAAGCCGGGCGGTCAGTCCGCACATGGTTCGAAGCAAGGGAACATGTGCTCCAAGGGCAAGGAAAGTTGCTTCCCCGGTGGCCAAGCCGTGGGCTGGCGCTGCTCTTCGTCCGTTCGACAGCAGGCGGGCTGACTCGTCGCTCGTTCCACGACCCGGCGCTGATCGTTGTTGCCCGCCAAGCCTCGACCCCGTAGGACAGGCAGCCGGAACCCTGTGCGTCGAAGACCACGAAAGCCGAGTCGACGGACGGCACGGGCAACCGACCAAATGCCACAGACCCCCCAAGTCGGCGTTCCTAAATGACGCGCAAAGTACCCGTTGTGTTACGAGCTTGTTTCCAAGATGACGGCCAGGTTACGAGTGCTTCTCGATGATCGGTACCGATCCTAGGTTTCGGCCACCGTCATCAGTCGTGGCGGCCGGCACCGAACGTGGAGGCAACGACGTGCCACAACCGAACACCCATCGGACCGGACGGGCCAGGCACGGGGTCAGCATGCTGGCCGCCGTGGCGCTGACCGCGGCCGGCCTGACCAGCCTGCCCGCCAGCGCCACCGCCGCGCCGGCAAGCAGCGGACCGACCGCCCGCTACCTCGTCCAGCTCGCCGAGGAGCCGCTCGCCACCTACACCGGCGGGGTTCCCGGGATCGCCGCCACCAAGCCGGCCGACGGGGCGAAGCTGAACCGTACGTCCGGGAACGCCAACGCGTACCGGGACCACCTGCGTCAGCAGCGCAAGTCGGTGCTGGACCGGGTCGGCGTGCCCGCCGAGCGCACCCGCGTCACCATGGAGACCGCGTTCAACGGCTTCGCCGCCGACCTGACCGGGCCGCAGGCCGCCCGGCTGCGCGCCACCAAGGGTGTCCGCGCGGTGTACGAGAGCCAGAAGGTGCACGCCGCCACCGCACACACCCCCGACTACCTGGGCCTGACCGGCAAGGGCGGGGTGTGGGACAAGGAGTTCGGCGGCGACCCCCACGCGGGTGAGGGTGTGATCATCGGGGTCATCGACAGCGGATACTGGCCGGAGAGCGCGAGCTTCGCGCCGCTGCCCAGCCCGCGCCCCGACCAGGCCGTGATCGACGCCAAGTGGAAGGGCACCTGCGACGTTGGCGTCGAAGCACCGGTGACCTGCAACAACAAGGTGATCGGGGCACGCTGGTACAACGACAGTGGCATCGCCGACGCGTTCCCGGACGACTACTCCTCGCCGCGCGACCGCAACGGCCACGGCACCCACACCGCCAGCACCGCCGCCGGCATCCACGGCGTGCGGGCCACGTCGGGCAACCAGGACCTGGGCATGATCTCCGGCATGGCGCCGGCCGCGCGGTTGGCGATCTACAAGGCGCTGTACGACAACGGTGCGGGCGGAGCGACCGGCACCGACATCGACATCGTGCACGCCATCGACGACGCGGTCGCGGACGGCGTCGACGTGATCAACTACTCGATCGGTGACGACACCGAGCGGTTCGGTGCCGTCGACGCGACGTTCTTCAACGCGGCCGCCGCCGGGGTCTTCGTCGCCGCCGCCGCCGGCAACTCCGGCCCGTTCGCCAACACCGTCGACAACTCGACGCCGTGGCTGACCACTGTTGCCGCGAGCACCACCGACCGGCAGAACAGCCGCACGCTCACCCTCGGCGACGGCACCACCATCGCCGGTGTGGGCATGGGCGAGACCGGCGTCGGGCCGGCCCGCCTGGTCTTCGCGAAGGACAGCGCGGTCGACCCGGACGGCGCCTACGGTGCGGGCCTCTGCGCCGACGACACGTTGGACCCGGCCAAGGTCAAGGGCGCGATCGTGCTCTGCCTGCGCGGCGAGATCCCGCGTACCGACAAGAGCATCGAGGTGGCGCGGGCCGGCGGCGTCGGCATGGTGCTGTACAACGAAGAGCTGAACTCCCTGAACGCCGACGTGCAGGCCGTGCCGACAGTGCACATCAACGAGGTCGACCTGGCCACTGTCACCGCGTACGTCGCCAAGGGCAACGCCACGGCGACCATCTCGCCGAGCAAGCTGGAGACGGTCGAGGCTCCCGCCGTCGCCGCGTTCTCCTCGGCGGGCCCGTCGAACCTGAACGCCGGTGAGCTGCTCAAGCCGGACATCAGCGCGCCCGGTCAGGACATCATCGCCGCGTTCTCCCCGTCCATCGGCGGCAACGACTTCGCCCTGGAGTCGGGCACCTCGATGGCCGCGCCGCACATCGCCGGCATCGCCGCGCTGCTGCTGGCCAAGAACCCCGACTGGTCGCCGGCAGCGGTCCGCTCGGCGCTGATGACCAGCGCGGTGGACACCACCGACAAGGGCAACCCCATCAAGATCGGCACGTACGACGCCACTCCCCTGAACTACGGCGCCGGTCAGGTGAAGCCGGGCAGCGCCTTCGACCCGGGTCTGGTCTACGACTCCAACCAGCAGGACTGGATCAAGTACCTGTGCGGGGTGTCCGCCGACCGGGGCAGCGACTACGGGCTCGCCGACCTGGACGGTTGCGACACGATCGGTGCGATCGACACCGCCCAGCTCAACTACCCGTCGATCTCGCTGGGCCGGATGGTCGGCAAGCAGAGCGTGACCCGTACGGTCACCAACGTCAGCGACAAGACCAGCACCTACACCTCGTCGGTGCAGGCCCCGCCGGGCTACAAGGTCACTGTCACCCCGAAGAAGATGCAGATCCGTCCGGGCCAGAGCGCCCGCTTCACCGTCGAGGTCACCAACACCGGCGGCGCGTTCGACACCTGGGCCGACGGCTCGCTGACCTGGCACGACCAGTTCAAGCACGCGGTACGCAGCCCGCTGGTCGTGCACAACTCCGGGCTGGTCGCCCCCGACGCCGTCACCGGCACGGGCACCTCCGGCAGCGTCCGGATCGCCGCCGAGGTCGGCTACAAGGGCAAGCTGATCTCCCAGCTGTCCGGCCTGACCTCGGGTACCAGCACCTCAGTGACCCTGAAGGGTGACGGGCCGAGCTGGGACTGGAGCACGTCGAACAACCTGCCGGTGCCGCTGCCCGCGTCGATCAGCCGGACCACCCTGCACGTACCGGCCGGCACCCGCAGCCCGGAGATCCACGTGACGTCGGCACGGCCCACCTGCTCCCACATCGACTGGGAGGACGAGGAGGGCGTGATGGAGTGCACCGAGTTCAGCCTCAACGTCTACGACATGTCCGGGAAGTTCGTCACCGCCACGGCCAGCACCCGGATCGGCGCGAAGGTGGCCCTGCCCGACGGTGCCGGTGACTACATCGTGGTCGTCGAGCAGGAGTTCACCGAGAACATCAAGGACGAGGCCAACGCGTACACCATCACCAGCTACCTGCCGGGCGCGCCGGGCACCTCCACCGGCCGGTTCACCATCGACCCGAAGCAGCGCAGCGTGCAGCCGGGCGCGACGGCGAACCTGACACTGCGCTGGTCCGGTCTCGCCCCGGGGCAGCGTTACGTCGGGGTGTTGGAGTTCCGCAACGCTGACGGCTCGCTGAAGACCGTGCCGGTCACCGTCCAGTCCTGACCCCGCTCCCCCGACCCGGCGGATCGGCGTGTGACTCAGGTCACCGCCGGTCCGCCGGATGACCGGCGGGAACCGCAGAGATGATCTGCTCGCCCCACGGTGATCGACGGCGGCGAGGACAAGACCCGGGGCGGCGGGAGCCCAACTCCCGTCCGCCCCGAACGTCTGCGCGGGCCCGTCGAGTTCGTCGGCCGAACGGCGGAACTGGCCCAGTTGCGCCGGCTCGTCGCCACCCCGCCCTGCCTGATCCTGCTCGAGGGTGAGCCCGGAATCGGCAAGAGCCGGCTCGTCGCCGAGCTGCTCGCCGAACTCCCCGGGCGGCACCTCGTCGGCGAGTGCGACGACGTGCCCGAGCCCTTCCCGCTCGGCGTGCTGCTGGACGCGATCCGGGGCAGCACCGAGCGACCCGGTCCACTCAGCCCGGTGGCCGGAGCCCTCGCGCCACTGCTGCCCGAACTCGCCGACGTCCTGCCGGACGCGCCGCCCCCGTTGACCGACCCGGCGGCCGAGCGTCATCGTCTGTTCCGCGCCGTCGCGGCGGTGCTCGCCGCGCTGAGCCCCGCCACCCTCCTGCTGGAGGATCTGCACTGGGCCGACCCGGCGACCTGCGAACTCCTCGCGTACCTGAGCACCCACCCGGTGGACGGGCTGGCCGTGCTGCTGACCGCGCGGACGGCGACGCCGGGGAGCAGCACGCCGATCCACGACGCCCTGGCGCGGACTCCCCCGTGGAGCGTCACGCGCGTCGCGCTCAGCCCGCTGGACGCCGATGACGTCCGCCGGCTGGCGGCGCGCACCCTGCGGCTCGACGACCCGCCGCAGCAGCTGACCGCCGCCCTGCTCGACCGCACCGCCGGAATCCCGTTCGTGGTCGAGGAGGTGCTGCGTACGCTCGCCGAGCGGGGCGGCGACCCGTTGGCCGACGACAGTGTCCCGTTCGTCCTCCGTGACGTGCTGCTCTGGCGGCTGCGCCCGCTCGACGAGGCCACCCGGGAGGTGCTCGGCGCGGCGGCCGTGCTGGGCATGACGCCCGATCAGCGCATCCTCGCCGCGGTGCTCAGCCTGGACCGGGTGGCGATCGGCGCGGCGTTGACCGCCGCACACCGGGCGGGCCTGCTGCACGACGCAGGTGACGGCCTGCGGTTCCGCCACGACCTGGCCCGACAGGTGGTCTACGACCTGGTGCCCCGGGAGAGCCGGGAGTGGCTGCACCTGCGGGTCGCGCGGGTGTTGGAGCAGGAACTGCCGAGACCGGTGGCCCAGCTGGCGCACCACTACCGTCGGGCCGGCAGCGGGGCGGACTTCGTCCGCAACGCCGAGGCGGCGGCCGACCTGGCCACCGAACGCGGCGACGACGCAACCGCCGCCAGCTTCCTGCTCCAGACGATGGACGTCGCCGAGCTTCCCCGACCGGTACGGGTTCGACTCGCCGCCAAGCTGGGCCGGTCGGCCATCGACGGGCTCAGCCAGGCCGAGGCGATCCCGGTGCTGGAACGGCTGCTCGCCGACCGACGGCTGCCGCCGGGCGCCCGAGGGGAGCTGGGCCTGGTGCTGGGTCGGATGCTGCGCCAGCAGGGCGAGGCGCTGCGCGGGTACACCGAGATCGAGCGTGCGGTGCCGTACCTGCGCGCGCCGCGCCGCAAGGCCCCGGCGCTCGCGGTGCTGGCGGCCCCCGACACCGTCGTGGGCCGGCACGTCGACGACCACCTGGCCCGCTGTACGGAGGCGGAGACCGCCGCTGCGGCCAGCGGGGATCCGGGGTCGCACCTCGCGGTCCGCATCGCCCGGGCCTCGCTGCTGCTGGAGTTGGGCGACCCGGCGGCCTGGGCGATCATCACGGAGCTGCGGGCGTCCGCCGAGTTGGCCGATCGGCCCCGCGAACACGCCCGCGCCTGCCTGAACTGGGCGCAGGGCGCGCTGCACGCCGGTCATCCCGAGCAGGCCGAAGCGTTGCTGGCGGCCGGCCGGGCGCTGGTCGAGGAGACCGGGTACGAGCGGCTGACGTCCCTGGTGGAGGCGACCCAGTTGTCACTGGACCGGGCCGCCGGCCGGCTGGACGGGCTCGCCGAACGGCTGAGCCGGCTGGTTGCCAGCGCCGAGCGGATGCCGGTCACCCTGCTGGACGCGCGGGCCGAACTGGCCACCGTGCTGGCCCTCACCGCCAGCGGCGCGAACGGCGGCACCGCGAACGGCGGCACCGCGAACGGCGGCACCGCGAACGGCCTGGGCGACAGGACCGGCGGGCTGGACGAGGTGGCGCTGGCCGAGCGGGCGCTGCGGGAGGTGGTGGCCGACGCCCGCCGCGTCGGTGCGATCTGGCCGCTGGTGCAGACGCTGTCGGCGCTGGCCCGGCTGACCCTGACCAGGCAGCCGGACGAGGCCGTCCGGCACGCGACGGAGGCGCTGTCGGTGGTACGCGGGAAGGGCATCCTGGCGTGGGCCGCCGACGCGGTGCTGGTGCTGGCCGAGGCCGCGGCCGCGCAGGGTGAACCGGCGCGAGCCGCGGCGGCGGTCGCCGAACTGGAAGCCGGGATCGCGGGCCGGGACACGCCGCTGGCCCGGGCCGCCCTGCGCCGCTGCCGGGACCTCGTCCCGGCCTGAGCCGGGGCGGGCCGTCGGTCGACGGCCCGCCCCGTGGATCACAGGATGACCTGGTGCACCCGGTCGTCCACGCCGCGTACCGCCAGCCAGGCGCTGCCGTTGGCTCCGGCGGCGGCCCCGGGCGCACCCCGGAACGCGTCGGTGGCGAACTCACCGCGTCGGAACCAGCCGCCCCAGGCACCGTCGGCCAGGTTGCGCTGCCAGAGCCGGTTGTCGGCGGCCAGCGAGAACAGGTAGACCCGGCCGGAGGTGGCGAGCAGGGTCGGGCTGCCGCTGGTGGTGCCGCCCAGGTTGGTCCAGCCTGACCAGGTGGCGCCGGTCCGGCTGCTCCACCACACCTCGTCGGTACGACTGCGGACCGCCACGTGCAGCACGCCGGCGTCGTCGACGACAGCGCTCGGCCGACCGTAGAACGACCGGTTCTCGGGAGCCCCCACACCGGTCCAGCCGGCGCTCGGCGTACGCGTCCAGAGTTTGCCGTCGGCACCACGGGCGGCAAGCGTCCACTGCGTCGGGCTGGTCCACGCCACCGTGGGCGCATCGGTCAGCGTGCCGCCGAGGCTGCGCCACGGCCCCCACGTACCGGCGACGAAACTGCGCTGCCAGGCGGCGTTGTCGGTGCCCCGGACGAAGACGTCGATCCGCCCGTCGGCGGAGCCGTACGCCGCCGGCTGGCCGAGGATCCGGCCGCCGACCGGGCCGCCGAGGGAGGTCCACCGGCTTCCCCACGTCGTACCGGAACGGGTGTTGACCGCCAGGGCGCCCTGCGCGTCGCGGACGAAGGCGGTGGCGTGCGTGTCGTCCACCCGGACCAGCGCGGGGCTGGCGCTGGCGGTGCCGCCGAGGTCGGCGCCGGCGACCTGGTCGGCGCCGGTCAGGCCGAGCATCGCCACCCCGTGCGCCGGTACCTCGACGGTGTAGGAGCCGGTGAACGGCTGCACGCCCGGGGTGCCCGGCTGGGCGTCCATCGTGGACCGGGACCACAGGTCACGGACCCGGACCGACCCGCCGAGGGCGACGTCGGCGAAGTTCACGGTGATCTGCTGGGCGGTGTCGTGCCGGTTGAGCAGCGCGACGGCCCGTTTGCCGGAGCCGGCGAGCACCTTGCTCCAGACCTGCGCGTCGGTGCCGGTGTCGGCGACCTTGACGCCCTGTCGCACCAGCGGGTCCTGGTCCACAGCGATGATCTCCGGGTTGGTCAACGCCGAGATCATCTCCTGCGGCAGTCCACGCGGGTCGGAGCCGATCACCAGCGGCGCGGCCATGATGGCCCACATGCCGAGCTGCGTCTTGGACTCCTCCAGACTCAGCTCGTACCCGCCGTCGGGCAGCGGGCGCATCGGCAGCAGGTAGTCCGGGTCGTTGTAGTGCCCCGGCCCGGTGGCCGCCGGGTGGTACGCGTTGACGTCCATGTTGCGCAGCACCCACGGGAACGCCCACTGCGGCGTCGGGTCGGTGAGCCCCACGTCGGTGTACGTCCGCCAGGAGTCGGCGACGGTGGGCGCGTACGTGTAGCTCCAGGTGGAGAGCTGCTCCGGGGTGTACGGGCCGCCGCCCCAGTCCGAGCTGACCGGGTTGCAGATGTTGAGCAGCATCGGTCGGGGCGACTGGCGTACCGCCTCGGCCAACTCCCGGAAGGTGGCCTCCGGGTCGAGGCCGGCGGCTCGACCGCAGAGCCAGTCGGCCTTGAGCGCGTCGAAGCCCCAGCCGGCGAACTGGGCGATGTCCGCCTGGTAGTGGCCGTTGCTGCCAAGCCCGCACTGCCCCGGCAGGTACGGGCCGGCGTCGGTGTAGATGCCGGCCTTCATTCCCCTGCTGTGGATGTACGCGGCCAGCGCCGCCATTCCGCCGGGGAAGCGGGCCGGGTCGGCGACCAGTTTGCCGGCCTCGTCACGCGGGGTGGGGGCGGCCCAGTTGCCGTCGATCCAGACGTAGGTGTAGCCCGCGTCGCGCAGGCCACTGTGGACCATGTAGTCGGTGACCGACCGTACTTCGGCCTCGGTGGGATCGCCACCGAGGCCGAAGTAGGTGTTCCAGCCCTGGTAGGGCGTGGGGGCGAGGCCGCTGTTGAAGAAGGTCGGCGCGCCCTGGTCCTCCGCTCCGGTGGCTGCCGGGGCGGGATCGGGGCGGCCGGGCCCGTGGCCGGCCTTCGGAGGGTCGGCGTGGGGTGGGCCGGCCATCGCCGGCATGGGGCTGGCCAGGCCCAGGCCGAGCACGGCCAGGGCAGCGGTCAGCTGTCGGTTCAGGCGCATGGAGGTACTCCTGTCCCTCGGGGTGGGGGTGGTGGTGCTCCGAGCTCAGTCGCGGGTCAGCACGATGAGGTCGGCGTCGTGGGTAGCGCTCCACTGCACGGGCAGGCCCGCGGCGGTGAGGTGGCTGCCGGAGTAGTGCCGATCGCCGTGCGAGTAACGGGCCGCCGGGTCGAGGCCGCGCAGCGGCAACCGGACCGGGCGGGACGGAAGCAGCCCGGCGCCGTCGAGCCGGCCGGTGTGCCAGGCCAGGACGACCACCCGGCTCTCGTCCGGCGCGGTGTACTGCACCGCGCAGCGGGCCTGGTCGGGGCCACCGATCAGGTGCACCTCGCCGTGCGTGACGACGTCCCGGATCTCCTTGTAGCGGGCGATCCAGCCAGCCGCCTCGGCCCGCTCGGCGGGGGTCCACGCCCGGATGTCAGCGCCGATGCCGAGCACACCGGCCATCGCCAGGACGAACCGGAACGCCAGCGTCCGCGGGCGCGGGTCGAACAGGCCGGGCGCGTCGGTGACCCAGGAGCTGAGCAGGTGCGGGGCGTTGGCGTGCAGGAAGCCGTGCTGGATGGCCAGCCGGTCCAGCGGGCCGGTGTTGTCGCTGGACCAGAAGACGTCGGCCCGGGCGGCCATCGCCAGGTCGGTACGCGCGCCACCGCCGGCGCACGCCTCGATCAGCACCCCGGGGTGGTCGCGACGCAACCGCTCGTAGATCCGGTGCAGGTTGGCGACGTGCGCGCCGTCCAGGTCGAGTGGGCCCAGCCCACCGGACCGACCCGGTTCGGTACGCGGCCGGTTGAAGTCCCACTTCAGGTAGTCGATGTCGTACCGGCGCAACAGCCCGTCGACTGTGGAGTGGACGAACTCGGCGACCTCCGGGCGACCCAGGTCGAGCAGGTACTGGTTGCGGACCGGGGTGATCGGTCGGCCGTCGACGGAGTAGACCCACTCCGGGTGCTCGGTGTACAGGGCCGACTTCGGGTTGACGCACTCCGGCTCGACCCAGAGGCCGAAGTTCAGCCCGAGGGCGCGGACGTCGGCGATGAACGTGTCGAACCCGGCCGGGAACTTCGCCGGGTCGGGTGTCCAGTCGCCCAGCCCGGCGGTGTCGTCGTCGCGGCCCACGAACCAGCCGTCGTCCACGACGAAGGTCTCCACACCCAGCTCGGCCGCGATCCGGGCGAGCGCGAGCTGGCTCTGCGCCTCGACGGCGAAGTAGGTCGCCTCCCAGGAGTTGTAGAGCACCGGACGCGGCCTGAGCCGGTCGCCGGCCAGCAGCCGCTGGTGGGTGTGCCAGACCCGGGCCAGCCCGTCCAGCCCGTCCGGGCTGTACGCGCCGGTGACCACCGGCAGGGTCAGCGAGCCGCCGGGGGCCAGCTCCAACGGGCCGTCGACCAGCTGACGACCGACCCGGACCCGGGTCAGACCGCCGGTGTCCCGCTCGGCGCTGATCTCCCACGAACCGGTCCAGGCCAGCGCCATCCCCCAGGCCGGGCCGGTCGGCTCGGCGGTGTCGCGCACCGCCAGCCAGGGCACGTGCAGGTGCCCGGGTACGCCCTGGGAGCTGCCGATGCTGAAGGTGCCGTGGCCCAGCTCGACGTGGGAGAGCTGGAACTCCTGCGCCCACTGCCCCCACTGGTGGCTGAGCAGCGCGCCGTGCGGCGTGGGTACGCAGAACCCGCCCGAACCGGCCCGGATGACCCGCAGCGCGTCGCTGCCGTCGTTGGTCAGCTCGACCCACCGCTGCACCACGTCGGTGCCGACCGGCATCCGGTAGTGCACCGTGGCGCGCAGCCCGGTGACCGGGTCGGCGAACTCGACGGCCAGCTCCCGCTGGTCGGCGTCGATCCGCGCGTCGGTGTGCACGAAACCCACCCGCCGCTGCCCGTTCGAGGTCTCGATCACCAGGTCGGGGCCGGTGAACGGGCGGTCGGCGTCGGTGGCGTACTCGATGGGGGCCGCGTCCCCGGCGGTGAGGAACGGGACCGGGCCGTCGTAGCCGACCGGCGAGGGCCCGTCGGAGACGCCGTGCGGCCCCCAGGCGACAAGCTCCAGCCAGCGACCGTGCTCGGGCACCCGCACCGTGTACTCGGTGTGCGTGCCGCGCAGCGTCCAGCGCTGCCCGGCCTCGGCGGTCACTTGACCGCTCCGAGCGCCAGGCCGGAGACGAAGTGCCGCTGGAAGCGGAGGAACACCGCGACGGTGGGCACGGCGGCGATGACGGTACCGGCGGCGATGACGTTCCAGGACGACACGAACTGCCCCTGTAGCGCGAGCAGCGCCGGGGTGACCGGCATGTTGTCGTCGGTCCGCAGCACGGTGATCGCCCAGAGCAGGTCGTTGAAGATCCAGGTGAAGGAGAGCGCCCCGAGAGCCGCCAGCGCGGGGCGGGTCAGCGGCAGCATCACCCTGGTGAAGATCTGCGCGGTGCCTGCCCCGTCGATGGTGGCCGCCTCCTGGATCTCGCCCGGCAGGTCCCGCATGAAGCCGTGCAGGACGAACGTGTAGAAGCCGAGCCCGAAGCCGACCTGCACCGCGATCAACGCCCAGAGCGTGTCGTACAGGCCGGTCAGCTCGCTGAACTTGGCCACCGGGATGAGCAGGATCTGCGGTGGCAGCAGGTTGCCGGCGAGCATCAGCAGCAGGATGGTCCGCCGGCCAGGGATCCGGAATCGGCTCAGCGCGAACGCGGCCATCGCGGCCAGCCCAAGGCTCAACGCCACCGACGGGATCGTGACGATCATGCTGTTGATCAGGGCGCGCAGTTCGCCGCCGTCGGTCCACGCCTGCCGGTAGGTGTCCAGCGTGAACGAGCGGGGCAGGCTGCCCACGCCGTGCGCGGCGATGTCGTCGAACGACCGGGTGGACATCACCACCACCCAGAGCACCGGACCCAGCCAGAGCAGCGAGAGCAGGATCATGCCGGTGTGGAAGGCCCCGGTACGGAGCTTGTTCATCACGCTTCCTCCCGGAACGCGCGGACCAGGTAGCCGAGGATGACGGCCAGCGCGAGCACGAAGATCACAACCGCGATCGCCGAGGCGTAGCCCAGCCGCAGGCTCTGGAACGCGGTCGAGTACATGTAGGTGCTGAGCAGCTCCGACGAGTGGTACGGCCCGCCCTTGGTCAGCGACCAGACGATGTCGAACGAGCGCAGCGAGTCGATCACGATGACCGACAGCACCACCGCGTTGACCCCCTTGAGCTGGGGGATGGTGACGTGCCGCAGCCGCTGCCAGGAGTTCGCGCCGTCCATCCGGGCCGCCTCGTGCAGCGCCGGGTCGATCGCCTTCAGCCCGGCCAGGAACAGCACCATCACGTACCCGATCTGGCGCCACAGCGCGGGCAGGATCACCGCGTACAGGGCCGTCTGCGGGTCGGCGAGCCAGGGCCTGATCAGGTTCTCCAGGCCGACCGCCCGCAGCAGCGTGTCGGCGATGCCGTCGGGCTGGTAGAAGACCCGCCAGACCAGCGCCGTCACCACCAGCGAGAACACCACAGGGGTGAACAGCGCGGCCCGGTAGAAGCCGACCCCGCGCCGCTCCTTCTGCAGGACGAGCGCCATCCCGAAGCCACCGAGCACGGAGAGGCCGCCGAAGAGCACCAGCCAGATCACCGTGTTGACCAGCGCACCCCGGAAGGTGGCGTCGCCGGCCAGCTCGACGTAGTTGTCGGTGCCGACGAAGGTCGGCGGGGTCATCCCGTCCCAGCGGGTGAGGGAGAACCAGAAACCCTGGAGCGCCGGCCAGAACACCCAGATGCTCTCGACCACGAACGGCACCAGGACGAACGCCACCAACAGCGGCGACAGTCGGGCCGACCGTCGCCGCCGCCGGGTGGGGGTGACCGAAGTCGTGGAGATCGTTGCTGTCACGTCAGCCCTTGAAGACCTTCTCGGCGCCGGCCTGCCACTCCCGCAGGATCGCGTCGATCTGGTCCGGCTTGTCGATGAACTTGGTCAGCGCGGTGTCGGCGGTCGGCTGGAGCGCGTCGCTGGAGTCGCGGTTGAAGAACTGGGTCAGCTCCTTGGCCTCGTTCAGCATCGCCTTGCCCTTGGCCACCAGCGGGGAGTCCGACGCCTTGGCCCTGGGGTTGGCCGGCAGCACGATCCCGGAGCTGGCCTTGACGTACGCCTCCTGGGCCTCGACCCCGGCCAGGTAGCTGAGCAGGGCCTTGGTGCCGGTCGGGTTGGCGGTCTTCGCACTGGCGAAGAAGCCGTCGGTCGGCGCCTCCTCGGCCAGCGGCACCGCCGGGTCGATGATCGGGAACCGGAAGAAGTCCAGGTCACCGAGTGCGTCCTTGGGTGCCGCGTCGGCGAAGAACGTGCCGATCAGGAACATTCCGGTCTTGCCGGCCAGCAGGGCGGTGGTCGCCTCCTGGAACGGGTACGCCTTGCCCTTGGGGTCGAAGTAGGGCAGGGCCTCGCGCCAGCGGGTGAAGACCGCCTTGACCTTCGGGTCGTCGAAGCGCTGCTTGCCGGCGAGCAGCTCGCGGTGGAACGGCGCGCCGTTGATCCGGATGTTGAGGTAGTCGAACCAGGCCGAGGCCACCCACGGGGTGTCGCCGAGGCCGATGCCGATGGGCGGGATGCCCTTGCTCTTCAACGTCTCGCAGAGAGCCAGGAACTCGGTCCAGTTCTTCGGCTCCTGCACGCCCCACTTGGCGAAGTTGGACTTGCGGTAGAAGAAGCCCCACCAGTAGTTGTTCATCGGCACGAAGATCTGCTTGCCGCTGGCGTCGGTGGAGAGGGTGCGCAGCGACTGGGGGTAGTCGTCCAGCGACTTCCAGACCTCAGAGACGTCCAGCAGCAGGTTCTTGCTGGCGTAGTCGTTGGCGACCGAGCCCGCGTACCAGGTGTAGAGGTCCGGCGGGTTGGCCGAGGTCAGGTAGGTCGGCAGCTGGGTCCGGAAGGTCTCCGAGGCGATCGTGTTGAGGCTCGCCGTGCCCTTGCCCTGCCCGTTGAAGGTCTCGATCAGCTTCTCCATCGCGGCCTTGGCCTGCGGCGAGGAGAGGTTCGACTGGATGGTGACCGCGCCCGAGCCGCTGCTCGTCGTCGGCCCGCTGGCGGAGCTGGCGCACGCGCTGAGGAACGAGCTGGCGCCGAGCGCGCCCAGGCCGGCGAGCCCGAGGTGGCCAAGGAATCGCCGGCGACCGGGGTCGAAGTCGCTCACGGAGGTATCCCTTCCTTTACGACACGTAGCGTTACGGCGCGATGTGTCGTCCATGTGAATGCTGTGACGAGAAGGTTGCATCGACCCTCGCCGGCTGTCAAGATATCTTCGTAATTAATGATTAGACGAGACCAAGGTCAGGGGTCAGGTGGATCAGCCTATGCGCCGGCTTGATGGCAAGAACGCGCTGGTCACCGGCGCTATGGGCGGGATCGGCGCGGCCATCGCCCGACGGCTCGCCGCCGAGGGGGCAGCTGTCGCCCTGCTCGACGTGGCAGACACCGCCCCGCTGGCCGAGGAATTGACGGCGCGAGGCGACCACGCACTGTCCGTAGTGGGCGATGTCAGCGACGAGGCTGACTGGACGGCCGCCGTGAACGCCGTACGCGACCAGCTCGGCCCGGTCGACATCCTGGTCAGCACCGCGTACGCCGTGCGGGTCGCCCCGGCCCACGAAACCAGCCGACAGTCCTGGGACCACCAGCTCGGCGTCAGCCTCACCGGCTCGTTCCTCGGCGTCCGCGCCTGCCTGGACGACCTGCGGGCCCGCTCCGGCGCGGTGGTGCTGATCTCCTCGGTGCACGCGTTGGTCGGGTTGCCCGGCCGGCCCGCGTACGCCGCCGCCAAGGGTGGCCTGGTCGCGCTCGGGCGCCAACTCGCCGTGGAGTACGGCCCGCAGGTCCGGGTCAACACCGTGCTGCCCGGGCCGATCCTCACCGCCGCCTGGGCCGACGTGTCCGAAGAGGACCGGCAGCGCAGCGTGGCAGAAACCGTCGCGAAGCGTTTCGGCACACCGGATGAGGTGGCCGCGACGGTCGCCTTTCTCGCCTCGCCGGACGCCGCCTACGTCACCGGCGCGAGCCTCGTGGTGGACGGTGGCTGGACAGCGGTGAAAGCCTCGGCCTGAGAGATCGATACCGACCAGCGAAAAGGCCAGGAGCATTGGCACAGTACGCACGCCGCGGCGTCCACGGGCAGACCGTCGAAGCGATCGCCCGTCGCATCCTCACCGGCGAGATCCCCGCCGGCGCGACCCTGAACATCGTCGCGTTGCAGGAGGAGTTCGACGTCAGCCTCACGGCGCTCCGCGAGGCGCTGAAGGTCCTCTCGGCCAAGGGCATCGTCGACGCCCGACAGAAGCGCGGCACCTTCGTCCGACCCCGGGCGGACTGGAACCTGCTCGACGGCGACGTGATCCGGTGGCAGTTCGCCGAGGGCACCGACCAGCGGTTGCTCGACCAACTGCACGAGGTACGCGCCATCATCGAGCCGGCCGCCGCCCGGCTGGCCGCCACCCGCGCCACCGCTGACGACCTGACCGCCCTCGACCGGGCACTGGACGAGATGGCCGAGGCCAACGGCGATCCCGCCGCCGCCATCGCCGCCGACCTCGCCTTCCACCGCGCGCTACTCACCGCCACCCACAACGAGCTGCTGGAACGGATGGAGGTGGTGATGGAGACCGGGCTCGCCGAACGGGACCGGCTGGTGCACGGCGGCACCCCGCACGACGACCCGGTGCCCAGCCACCGCGCGGTGGTCGACGCGCTGCGCGACCGGGACGAGACAGCGGCCGAGACCGCGATGCGTCAGTTGCTGGACAAGGCCGTCCGCGACGTCGAGAAGATACGGGGACGAAGGGGCAGTCAGTGAAGATCGAGCGGATCGAGACCTTCCTGGTCGCGCCACGGTGGTTGTTCTGCCGGGTGGAGACCGACGACGGGCTGGTCGGGTGGGGTGAGCCGGTGGTCGAGGGCCGCGCCGAGGTGGTGCGCAGCGCGGTCGAAGTGCTCTCCGAATATCTGATCGGTGCCGACCCCCTGCGCGTCGAGCAGCACTGGCAGGTGCTCACCAAGGGCGGTTTCTACCGGGGCGGGCCGATCCTCTCCAGCGCGGTCGCCGGCCTCGACCAGGCGCTCTGGGACATCGCCGGGCAGGCGTACGGGGCACCGGTGCACGCACTGCTCGGCGGGCCCGTCCGGGACCGGGTGCGGATCTACTCGTGGATCGGCGGGGACGAGCCCGACGAGGTGGCCGACGCCGCCGCCGCGCAGGTCGCCGCCGGCCTCACCGGAGTCAAGATGAACGCCTGCGGGCGGCTCTCCCCGATCCCCACCTCGGCCGAGGTGGACGCCGTCGTCGGCCGGGTGGCCGCCGCCCGCGAGGTGCTCGGCCCCGACCGGGACATCGCCGTGGACTTCCACGGTCGCGCCGGCATGGCCGCCGTCCGCCGGATCCTGCCCGAACTGGCCGCCCTGCGCCCGTTCTTCGTGGAGGAGCCGGTCCTGCCCGACCAGGCCCACCACCTGCCCGACATCGTGGCCAGCACGCCGATCCCGGTGGCCACCGGCGAGCGGCTCTACGGTCGGTCCGAGTTCCTCGGCCCGTTGCAGGCCGGGGTCGCCGTGGTCCAACCGGACCTGTCGCACGCCGGTGGGATCTCCGAGGTCCGCCGGATCGCCGCGCTCGCCGAGACGTACGGCGCGCTGCTCGCCCCGCACTGCCCGCTCGGCCCGATCTCCCTGGCGGCCAGCCTCCAGGTGGCCTTCGCGACGCCGAACTTCCTGATCCAGGAACAGAGCATCGGCATCCACTACAACGCCGGCTCGGAGTTGCTGGACTACCTGGTCGACCCGGAGCCGTTCCGGTTCGTGGACGGGCACATCGCCCGCTTCGACCGGCCCGGGTTGGGCATCACTGTCGACGAGGCGGCGGTCCGCAAGGCCGCCCAGACCCCACACGCCTGGCGCAACCCGCTCTGGCAGCACGCCGACGGGTCGTTCGCCGAGTGGTGACCGGCGCACGGCCGGTGCCGCTGCGGGTGGCGTACGACGCGGCGCACGGCGGCCGGTGGACGAGCCTGCGCGGCGGTGACCGGGAGTGGCTCTGGCGCGGCCCGGAACCCGGCCGGCACGAGGTACGCCCCGGCGCGGCGTTCGTCGACGCCGGTGGGCTGGAGGAGTGCCTCCCCACCGTGCGCGGCGAGCCCGACCACGGCGAGGTGTGGTCCCGCCCCTGGCGCGGCGCCGGGCCGGGCACCGTTGTCATCCAGCGCCCGACGTTCGTCCTGACCCGCCGGATCAGCGACGACAGCGGTGCGGTGGTCGCCGACTACCGGCTGGCCGCCGACCCCGGGTACCGGTTCGTCTGGGCCGCGCACGCCCTGCTCGGCCTCTCGCCCGACGCCCGCCTCGACGCGCCCGCCGGCACCCCGACCCGGCTACACCCGGAGGCCGCCGCGCTCCTGCCGCCGGGCGGTTGGCCCGTCGGCGACCCGTGGTTGACCGGGCCGTGGCCGGCCCCGGCCGGGCTGACGCTGGACACGTTCGGCCCGGACGACGGGACAGCGCTCGGCGCGGTGCTGCTCGACTGCCCACGGGTCCAGGTGATCGACGGCACCGACCGGCTGACCCTTGAGCTGGAGTGCGCCGACCAGCCCCGCAGCACGGCCCTCTGGCGCAACCTGGGCGGCTGGCCGGCCGACGCCCCCTACCGCAGCCTCGGCGTCGAACCGATGCTCGGCGCCGCCTTCGACCTGGCCGACGCCGGCCCGTCCGACGCGGCGGTGGTTCCCGCCGCCGGCGAGGTCACCTGGCGACTCACCATCTCCGCCCACCGCACCCACTGAGGACACCGTGATGAACCTGCTCGACGAGCTGCGTACCCATCGGCTGCTGGCCATCGTGCGCGGCCCGGACCCGGCCGCCGCGCTGACCGCCGTGCTCACCCTGGCCGAGAGCGGCGTCGCCCTGATCGAGGTCTCGTTGACCGGCACCGACGCGCTCGGCGTCATCCGCCGCGCCCGCGCCGCCCTCGGGCCCGACTTCGGCCTCGGCGCGGGCACCGTGCTCAGCGCCGACGACGCCCGCGCGGCGGCCGACGCAGGCGCCGGATTCCTGGTCACCCCGGCGATCGCCGCGAGCCTCGCCGAGGGCGGCCGGCTCGGCCTGCCGGTCCTCGCCGGCGCCCTCACCCCCACCGAGGTGGTGCAGGCCACCGACGGCGGGGCCACCGCGATCAAGCTCTTCCCGGCCTCCTTCGGCGGGCCCGACTACCTCGGCGCGCTGCGCGACCCGTTCCCCGGCACCCCGTTCGTGCCGGTCGGTGGGGTCGACGCGGACGGCGCCCGGCGCTACCTCGACCGGGGTGCGACAGCTGTCGGCGTCGGTTCCCCGCTGCTCGGCGACTCCGTCCGAGGCGGCGACACCACGGCGTTGCGGCAGCGGGCCGCCGCCTTCCTCGCGGCGGTCCGGCCGTGACCGACCTGCTCACGCTCGGCGAGACGATGGCGGCGTTCCGCACCACCGGCCCGCTGCGGCTGGGCGGCACCGCCGGCATCTCCGTCGCCGGGTCCGAGTCGAACGTGGCGATCGGCCTGGCCCGGCTCGGCCACCGGCCGGCCTGGATCGGGGTCACCGGGGCCGACGAGCCCGGCGAGCTGGTCCGCCGTACGCTGCGCGCCGAGGGCGTCGACCTGACCTGGTCCCGGGTCGACCCGACCGCCCCGACCGGGCTGATCCTCTTCGAGAACCGGGTCGCCGACATCAACCGGGTCACCTACCACCGTGCCGGGTCGGCCGGCTCCCGACTGGGCCCGGCCGACGTGACAGGGGCCTTCGACGCCCCGGGGCCACCACCCCGACTGCTGCACGTCACCGGCATCACCTGCGCGCTCGGCGTCGAGCCGTACCAGGCGGTGGTGGCGGCCGTTCGGCGCGCGCGCGCGGCCGGCAGCACCGTCTGCCTGGACGTCAACCACCGCAACCGGCTCTGGTCGGCCGCCGAGGCCGCCGCCGCGCTGCGCCCGCTGCTGCCCTCGATCGACCTGGTGATCGCCTCCGACGACGAGTTGGTGGTGCTGACCGACGCCAGCGACCCGGCCTCGGCGCTCCTCTCGGCCGGCGTCACCGAGGTCGTGGTCAAGCACGGCGGCGACGGGGCGACCAGTCACAGCGCGACCGGCGTCATCCACCGTCCAGCCCGGACGGTGCCGGTGGTGGACACCGTCGGCGCGGGTGACGCCTTCGTCGCCGGGCTGCTCTCCGGCTGGCTCGACGGCCTCGACGCGCCGGCCCGACTGGACCGGGCCGTCACCACCGGCGCGTTCGCGGTCGCCACCCGGGGCGACTGGGAGGGTCTGCCCGACCGGGCCGAGCTGACGCTGCTCGACCACGGCCCCGGCGGTACGGTCCGCTGACGACCTTTGGGAGGAACACCATGGAGCTGACCGAGCCGACCGTCTGGAGCACCGACCGGCTGGAGTTGGGTGAGGGCCTGCGTTGGGTCGACGACCGGCTGGTCCTCGTCGACCTGCTGGCCGGGCGACTGCTGGAGACCGACGGCGACGCCCCGACCCCGCTGCGGGAGCTGCGCCGCCTCGACGTGCCGCTCGGCGCGGTCGCCCCGGTGCTCGACCGACCCGGCGAATGGCTGGCCGCCGCCGGGACCGGCGTCACGGTGCTGCCCGCCACCGGTGACCCCCGACCGGTCGCCGACCTGGTCGGCGACGCCCCCGAGCCGACCCGGATGAACGACGCGGTCGCCGACCCGCACGGCCGCTTCTGGGCCGGCAGCATGACGTACGCGATGACACCCGGCGGGGGCACGCTGTTCCGCCTCACCCCGGGCGCCGAGCCGGTTCCCGCGGTGACCGGGCTGACCATCCCGAACGGGCCGGCGTTCGACGCGACGGGCACCACCATGTACCTGGCCGACACCCCGCTCGGCCAGATCGACCGGTTCACCGTCGACCCCGCCACCGGGGCCCTGAGCGGGCGGGAGCCGTTCCTGCGGCTGTCCCCCGCCGACGGCGGCCCGGACGGCATGACGCTCGACGCGGCCGGTCACCTCTGGATCGCGCTGTGGGGTGGCTCCGCGGTCCGCCGCTACCGGCCCGACGGCACCCTCGACCGGGAGATCCGGCTGCCGGCGAAGCAGCCGGCCGGAATCTGCCTGGGCGGCCCCGACCTGCGGCGACTCTTCATCGGCACCGCCCGGGTGGGGCTGGACACGGCGGGCCCGCAGGACGGCGCGCTGCTCGCGGTGGACGTCGAGGTGCCCGGCCTGCCCGCCGCGCGCGCCGCCGCACCGATCGGCTGACCGCAGGCATACCGGACGCCACGGCGGGAACAACCGCACCGCAGGGCGGTAACAGCCGACAGGTGGGGAGCGAGCCGATGAGCAGCACAGGGTGGGCGGCGTGAACGGGCCGGTCGGCGACGAGCCGATGGGGGAACTGGAGCTGGTGCACACCTTCACCGGCCCGATGCCGACCGGGGTGAGCGTCTCGCACCAGGGCCGGATCTTCGTCAACTTCCCGAAGTGGGGCGACGAGGTGCCGGCCACCGTCGTCGAGCTGCGCGACGGTCAGGAGACGCCCTACCCCGACCAGGCGTGGAACGACCCGTCCGGCGAGGACGACGCTGGCGCGTTCGTCTCGGTGCAGAGCATCGTGGTGGACCCGGCCGACCGGCTCTGGGTGCTGGACACCGGCAGTCCGATGTTGCAACCCACCAAGCCGGGCGGCCCGAAGCTGGTCCGGGTCGACCTGGACACCGACACGGTCGCCCAGGTGATCACCTTTCCGGCGGACGTGGCGCTGCCGACGACGTACCTCAACGACGTCCGCTTCGACCTGCGGCGGGGCGAGGCGGGCGTCGCGTACATCACCGACTCCGCGTTCGCCGGGCCGAACGGAATCGTCGTGGTGGACCTGGCCAGCGGTGCCGCCTGGCGGCGGCTGCACGACCACCCGTCCACCAAGGCGGAGCCGCTGACGTCGTTCCGCCCGATTGTCGAGGGCCGGCCCTTCCTGGAACGACCGGCCGACGGGCCACCGAAGCCGGTGGGCATGGGCTCCGATGGCATCGCCATCTCCGCCGACGGCACCCGGCTCTACTACTGCCCGTTGGCGTCCCGGCGCCTCTACAGCGTCTCCACCGAGGCGCTGGCCGACCCGGGGGTCACCCAGGAGGCGGTCGCCGCGACGGTTGTCGACGAGGGCGACCGGGGCACCGCCTCGGACGGGTTGGAGAGCGACGACGCGGGGCGGCTCTACATCACCTCGTACGAGCACAACGCGGTGCTGCGTCGACTGCCCGACGGCGAGTACGAGACGCTGGTGCACGACCCGCGACTGCTCTGGCCGGACACCATGTCGGTGGCCACCGACGGGTACCTCTACGTCACCGCCAACCAACTGCACCGGCAGCCGCAGTACCAGCGCGGCAAGGACCTGCGGCGCAAGCCGTACGCGCTGTTCCGCACCCGCATCGACGCCGGCCCGGTGCTGCTGCGTCGTTGAGCACCGGGCCGAGCCGACAGCGCCGTCAGTTCACCGGCAGGGTGCGGTTCAGGAGGTCGAACAGGGCGGCCCAGTGACGCTCGGTGGCCTGCTCGTCGTACGCCGGGGTGTCGGCCATGGTGTAGCCGTGGTGCGCGCCCTCGTACACCTCGGAGCGGTAGCGCACCCCGGCGGCGTCGAGCGCGTTCTCCAGCGTGGCGATCTGCTCGGGCGTCATCGACTGGTCGGCGTCGGCGTGCCCGAAGTACAGCTCGCCGCTGATCGAGCCGACGCCCAGGTGCGGGCTGTCCGGCGCGTCGGTGACGATCCGCCCGCCGTGGAAGCTCGCCACCGCGGCGATGCGGTCCGGGTGCGCCTCGATGGCCCGCAGCGCGTTGGTGCCGCCCATGCAGTAGCCGGTGATGGCGACCGGGCCCGGCCGGACGTCGTCGCGGGCGGCCAGGAAGTCGAGGAACGCGGCGGTGTCCCGACTGATCACGTCAGCGGTCAACGCGCCGACCAGCGGCATGATCTTCTCGAAGAGCGCACCGCGCTGGTCGGCCTCGCCGAGGCGGGACAGGTCGAACAGCGGTGCCCGACCACCCCGGTAGAACAGGTGGGGCGTCAGCACCAGGTAACCCCGGGCGGCGATCCGCTCGGCCATCTCCACCAGGCGCGGGCGCGGCCCGAAGGCGTCCATGAAGAGCAGCACCGCCGGGAACGGGCCGTTGCCGTCCGGTCGGGTGAGGGACGCGTCCGCGACCCCGTCGCCGGTCGGGATGTCCACCGTCGTCGTCAGCACCGTGCCTCCTCGTACGCCGATCTTGGTCCGCCTGGGACGTTACTCGCCGTAGCTGGATACCCGGCCGCTCCCCCCGAGCCTGGGACCGGTGATCCCTGGACAAGGCCACCCTGGGTGGTGACCGGCGATCGATCCAGGCTTGTCCACGACACCTGACGGACACCCTCAACCTGGGAGATGCTGTGCTCGACCTGACCGTTCCGGACCTGACTGGAAAACTCGCCGTCGTGACCGGCGGCAGCGACGGGCTGGGCCTTGGCCTGGCCACCCGGCTGGCGCAGGCCGGTGCCGAGGTGGTGCTGCCGGTCCGCAACCCGGCCAAGGGTGCCGCCGCACTGGACGCCGTACGGGCCGCCGCACCGGGCGCCGTCGTGTCGACCCGGGAGCTGGATCTCGCCTCGCTGGACTCGGTGGCCGCGCTGGCCGACACGCTGCTGGCCGAGGGCCGGCCGATCCACCTCATGATCAATAACGCGGGCGTGATGACACCTCCCACCCGGCACGGCACCGCGGAGGGCTTCGAGCTGCAACTCGGCACCAATCACCTGGGCCATTTCGCGTTGAACGGACGGTTGCTGCCGCTGCTGCGGGCCGGGCGGGCCCGGGTCACCACCATGTCGAGCAGCGCCGCCCGCTCCGGCCGGCTGGACTGGGACGACCTCCAGGGCACCCGGCGGTACGCGGCGATCCGCGCGTACAACGCGTCCAAGCTGGCCACCCTGCACTTCGGGTTGGAACTCGACCGACGCAGTCGCGCTGGCGGCTGGGGCATCGTCAGCAATGTCGCCCACCCGGGCACCACCATGACGAACCTGTACGCCTCCGGCCCCAACCTGGGCCGTAGCCGGCCCTCGCTGCACCACTCGGTGATGAACCGGCTGGCCCGCTGGGGCTTCCTGGTGCACTCGGTGGACGCCGGGCTGCGTCCCGCCCTCTACGCGGCAACCAGCCCGCAGGCGCAGGGCGGCCGGTTCTACGGCCCGGACGGGTTGGGGCAGTTCACCGGCGCGCCGACCGAACTCGCCGTCTACCGCTCGGCGCGCAGCACGGCTGACGCCACCCGCCTCTGGACCGTCTCGGAACGGTTGGTGGGCGTCGAGTTCTCCGGCAACTGACCGCGACACGGGGACGACTGGTGCGGACGGTGCGAACCGGCCGTTCGCCACAGGGACAGCGGGTGGGTATCGCCTTCACCCGACCGGAGCTGCTGGTCGCCGCGATGGGCACGGATCAGCACTGGCAAGAGCTGTGCGAGTCCGCGCTGCGGGGCATGCTGCGCCCGCTCGGCATCGACGTGATCCAGGTCGACGCGCTGCTGGTGGCACCGCCACTCGACCCGAGCGGTGGCGACCCGGCCGCGCCGACAGTGCCCGCCCGCGCACCGACCGCACCCGCCGGCCAGCGGGCGCAGGCCGTCCCGGTCCCGGTCGGCCCCGCACCCTCCGCCGGTCAGGCGCGGACGAAGCGCACCGCGTCGGCGATGACGTGGCCGTCGGTGTCCTCGGTACGGATCAGCACGCTCCCCTCGGTGCCGGCCGTGAACGGGTAGGTGCCCAGCGGCACCCACTGACCCCCGGACTGCCGCTGGTCGACGGTCCGGGTGGCCACCCCGCCGGAGTACGCGATGTCGACCGGCACGTTGCTCGCCCGGTTGGGGTCCGCGGTCCAGCGCAGCTGCACGGTCCACGATCCGGAGGCGGGCAGCGTCGGGCGGAACCGCAGTCGGTTGACGCC
Organism: Micromonospora sp. DH14; assembly: GCF_029809455.1. Taxonomy (NCBI): domain Bacteria; kingdom Bacillati; phylum Actinomycetota; class Actinomycetes; order Micromonosporales; family Micromonosporaceae; genus Micromonospora; species Micromonospora sp. DH14. Next base: position 409,795 of record NZ_JARVKT010000001.1, on the reverse strand, counting down.
CTTGGCGGTGTTGCCGTCGTGCTCGTAGTCCGGGCCGTAGTAGCCACCGATGCTGGTGCTGCGCAGCCACGTCCCGGCCCGGGTGATCCCGCCGGCCGCCGCGTTGTCCAGGATCACCTCGCTGGTCGACCCCCATTCCAGCACCGCGCCGTCCTGACGCAGCCGGGCCTGGAGGGCGGGCACCGACACCGCCTGCACGGCGAGGTTCCCGGCGAGCGCCAACGACGCCGCCGTGGCGGCGGCCTGCCCGAGGATCATGAACACCGGCTCCATCCGGATCGAGCCGTACGCGATGTGGCTCGCCGACAGGCAGACCGGCACCAGCAGGTTGGCGCACTGGGCCTGGTGCGGCACGATCGCCCGGTAGCTGACCGGGTAGGGCGACGGCACCCCGATCTGCACGTCGCCCTCGTTGCGCACCCGACCGTCGACGACCACCCGCTGACAGTTGTGCGAGTCCATCGTGTAGCTGGCCAGGCCCACCGAGTCGGTGGCCCGTACCCGGCCCCGGCAGTCGGCCTCGGTCATCGCGTACGCGGAGACCATCCGGCGGGCCTCCCGGATGTAGAGCAGCGGCGGCCAGCCGGCGGTGCCGGTGAACTCGTCGGCCGGCAGCCCCCACCGGGCGGTGGACTCACGCACCGACGCGGGCAGCCGGGGATCGTTGGCCAGGAACCACATCATCCCCTGCTGGTAGCTGCGGTGCTCGGCGATGATGCTCTCCCGCGCCGCCCAGGTCGCCGTCGGGTAGGCGTGGTTGAAGCCGATGTGGTCGGTGGACACCGCGCCGTTGTTGTTGGAGTCGGTCTTCCCACCGCCGATCGAGTGAGTGGTGAAGTACGGCCCGGTGAAGCCGGCCTGGATGTGGCGCAGCTGCAGCTCGTACCGGATCGGGTCGTAGTCGGACGGCCTGCCGAACGGGATCCGGTTGGCCGCCTGGGTGAGGCACATCCGGAAGCAGTACGCCTGGATCCGGTCGTCGCCGCTGCCCTGCGGGGCGAGCGGGGCGGCGGAGATGCCCGGCAGCAGACCACTCGCGGGCGAGCCGGCCGTCACGTACGGGTCGACGGGGTAGACGAACTGGTGGGTGTTGCGGGACTGCACCCCGTTGATCGTCTCGCCGTAGGTGTCGTTGGACTCCCGCCCGACGGTGAACCCCACCCCGGCCATGGCCAGCAGGTCGCCCTCGTAGGTCGCGTCGACGAACACGCCGCCGGAGTAGATCGACCCGTCCTCGGTGCGCAACTCCGTGATCCGGTTGCCGCTGCGGCCGAGGCCGGACAGCCGCGCGCCGACGACCACGGGGACGCCGGCCTCGGCCAGCATCTCGGCGAAGACGGCGGCGGCGACGCGCGGTTCGAAGGTCATCCGCAGCGGCGACGTCGGCGTGAGGGTGCCGCCGTGGTACTTGACGTACACCCGGCGGTAGAACTCGGCGGCCAGCCCGCCGATGGACGCCTGGACCCCGGTGTCGGTGGCGCCCAGCCCGGCGGTGCTCAGCCCGCCGACGTGGCTGGTGGGCTCGACCACGACGGCGGTGTGGCCGAGTCGGCGCATGGTGATCGCGGCGGCCAGCCCACCGGAGGTGGCGCCGTAGACGACCAGGTCGGCGGTGGTGACGGCGGCTCGGGCGGGACCGGCCCGGAACGGGTCGGAGAGACCGGCCAGGACGAGGCCGGCACCGCCGGCGGTCAGCAGACGGCGGCGGGACAGGGGCACTGACACGGCGAACTCCCGAGGGGTAACCGGAGGGGACGGTTACAGAAGCACGCCGCTGCCGCTGCTAGCGAAATTCTTCAATCTCTGCCGGCGGGTGTCAACGGGTCAGGGGCGGTAGCGGTAGCCCATTCCCGGCTCGGTGATGAGGTGCCGGGGGCGAGCCGGGTCGTCCTCCAGCTTGCGCCGCAGCTGGGCAAGATACTGCCGCAGGTAGTTGGTCTCGTTCTGGTACTCCGGCCCCCACACGTCCTGCAGGAGCTGCCGTTGACTGACCAGCTTGCCGGGGTGCCGCAGCAGCTTCTCCAGCACGCTCCACTGGGTGGGGGTCAGCTTGACCTCGGTGCCGTCGTCCCTGCGCACGCTGTGGTCGGCCAGGTCGACGGTGTGCTGACCGATCCGCAACGCCGGCACCGCCTCGCTGGGCGCGCCGAGGCGGCGGGTCACCGCGCGGATGCGGGCCAGCAACTCCTCGACCCCGAACGGCTTGGTGACGTAGTCATCCGCACCCGCGTCGAGCGCCGCTACCTTGTCCTCGCTGCCGGCCCGGCCGGAGAGCACGATGATCGGCACTGTGGTCCACCCGCGCAGGCCCCGGATCACCTCCACACCGTCGATGTCGGGCAGGCCGAGGTCGAGCACCACCAGGTCGGGTGGGTGGCTGGCGGCGGCCCTCAACGCGGCGGCCCCGGTCGCGGCGACGTCCACGTCGTACCGGCGAGCCCGCAGGTTGATCCGCAGGGCACGCAGGATCTGCGGTTCGTCGTCGACGACCAGGATGCGCGTCATTCCGGGGGCCCCTCCGAGCTGGTCTGCACGGCAGCCGGCAGCCGCAGCACCATGGTGAGCCCACCGCCGGGGGTGGTCTCCGGGGTGATGCTGCCACCCATCGCCTCGGCCAACCCCCGGGACAGGGCGAGACCGAGACCGACACCGGTCTGGTTGTCCCGGTCGCCGAGGCGTTGGAACGGCAGGAAGACGTGCTCCCACTGGTCCTCCGGGATACCCGGACCCCGGTCGATCACCCGCAGCTCCACCTGACCTGCGTGCGCGCTGGCGGTGATCACCGGCGGCTGGTCGGGTGGGCTGTAACGCAGCGCGTTGGCGACGACGTTGACCAGCACCCGTTCCAGCAGGCCCGGGTCGGCGGTGGCCGCCGGCAGGTCGGCCGGGATGTCCGTGCCGACGGTCGCGGCCGCCGGGCCAAGTTCGTCGAGCGCCAGGGGTACGGCGTCCTCCAGGCCGACGGCGGTCGCCGAGATGCCCAGCACACCCGCCTGGAGCCGGCTCATGTCCAGCAGGTTCGCGACCAGCCGGGCGAGCCGGTCCAGCGACTCCTCGGCGGTCTCCAGCAACTCCTCGCGGTCGGACTCGTCGAACTCGATGTCGTGGCTGCGCAGGCTGGTCACCGCCGCCTTCGCGGACGCCAGCGGCGTACGCAGGTCGTGGCTGACCGCGGCGAGCAGCGCGGTGCGCATCCGGTCGGCGGCGGCGAGCGGTCGGGCGGTGGCGGCCTCCTCGGCGAGTCGTTCCTGGCGTAGCGCGACGGCGGCCTGGGCGGCGAACGCCTCGACGATCCGCCGGTCGGCGGCCTCCAGCCGTCGACCGCTGAGCACGACGGTGATCCGCTCGTCGACGGGTACCGCCGTCTCGCCGCCGTCGGGGGTGCAGGCCGGCTGCTCGCCGACGCTGGCCACCACGCACCAGGCATGCTCCTCGCGGGCCCGTTCCGGACGCCCGCTCGCCTCCTCGGCCAGCTCCAGCACGCTCACCGCGCGCAGCCCGAAGGTCTCCCGGATCTGGTCCAGCAGGGCGGGCAGGGGGCGTTCGCCGCGCAGCACGCCACCGGCGACGGCGGCGAGGGTCTGCGCGTCGGCGGCGGCCCGCGCGGCCTCCCGGGTACGCCGGGCGGCCACGTCGACGATCCAGCTCACCGCCAGCGCCACCCCGACGAAGACGGCCAGGGCGAGCAGGTTGTCCGCCTCGGCGATGGTCAGTGTCTTGAAGGGCGGGGTGAAGAACCAGTTGAGCAGCAGGCTTCCGCCGAGCGCGGCGACCAGGGCCGGCCACACCCCGCCGACCAGCGCGACGCCGACCACCCCGGCGAGGAACAGCAGGATGTCGTTTGTCAGCGTCAGGTCGGGCAGGGTCCGCAGCAGCACTGTGAGCAGCGGCATGCCCAGCACCGCGAGGCCGAAGCCGAGCAGTCGGCGGCGGCGGGACAACGCCGCCGGCACGGCCGCCGCCCGGCGGCCCTTGCCGGCCTGCTTGTGGGTGACCAGGTGCACGTCGATCGAGCCGGAGAGCGCGGTGGTGGTCACCCCGACACCCCGGGCGAAGATCTGCGCGAGCCGGCCCCGCCGGCTGGCCCCGAGCACCAGTTGGGTGGCGTTCACACCCTGGGCGAAGTCCAGCAACGCAGCCGGCACGTCGGTGCCGAGCACCTGGTGGTACGTGCCGCCCAGGCTCTCCACGAGCACCCGTTGGCGGGCCAGCTGGGCGGGGTCGGCGCCGGCCAGGCCGTCGCTGCGGGCCACGTGCACGGCGAGCAGGTCGGCGCCCTTGCTGCGGGCGGCGACCCGGGCGGCCCGACGGATCAGCGTCTCCCCCTCGGGCCCACCGGTCAGCGCGACCACCACCCGTTCCCGGGCCTCCCAGGTCGCGGCGATGCCCTGCTGGCTGCGGTAGCGGTCGAGCTGCTCGTCGACCTTGTCGGCCAGCCAGAGCAGCGCCAACTCGCGCAGTGCGGTGAGGTTGCCGACCCGGAAGTAGTTGCCCAACGCGGCGTCGATCTTGTCGGGTCGGTAGATGTTGCCGTGCGCCATCCGGCGGCGCAGCGCCTCCGGGGTCATGTCGACCAGCTCGACCTGCTCGGCGGCGCGGACGATCTCGTCCGGCACGGTCTCCCGCTGGGTCGTGCCGGTGATCTGCGCGACGACGTCGTTGACCGACTCCAGGTGCTGCACGTTGACGGTGGACAGCACGTCGATCCCCGCGTCGAGCAGCTCCTGGACGTCCTGCCAGCGCTTGTCGTGCCGGGACCCGGGCACGTTGGTGTGCGCCAACTCGTCGACCACGGCGACCTCGGGCCGGCGGGCCAGCACCGCGTCCAGGTCCATCTCGGTGAACTCGGCGCCCCGGTAGGTCATCGCCCGACGGGGCACCTGCTCCAGGTCGCCGAGCATCTCGGCGGTGTGCTGCCGACCGTGGGTCTCCACGAAGCCGATCACCACGTCGGTGCCGCGCGCGGCCCGCCGCTGGGCCTCCTCCAACATGGCGTACGTCTTGCCGACGCCGGGGGCGGCGCCGAGATAGATGCGCAGTTCTCCGCGTGGCACGGGGACCATCCTCCCTGGTCAGGTCGGCCGGTGGGGCCGCGCCCGATCGGCGCGGCCCCACCGGCGCGGGTGCTCAGCGTGCGGGGAACTGCCTGTCGAGGGCGAGGTTCAGCTCCAACACGTTCACGCCGGGCTCCCCCATGAAGCCGAGCGCCCGCCCGCTGGTGTGCTCCTCGACCAGCTTGCGAACCGCCGCCGGGTCCGCGCCGCGCTCCCGCGCGACCCGGTTCACCTGCAACTCCGCGTACGCCGGGCTGATCTGCGGGTCGAGACCGCTGGCGCTGGCGGTGACCGGGTCGGCGGGCACCGCCGGGTCGGCGGGCGCGTCGCCCCGGATCGGGGTGACCACCCCACCGGCGGCCACGTAGTCCTCGCCGGGCTGGGCCGGCTCCACCATCACCCCCTGGTACTCGGTGACGAACGGAGTCGCCGGGGCGGCCTGGTTGACGCTGACCACCCGGGTCACCGGGCCGGTCAGACCGTCCGCGCGGAAGACCGCGAGCACGGCACCCACCCCGTCGTCGGTGCAGTACGGGCGGCTGCCGTCGACGCCGTTGAGTTCACCGACGGCCTTGCTGCGCCCGCAGACCTGGGTGAGCAGGCTTTCGCTGGACTCCTCCGGGTCGGTGGCGATGGTGTCGACGACGCTCTCCGGGCCCAGGTTGCTGGCCGAGGTGGAGGTCGGGTCGTAGCCGTCACCGGCGGCCGACGGGCGGGACTGGAAGTAGCGGGCGACCGGGTTGCCGTCGGCGTCGGTGAAGGACTGGCCGATCAGCGCGCTGCCGACCGTCGTTCCGTTCGAGACGATCAGCGAGCCGTCGGCCTTGTGGTGGAGGCCGGGCAGTTGGCCGAGCGCCACCAGGGCCAACGGGTAGACCAGGCCGAGCAGCACCGTGAAGACGAGCACGGCGCGCAGCGCGGCGAGGTGTTGGGCGATCCAGGTGGGTAGACGCATCACGAAATCCCCGGGAAGAACTGGATGAGCAGGTCGATGAGCTTGATCCCGATGAACGGCACGATGATGCCGCCCAGCCCGTAGACCAGGAGGTTGCGGCTGAGCAGCTTCGACGCGGTGGCCGGCCGGTACCGCACGCCGCGCAGGGCGAGCGGGATCAGCGCGATGATCACCAGGGCGTTGAAGATGACGGCGGAGAGGATCGCCGACTCCGGGCTGGACAGCCGCATGATGTTCAGCGCGTCCAGGCTCGGGTAGAGGCCGGCGAACATGGCCGGGATGATCGCGAAGTACTTCGCGATGTCGTTGGAGATGCTGAACGTGGTGAGCGCGCCGCGGGTGATCAGCAACTGCTTGCCGATCTCGACGATCTCGATCAGCTTGGTCGGGTCGGAGTCGAGGTCGACCATGTTGCCGGCCTCCTTCGCTGCCGACGTGCCGGTGTTCATGGCCACCCCGACGTCGGCCTGGGCGAGCGCCGGCGCGTCGTTGGTGCCGTCGCCGGTCATCGCGACCAGCCGGCCGCCCTCCTGCTCCCGCTTGATCAGGGCGAGCTTGTCCTCCGGCGTCGCCTCGGCCAGGAAGTCGTCCACCCCGGCCTCGTCGGCGATCGCCTTCGCGGTACGCGGGTTGTCGCCGGTGATCATCACGGTCCGGATGCCCATCCGGCGCATCTCGTCGAACCGCTCCCGCATGCCGGACTTGACCACGTCCTTGAGGTGGATGACGCCCAACGCGCGGGCGGGCTCACCGTCGACGTGCTCGGCGACCACCAGCGGGGTGCCGCCGGTGCCGCTGATCGCGTCCACGATCTCGCCGACCTGCTCGGTGGGGTGGCCGCCGTTCTCGCGTACCCACTTCATCACCGCTGCGGCGGCGCCCTTGCGGACCCGACGGCCGGTGCCCGACGCGCCGCCGTCCACGCTGGCGTCGGGGGTGAGGTCGACGCCGCTCATCCGGGTCTGCGCGGTGAACGGCACGAAGGTGGCGTGCGGCATCACGCCGGGCTCGCGCTCGCGCAGCCCGAACTCGTTCTTCGCCAGCACCACCACCGAACGCCCCTCGGGGGTCTCGTCGGCCAGGCTGGACAGCTGCGCGGCGTCGGCAACTGTCGCGGCGTCGACCCCCTCGACCGGTACGAACTCGGCGGCCTGCCGGTTGCCCAGGGTGATGGTGCCGGTCTTGTCCAGCAGCAGGGTGTTGACGTCGCCGGCCGCCTCGACGGCCCGGCCGCTCATGGCCAGGACGTTGCGCTGGACGAGGCGGTCCATGCCGGCGATGCCGATGGCGGAGAGCAGCGCGCCGATGGTGGTGGGGATCAGGCAGACCAGCAGCGAGATCAGCACCACCCCGGTGACGCCGGAGTCGGTGATCGCCCCGCTGTCCGGTGCGGCCGCCTGGTACGCCTTGGAGAAGATCGCCAAGGGCTGGAGGGTCACCACGGCCAGCAGGAAGATGATCGTGAGCGCGGCGAGCAGGATGTTCAGCGCGATCTCGTTCGGCGTCTTCTGTCGGTTGGCGCCCTCGACCAGGGCGATCATCCGGTCGATGAAGCTCTCCCCCGGCTTCTGGGTGATCTTCACGATGATCTGGTCGGAGAGCACCTTGGTACCGCCGGTGACCGCGCTGCGGTCGCCGCCGGACTCCCGGATGACCGGGGCCGACTCGCCGGTGATCGCCGACTCGTCGACGCTGGCGATGCCCTCGACGATGTCGCCGTCGCCGGGGATGATGCCGCCCGACTCGACCAGCACGATGTCGCCCTGACACAGGTCAGGCGCGGGCACCGCCTCGTCGCGGTAGGTGTTGGCCCGGGCGCCCGGCTTCCAGTCGATCAGGCGGGTGGCGATGGTGTCCTTCTTCGCCTGCCGCAGGGTCGCCGCCTGGGCCTTGCCCCGACCCTCGGCGACGGCCTCGGCCAGGTTGGCGAAGACCACTGTCAGCCAGAGCCAGGTGGTGATCGCCCAGGCGAACACGGACGGGTCGGTCACCGCCAGGACGGTGGTGAAGGCCGCGCCGACCTCGACGATCAGCATCACCGGGTTGCGCCACAGGGTGGCGGGGTTGAGCTTGCGTACCGCGTCCGGCAGGGACCGGACCAACTGCTTGGGGTCGAGCAGGCCCCCGCCGATCCGGTTGCCGCCGGTGGCGAGTTGCCCGGATGTCACGGACATGTCCTCGTTCCTCATGGTGGTCAGAGCCCCTCTGCCAACGGGCCGAGCGCGAGCGCGGGCAGGAAGGTCAGCGCGACGAGGACCACGGTGACGCCGACGACCATGCCGATGAACAGCGGTCGGTGGGTCGGCAGGGTGCCCTCGGACACGGGGGTGGGTGCCTGGCGGGCCAGCGAACCGGCCAACGCGAGCACGAAGATGAGCGGCAGGAACCGGCCCAGCAGCATGCACAACCCGAGTGCGGTGTCCCACCAGGTGGTGTTGACGGTGATGCCGCCGAAGGCGGAGCCGTTGTTGTTGCTGGCCGAGGTGAACGCGTACAGCACCTCGGAGAGGCCGTGCGGGCCGACGTTGAGCGCCGTGGCGTTGTTGCCGGTGGCGAACGCCGCCGCCGTACCGACCAGCACCAGGATCGGTGTGATCAGGAAGTAGAGCGAGGCGAACTTGATCTCGCGCGACCCGATCTTCTTGCCCAGGTACTCCGGCGTGCGGCCGACCATCAGCCCGGCCACGAAGACCGTGATCACCGCGAGGATGAGCAGGCCGTAGAGACCGGAGCCGGTGCCGCCCGGCGCGACCTCGCCGAGCATCATGTTGACCATCGTCATCATGCCGCCGAGCGAGGTGAACGAGTCGTGGAACGAGTTCACCGCACCGGTCGAGGTGAGCGTGGTGGCGGCGGCGAAGGTGGCCGAGTTCGACACGTCGAACCGCACCTCCTTGCCCTCCAGCGCCGCGCCGACGGCCTGCGGCACCGTGCCGTGGCCGGCCAGCTCGAAGATGTTGGTGATGGCGATGCTGGCGACGGCCAGGATGCCCATCACCGCGGCGATGGCGTACCCCTGGCGGTTCTGCCCGACCATCCGGCCGAACACCCGGGGCAGGCTGAACGGGATCAGCAGGATCAGGAAGATCTCCAGCCAGTTCGTCCAGGCGGTCGGGTTCTCGAACGGGTGGGCGCTGTTGACGTTGTAGAAGCCGCCACCGTTGGTGCCCAGCTCCTTGATCACTTCCTGGCTGGCGACCGGACCACCGGTGATGGTCTGGGTGCCGCCGGTCAACGTGGTCACGTCGGTGCCACCGGAGAGGTTCTGCACCGCCCCGCCGATCATCAGCGCGATGGCGCCGAGCACGGCGATGGGCAGCAGGATGCGCAGCACGATCCGGGTCAGGTCGACCCAGAAGTTGCCGAGCTGCCCGGTGCGGCTGCGGGCGAAGCCGCGCACCAGCGCGACAGCCACCGCGATGCCGACCGCCGCCGAGACGAAGTTCTGCACGGCCAGGCCGGCCATCTGCACCAGGTGACCCATCGTCGACTCACCCGAGTACGACTGCCAGTTGGTGTTCGTCACGAACGACACCGCCGTGTTCCACGCCCCGTGCGGCACCACCGGGTCGAAGCCCAGCGACAGCCACAGGTGGTTCTGCACCCGCTGGAACAGGTACAGGAACAGGATCGAGACCGCGGAGAACGCCAGCACGCTGCGGGCGTACACGCCCCAGGTCTGCTCGGCGGCGGGGTTGACCCCGACCAGGCGGTAGATGCCCCGCTCGACCCGCGACTGTCTGGTGCCGGAGACCGCCCGGAACATGTGGTCGCCGAACGGCTTGTAGACGGCGACGATCGCCGCCACCAGCGTCAGCACGAAGATGACGCCCGCTGTTGTCATGGTCATCAGAAGCGCTCCGGGAACAGCAGGGCGAACACCAGGAACGCGCCCAGGACCACCGCGAGCACCAGACCGACGGCGTTTACCGCGTTCACAGCTTCTCCACCGCCCGGACCACCAGGGCGAGCGCTGCGAACAGCGCCACCGTCAGGACCACGAACACCACGTCAGACACGCTGACTCCTCATACCGGAAAGGTTCGTCGCGACCGCCTTCCGGTCGCGCCGGGCAATCAAAGCCCCACCACCCGCCGGACGGCAGGGGTCATAACGCACCCATGACGGCGGCGAACCTTTTCTTGACGCGGTTTTCACGCGGGCACCCGAACAGGTGAAATGCGGCACAAACTCGGCCGCCCGCGAGGTCGAGGCCGGTTACACGGGTCGACCTCGCCCGCCGGTCGCGGATGACCCCGCCGCCCTTTGCTCTGCACCCGCGGAGGCGCCAGCTACCGGCCGTGAGCGTCGCCTGCGCGGGTGCAGAGCAAAGGGCGTACGAGAGCCACCAGGGGTGCGGGCCGGCGGGTGGTGCGGGATCGGAAGCGCGGGCGCGCGGGCGCGCGGGCGGGTCAGGCCGGGCGGCGGGCCACCAGCACGTCGCGCATGATCGACTGATCGACCCGGTGCCGCAGCGCGCGGTAGGGCTCCTCGTCGACGACGGTCAGGCCGGCGTCGGCCAGGGCCGCCGCCGCGTCGTCCCGGCTGGCGACGTGGGTGTTCCAGGAGATCCCCAACGCACCGCCGGGGCGCAACAACCCGGCCCAGACCGGGGCGGCGTCCGCGAGCAGCGCCAGCGGGTCGCGGGTCAACCCCTGCCCAGCGGTACGACTGCCGTGCTGCACGCCGTACGGCGCGTCGGCGACGACCAGGTCCACGGTCTGCGGGCGGAAGAACTCCGCCGACCGGGCGGTGTCGGCGTTCACCACGTCCAGCAGCTGAGTCTGGCCGGCCTTGTGCTCCTCGCGGGTCGGCGCCAGCTCGATCCGCACCCGCCGGCCGACCACCTTGCGTTCCCGCCGCACCGGCCCCGACTCCAGCACCCGGTGCTTGACCCGCTTCTGCTTCAACCAGGTGGTGACGAACGCCCGGTACGCCTCGACGTCCTTCTGGTCGCGCTCGATCCCGGCCGCGTCGAAGCCGTACATCAGCGCCTGGTTGAGGGTGGTGCCCCGACCGCAGAGCGGGTCGAGCACCCGGAACCGGCGGCTGGTCATCTCGGTGGCCCAGGCCGAGGCGAGCAGTGTGACGTTGAGCAGCAGCTTGGTGAACTGCTCGTTGGTCTTGCCCGGGTACTTCTGGATGGTGAGCAGGTCGTCGTCGTAGCGGTCCAGCCGGCTCCACTCGATCGGCCGCAGCAGCTCGCCGACGATCTCGAACAATGCGTACCCGGCGGAGAGGTTGCCCAGCACGGCCAGGTCACGCTCCGTCAGCCCGTCACCGGTGAACGTGATGTACGACGCCCCTCCGACGACAGCGGTGTCCAGCTCGCCGATCCGACCGTCCAGCGCCGAGCGGCCGAAGATCTCCAGCTCCGCCTGGGTGAGGTCGACGGCGGCGCGGGCGTACACCCGGTTGGTGGCGGGCAGGATCAGCAGGCCGTAACGCGTCATGATCCGGCGAGTATTCCACAACCAGTCACTGTCGCCGGGAACCGGAGCGGCTGCCGGAGCGACTACCGGTACATGGGGTGTGAGCAGTGGCGGGAGGTCCTGTCCGCGCAACTGGACGGGGAGGAGACCGCCGCCGAACTGACGGCGGTGCAGGGGCACCTCGACGGGTGCGCCGATTGCCGGGCCTGGTTCACGGCGGCGGCAGCGCTGACCCGTCGGGTTCGTACCCGACTGGTGGTGGAGGTGCCGGACCGGACGGCGGCGATCCTGGCCGCCGTCGGTGGCAGCGCCGCTGGCGACGCGGCTGCCAGCGCCGGTGACACGCCGCCGGTCCGCCGGTCGCGCTGGCGGCCCCGCCTGCCCGGCCGCGCTGCGCTCGTCGTCGGCCTGCGGTCGGCGCTCGGGCTGCTCGGCGCGGTGCAGTTGGTGCTCGGCCTGGCCCAGGTGGGACGGGGCGCCACCGCCGACCACCTGCACCCCACCGGCCAGCACCTGTGGCACGAGTCGGCGGCGTGGAACGTGGCGGTGGGCGCGGGGTTCCTGTTCGTGGCGCTGCGCCGCAGCCCGCCCGCCGGGCTGCTGCCGATGCTCAGCGCGTTCGTCGGCACGTTGCTGCTGCTGTCGGTCAACGACCTGGCCACCGGATCGGTGGGCGGGGAACGCCTGATCAGCCACGGGTTCCTGGTGGTCGGCTACCTGATCACCGTGCTGCTGTCCCGGCCCGGTCTGCGCCCCGGCGGACCCGCGCCGCAGCGGCAGCCGGCGCCGTCGCGCTGGCGGTTCGGCGCGGACGAGGTGGACCGGCCGCTGCGGGTGGTACGCCCCGATTCGTATCCAGCCCAGGCGGCCGACCGCTACGCCGCACCGGCGGCGCGTGCAGGTCAGGCCACGCGTCGGGCCGGCGACCGCCGCGCCGCCTGAGCTTCGGCGGTTTGGCCGCAGCCTTCACCCCGAAGACAACGTTCAGCCCGGGGGTGGCTGGGTGTTGGGCTTCCCCGCGTGGCGGCCGAACACGTCCAGGCTGTTGTTGGTGTCGTCGAACACCAGGTTGGTGGCGTACGAGGTGAAGGAGACGAATCGGCCGCTGTAGTCGATCGACGGGTCGTTGCTCCGGTCGTTGGCCTGCTCACCCGCGGCGGACACGCTCAACCGGGTGGTAGTGCCGGTGGGCCACTCGTGCAGGAAGACTTCCTCGCCAACGTTGGTATCCCCGGGCACCAGGTTGGACGCGGTCGAGACGAAGGCGACTCGGAGGCCGTCGCCACTGAGCGCAGGTTGGTTGCTGAAGCCTTCGGCCTGTGCGCCATCAGAGGCGACGCTCACCCGCCGGGTCACTCCGGTGATCAGGTCCCGGACGAAGACATCCTCGTAGCCGTTGGTGTCGCCCGGCACCAGGTTGGACGACCAGGAACTGAAGGCGGCGAAGCGGCCGTCGGCGCTGATCGCCGGCCCACTGCTGTCGCCGTCGCCCTGGGCAGCGGCGGAGGACACACTGACCCGGATGGTGGTGGCGAGCAGCAGGTCCCGGACGAAGATGTCCGCGACACCGTTGGTGTCGCCCGGCACCAGGTTGGACGCCTCCGAGTAGAAGATCACGTAGCGCCCCGCACCGCTGATCATCGTCGAGGTAAACCCGCTCGGCCCGTTGCTCTGTGCGCCCGCGCTGGAGACGCTGACCCGGGTGGTCGTCCCGAGCAACCGGTCGCGGACGAAGACATCCGGCACGCCGTTGGTGTCCCCGGGGACGAGATTTGTCGCGTACGAGGTGAAGCTGACGTAGCGCCCGTCGTAGCTGATGCTCGGCACGGTGCTCTCACCGTCTCCCTGCCCGCCCGCTGCGGGAAGGCTGACCCGGCTGGTAGTCGACAGGAGGCGGTCCCGAACGAAGATGTCGAGGACGCCGTTGGTGTCCCCCGGCACCAGGTTGGAGGCGGCGGAGATGAAGGCGACGTAGCGGCCGGTGCCGCTGGTCGCAGAGCCGAAGCTCACGTCATTACCCTGGGCGCCAGTGCTGGAGAGGCTGACCAGAGCTGTGGTGCCCAGGAGCCGATCCCGGGCAAAGATGTCGAAGGTGCCGTTGGTGTCCCCCGGCACCAAGTTCGTGGAACCCGATTCGAACGAGACGAATCGACCGGTACGCGAGACACTGCTGGCGGCACTGCGCGTGTTTCCCTGGACCTCGGCGCTGGACACACTGACCCGGGTGGTCGCAGGGTCGGGCTGCGGCATCGGGGCGGCCGATGCCGCCGGGGTCAACGCTGTCGTCAGGGCCAGGACCGCCGCGACGGTCCACCCGATCGGCAAACTTCTCACTTCTCTACCAATCCTCTCGAACGGAAACAATTCGACATTGAGGATTGGCGATAAAGTTGCCCGTTGTCAAAGCCCTGAACTGCGGAAACGCCCGTTTGACCGAATGGCGGCCAACACGAGTGCAGACGCGAGGGCGACCCCGGTCAGGACGGGTCGCCGGCGAGGACCTGCGGGATGACCTGTTCGACGATGGTCAGCAGGGTGGTGGTCAGCAGGAGGTGTACCTGTTCGCGGGTCAGCGCCTCGCGCTGAAGCCACTCCCGGGCTGTCGACGTGGCCAGCCCGCCGTACGCCCGGACCATCCCGCGCAGGTCCTCGCGGTGCCGCGCCTCGCCGGCCAACCCGACGGCGACGAGCATGCGGTCCGCGGCGACCTCCTCGGCCTCGGCCAACACCCGCTCCACGTCGGCGTCCCCGCCCATCCCCCGCGCGGTGACCGCAGCCAGCCAAGACGTGCTGTGCCGGGACACCACGTCGAGGAACCAGGTGACGCTGGCGTCGACCCGGGTCCGGAGGTCACCCTTGGGTAGCCGCTCCAGGGCAACCTCGGGGATGGTCACCATTACCCGGACGACCTCCAGGTAGAGGTCCTTCTTCGCACCGAAGTAGTGGTTGACCAGGCCGCGAGCGACACCTGCCTCGCGGGCAACGTCGGTGGTCGACACATCCGCGTACGGGCGCTCACCGAACAACCGGACCGCACAGGCCAGGATCTGGCCGCGCCTGGCGTCCGGCTCCAGACGGCGGCGACGGGGAGCCGTCTCGACACTCATCTGCCCGACCCTATCGGCAGCTCACCGCATCACCCTCGGTGTCAGGAGCGACCGCACCTTGATCATGTGATGAGAAAGAGCTGTGGAAGCCGCTCCGGACCTACTTTTCGTCACCTGATCACCGCACGCCTCGGCGACGCCGAACCACGTGCCGTCCCAGGTGACGCAGATTGGACGCCTCGAAGTAGAGCGCCGCGTTGATCGCACCGACGGCGACCCCAGGCGCCCGCTGCACCCGGTCGACGTCCTGGACCACCCGGCCGATCAACGTCAGCCGACAACGGAGATCGAACAACTCCCTCCGCGCACAGTGCAGCGCTGTCTCCAGACCCCCGACCCGCTCCCGCAACCACGCCAACTCCGTTGCCTGATCCACCAGCACCCCTCCCATCGCTCACGCTGCCCAGGTGGCTCGCCCGTGGCTGCATCGTCGTGTTCACCCTCACCCATTCGGAAGGACTGCGCAAGTAGGTAGACGCAATTAGGCATTCCTGATCGCCCTACCGTCGAGTGATGGGTGAAGTCCCGGGTCCACTGGTCGGTCCGCACGAGGTGCAAGACCTGCTCGGCGTGAGCCGCACCCGCATGCGTCAGCTCATCCGTTACCCCACGTTCCCCGCGCCGTTCCAGCGACTGCACGGCACGACGGTGTGGCTGCGCGCCGATGTCGAAGCGTGGATCGCCGAGCACCGCCCGCCGCGCCCGACGGATGGCGACGAGGCCGAGTAAAACCCTTCAGCGCACGTAGCCCAGCGGCCGCGCTGCCCCTGCCAGCGACGCTAGGCCTCCGGATCACCTTCGACTCCGCCATAGCGGGCTATCGCCAGATCGGCGACCACTTCTGCGAAGTCGGCGACGGAGTGGTGTGTCGCCCCCGTCGGCAACTGGCCCGGTGCCAGGTTGGCGAACATCGTGACCCGGGCTCCGTCGAGCAGGGCCGGAGGCGTGGTTCCCATGACACGATTCTCGCCGCTCAGGCCCACCTGGGCCGCGCCCACAACGCCTCTCACACCTTGATCGACTCGACCCTGCTGAAGACGGGGCATCAAGGTCGGGCGCATGGCCCGACTTCAAGGAAACGGAGTCGATCAAGCCTGGCAACAGTGCGCGCCCACAGCTTATTGACATGCCGCCAACAGCGCGCGAGGGTGGTGCACATGCCGACTCCCCCGACCGACGGCTCCCCCTCACCGTGGCGCGAGCCGGAGCACGACGACCTCGCCGACCTGGCCCGCACCTTCTTCACCAAGGAGGTGTTGCCGCACGCCGAACGCCTGCTGGCGCAGGGCCACCCGGACCGTGAGCACTACCGGCGCGCCGGCGAGCTGGGGCTGCTCGGCCTGTCCGTCCCCGAGGAGTACGGCGGCGGTGGCGGCGGATTCACCCACGAGGCCGTCATGCTGCACGAGCAGGCGTACACCGGGGAGAGCAGCCTCGGCCTGGCCGTCCACAGCGGCATCGTCACCGGTTACCTGGTGGCGTACGGCAGCGAGGAGCAGAAGCGACGCTGGCTGCCCGGCCTGTGCAGCGGTGAGCTGGTCGGCGCGATCGCGATGACCGAGCCGGACGGCGGCTCCGATCTGCAGGCGATGCGTACCCGGGCGGTCCGCGACGGCGACGACTACCTGGTTACCGGCGCGAAGACGTTCATCACCAACGGCGGCCTGGCCGACCTGATCATCGTGGCCGTGAAGACCGACCCCGAGCAGCGGGCGGCTGGCGTCTCGCTGCTGGTCTGCGAGGTGGGCGGCGACCCGGAGGGCTTCCGGCGAGGCCGACTGCTGTCCAAGATCGGGCTGCACGCCAACGACACCGCCGAGTTGTTCTTCGACGAGCTGCGGGTGCCGGCGGCCAACCTGCTCGGCGGCGCCGAAGGGCTGGGCTTCGTCCAGCTCATGCAGCAACTCCCGCAGGAACGACTGGTCATCGGCGTCGGCGCGGTCGCGGCGATGGAACGCGCGGTCGCGCTGACCGTCGCGTACGCCAAGGAGCGCACCGCCTTCGGCAAGCCCCTGATGGGACACCAGAACACCAGGATGGTGCTCGCCGAGTGCGCCACCCGCGCCCGGGTCAGCCGGGTCTTCCTGGACGACTGCATCGTCCGGCACGACCGGGGTGACCTGGACGTGGCCACTGCGGCGATGGCGAAGTCGTGGCTCACCGACGGGCAGTGCGAGGTCGTCGACAGGTGCCTGCAGCTCTTCGGTGGCTACGGCTACACGACCGAATATCCGATCGCCCGCATGTACGCCGACGCCCGCGTCCAGAAGATCTACGGCGGCACCAACGAGATCATGAAGGAGTTGATCGCCCGTGCCCTCTGAGGCGTACGTCTATGACGCGGTCCGCACCCCGCGCGGACGCGGCCGGGACACCGGCGCGCTGCACGGGGTCAAACCGATCTCCCTGGTGGTCGGCCTGATCGACGCGTTGCGCGAGCGCAACCCCGGCCTGGACGTCGGTCGGCTGGAGGACCTGCTGCTCGGCATCGTGACCCCGGTCGGCGAGCAGGGCGGCGACCTGGCGCGGGCCGCCGCGCTGCTGGCCGGGCTGCCCGACCAGGTGGGCGGGGTGCAGCTCAACCGGTTCTGCGCCTCCGGTTTGGAGGCGGTCAACTCCGCCGCCGCCCGGATCCGCTCCGGCTGGGAGCAGCTGCTGCTGGCCGGCGGGGTGGAGTCGATGTCCCGGGTGCCGATGGGCTCCGACGGGGCGGCCTGGGCCACCGACCCGCAGACCGCGCTGGCCACGTCGTTCGTGCCGCAGGGCGTCAGCGCCGACCTGATCGCCACCCTGGAGGGCTTCACCCGCGACGACGTGGACGGCTACGCGCTGCGGTCGCAGGAGCGGGCCGCCAAGGCGATGGCCGGCGGATACTTCGGCCGCTCGCTGGTGCCGGTCCGCGACGGCAACGGCCTGGACATCCTCACCGTCGACGAGCACCCGCGCCCGGAGACCACCCGGGAGGCGCTGGCACGGCTGACCCCGTCCTTCGCCACGATGGGTGAGGCGGCCGGCTTCGACGCCGTCGCGTTGCAGAAGTTCCACTGGTTGGAGGCGATCGAGCACGTCCACCACGCCGGCAACTCGTCCGGCATCGTGGACGGCGCCGCGCTGGTGCTGATCGGGTCGGAGCAGGTGGGTCAGGATCTCGGCCTCACCCCACGAGCCCGCATCGTCGGCGCGGCGGTCACCGGTGCCGACCCGACGCTGATGTTGACCGGCCCGATCCCGGCCACCCACAAGGCGCTCGCCGTGGCCGGGCTGACGGTCGACGACATCGACCTCTTCGAGATCAACGAGGCGTTCGCCGCGGTGGTCCTCAAGTACGTCCGCGACCTGGGCCTCGACCCGGACCGGGTGAACGTCAACGGCGGCGCGATCGCCCTCGGCCATCCGCTCGGCGCGACCGGAGCGATGCTGCTCGGCACCGCGTTGGACGAGTTGGAGCGCCGCGACCTGCGCCGCGCCGTGGTGACCCTCTGCATCGGCGGCGGCATGGGCGTCGCCACCGTTCTCGAACGCTGCTGACCCGGAGGACGACAATGACAAACACCATCCGGTACGACAGCGGCGCCGACGGCATCGTCACGCTCACGCTGGACGACCCCACCCAGTCCGCCAACACCATGAACCGGGCGTACGTCGCCTCGATGAGCGCGGCGCTCGACCGGTTGGAGGCCGAGCCCGATCTCGTCGGGGTCATCGTGACCAGCGCGAAGCCGACGTTCTTCGCCGGCGGCGACCTGCCGGAGATGATCAAGGCCACCCGCGAGGACGCGCCCGCGCTGGCCGACCTGCTCGGCACCATCAAACGGGACCTGCGCCGCCTGGAGACGCTGGGCCGGCCGGTGGTGGCGGCGGTCAACGGCTCCGCGCTCGGCGGTGGCCTGGAGATCGCGCTCGCCTGCCACCACCGGATCGCGCTGGACGCGCCCGACAGCCGGCTCGGGCTGCCCGAGGTGACCCTGGGCCTGCTGCCCGGGGCCGGCGGCGTCACCCGGACGGTACGGATGCTCGGCCTGGCCGGTGCGCTGACCACGGTGCTGCTCACCGGCCGGCGGATGCGCCCGGCCGACGCCCTGTCCGCCGGGATCGTCGACGAGGTGGTGGCCACGCCGGCGGAGCTGCTGGACCGCGCGCGGGCCTGGATCGCGGCCAACCCGCAGCCGAAGCAGCCGTGGGACCGCCCGGACTACCGGATGCCCGGCGGCACACCGGCCAGCCGGTCACTGGCCGCGCAGTTGCCGGCCTTCCCGGCGACCCTGCGCAAGCAGCTCAAGGGGGCCCGGCTACCGGCTCCTGAGGCGATCCTGGCCGCCGCCGTCGAGGGCGCAGAGGTCGACCTGGAGACCGCCCTGACCGTGGAGACCCGGCACCTGATCGGCCTGCTCACCGGGCAGGTCGCCAAGAACATGATCGGTGCCTTCTTCTTCGACCTGAAGGCCGTCAACGGTGGCGCGGCCCGACCGGCCGACGTGGACGCCCCACCGGTACGCCGGGTGGCGGTGCTCGGGGCCGGCATGATGGGCGCGGGCATCGCGTACGCCTGCGCCACCGCCGGGCTGGACGTCGTGGTCAGGGACGTCACGCCGGAGGCCGCCGGCCGGGCCCGCGAGCACGCCGAACGGCTGCTGGCCCGCAAGGTCCGCAAGGGCCGGGCGACGGAGGCGGACGCCCGCGCCGTGCTGGGCCGGATCACCACCACCGACCAGGTGGACGCCCTGGCCGGCTGCGACGCGGTGATCGAGGCGGTCTTCGAGGACCCGGCGTTGAAACAGCAGGTCTTCGCCGAGGTGCTGCCCGTGCTGGCACCCGACGCGCTGCTCGCCTCCAACACCTCCACCCTGCCGATCACCGGGCTGGCCGAGGGAGTGGACCGGCCGGCGGACTTCATCGGCATGCACTTCTTCTCCCCGGTGGACCGGATGCCGCTGCTGGAGATCGTGGTCGGCGAACGGACCGGGGACGTGGCGCTGGCCCGCGCGTTCGACCTGGGCCGGCGGATCGGCAAGACCCCGATCGTGGTCAACGACGGCCGGGGCTTCTTCACCAGCCGGGTGATCGGCCGGTTCATGGACGAGGCGATCGGCATGGTCGCCGACGGTGTCCCCGCCGCGTCGGTGGAACAGGCCGCCCTCCAGGCCGGCTACCCGACCGGGCCCCTCGCGCTGGCCGACGAGGTCAGCCTCACGCTGATCCAGCGGATCCGCCGCCAGTTCGAGGCGGCCAGCGACGAGTTCCGGCCGCTGCCGGCGCACCGCCTGGTGGACGAACTGGTCGACGCGTACGACCGGCCGGGGCGCGCCGCCGGACGCGGCTTCTACTCCTACGACGACGGCACCCGGGGACGGCTGTGGCCCGGTCTCGCCGACCTGATCACCGACGCCGGCCGGGCGGTGCCGTTCACCGACCTTCAGGAACGGATGCTCTTCGCCGAGGCGCTGGACGCGCTGCGCTGCCTCGACGAGGGAGTGTTGCGTACCGAGACCGACGCCAACATCGGCTCGATCTTCGGCATCGGCTTCCCCGCCTGGACGGGAGGGGTGATCCGCTACGTGCGGCAGTACGCGGGCGGCCCGGCCGGCTTCGCGGCCCGCGCCAGCGAGTTGGCCAACCGCTACGGCGACCGGTTCACGCCCCCGACCGACCTGGTCGACCGCCTCGCCGCCCCGGCCGACCACCCCGCCGAACCGGTGGGCGTCGCGTGACGGCCTCCTGGCCGAGCCCCGACGGTTCGGCTCCGGCCGACGACCCGGGCGCTGCCGGGCACAACGGCCCGCGCACTGCGCCGGACGGCTCGACGCGCGGCGGTCCGCTCACCGGGATACGGGTGGTCGAGCTCGCCAGCCTCGCGCCGGCGCCGTTCGGGTGCATGGTGCTCGCCGACCTCGGCGCGGACGTGGTGCGGGTGGACCGGCCGGGCGCACCGGGTGCAGGCCGGCTGGCCGCACCGACCGGCGGGCCGTTGCAGCGCGGGCGGCGCGTCACCGCACTGGACCTGAAATCCCCGGCCGGGGTGGCGGACCTGCTGAACCTTGTCGAACGCGCGGACGTGCTGGTCGAGGCGTACCGGCCGGGGGTGGCCGAGCGGCTCGGCTTCGGCCCGCAGGTGTGCCAGGCCCGCAACCCCCGCCTGGTGTACGCGCGGATGACCGGCTGGGGGCAGGACGGCCCGCTGGCCGCCCGAGCCGGGCACGACATCGACTACATCGCGGTCGCCGGGGCGTTGGAGCCGCTGGGCCGGGCCGGCGAACGCCCGTACGCGCCGATGAACCTGCTCGGCGACTTCGGCGGCGGCGGCATGCTGCTTGCCGTCGGTGTGCTGGCCGCGCTGCTGGAGCGGGAGCGCTCCGGCCTCGGTCAGGTGGTCGACGCGGCGATGGTGGACGGTTCGGCGCTGCTCACCTCGTTCCTGCACGGGCTGCTCGGCATCGGCCTGTGGGCCGCGCCGCGCGGGCGCAACATGTTCGACGGCGGGGCGCCGTTCTACGACACGTACGCCACCGCCGACGGCGGGTTCATGGCCGTCGGCGCGATGGAACCGGCCTTCTACGCCGTACTCCTCACCGGCCTCGACCTCGCCGACGACCCGGACCTGCCGGCCCAGTACGACCCGAGCGGCTGGGACGAGCTGCGCC
This sequence comes from Micromonospora sp. DH14, assembly GCF_029809455.1. Taxonomy (NCBI): domain Bacteria; kingdom Bacillati; phylum Actinomycetota; class Actinomycetes; order Micromonosporales; family Micromonosporaceae; genus Micromonospora; species Micromonospora sp. DH14. The sequence continues at coordinate 388,609 of NZ_JARVKT010000001.1, read as the reverse complement.
GCCGGTTCACCGCGCGGTTCGCCGAGCGGACCCGGGACGAGTGGACGGCGGTCTTCGCCGACCTGGATGCGTGCGTCGCGCCAGTGCTCGCCCCCGGTGAGGCGCACCAGCATCCACACAACGCCGCCCGGGGCACGTTCGTCGAGGTGGACGGCGAGATCCAACCGGCACCGGCACCCCGCTTCGGGCGCACACCACCGAAAAGGCCCACCCCAGCACCCGACCCACAGCGCGACGCGATGCCGGTCGAGGAAATCCTGAACGGTTGGCCGCGCCGCACCTGACAGCCAGGTGGTCGGTGAACCATTTCGACCCGCTGGCAGAGGGCGAGTCGAGCCAAACACAGTGTGTAGCGACGTCTTATCCTTTGTGGGTGCTGCTCCTATCTGGACGAGTCGTACACCGACCGGTGGTACTGGATAGGTGCGCTGATGGTCCCCGACAACGTGGCCATCCCGTTGAGTACAGCCCTCGACGAGGTCGTGCTGAACACAGGTCACGACCCACGCGAGGCGGCGGCGAACGAAAAGCTCTAGTCCTGGGTCGAGCAGCGGCGGTACCACTCCTGGTGCTGGTCGCCCACAGCCCGCCAGATGCACGAAGGGCCCGCGTGAGCGGGCCCTAAGGCGGCTGCGGGAACCCTCAAGCGAGAGCCTCCTGCACCACCCAGGTTAGCAGCGGGTTGTGCACCACACACATACCACCACGGTGTTGATCAGGAGTGTGGTGTCAGGGCTCCGCCCGTGGCGACGCCAACCTCTTGATCGACGCGGGCGGCGACGGACCAGACGAATCATGCCGGCGAAGCCGATGACGGGCGACCGCGCGAGGAGTGATCAACACGGGTTTGGTGAAACTGGGGTGTCCGGCTGAGCGGCACACCGCGACTTCCAGGAAGCCGTGTTGATCAAGGTCGGGCGGATGGTCGGATGGCCGATGACCTCCCCGTTTCGCGACTCCCGGGCCACGGACGGCATGATCATGGAGCCTGGAGAGGCAGCGACGGCCGGAGCCTGAGGTGCAGCCACAGCGAGATCCCGAGAAGGAGGTGCCCGTGCCGGACGCTGACGAACTCGTCGCCAGTGCGCTCGCGGCGGTACGCGGCACTGACGTCCGGCACGCCGAACGGCAGCTGGACCACCTGATGGTCGGCACCGGCGTCGCGGACGGCACCACGGCTGTGGACGCGGCACTGCTGCGTCGCCTGGTCCGTGCTCTCGGCCGGCTGTGGCCGCGCGGGTGGCAGCCGGTCGACGTGGACCGGATCACCGGTCGGCGCCTCGACGCCCGAGCCGCCCGGTTGGTCCGCGACGCGATGGCGGCTCAGCGCCGCGACCAGGCCGAGCCGGTCCCGGCCTGGTGGGACGATCAGCTACGCGCGTTGGCGGCAACCACCGGTGACGACCGCAGCGTGCTGACCAGCTGGGCGGCGCGGGAGGGGCTGGACCGGGCGGACGCGCTCCGGACCGCCGTGGACACTCTCGCGCTGGTGGAGAGCCTGCCGCCGATCGCCGTGCTGCGCCCACCGCCGGGCACCAGCGGCGCGGCGCTGTCCCGCGCCACCGGCCGGGCTCGCAGCGGGTCACCGATGCTCGATCGGGTACGCGCGCTGCTGGCCAAGGCCGAGTCGACCACCTTCCCGGCGGAGGCGGAGGCGTTGACCGGTAAGGCCCAGGAGCTCATCGCCCGGCACAGCATCGACGAGGCGCTGCTGGCCGCCGGGGCGGAGAGCGGCGACCTGCCGGGCGGGGTGCGGCTGAGCACCGACACCCCGTACGCGGGCGCGAAGGCGCTGCTGGTGCAGGAGGTGGCGGCGGCAAACCGGTGCGAGGCGGTCTGGTCCGACGATCTCGGCTTCGCCACCGTGCTGGGCTGGCCCGCCGATCTGGTGGCGGTGGAGTTGCTCTACACGTCGCTGCTGGTCCAGGCCACTGCGGCGATGCTGCGCGGGCGCGCCGAGCGGCGGCCGGGGTCGGGGCGGCGGACGAAGGTCTGGGACGAGTCCTTCCTCAACGCGTTCGCGCTGCGGATCGGTGAGCGGCTGCGAACGGCCACCGAGGCGGCCACGGAGGCGGCCACCGACGCGGACCAGGCAACGGCCGGGGCGGAACGGTTGTTGCCGGTGCTCGCGGCGCGGGGCGAGGCGGTCCGGGAGCGGCTGGACACGCTCTTCCCCGGGGTCACCCGCCGCCGGCTCAGTGTGCGCGATGCCGAGGGCTGGTCGTCCGGCACCTCGGCCGCCGACCGGGCGTCGCTGGACGTCGGCGGCGGTCGGAAACCGCGACAGGTGCCCGGCCGACCCGATCCGCGCTGAACGCTGCGGCGTGGGACCGCCCTCGGCGCAGGTTTCTGCGCTTTTCTTCGGTACGCGGTAGGGATCGGGGGAACGGCTCCGACCCTCCGGTGAGCCGCGCCCCGATCGGGGTGCGACCTGAGCCTGAGGAGCATCGCCGTGAAGTACATGCTGCTGATCTGGAACCGGCCCGGCTTCACCGAGGGGCTGAGCGAGCAGGATCGCACCGCCCTCTTCGGCGAGGTCGACGAGATCATGAAGGAGCTGACCGAGACCGGCGAGCTGATCGGCGGCCAGGCGTTGGCCAATCCGTCGCAGACGTTGACGGTCCGACTCGTCGACGGCAGCCCCGAGGTTCTCGACGGTCCGTTCATGGAGAGCAAGGAGCAGTTCGCGGGTTACCTGGCGGTGGACTGTGACAGCCCGCAGCGGGCCGCTGAGATCGCCGCCCGGTGGCCGGACGTCCGGTACGGCGGCGCGATGGAGGTCCGCCCGATCATGGACGAGGCCGGGACGGAGATGTGACCGAGGACCGGACGGTCGAGGACCTGCTGCGCACCTTCGCGCCGCAGGTCCTCGGCCTGCTGGTCCGTCGGCACGGGCAGTTCGACAGGTGCGAGGACGCGGTCCAGGAGGCGTTGCTCGCCGCCGCGACGCAGTGGCCCGGGCAGGGCGTACCGGACAATCCGCGCGCCTGGTTGCTCACCGTGGCCACCCGCCGGCTCACCGACGAGTGGCGCAGTGAGAGCGCGCGCCGGGACCGCGAGGTGGCGGTGGCGCGACGCGAGCCGGCGGACGCCGGGGTGGCGCCGGCGGCCGACGCGGAGCCCAGCGTTCCGGCCGACGACGACACCCTCACGCTGCTGTTCCTCTGCTGCCACCCGGCGCTGCCCGGGTCGGCGCAGGTGGCGCTGACCCTGCGGGCGGTCGGTGGTCTCAGCACCGCCCAGATCGCCCGGGCGCACCTGGTGCCCGAGGCGACGATGAGTCAACGCATCCGGCGGGCCAAGCAGCGGATCGAGGCCGCCGGGGCCCGGTTCACCATGCCCGGTCCGGCGGACCGGGCCGAGCGGCTGGGGGCGGTGCTGCGGGTGCTCTACCTGATCTTCAATGAGGGCTACACCGCGTCCAGCGGCCCGGACCTGCGCCGGGCCGAGTTGACCGGCGAGGCGATCCGGCTGGCCCGCATCCTCCGCGGGCTGCTGCCCGACGACGGTGAGGTGACCGGGCTGCTGGCGCTGATGCTGCTGACCGACGCGCACCGGGCGGCGCGGGTGGGGCCGGACGGAGAGTTGGTGCCGCTGGCCGAACAGGACCGCTCCCGGTGGGACGCCGCCGCCATCGCCGAGGGGGTCGCGCTGATCACCGAGGCGTTGACCTGGTCGCCGCCCGGCCCGTACCAACTCCAGGCGGCGATCGCCGCGGTGCACGCCGAAGCCCCCACGGCGGCCGAGACGGACTGGCGGCAGATCGTGGCGCTCTACCGGCTGCTGGCCCGGGTCGCGCCGAACCCGATGGTCACCCTGAACCAGGCGGTGGCGGTGGCCATGGTGGACGGGCCCCGGGCCGGGCTCGCGGTGCTCACGCCGTTGGACGCCGACGACCGCACGGCGGGACACCACCGGCTGGCCGCCGTCCGGGCGCACCTGTTGGAGCTGGCCGGGGAGGTCGGTGCGGCGCGGGAGGCGTACCTGGCGGCGGCGCGTGGCACCACGAGCCGTCCGGAGCAGCGGTACCTGGAGGTGCGGGCGGCCCGGCTGACCGGCCAGGGGTGACCGGTGACATCTTGCCATTTCGGCAATTAACTTTGCACATTGCCCCGGTCACCGGTCACAGTCGTGGGCGACGCGCGAAGGAGCAGGCAGCGATGACCGAGCAGCACGAGTTCGACAAGGACTACTGGGAGCGGCACTGGCAGCAGGCGCACCCCGGCCGTCCCGGCGCGATGAGCACCAGCCCCGCGCACCCGTACCTGGCCCGGGAGACCGGCGGCCTGTCGCCGGGCTCGGCGCTGGACGCCGGGTGCGGCGCCGGTGCCGAGGCGATCTGGCTCGCCGCCCACGGCTGGCAGGTCACCGCTGTCGACATCGCCCCCGTTGCCCTCGCCCGGGCCGCCGAACGCGCGGCCGAGAGCGGGGTGTCCGAGCGGGTGCGATGGGTGTCGGCGGACCTGACGGCCTGGGCCCCGGAAACGCCGTTCGACCTGGTCACCACGCACTACGCGCATCCCGCGATGCCGCAGCTGGCGTTCTACGAGCGCATCGCCGGGTGGGTCGCACCCGGCGGCACCCTGCTGATCGTCGGGCACCTGCACAGCTCCGAAGCCACCGGGCACGGGCACGGGCACCACCCGCCGGACGAGGCGTCGGTCACCGTCGCGGACATCACCGCCGGCCTGGACGGCGCCAGCTGGGAGATCGTCACCGCCGAGGAGCAGCGCCGCTCGATGCCGGGCCGCCAGGCCCCGCTGAACGACGTGGTTGTCCGCGCCACCCGACGCCGCTGAGCAAACCGCTGGCGGCCGTCGGGTGGCGCGACCGCCCGACGGCCGCCAACGGCTGCGGGTTACACCTCGGGTTCGATGGCCGGGCAGCTGGCGCCCCGAGCGGGCACCGCCTGACCCATCAGATAGGCGTCGACGGCTCGTGCCACGCACGGGCTGCTGGTGTAGCTGCCGTGTCCCCACCCGTGGTAGGTGAGCAGCGCGCCGTGCCGGCCCAGCTGCCGCGCCACGTTGCGCGCCCAGCCGTAGCCGCTGGCCGGGTCGTGCACTGTGGCGGCGAGCAGCAGCGGCACCTCGGTGTCGACCCGTAGCCGATGCTGCGGGTTGGCGACCGGCGTCGGGGTTCCCAGGCAGGTGACCAGGGCGAACAGCGCCGGCGGGTAGCGCAGGTCCGGCGCGAGCCGGGCCGCCCGTCCCAGGTGTCCGACGTACTCCCGGTAGTCCCGGACCGGCAGGCTCCAGTCCTGACAGAAGACCGCGAAGGGGTACGGGGCCACGGCCTCGTCCGCCAGCGGGCGGACGCTGGACGTGGTGGCGGTGCCTTCCAGTCGGACGATCCACTCGGCCAGTTCCGGCCACCGCCAGGTGTCGTAGAGCTTCTTGTGGGCGAGGCGGCTCAACTCGAACGGTGCGAGCGCCGCCCCGGCCCGGTCCGGGTCGGGCAGCGAGCCCCGCTCCGCCCGGGCGTGCAGCCCGGCCCAGCTGGCGCGCACGTCGCGACCGTGCAGGACACAGTCGGCCGAGCGGGCGCACCAGGCCAGGAACTCGTCGAACGCGCCCTCCGCCGTGACTGCCTGGGTGTCCAGGAAGGCGCGGGTGCCGAGGCTGTGGTCCATCGACGCCTCCAGCACCATGGCCCGGACCCGGTCGGGGTACAGCTCGGCGTACCGCTGCCCGAGCACCGTGCCGTACGAGCTGCCGTGGAAGGTCAGCTGCCGCTCGCCGAGCGCGGCGCGGACCGCGTCCAGGTCACGGGCGGCGCTGGTGCTGTCGACGTGGTCGTAGAGCGCCCCGGTGCGGGCCCGGCAGTCGGCGCGCAGCAGCGCGTTGTTGGCCAGGACGGCGTCGAACTGGGCCTGGTCGGCGATCAGCTGCGGTTGCCGGGCGAGCAGGTCCCGGGCACAGATCACCGGGTGGCTGCCGCCGGTGCCGCGTGGGTCGAAGCTGACGATGTCGAACCGGGCACGCAGGTCGGCGCTGAACCGGGAGCTGCCGTTCACCACCCGGTCGACCCCGCTGTCGCCCGGACCGCCGGGGCCGAAGACCAGCGCGCCCTGCCGGGTGGACGGGGCGGCGACCCGGCGGGCCAACGACAGGTCGAAGCGCTCACCCCGGGGCCGGTCCCAGTCCACCGGCAGCGACAGGGTGCCGCACTCGGCGCTGGCGTCCGTGGCGCAGGGCCGCCAGTCGATCGTCGGGGCGGGCTGTGGTCGGGCGGCGGCCGGGCTCGCCGGGGTCAGGCCGGCGGCGGTGAGGGCCAGGGCGACCGCCCAGACCACTGCGGATTTGCGTACGCGCAGCATGAGGTGCTGTCCTCTCCTCGAAGGAGCGTTGCCGGTGAAACTCGCCCACTGGGCGAGGTGATGCTGCTTCCACCCGGGCCGTCGAGTAGCCGCTCGACGGCCCGGGGCCTCTCGCCCGCCGGGTCAGTCGACCTCTCGCAGGACGCGTTCCAGCGTGGTCATCCGGGTCTCCATCCCGCCCAGCCGGCCATCCATCGCCGCGAGCAGTCGGGTGTTCTCCGCCTGGGCCTGCGCGGCCGTCTCGGCGAGCTGGCGGTAGTCGTCCGCGCGGGCCGCCTCGTACCGGGCCCGCCGGGTCTTGGCGATCTGGACGACGGTCACAGTGACCACGCTGATCAGGAAGCCGAAGATGCCGATCGCGCCGACCACCTCGGTCCAGTCGTGCTCGCTCATCGCTGGGCTCCCGGCTGCTCGCCCGAGTCGGGCACGGTCAGCGTCTCGACGGCCGCCGCGATGACCGCGGGGGTGAGTGTGAGCACGAACGGCTCCACCTCGTAGTAGTTCATGGCCTTTCCGTCCTCCGACAACTCCAGGCGAGCGGTGACCAACCCGGCCGCCGCCAGCTTCCGTAGGTGGACCTGCAACAGCGCCCGGCTGATGCCCAGTTGCCGGGCCAGCCCGCTGACGTACGCACGCTCGCGGGCCAGCGCGGCGACGACCCGCAGCCGGTGCGGGTTGGCCAGGGTGGCCAGCACCCGGACCAGGTCGTCGCCGGTCGGCGGTGGAGCGGTGCTCATAACCAGCCCTTGCACATGCCAAGGAAAGTTAGCAGGTGCCGGCGCGCGGCAGGGTGGGTCCAAAGCGGAATCAGGGGGATCTCAGGGTCGCGGAAAGGCCCGGACACACAGCACGCCGGGCCGGTGATGATCACCGGCCCGGCGTGCGGGTTACGTCGTACGTCAGCTCTTGAAGGCGTCCTTGATCTTCTCGCCCGCCTGCTTGAGCTTGGCGGTGGACTGGTCAGCGCGACCCTCCGCCTCCAGCTGCTCGTTGTCGGTGGCCCGACCGGCGCCTTCCTTCAGCTTGCCGGTCGCATCCTCGGTGGCGTTGTTGATCTTGTCGTCGAAACCCATTGCCAACCTCCATTGCCAGCGTCGCTACACCACAGAGGTACCCCCGCTGTCACCGGCTCAACCGTCACCGTCGTCACAGATCGGCAGCGGCCGGACGAAAGCGACGCAGCCGCAGGCTGTTGGCCACCACGAAGACCGACGAGAGCGCCATCGTGGCACCGGCGATCATGGGGTTGAGCAGCCCGGCGGCGGCCAACGGCAGGGCCGCCACGTTGTAGCCGAACGCCCAGAACAGGTTGCCCCGGATGATGCCGAGCGTGCGTCGGGACAACCGGATGGCGTCCACCGCCGCGTCCAGGTCACCCCGGACGAGGGTGAGGTCAGCCGCCTCGATCGCCACGTCGGTGCCGGTGCCCATGGCCAGCCCCAGATCGGCCTGGGCCAGCGCCGGGGCGTCGTTCACCCCGTCACCGACCATCGCCACCGACCGCCCCTGCGCCTGGAGCCGTTTGACCACGTCGACCTTCCCGGCCGGCAGCACCTCGGCGATCACCTCGTCGACACCCACCTCCGCGGCGACAGCGCGAGCCACGACGGTGTTGTCCCCGGTCAGCAGGACCGGGGTCAGCCCCAGCCCGCGCAGTCGGGCCACCGCCGCCCGGCTGGTCGGCCGGACCACGTCGGCGACCGCGAGCACGCCGTGCGCCCGCCCGTCCCAGCCGGCGACGATCGCCGTCCGGCCGGCGGCCTCCGCGTCGCGCACGGCCCACTCGACCTCCGGCGGTACGTCGAACCCGCGCTCGCGCAGCAGCCGGACCCGGCCGACCAGCACGGCCCGGCCGTCGACGGCGCCGGTCACCCCCAATCCTTCGAGGTTGCCGAAGCCGGTCACCGGGGGCAGCGCGCCCGCATCGGTGGCCGCGGCGGCGACCGCACGGGCGATCGGGTGCTCGGAGGCGGCCTCCACCGCCCCGGCGAGCCGGAGCAGCTCGGCCCGGTCCACACCGCTGCCCGGCACCACGTCCACCACTGTCATCCGACCGGTCGTCACGGTGCCGGTCTTGTCGAGCACCACGGTGTCCACCCGGCGGGTCGACTCCAGCACCTCCGGTCCCTTGATCAGCACGCCGAGCTGGGCGCCCCGACCGGTGCCGACCAGCAACGCGGTCGGAGTGGCCAGGCCGAGCGCACACGGACAGGCGATGATCAACACGGCCACGGCGGCGGTGAACGCGGCGGTCGGGCCCGCCCCGGTGCCGAGCCACCAGCCCAGCGTGCCGACGGCGAGGGTGATGACGATCGGCACGAACACTCCGGAGATGCGGTCCGCCAACCGCTGCACCGCCGCCTTGCCGCTCTGCGCCTGCTCCACCAGGTCAGCCATCCGGGCCAGCTGGGTGTCCGCGCCGACCCGGGTGGCGGTGACGATCAACCGTCCGCCCGCGTTGATCGTCGCGCCCACCACGTTGTCGCCCGGGGCCACCTCGACCGGCACCGACTCACCGGTGAGCATGCTGGCGTCGACAGCGGAGGTGCCCTCGTCGACCACCCCGTCGGTGGCGATCTTCTCGCCGGGGCGGACCACGAACCGGTCGCCGACGACGAGCCGGTCCACCGGGATCAGGGTCTCCACGCCGTCGCGCAGCACCGCCACGTCCTTGGCGCCGAGGTCGAGCAGGGCCCGCAGGGCGGCACCGGCGGTGCGCTTGGACCGGGCCTCGAAGTAGCGGCCGGCCAGGATGAACACGGTGACCCCGGCGGCCGCCTCCAGGTAGATGTTGCCGGCGCCGTCGGTGCGGGTGATGTCGAAGCGGAACGGGTGCGTCATCCCGGGCATCCCCGCGTCACCGAGGAAGAGCGCCCACAGCGACCAACCGAACGCGGCCAGCGTGCCGAGCGACACCAGTGTGTCCATCGTGGCCGCGCCGTGCCGCAGGTTCGTCCAGGCGGCCCGGTGGAACGGCAGCCCGCCCCAGACCACCACCGGGGCGGCCAGGGTCAGCGACAGCCACTGCCAGTAGTCGAACTGCCAGGCCGGGACCATGGCCAGCAGGACCACCGGCACGCTCAGGGCCACCGAGACCCAGAGCCGGGTACGCGGGCCCCGCAACGGGTCGACCGGAGTTTCCGCGCTGGGCGGGGCCGGCAGCGCCGCCGTGTAGCCGGTCTTCTGGACGGTCTCGATCAGGTCGTCCGGCGTGACGTCGTCGGCGTACCGGACTGTCGCCTTCTCGGTGGCGTAGTTGACGGTGGCGCTCACCCCGTCCATCCGGTTGAGCTTCTTCTCGATCCGGGCGGCGCACGCGGCGCAGGTCATCCCGCTGATCGCGAGTTCGATCCGGTTCGGCGCCTCGGGCAGCGGTCTGCTGGTGGTGGTCATCGTCTGGTCCCGTCAGTTGTGTCCGTGCCCGGGGGTGCCGTGGTCGGCCGTGGCGGTCGGCGCGGGCCCGCTCGGGCCGCTGACGTCTCCGGCCGCGGCAGCGCCGGCGACGACGGTGAACTCGGCGGTGCGCACCTGCCCGCCGTGCTTGAAGTCGAGGTAGAGCCGGTAGCTGCCGGCCGAGGGCACCTCGGCGAAGAAGGTGACCGCCGGGCCGGGCTGGGTACGCCCGTCGCCTGGCGTCCCGTCCGGGTGCACGTGCAGGTACGCCAGGTCACCCCGGCGCAGCGCCACCAGGTGCCCGTACGCGCCCAGGTAGGGCTCCAGGTCGGTGACCGGCTGCCCGTCCCGGCTGATGCTCAGGGTCAGCGACGACGTACGGCCCGGCTGCGGCGCACCGGTCAGGGTGACCGTGTAGCCGTCGACGGTGGTGCTGGTCGCCGGGGCGGGCAACGGCCGTTCGGTCAGCTCGCCGGGGACTGTCACGTCGACGCCGAGGGTCAGCGGCCCGCCCCCGGCCGGGGTGAAGTCGGCGAACGCCCGCCACTGCCCGGGGCCGGCCAGCGGGGTGTCGACCCGCCAGGTGCCGTCCGGGGCCAGCTCGGGGTGGACGTGGCGGAAGCCGGAGAGATCCCGTCGGGCGACGATCAGGTGCATCTGCTTGTCGTGCGCCACCTCGTACCGGGTGACCGGTCGGCCGTCCGGGCCGGCGATCCGGAAGGCGAACTCGCCGGCCGGGGCGTCGACCGGTTCGAGGGTGTAGCCGTTCTCGGAGACGAGCAGCCCGCCGGGGAGCTGGTCGGCCGTCCCGCCGTGCTCGTCGGCCGACGGGGTGGCGGCAGTGTCGTGCCGGCTCTCGGCGACCGTGGCGGGGTCGACGACCCGGCCGATCCCGTAGGTGGCGCCGAAGACCGCCGTCAGGCCGACGGCGAACCCGGCCAGTTTCGTCACGGTGCGCACGCCGGCCCTCCGATCACGCGTCGACGAGGTCGTAACCGGCCTCGTCGACGGCGGCCCGGACGACAGCGGTGTCCAGCGGCTGATCGCTGCTGACGGTGACCCGGCCGGAGGCGAGATCGACCTGGACGTCTGACACGCCCGCGAGGGCACCGACCTCGGCGCTCACGGCGCTGACGCAGTGCCCACAGGTCATGCCCTGCACCTGGTACGTCGTGTTGACCATCGGATCGTCTCCTTTACGGTACCGGTACCCGGTGGGGGTATCCCACCGGGACACGACCGTACCATACCCCCCAGGGGTACGCTATCCTGGTCGGCATGACCGCACCCACCCCGATCCGCGGATACACCGCCAGCAAGGATCAGCTGCTCGCGCGGCTCCGCCGCGTCGAGGGCCAGGTCCGGGGCATCGAGAAGATGGTCGACGACGACCGCTACTGCATCGACGTGCTCACCCAGATCTCCGCGATCCAGGCCGCCCTCGACAAGGTGGCCCTGGGGCTGCTCGACGGGCACGCCCGGCACTGCATGCACGAGGGCGCCGCCGAGGGCAGGGCCGACGAGATGGCCACCGAGATGATGGCGGCGGTCGGCCGGCTCATGAAGCGCGGCTGACGGCTCCTCAGTCCGGCACGGGATAGAGACGGACGCGCCGCAGCAACTGCGCGTTGAGCGCCACCACGATGGTGGACGCCGACATCAGCACCGCGGCCACCGCCGGGCTCAACGTCACCCCGGCCCCGGCCAGCACCCCGGCGGCCAGCGGCAGCGCCACCACGTTGTAGCCGGCCGCCCAGGCCAGGTTCTGTCGCATCTTCCGGTACGACGCCCGGGACAGCCGGACCACCGCCCCCACCCCGCGCGGGTCCGAGGACGCCAGCACCACCCCGGCGGACTCGATCGCCACATCGGTGCCCGCGCCGATGGCGATGCCCACGTCCGCTCGGGCCAGCGCCGGCGCGTCGTTCACCCCGTCGCCCACCATCGCCACCACCAGCCCCCGCCGCTGCAGCTCGGCCACCCGATCGTCCTTCTCCGCCGGCAGCACCTCGGCGAAGACCTCGTCGACGCCGGGCCGGAACCCGAGGTCGGCGGCGACCGCCTCGGCCACCGGCCGCGCGTCACCGGTGATCATGGCGATGGTGCGGACACCCTCGGCCCGCAACTCGTCGACGGCGCGCCGGGCCTCCGGACGCACCTCGTCGGTCAACGCGAACGCGCCGAGCACGGCGTCCGGCAACCGCACCAGGTGCAGCACCGCGGCACCCCGCGCCGACCACCGCCCGGTCGCCACCTCCAGCTCGGCCGGCAGCGACACGTCCAGCTCGCGCAGCAGCGTCGGCCCGCCCACCGCGTACCGCGCACCGTCGATGGTCGCCTGCACCCCGCGGCCCGGCAGCGACCGGAATTCGGCGGCACGGGCCGGGCCGGTCGACCCGGCCGCCGCCACTATCGCCCGGGCCAACGGATGTTCGCTCTCCGACTCGACGCCGGCCGCGATCCGCAACACCTCGTCCCGCTCGACGCCAGGCACCGTCACCAGGTCGGTCACCCCGTGCTCGCCCCGGGTCAGGGTGCCGGTCTTGTCGAAGAGCACCGCGCCGACGGTCCGCATCCGTTCCAACGCCAGTCGGTCCTTGACCAGGATCCCGGACCGCGCGGCGAGCGCGGTGGAGAGCGCGACGACCAGGGGGATGGCGAGACCCAGCGCGTGCGGGCAGGCGATCACCAGGACGGTGACCGCACGGACCACCGCCTCGTCCGGCTGACCGAGCGCGGTCCAGACCAGCACGGTCAGCACGGCGGTGCCGGTGGCCAGGTAGAACAGCGCGGCGGCGAACCGGTCGGCCAGCAACTGGGCGCGCCCACCCGAGCCCTGCGCCTGCGCGACCATCCGCTGGATGCCGGCGAGGGCCGTCTGCTCACCCACCGCCTCGACGCGTACCCGGATCGCCGAGTCGGTGGCGACGGTGCCGGCCACCACCCGGTCGCCCGTCGACCGGGCGACCGGTCGCGACTCGCCGGTGATCATCGACTCGTCCAGCTCGGCGCCGCCCTCGACGACCCGGCCGTCCGCCGGCACCCGACCTCCCGGCCGGACCAGCACCACGTCGCCGATCCGCAGACCGACCACCGGCACCGCCTCGACCCGACCGTCCGCCGCCACCCGTTCGGCCTCGTCCGGCAGCAACGCGGCCAACGCCGCCAGCGCACCCCGGGCCTGCCCGATGGCCTTCATCTCCTGCCAGTGCCCGAGCAGCATGATGGTGACCAGCGCTGCCAACTCCCACCAGAAGTCCAGGTCGAACGCGCCGACGCTGGTCGCCAGGGACGCGGTGTAGGCGACGGTGATCGCCATCGCGACCAGCAGCATCATCCCCGGCGCGTGGTCCCGCACCTCCCGGACCGCGCCGACCAGGAACGGCCAACCACCCCACCAGAACACCACCGAGCCGAGCACCGGGCCCACCCAGGACCGGCCGGGAACGTCGTCCAGGGCCAGGCCCAGCTGGTCCGACACGAGATGACTCGTCAGCACCACCGGGACGGTCAACACCAGGCAGACCCAGAACCGGCGGCGGAACATCGCCGGATCGTGCCCGGCGTGCTTGTCGTGCCCGGAATGCCCGGAATGCCCGGTGGGCCTGTCGTGCGGCATCGGTCCGGCGTGTTGCCGATGGTCGGGGTCGGACGGCGACGGAGCGGGCATGACTCCAACATGCCGGTCCGAGGGCCACCACGCGAGCGATTCGGCCACCGACACTCCGCCACGACCTGCGACCCCGCCACCGGCTGGCTAGCATCTCCCCGATGGCCCTCCGGATGCCGCCGCGCAGTCGGGCACTGACGCCGCCACGACGTGACGTCGGCTCCGGCAGGCCGGGCCGAGCACTGACCGTCCGTGATCAAGCGGTCGTCAGGCAGCGAATCGTCCCGCCGACCGCCGCGTTTCCCCCGAAACGGTGAACCGCCCGGCTCGCTGACCCGTACCCCGCACCGGATCGTTGGGAGTCTCGCCTTGGGTTCCGACCACACCCGCCCGGCTCCGTCCGCCCCACCGAGGGTGCGACGGATCCTCGTCGTGACGGTGGTACCCCTCTTCGTCGCCACCGTGCTGGCCGCGGTGCTGCTCTGGCCGCGCGGCGGGTCACCGCAGACCGACGGCGGCGCGGACGTGCCGCGCTACCCCGGCACTGTCACCCGGGTGGTGAACGAGCCGTGCCCGCCCGCGCCGTCGGTCCCCGAGGGCACCCCGAGGGTCGGCAACGAACGGTGCGGCACCGTCGACGTCCGGGTGGACGACGGGCCGACCGTCGGCCAGCAGGTACGGACGCCGGTGCCGGACGGGCCCGGCGCACCCCGGGTCCAGGTCGGCGACGAGGTCATCCTGGTCGAGCTGACCGATCCCACCGATCCCACCACCAGCAACTGGAACATCGCCGAGCACCAACGCGGCACCCCGATGATCTGGCTGGCGGTGGTCTTCGCGGCCGCGATCGTCGCGTTCGGTCGGTGGCGGGGTCTGGCCGCGCTCGCCGGACTGGCCGCCAGCTTCGCCATCCTGCTCACCTTCGTGCTGCCGGGTATCGGTGCCGGCAGGTCACCCCTGCTGGTGGCGGTGGTCGGGGCGGCCCTGATCATGTTCGTGGTGCTCTATCTGACGCACGGGGTCACCGCACAGACCTCGGTCGCCGTGCTCGGCACCCTGGGCAGCCTGGTGCTGACCGGCGCACTCGCCACCATCGCCACGGCCGCCACCCACCTCACCGGCTTCGGCAGCGAAGACGCCACCACCTTGTCGATGTTCCAGGGCGACGTGGACCTGCACGGACTGCTGCTCGCCGGGATCATCATCGGATCGCTCGGGGTGCTCGACGACGTGACGGTCACCCAGGCGGCCACCGTCACCGAACTGGCCAACGCCAACCCCGGCCTCACCCGGTTGCAGCTGTACCGGGCGGCCACCCGGGTCGGTCGCGCGCACATCGCCTCCACTGTCAACACCATCGTGCTGGCGTACGCGGGCGCGTCGCTGCCCCTGCTGCTCCTGCTCACCGCCGACGCGCGACCGATCGGGCAGATCCTCACCAGTGAGTTCCTCGCCCAGGAGATCGTCCGCAGCGCGGTCGCCACCCTCGGTCTGATCGCCGCCGTGCCGCTGACCACCGGGCTGGCCGCGGTGGTGACCGCCGCCGGGCGTACCGATGCCGTGCCGCCGGCCGACGCTCCCGCCGCGCGCCCCCAGCCGGACCGCAGCGAGGCACTCGCCGCGCTCAGCTCACCGCGAACGGCCGGCTCCAACGAGCCGGACCGGCAGCGGACCGCACCCCCACCCGAGGCCACCGACCGGTGGCCGGAGTCGAACAGGAGCACGGATACGGCATGGTGACACTCCTCAGCGTGACCAGATCGGGCAACCACCCTGAGAACCACGTCACTGGTCACTCAACGCTATGGCGAAATGACGTTTTTGGTCGGCATCCAGGCGTAGCTCAGCCGGTCGACTCTCGGGTAACCTCGCTGCCGGTCACCGATGAAGGCGCGAAGCGGCGCCTGCGGTGCCACCGCCCAATCGCCAACCGGCGAGCCGGGGACCCAGGTACGTGGGGTGAATCCGCGTCAGCGGTAGGGGCCGCTTCCGCCCCGAACCCGTCAGCTAACCCGGTCGGCGGTCGACGGAAGGGAACATTGTGACGGCACCCCTACGCCGCTGGTTGACACCCGTGGTGGCCGTGATCGCCGCACTGACCGTGTTCGCCGGGCCACTCCCGGCGCACGCCGCCCCGACGAACCCCACACCGTCCGGGCACGAGGAGGACGGCGAGCCCAAGCTGCTCAACGACGTCATCGAGCAGGCCAACCGCGACTACTCCGCCGCCAAGTCCAAGCTGGACAAATCCAAGAAGCGGCAGAGCGAGTTGGCCGCGGAGGTCGACCGGGCCAACGCCGACCTGGCCGCGCTGGCCCCGCAGGTCGGGCAGATCGCCGCCCAGGCCTACCGGACCGGCCGGATCGGCGCGATCGCGATGCTGCTGGAGAGCGACGCCCCCGACTCGTTCGTCCAGCGCGCCGCGGTGCTCGACGAGATGAACATGGTCAACGAGAAGAAGCTCTCCGCGGTCAACGAGGCGAAGGCCCGCGCCGAGCAGGCCAAGCTGGCCCTCGACACCGAGGTCCGCGAGCAGCAGAAGCAGACCGCCCTGATGGCGAAGCGGAAGAGCGAGGCCAACAAGGCGCTCGCCCTCGTCGGCGGAAAGGGCTTCACCGGCGGCCTGGTGGACGCCACCTCCAAGGTCGCCAAGATCGGCCCGGGTCGCACCGCCGACGGTGACTGGAAGCCCCAGTCGTGCAGCGAGAACGACCCCACCACGTCCGGCTGCGTCACGCCGCGCACGCTGCACGCGTACAAGGAGGTCAAGGCGGCCGGCTTCAACCGGTTCGTCGGCTGCTACCGCCCCGGAGGGCCGTGGGAGCACCCGAAGGGCCGCGCCTGCGACTGGTCGCTGCAGAAGAGCGGCTTCTCGCCGTGGCACAACAACGACACCCGGATGTACGGCAACAACGTCGCCGCGTTCCTCATCCGTAACGCCGACCGGCTCGGCATCTACTACGTGATCTGGAACCGGCAGATCTGGTTCCCGGCCACCGGCTGGAGTTCGTACAGCGGGCCGTCGAACCACACCGACCACGTGCACATGTCGCTGCTCTGACCCGTACGACCCCGTTTCGAGGGCCGCTCCGCGTGACGCGGGGCGGCCCTCGTCGCGTCACACGGTGGCAGGGGCAGCCGGGTCGGCCGGGGTGGCCAGCGTCGCGAAGCCAGCCGGCACGGTGGCAACCGGGCGCACCGCCCCGGCGGCCAGCCGGTAGGACATCCCCACCACCGCGCACCGCCCCCGGGCCACCTCGTCGGCCAGCACCGGGGACTGCCCGAGCAACGTCTCGACGGTCTGTGCGATGTGGATGTCGACGATGCCGTCGATGTCGTCAACGCCCTCGGCCTCGGCGCGACGCAGGCTGGGCAGCACGGCGTCGACCACCGCGCCCAGGTGGCCGCTCGGCGCGGTGCCGGTCGCGGCGGACTCCCGGGCGGCCTGCACCGCCCCGCACAGGTCGTGACCGAGCACCACCACCAGCGGAGTGCCGAGCACCGTCACCGCGTACTCGACGCTGCCGAGCACCTCGGGGCCGGCGGTGTGCCCGGCCGTGCGGACCACGAACAGGTCACCCAAGCCGCGGTCGAAGATGATCTCGGCGGCCAGCCGGGAGTCGGAGCAGCCGACGATCACCGCGAACGGGTGCTGCCCGTCGGCGACGGCGGCCCGGTGCCCGGCGTCCTGGTTGGGGTGGTGTGGCGCGCCGCCGACGAAGCGTCGATTGCCGGCGACCAGTTCGGCGTACGCCCGGCTCGGCTCACTGAGCACTGACGCTCGATCGGTGGTCCGCTGCGTACCCGGCTGACCACCGGCGTTCCCGGCATGACTCATCCCGCACCTCGTCTCGACGCATCTCACCTGGTCAGACCGACTTTCCGCCGACCGGGCGGCGGGCGCTCAGTCGCGCTCCACGGTCACACGCACGCTAAGATGCGTCAAGGTATGCGTGATTTAGATTTCATACGTTGACCCCGGCCGCCCCCTGGGCAACCCTCCCAGGGCGGGGCGGACAAGACTCTCCGAGAGCAGGCGGACATCCGGAAGGGGCGGTCAACGATGACGAGCACGGTGACGGGCGACACCGACGGCGGGCGGAACTGGACGTTCCTCACCAACCACGGGCACGTCCTGCTGGCCATCGCCCGCAATCCGACCGCCCGGCTACGCGACGTCGCGGCCGAGGTCGGCGTGACCGAACGGGCCGCGCAGGCGATCGTGGCCGACCTGGAGGCGGGCGGCTACCTGCACCGCACCCGCGTCGGACGACGCAACGAGTACACCCTCAACCCGGCCGGCCGGTTCCGGCACCCGGCCGAGGCCGACCGGCAGGTCGGCGACCTGCTCGCGCTGTTCGCCGACCCCTCCACCGCGAAAGCGCACCCCCGGGCCTGACCTCGTCACCGGGGGCCGCTGCCCGACGGCGGCGGCGGTAACCTTTGCGGGTGCGCGAATGCCCGCCGTTGAGCGCGACCTCGTCCCGACGTGCCCTTCGCGGCGTCCTCAGTGGAACGCTGGCGGCAGTGCTCGGCGCCGGCCTGGTGGCACCCTCCCCCGCGGCGGCGGCACCGCCACGCTGCGGTCCCTCCGGCTCCGACGGCCTGACCCAGATGCCGTGGGCGCTACGCCGTCTGGAGCCGTCCTCGGCGTGGCCGCTGTCCCGGGGGGCAGGGGTCACCGTGGCCGTGATCGACTCCGGTGTCTCCGCCGCCCACCCGCTCCTCAAGGGGCAGGTGCTCGAGGGTCGCGACTTCAACGGCCTACCGGCCCGGCAGGGCCAGTGCGACGAGGCCGGGCACGGCACGCTGATCGCCGGCATCATCGCGGGCCGGGAGGGCACTGTCGTCCCCTTCAGCGGCATCGCCCCGGCCGCCCGCATCCTGCCGATCCGGGTGCTGCCCCAGCTCGGGGCGGTGAACGATCCGCAGCTCCCCGCCCAGATCGCGGCGGCCATCGACTGGGCGGTCGCGCAGGGCGCCGACGTGATCAACCTGTCCCTCACGACGATTCCCCGCCCCGAGCTGACGGCGGCCGTCGAGCGGGCGCTGGACAAGGGCGTGGTGCTGGTCGCCGCCG
The DNA here is from genome assembly GCF_029809455.1 of Micromonospora sp. DH14. Classification (NCBI taxonomy): domain Bacteria; kingdom Bacillati; phylum Actinomycetota; class Actinomycetes; order Micromonosporales; family Micromonosporaceae; genus Micromonospora; species Micromonospora sp. DH14. The sequence goes on along the minus strand of NZ_JARVKT010000001.1, from coordinate 370,207 downwards.
CCGGCAACCGGTCGGAGGATTCCCAGAACCTGCCGGGTTACCCGGCCGCGTACCCCGGGGTGATCGCCGTCGGTGGCGTGGACGAGCAGGGCAGCCACGTGGGCACCTCGATCAGCGGCGACTACGTCGACATCGCCGCACCGGGAATGAACATCGTCGGGCCGGCGCCCGGAAACAGCGGCTACCGCACCGTGCCGGAGGGCGGCACCAGCTACGCGGCCGCGTACGTCTCGGGAGTGGCCGCCCTGGTCCGGGCCGCCTACCCGGGTCTCAGCCCGCAGCAGGTCGCGGATCGGCTGAAGCGCACCGCGGACAACCCACCCGAGGGTCAGAACGCCGACATCGGCCACGGAATGGTCAACCCGTACCGGGCGGTGTCGAGCCTGCTCGGCACCCGGACGAACCCGCCCGCCGGCGCGCTGCCGGCGCCGGCCGTGCGGGACGACCCGCTGAGCTGGCAGCGCCCCACCGCGATCTGGGCGGCGGTCATCGGCGCGCTGCTCGCCGGGCTGCTGCTGGTCGCCCGACCGATCATGACCCGGGGCCGCCGACGCGACTGGCGCCCCGGCCGACGCACCGACGCACCGACCGCCGGTTGAGCGGCGCACCGCGACGCGGTGCCGACGCCCCCACACAAAGCGGCTCCGGGCCGGGCGAACCGGACCGGAGCCGCCTGTGCGAATGCCTCAGCTCCACACCTTGGAGTTGCTCATCTCCGTGGTGAGGTAGTTCTCCCGGGCGATGCCCACGGCACCGCCGATCTCGTTCAGGATCCGGTTGATGTCCCGGACCGCGGCATCCCACTTCGCCTGGTGCTGCTCGTAGGCAACCCGGTCCTCGCCGTCCCAGTGCAGCTTGGTCAGCATCGACCGCAGCGTGTCGAGCTTTTCCTCGAGGGTCTTCGAGATGGCCTGCATCTGCTGGTTGCTGCTCTCGAGGACCGCATAGTCAACTTTGATCGTCACGATTTCCTCCTCTGCCGGCTACGGATCACGGGTTGAGAGCAGAGTGGAACTTGTCCAGCATCTGCTGCTGCTCCTCGTCGTTGACCTGGTGCGTCGTACCGGACTTGTCGAGCAGGTCAGCGATGCTGTCCATCGCCGTCAGCAGTTTGACGGTGTCCTCGTTCCAGCGCGTCATCAGCGACTGGAAGCCCGTGGACGCCTGACCCTTCCACGCGATGGCCAGGTCGTCGACGACGTTCCACAGCTTCTTCAGCTCACCGTCGACCTCGCTGCGCGTGGACCGCACGTCACTCGCGGCGGTATGCAGAGTCGCAGCTTCGACCTCGAACGCCATGCTTCACACCCTTCCGTCTGTTGTGGTGGCGGCTTCGCCGCATCCCTCCCCCGCGGCAAGGCAGCAACACCCCACCGACGGACACTCCTGTGAAGACCGTAGCGGAACCTGTCCAGCCCTCGCAGCCCTGGCCGGCGCGGTTCGATGGATGGTGGTGAATCGGGCCGGGACAGCCCACCACCCACCCCCACCGAACGGCCGACCGCGCTCAGGCTGGCTCAGACCAGGCGGTCTGGATCAACTGCTGGCCGTCGCGACGACGGACCAGGGTGCCCCGGCCGGGCGGTTGCGGGCTCGGCCGCAACGTGCCGAAGACCGCGCCCTCCTCCCGGTTGCCGGACATCAGCAGGCCCGGCGAGTCCAGCTCACGCAGCCGTTGCAGCACCGGCTCGTAGAGCGCCCTGGACACACCGCCGACCCGGCGCGTGATGATCAGGTGCAGACCGATGTCGCGGGCCTGCGGCAACAACTCCTGCAGGGCGCTGAGCGGGTTGCTCCCGCCGGAGGCCACCAGGTCGTAGTCGTCCACCAGGATGTACAGATCCGGGCCCTTCCACCAGCTCCGGTCGCGCAGCTGGGCGGTCGTCACGTCCGGGCCGGGCAGCCGGTTGGACAACGCGCTGCGGATCGACCCGAGCCCCTGGGCGAACGCCTGGTTCGACGGCGCGTAGTCGAGCAGGTGGTCACCCTCCACCGCCCCCAGCAGGCCCCGCCGGTAGTCGGCGATCACCAACCGGGCCTGCGCTGGGGTGTACCGCTCGGTGATCCCCCGGGCGATCAGGCGCAGCAGGTTGGTCTTGCCGCACTCCGCGTCGCCGAAGACCGTCAGGTGCGGCTCGTTGGCCAGGTCCAGGTAGACCGGCGCGAGTGCCGACTCGTTGACACCGATCGGGATCCCGGGCGCCGACCGGTCGATGATCCGGGCCAGTTCCGCCACCGGCAGGCGGCGGGGCAGCAACCGCACCTTCGGCGCGGGGCGACCCGGCCAGTTCGCCGCCACGTGCCCGGCCAGGGACACCGAGGCCTCGCTCAGATCGTCGATGTCGCGACGACCGTCGATCCGCGAGATGGCGGTGAGGAAGTGCAGCTTGTCGCGGGTCAGACCCCGACCGGGTGACTTCTCCGGCACGTTGTTCGCCGCGCGGCGGTCGATCTCGGACTCCGACGCGTCACCGAGGCGCAGCTCCAACTTCGTGCCGAGCAGGTCCCGCATGTTGATCCGGATCTCCGCCCACCGCACGGCGGTGAGCACCACGTGCACACCGAAGCCGAGGCCCCGGTTGGCCAACGTGGTGATGGTCTGCTCCAGCTCCTCGTACTCCTGGCGCAGCGTGTTCCAGCCGTCCACCACCAGGAACACGTCGCCGAACGGGTCGTCGGCGAATTCGCCGGCGGCCCGACGACGGCGGTAGCTCGCCACCGAGTCGATACCGTGCTGGGCGAACCGACTCTCCCGGTCGTCCAGCACCGCGACCACCTCGGCCACCGTCCGGCGGACCGCCTCGACGTCACGCCGACCGGCCACCCCGGCCAGGTGCGGCAACCGTTCCATGCTGCGCAGCGCGCCCCCGCCGAAGTCCAGGCAGAAGAACTGCACCTCCCGTGGCGTGTGCGTGAGAGCCAGCGAGGCGAGCAGCGTACGCAGCATCGTGCTCTTGCCACTGAGCGACCGACCGACGATGACCACGTTGCCGCCGGCCCCGGCCAACTCGACCATCATCGGGTCCCGACGCTGCTCGTAGGGGCGGTCCACGACACCGACCGGCACGGTCAGCCGCCCGCGCCCGGGCCAGGACGCGGTGCACAGCCCGTAGGTCGGGTCGACCGCCAGCGGACCGAGCAGCTCACCCAGGCCCGGCGGGTCGGCCAGCGGCGGCAGCCACACCTGGTGGGCCGGGCGGCCCCGACCCCTGAGCTGGTCGATCAGCACGTCGAGCATCGCCACGGCCTTGCCGTCGGCCGGCTGCTCCGGCTCCGGGGCGGTGTCCACCGGCACCTGCGGGACCTGCACCGGAACGAAGTCGAGGCCGTACGGCACGATCCGCCGCTGCACCAGCGCCTGCGACGCGGATGCCTGCTGCCCCGGGGCCCGGTACGCCCCCGACACGTACGCGGCCCGGAACCGCAGCATGGTGCTGGTGTCCGTCTTCAGGTAGCCGTGGCCCGGCGCGTTCGGCAGCTCGTACGCGTCCGGCACGCCGAGCACGATCCGGCTCTCCACGGCGGAGAACGTCCGCAGACCGATCCGGTACGACAGGTGCGTGTCGAGGCCCCGCAGCTTGCCCTCTTCGAGGCGCTGGCTGGCCAGCAGCAGGTGCACGCCGAGGGACCGCCCCAACCGGCCGATCATCACGAACAGGTCGATGAAGTCCGGTTTGGCGGCGAGCAGTTCGCTGAACTCGTCACAGATGATCAACAAGCTGGGCATCGGGTCCAGCGGTTCACCGGCCGACCGCGCCTTCTCGTACTCGAAACGGGAGACGTAGTTGCCGGCCGCCCGCAGCAGCTCCTGCCGGCGCACCATCTCGCCGGCGAGGGCGTCGCGCATCCGGTCGACAAGCGGCAGCTCGTCGGCCAGGTTGGTGATCACCGCGCTGGTGTGCGGCAGCGCCTCCAGCGAGGCGAAGGTCGCACCGCCCTTGAAGTCCACCAGGACGAAGTTCAGCTCCTCCGACGAGTGGGTCACCGCCAATGCGGCCACCACCGTCCGCAGCAGCTCACTCTTGCCCGAACCGGTGGCACCGATCACCAGGCCGTGCGGGCCCATGCCCTCGTGCGCCGACTCCTTGAAGTCGAGCTCGACCACGTTGCCGTCCGGGCCGACACCGAGGGGGATGCGCAGCCGGTCGCGGTGACCACGCGGACGCCAGGTGTTCTGCACGTCCACCGCCGCGGCGTCACCGACGCCGAGCAGGTCCGGCAGCTCCGTGCTGCGCGCCAACGGCTCGTCGCCACCCGTCTGCTGCTGGGAGAGCCGGAACGGGGCGATCTGTCGGGCCAGCCCCTCGGCGGCCTCGGCGCTGAGCCGGTCGGGCCGGCCCAACGTCGACGACGAGCTGCCCCGGACGAGATCTAGTGAGCTTCCGTCGCCCACGTCGAGGCAGAGCAGCCAGCGGCCGGCGTCGCGCGGCACCGTCCCGGAGAGGTCGATCACCGTGGCGCCGAGCAACCCCGGGCCCACCAGCTGACAGGTCGGTGAGATCTCCCCGCCGTCGATCACCACGATCAGGTGCGGGGCGGTGGTCAGCGGCTTCGCCTCCGGCGCGAACCGGGGCCGCCCGGTCAGCTCGGCGCTGAGCGCCGCCTCGGCCTCGGCCAGACTGGCGAAGACCAGCCGGCGGGCGCCGGCCGCGTCCGTACGACCGCTGTGGTGGGCGTGCGGCAGCCACTTGACCCAACCCCAGGACGTCTGCCGGTCGGGTGCGGCAACCACCGCGATCACCAGGTCGTCCGGCGCGTGGAAGGTGGCCAGCTGCCCCAGCGCCGCCCGGGTCAGATCGAGCACGGGCTCACGGTCGCCGCGCAGCACCACCCGGCTGAACGCGCGCACCGACAGCGCCGTGGGCAGGTCGGGCACGGTGGAGTGGGCGCGGACGAACCGGCGCAGCGCGATGGCGCTCATCGGCTCCAGGTCCTCCACCGGCTTCGTCTCCGGCGGAACGATCTCCACGGCGAGCCGCTGCGGGCCGAGGGCGATCCGGGTCTCCCCGAAGTCGTCCTCGGTGATCCGCCGCTCCCAGAGTCGCCGGGACGCGGCGATCGACCAGAGCGCGTCGGGCTCCGGGTGTCGCCAGGCCATCGCCGCCCGCTGCTGCTCGGCGGCCCGCCGGGTGCGCTTGCGCATCTGCGCCAGGTAGCGCATGTAGTCGCGGCGGTCGGCGTTCAACTCGGCCTTGTCCTTGCCACCGTTGTTCGCCAGCGAGCCGATCGCCATGCCGAGCATCGAGACACCGAACAGACCACCGGCGACGTACGTCATCATGCCGCCGCCCTTACCGGCGTAGAGGAACGCCATGGCACCGACCCCGCAGAACATCGGCAGGATCATGAGCAGCTGCCCCATCCCCCGGGGCGTCGGCTCGGGCAGCTCGGGAGGTGACTCCAGCAGCACCTCGCCGCGCGGCAGGGCCGGCCCCGGCTGACGCGGGAGCCGACGGAACACCACAGTGCTCACGGCTGTCTCCTCCCCAGAAGCGGCCCTGATGACGTGCCGCCGCGGAACACCGCCCGCGGGTGGGCATCGTACGTGCCCGTCATCGTAGGTAATCTGCCGTGTGCGCGGTGGACCCGGACCGCAGCATCACAGCCAGCCGATGACAGACGCACCTGGAGGCCACTGTGGCGACGAAGACGGCGACCGGCGGTCTGAGCCGGATCACCATCGTGGCTCCGCGTACCCGGATGGACCTGGCGCTGCCGTCGGACGTGCCGATGGCCGACCTGCTGCCCACCCTGCTGCGCTACGCCGGCGAGGACATGGCCGACGAGGGTGCGCGGCACGGCGGCTGGGCACTGTCCCGGTTGGGCGGTGCACCCCTCGACGGTGGTCGTACCGCGGCGCAGCTCAGCGTCCGCGACGGTGAGGTGCTCTACTTCAACCCCCGCTCCGACGCCGCACCGGAGATCGTCTTCGACGACGTGGTGGACGCGGTCGCCACCGCGACCAACCAGCGCCCCGGCGCCTGGCAGGTCGGCGCGACCCGTTCCTTCGCGGTGATCTTCGCGGCGGCGGCGCTCGGCGCCGGCGCGGTGGCCGCCCTGTTCGCCGGCCCGCCGCACCTGCCCGGCGCGGTGGCCGCGCTGCTGGTCGCGGTGGCGCTGCTGGTGGGCGCCGCGGTGCTGTCCCGGGCCGCCGGGGACAGCGGCACCGGCGCGGTGCTGGCCATGGTCGGCCTGGTGCACGCGGCCACCGGTGGCCTGCTGCTGCTCGCCGGCGACCGATCGCTGACCGAGCTGGCCAGCCCGCACGTCCTGCTCGCGGCAACCGCCGCGGTGGTGGCCGGCGCGGTGGCCGTGCTGGCGGTCGGCGACCGGTACCCGCTGTTCTTCGCCGCGATCGGGGTCGCGGCCGCGACCGGCCTGGGCGCGGTGCTCTGCCTGGTCCTCGGCCTCGACGCGGCGGCCTCCGCCGCGGTGATCGCCGCGGTGGCGTTCGGCGTGGTGCCGGCGCTGCCGATGATGGCCTACCGGCTGGCCCGGCTGCCGGTGCCGTCCATCCCGACCGGTCCGGAGGACCTGAAGACCGACAGCGAGTCGGTGGACGGTCGGCAGGTGCTCCAGCAGAGTGAGCGGGCCGACGAGTTCCTGACCGGCCTGTTGTGGACGGTCGCCGTGCTGGTGCTGGGCGCGCAGATCGTGCTGGCAGTGGACGGGCGGCTGCCGGCGGTGTTGCTGTGCCTGGTGCTGGCCCTGCTGGCGCTGCTGCGGGCTCGCCCCCTGCTGGGCCGGGCCCAGCGCACCCCGGTGCTGCTGGCCGGCACCGTGGGTCTGGGTCTGGCCGCCGCGACCACCTTCGCCGGTGGGTCGCTGCCGGTCCGGCTCGGCCTGATCCTGGGCGGGCTGGTGCTGGCCGCGGTGATCAGCCTGATCTACGGTCTGAGCGTCGCCGGCAAGCGCATCTCCCCGGTCTGGGGCCGCCTGCTCGACATCGTCGAGATCCTGCTCATCATCTCGCTGGTGCCGCTCGCCTTCTGGGTCTGCGGCCTCTACGGCTGGATCGTCAACCTCCGACCCTGACCGGGTCTCGCCGCCGTCAGCGCGACCGCGGACCGGTCAGGACGCCCAGCGCCGACGCGACCGGAGCGGTGGCGTAGACGCCCGGAGCGTGCTGACCGTCCATCGGCCGGGTGGACCCGCCCGCGCGACCGGCGACCTCGCGGACCACCTTGACCAGCGCCTCGACGTGGTTGTCCATTGCCGCGACCCGCACCAGCGGCGCCGCTGCCCGACCGTCCGCCGAGACGGTCACGGCCACCGTGTGCGACGGCGCCGAGGTGGCGGTGATCGCGTCCACGAGAGGGCCGAGCGGGGCGTTGGAGCGGCCCCGCAGCGCCATGCAGCGGTGCGTCCAGCCGCCGCCGCGCAGCCCATGCCAGCTCTCCGCCGGCACCTCGGGCACCAGGTCCAGCCCGGCGGCCGAGACGATCGCCGCGCGCAGCTCCTCCCGGCCCAACGGGCGGTGGGCCAGCCCCGCCGAGGTCAGCGCCTTGCCGAGCCGGCCGATCCCGGCGGCCACCGTCCGGTGTACGCCGGTCAGCCCGCCGCCCCGACTCACCGCCTCGACCCGGGCGTCGCGGACGGTGAGCCGCAGCGCCACCCAGACGGTCCGGTGCGCCGCCGGCGGCGCATCGGGTGCCGGATACCAGACCAGCGTGTGCGCGACGACCTGGGCCCGGGAGACCGGGGCGTTGAAGTCCGCGAGCACACCCAGCGCGCGGTCCACAGCGGACGCGTCGACGGAGCCGACCGCCGCGCCGGTGGCGGACTGCAGGGCGACGGCGGCGAACCAGCCCTGGTCGTCGCGCCCGATGCCGAGCCGGGTGCCACGGTCGGTCAGCTCGATGATGCTCAACTCGGGGGCGAGCGCAGCCAACCGTGGGTCGGCCGCCGTGCCGTCGGCCAGCGCGGCCGACGCCCGCTCACCGCGACGCCGCAGCCGGCGGCGCAGCAGCAGGTCCTCGAACCACCAGCGGCCACCGCGACGGGCGAAGACCGCCAGGACGACCAGCAACGCCACCGCGCCCACCGCGGCGAGCAGCCAGCTGGGCCCGGCCGTGGCGGCCCAGACGCCGACCACGCACAACTCCAGTACGACGAGCTGGCCGACCAGCACGGGACCGACCCGTCCACGGCCGGGTCGCTCGGCCGGCGGCGTCAGCCGGGTCGGAACGTCGACAGGGTCCGTGACCGCTCGGGCGGGTGGCGCCTGAACCTGCGTCATCGCTGACTGTCCCTCCTGCACGGTACGACTCTGCGCCGGGTCTCCTCCGGAGCCGGCCACGAGCGGTGGTCCCAAGGAAGCACCGTCGGCCCCTTATCGTAGGGAAGCCCGCGACGGCACCCTGCCCCTGATCGTCGCGGAAACACCCCGCCGGAGGTAAGTCATGCGGACCCGCCGCGATCAGGTGCAGGCGTACCGCTTCGTCACCCGCCGCATCGTCTCCGCCTTGCTGTCGGGCGACCCGGAGACCACCAACCTGCCGATGCGACGGCTCGGCATGGCCGTTTTCGGCAGTGTCCTCACCGCGGCCATCGTGCTCGGCGGGGTGGGGGCGTACGGCCAGTTGACCGGCGGTGCGGCGCCGCTGGACGACAAGACCCTGGTCATCGAACGGGAGACCGGCGCGACGTACGTGTTCATCGAGGGGAAGTTGCACCCGACGCTCAACTACACGTCGGCGCGCCTCATCGTGAACGACGCGGGTGCCGAGGTGCGGACGATGTCGCAGGCGTCGCTGCGGGACCGGCCCCGGGGCGTCACCGTCGGCATCGTCGGCGCACCGGACGCCCTGCCCGACCGCAAGTCGCTGACCGGGCTGCCGTGGTCGGTCTGTGACGTGCCCGATCCGGTCGACCGGCAGCGCTCCAGCACCCGGCTGGTGATCGACCGGGCGCTGCCCGGCGGCACGCCGCTCGGCGACCGGGGGGTGCTGGTCTCCGTGGACGACCAGCGCTACCTCATCACCAACAACAGGCGGCTCCAACTGCTCGACCCGGCCCGCACGATGACGGCGCTGCGGATGGCCGGCACCGAGCGGCTCCAGATCGGGCAGCAACTGCTCAACGCCGTGCCGGCCGGGCCACCGCTGCGCAGGTTGTCGCTGGCCGGTGAGGGCGGGTCCAGCAACCGCAAGGTGGCCGGTAAGTCGTACAACGTCGGTTCGGTGTTCAAGGCGGCCGGGCGACACTACGTGCTGACCCGGGACGCGCTCGTGCCGATCAGCGAGATCACCGCGTTGCTCCAGACCAGCGGCAGCGGTCGGATCACCGACATCACGCCGAACGACGCCAGCGAGGCGTTCGAGGAGCAGCGGATCGAGGAGGAGGGGTTGCCGCCGACGGTGCCCGCCCTCTACCCGGCCCAGCCCGGTCAGACGACGGTGTGCGCGACGTACCGCGAGGGCAGCGCGGGTGGTCCGCCGACCACCACCCTGGAGGTGTTCGACCGGGTGCCGGATGAGCTGGCCGACAGCGATCCGGGGCTGGTGCCGGTGCGGCAGACCAGGCGCGACGCCGTACGCACCGCCGAGGCGGTGCTGCTGCCCGGCGGCAAGGGTGTCATCGCGCAGGCCTCGCCGGGTGCCGGGACCAGCGGGTCCGGTGCCGCCGGGGCGACGATCTACCTGATCAGCCCGCAGGGCGTCCGGTATCCGCTCGGCTCGGCGGAGACGCTGGAGGTGCTCGGCTACGGCGGGGTCACCCCGCTGGCGGTGCCCGGCTCCCTGCTCGCGCTGATCCCGACCGGGCCCACCCTGAAGCGCGAGGACGCGTTCGCCGTTTTCGCTCCCGACGGGCCGGCGCCGGCCGCGTCACCGTCGGCCGCACCGAAGTCGGCCTCGCCATCGGCGACACCGCCCTCGGGCTCGCCGTCCGCCACGCCACCGTCCCGGTCGCCGTCCGCCGGTCCACCGTCGGGCTCGACCCCGTCGGCGCCGGCGAGCGGCGCACCGGCGAGTGGCGGGACCGGCGGCGGGGGGTCGGCGGAATCGACCGACGCCGACGGCTGAGCAGCGTGGACGGGTCGCCCGGAGTCGCACGGGTGGACTAACCTTGATGTCGCTGACGGTTGTCAACCAGAACGACGGGGATGTTGCCATGGCCGGGCGTACGGAAGTCGACCTGTTGTCCCTTGAGGACTTCCACGATCACCTGGCGTCTCGGTTGAGCCAGGCCGAGTCGGTGCTGCGCAAGCTCAACACCGAGATGCAGTGCCGCCCTCCGGCGCTGGGCTCGTTCTTCGACGCCACCGACAAGGCGCGTCGCTACAGCGAGGTCCACCAGTCCTACGTGGAGCAGGCCGAGCGCATCCGACAGGCGGTGCTGGCGGCTCAGCAGGCGACGAGCACGATCCTGAGCAACTACCGCACCGCCGAGGCGCGTAACGCGGCCAACGCCGACGACGTCACCGCCGCGCTGAACCCGGTCGACCGGGCGTTCCAGCCGAAGGAGGACGGGCGTGTCTGAGTACACCCAGCGCTACCAGGGCAGCAGCCACCAGCAGCTGTACGACGGCCTGATGGCGGGCAAGCCGGAGCAGATCGAGGGCGTGGCCGCCCAGTGGGCCGAGCTCAAGGGCATCCTCGACGGCCTCGGCCGGGAGTTGAGCGGCGACCTCGACAAGCTCGCCAACACCTGGACGGGTTCGGCGGGTCGGGAGTTCCACCGGCGCCTCAGCCTGATCGTCGCCCACACCGATGCGTTGGGCGAGGGGATGGCCGGCGTCAAGCAGGGGTTGACCATGATGGCCGACCACCTGCGGGCCGCTCACAAGCAGGCCGAGAGCCCGGAGGAGACCGACGACAACGACAAGGCGATCGGCGGTGCGATCAAGGGTGGCGCGGTCTTCGGTCTGACGGGTCTGATCGTCGGGGGCATCGCCGGCCACCAGCAGGACAAGGCCGAGCAGGAGAAGGCCCACCAGCGGATGGTGAACCTGGTGGCCGATCTGGCCAGCAGTTACGACATCTCCGCCTACGACCGGGTGGTCGACCCGCCTCCGCCGGACCCGGACACGCCGACCACCGCCCGCAAGGATCCGACGACGCCGCAGAGCGTCTCGGCCATCGCCAAGGTGACGAGTGGGCCCAACACCGGCACGCACACCGCGCGCACGGGTGACGCGACCATCTCGACGCCGGACCGCGCCGCCGAGCTGCCGGGCCACGGTTCCGGCACTGACGAGGTCGGCGCGGGCACCGGTGGCAGCCCGGCTGTGGGCACCGGCCCGGTCGGCGCCGGCAGCGTCATCCCCAGCGGCGGCACCTCCCTCGCCGGGGCCGACCCGGTGGTCGGCGGCGCGCTGTTGGGCGGGGGTGTCGCAGGGTTGGCGGGCCTGTCCACGCCGGCGGGCGCGCCCGCCGCGACGAGCACCGGCCCCGGCCTGCTGTACGGAGCACCGGGCGGGGCACCGGCGGGCGGAGTGTTGCGCAGTGGCGCGCTCGCCGGCTCGGGCAACGCGCCCCCCGCGTCGGCTCGGCCGGCCGGTGGTGCCGCGTCCCCGGCGGAGAGTCGCGCCGCCAACGGCGTCGGGCGCAGCATTGACGGGCAGCGCGGCGGGGCCGGCGGCCGGGCGGCTGTGGCCGGCGGCAACGCCCGACCGGGCTCCGGCGGCGGCCGTCCCGGTGTGCTCGGTGGGCACGGTCGGGGGCAGGACGACGACTCCGACGAGCGGCTGACCTGGTTGACCGAGGACGAGATGGTGTGGCAGGGCGACGAGAAGCCCGCTCCCCCGGTGCTCGGCACCGGCAACTGACCACGGTCCGCCACCGGCGGGCCCGCACCACCGGCGACGCCACCCGGACCACGCGGGGTGCCCCCGATCGGACCCGATCCGGTCGGGGGCGCCGCCGTTTGGAGGCCCCGGTCGGCGGCGTCCACAGTGCCCAGGGTGGTGGCTGTCACTTCAGCGCGGCCCGTCGCCGTGCTGCGGTTCGCCAGCGCTGGCGATAGGTTGGTCGGGTGTCGTCCGCAGCTGCTGTCCGCCCGGTTCGGTGGGCTGTGCTGCGGTCACTGCGGGAACTGACCCGCCTGGCGGTCACCGCCCTGGTGCTCGCGGTCGGCCTTGGTGCCGCTCTCTCCGCGTCCCCGCCGCCCGCCCCCACGCAGCTGCGGCCCAGTGCCGTGAGCAGTCGGGTGGCGAGTGTCCGCCCCGACGCCAGCCCGGCCATCGAACGGGCCAGCCGACCCGCTGTCGCCCCGCCGGCTGGCACGCGCGACACCGCCACTGCCGACACCGCCACGGCGACCGGTCCGGTCGCGGCGGTCCTGGCGTACGTTCCGGCCATCGATCCCGGCCGTGACACTCCCGCGCGACGCGGCCCGCCCGCCCGCTGATCCAGGCTCGGCGACCCCCGGGGCCCGATCCCGGCTGATCCCGTACGGCACCTGAGTTGGCCGTCGACGGGACGATCCCGCCACCGGGCCGACCGGTGCTGCCGCGCCCTCCTGCCGCCCGTCGATACCCGCCTTCGACCGCGAGGTGCTGATCATGGAAACCGTCCTCTCCGCCGTCCTGCCGGACCTCTCCCGGGCCGCCGTCATCTGGTTGAGCCTGCTCGGGGTGGTCGCCGTCGCCGTCTCCGCGCTGCTGCTGCGGCCGGGCCGGTTCCGCTTCGACCCGGGCGCCCGGATCCGCCGCGCCGCCATGCCGAGCCAACTGGAACAGGCGCAGGAGGAACGGGAGCAGAGCCGCTACGCCCAGGAGGTCGCGGTGGCCGCCGAACGGGCGAGCACCACGGTGCGGCGTCGCCGGTCGGAGTGGGTGGCCGCCCAGGAGGAGGTCGAGGCGGCCTGGTCGGCGTACGAGGCGGCCGAGGCCGGCGTGCGGCGACTCGACGCGGCGGCCGCGATGCCGCTGCCGCACACCGCACGGACTCCCGCGGAGTACGCCGACCGCGAGCGCTACCTGCACCGGGCCGCCCTGGACGCGTACTGGCGGCGGGAGCTGTCGGTGGAGCAGCTCAGCGACGTCTTCGCGCACCGCGACGGCTGGGACCCGCGACTGCACCCGGTCGAGCAGGAGCTGGTGCTCCAGCGGGCGATCCGGGACAACCTGGCGGCCAGGCACGCTGCGGCCCGCGAGCGGGAGCAGGCCGCGTGGCGGGCGGCGGAGTTGGCGGTGGCCGCGGCCCGGAGTCTGCGCGAGGAGGCGCACGCGGCGACCGGACGACGGGTCGCCGAGTCGGCGTCGGTGTTGCCGCTGAGCGAGGTTGCCCGACCGTTGGGCGCGCAGGCCCGGGAGAACGTGGAGCAGACCCGGGAGAACAAGGTGGCCGCCCGCGGCCGCGCGACGGTGCCCGCGTTCTGAGCCCGGCGGGTTCATCTGGGTTAGCGTGACGGCATGTCCCGACAGGCGTGGGTCCTCGTGGTGGTCGCCGGCATCCTGGCGCTGGCCACACTGGTCGGTGCCGTGGTGCTGGCGGTGCGGGTGGTGCGTACCCGGCGGATGCTGACCGGGCTCGGCGCGGGCGGCAAGGTCGCCTTCTACGGGGCGCTGATCTACACGATCTTCCCGGTCGACGTGCTGCCGGACCCGATCTACCTGGATGACATGGGGGTGCTGGCCGCCGCGTTGATCTATCTGACCCGGCTGGTGCACCAGCGGCGGGCGGCTGGTCGCCAGCTGCCCGGTCAGCCGGACGCTCCACCGAACCCGAACCCGAACCCGAACCCGAACCCGAACCCGGACCGGGCCCGCCGCCGCGTGCGATGATCCAGGTCGGTTCGGGGACGGGGGACGGGCATGGCGGGCGATCATCGGTTGGACCTGCACGATGAGCGTGTTGTCGCCTTCTGCGCGGAACGGCACCTCGCGACGCTGACCACACTGCGTGCGGACGGCACCCCGCACGTCGTACCGGTCGGGGTGACCCTCGACCCGGCGGCCGGGCTGGCCCGGGTGATCACCTCCGGTACCTCCCGCAAGGCCCGCCAGGTGGCGGCGGCCGGCCCGGAGGGCGCGGCGGTGGCCGTGTGCCACGTGGATGGCCGCCGCTGGTTGACCGTCGAGGGTCGCGCCGTGCTGCGGTCGGATCCGGCCGCCGTGGCGGAGGCGGAGCGGCGGTACGCCGAGCGGTATCGGACACCGCGCCCGAATCCGGAGCGGGTGGTCATCGAGATCACCGTGACCAGGCTGTTGGGCAGTCTCTGAGCTGACCGTTCGTCCCCGGTGCCCGGTTCGGGCCGACCGGGAGGTTGTGCCATCCCCCGGTGCCCGCAGCCGGCGGAATTCTCGGTGAAGCAGAGCGGTTACGCAGTCGGTACGCCCCGGGCCGAGACCACCGATGGTCGGCCCCTCTGTTGCGCCGAGCGCCATTCCCGGTGCTGCCGCCGTCCGCCTGCCGGAGGCGCCAACCCCCGAACGGAGACTCGACAATGAACCCGATCGTCCAGAAGAGCGGCCTGTCCGTCGTCGGCCTGCTTGTCGCCGGTGGCTGCGCCCTCGGCCCGGCGGTGGCCGCGCAGGCCGCCCCCGCGCCGGCCGCCCCGGCGTCGTCGAGCCAGAACGACCGGCACGCCGAGCGGATCCTCGGCGTCGACTACCAGGCCCAGCCGAACTTCTACTACTGCGGCCCGGCCGCGACCCGGATCGCACTGTCCGCCCAGGGCAAGGCGCTCTCCCAGGACGAGGTGGCCCGACTGCTCGGCACCACCGAGGCGGGCACCCCCTCGGCCCTGGACACCACCCGGGTGCTGAACGAACTGACCGGCGGCAAGTACCGGACCACCGAGATCCGTGATTCGGTGGCCCGCCCGGACCAGGTCGAGCAGTTGCGCCGGGACGTGCTGGCCGCGGTGGACGCCGGCCGGCCCGTGGTGGCGAACATCAAGGGCACGACGGTCGACACCGACGGCAACCCGCACTCGTACGAGGGCGGCCACTACCTGACCCTGGTCGGCTACCGCGACGGTGGTGACACCATCCGGGTCGCCGACCCGGCCGACCCGGCGGTGGGCGAGTACTGGATGAGCCTGCCGAAGGTCGCCAACTGGATCGCCGAGCGCGGCTACTCCTCCTGACCGTGACGGTTCACCGGGCCGGCCTCTCCCGTGCGGGGAGGCCGGCCCGGCCCTCGTTACGGCTCCGGGCGGCGAGGTGTGCGCGCCGACGGGCCCGAGCGGCCCGCGTCGGTCGGGTGCGGTGCAGCTGCCGCCGGACCGGCGGGTGGATCTCCGCCTCGCCGGCGCCGGCCGCCCGGCGCACGATCCGGTTCGCGTCCTCGGGTTCGCAACCGGCGGCCCGGAGCAGGTCGCTGGCGGCGGTACGCAGTCCGGTGACGAGGGATTCGCCGAACGAGTGGACCCCGCTCGCCGAGGCCCGCCCGGCCAACTCGGCGCACTGCTCGACCAACTGGCGGGTGCACCGGGGGTCGTCACCGACCCTGCACTCCGTACGCATCACCACCACCGCCTGACCCAACCGACGCATCGCCTCCGGCAGCTCCGCCGGGATCGGCTCGTCGTACTGCAGCGCGGTGGTCGACCAGCGGGCCATGGCACGGCTGTCCAGCAACAACCGCTCCAGGTGAGCGGCGCTGCGGGCGTACCGGTGATACTGCTGCCGGCGGTGCCAACGGACCGGAGCGATGGTGACCACCTCCTCAGCGCCGCTGAGCGCGTCGTGCAGCCGGCCCAGGTCGTCATCGGTGCCGCGCAGCCGCTCCAGGACGCCCAGGGTCCGGGTACCGTCGCGGTCGCGCAGCGCCTGCGCCAGCTCAGCGAGTTGGTCGCAGACGATCGTGAAGATCGGCGCCGCGGCCCGGTCCAGCACCCGCATTGGGTTGACCGGCAACAACAGGGCGACCACCACCAGACCGACCGCCCCGCCGACGAGCGCGTCGAAGATCCGGGGCAGCTCCAGGCCACGTTCCATCGGTGCCAGCGTGGCGATCAGCACCGCGGTACCACCGGCCTGACCGACCAGCGGGCCCCCCTTCCCGGCCACCAGCAACGCGGCGGCGATGGCCAGTGCGACGACCACGCCGGTCTGCCACGGCCCCGAGCCGAGCACGAACCGCAGCGTGTCGCCGATGATGATGCCCAGGGCGACGCCGCCCAACAGCTCGAAGGTACGCCGGGCCCGCTGCCCGATGGCGGTGGCGATCGTACCGACGGCGGCGGCGGGAGCGAAGACGTGCGATCCCTGGCCGAGCAGGTGGTTGGCGAGCAGGGCGGCGATCGCCGCGGCCAACCCGGACTGGACGGAGATCACCAGGGTGACCTCCCACTGCCGGGCTCGGATCTTGCCGGCCTGCCCACCACGGTGCCGCACCCGCCGAACCGTCCGCTCGGCGGTCTCGTCGAGCCGCGACCGTCGCGGGTCGGCGGGTGGGCGGTCGTCGGCCATGGCGGCGGTTACCCCGGCAATGGCCCTGCAATCTCGACGGCTGGTCAGCCGGTGTCTCCGCGCGCCCCAACGACACCCTCGAACACATCGTCAACCATTGGTTTGCGCAGCCCCGTGGGGGTATCAGAGCCACACACCTCCCACCGATCCGCAACCGGTAAGGGGCCGTGACATGACCAATCCACCGACCGCCGACGACCACGATGCCGTCGACATCCTGGTCTCCGACCACCGGGAGATCGAGGCAGTCCTCGTCGAGTTGGCGACCCGGCAGGGCACCCCCGAGCACCGCCGGCACCTCGTCGACGTGGTGATCGCCGAACTCGTCCGCCACTCGGTGGCCGAGGAGGCGTACGTGTATCCGGTCGCCCGCAAGGTGCTGCCCGACGGAAACGAGATCGCCGACCGCGAGATCGCGGAGCACGCCGACGCCGAGCGGACCATGAAGGAGTTGGAGTCCACCGACGCGTCCGACCCCCGCTTCGACGAGTTGCTCACCCAGTTGACCGCCATCGTGCGCGGCCACGTGGCGGAGGAGGAGAAGGAGCTCTTTCCGCGGCTGCGCGCGGCGACCGCCCGGGAGGAGTTGGTCGAGGCGGCGGCCAAGGTGACGGCGATCAAGGAGATCGGGCCGACCCGGCCACATCCGGGAAGCCCGGACCATCCGCCGGCGAACAAGCTGATCGCACCCGGCATCGGTCTGGTCGACCGGCTGCGCGACGCGTTGAGCGGCCGGCCCACCTCGATGGACGAGCTGCACCACAAGCGACAGCGCTGACCCGCGCAGCGGGTGGACCGGGCGCTCCCGGGTCGCCGACGCGGCCCGGGAGCAGCGCGGGTCAGCGGACCTGGTCACCCTCACCGGTACGCGCCTGGGCCTGGTCCACGCCCTTGTCGATCTGGTCGCCGTACTTGCCGCCGGTGCGCTTGTCGGCCATCTCGCCGGCCTTCTCCGCGCCCTGGTCGACCTGCTTGTCGTGCTTGTCCGCGAAGTCCTTGGCCTTGTCCATGAAGTCACCCACGGCGTTCCTCCTCAGTCCGGTCCGTCCCTTCGCGTTCCCTCGACCCGACAGCGCAAACGCCGCCGTTGCGGGTGCGATTGGCGAACACCTACCCGCGTCACCCCGGCCGGCGTACGATCCGCGCGGGCGGCGGCCGGTCATTCGGGTGTCGCGGCACGACCGACCGGGTACCGACCTCGTCGAGATCGAGGAGGACCGACATGGCCGCAGAGGAAGCCGGAGCGACAGGCGGCCCCGGGCCGCGCCAGACCTGGACGGCGTTGCCGTGGCTGGTCCGAACCGCGGTGTTGTGGAGCGCCTGCCTGGTGGTGATCGCCGCCGGGCTCTATCTGCTGGGCCGGATCGCCGTCCTGTTGGCGCCGCTGGCCATCGCGCTGGCCGCCACCATCTTCCTCACCGCGCTGCTCGATCCGGTCCTGCTGCTGCTGCGCCGGTTGCGGCTGCCGGCGGCGCTCGCCGCGCTCTGCACGGTCCTGTTGCTGCTCGGCATCCTGGTCGGCGTCGGCGCGCTGGTGTGGAACCTGACCGCCAGCCAGTTCGACCAGCTCAGCCAGGAGTTGACGCAGGGGGTGGATCGCAGCCGCGACTTCGTGACGTCCACGCTGCCGGTCAGCGAGGCTCAGCTGGACCGGCTGACGGACCAGGCCCGGGAGGGGCTCAGTGGCAGTTCTCCGGACCCGGTGGCCGGCGCCCGGACCGCCACCGAGGTGTTCGGCTCCGCGCTGCTGGCGCTGGTGCTGCTGTTCTTCCTGCTCAAGGATGGCCGCTCGATGTGGCACTGGGTGCTGTCGCGGGTGTCCGGCCCGAACCAGCCGGTGCTGGCCGAGGCCGGCCGGGCCGGTTGGCAGACGTTGGGCGCGTACAGCCGGGGCACCATGTTCATCGCCGCCGTCGACGCGCTGGGCATCGGGTTGGCTCTCGTGGTGCTCCAGGTGCCCCTCGCCCTGCCGTTGGCGTTGATCACGTTCCTCGGCGGGTTCGTGCCGATCATCGGGGCGACGGTGGCGGGCGCGGTGGCGGTGCTGGTGGCGCTGGCCGCGAACGGTCCCACCACCGCCCTGCTCACCCTCGCGGCGGTGATCGCCGTCCAGCAGATCGAGGGCAACCTGCTGGAACCGCTGGTCATGAAACGGCAGGTCCGGCTGCATCCGGCGGTGATCCTGGTGGCGGTCACCGCGGGCACGCTGATCGCGGGGATCGCTGGCGCCTTCGTCAGCGTCCCGATCACCGCCGTCCTCTGGCGGATCATCGACACCGTTCAACAGCGCCGCTCGGCCTCGGCCCTGCTACCCACGCAGTGATCATCGGCTGAGGTGCGTGGTGAACCAGGCGCCGGCCTGGTCGGCGACCTGCTCAAGGGTGCCGGGCTCCTCGAAGAGATGGGTGGCGCCGGGGATCACCCGCAGCTCGCCGACCTCCCCCAGCTCGGCCAGCGCCTGCTCGTTGAGCGCGATCACCTCTTCGTCCAGCCCGCCCACCAACAGCAACGTCGGGGTACGCACCTGGGCCAGCGCGTCCCCGGCCAGGTCCGGTCGACCGCCCCGGCTGACCACGGCAGCCACCCGATCGGCGCGCGACGCCGCCGCGACCAGGGCAGCGGCAGCACCCGTACTGGCCCCGAACAGGCCGATCGGCACGTCGCCGGCTGGATGCCCGGTGGCGAGCCAGTCGACGATCCCGGCCAGCCGGCTGGCCAACAGCCCGATGTCGAAGCGCAGTTCGGCGGTTCGCGCGTCCAGTTCGTCCTCGACCGGGGTGAGCAGGTCCACCAGCACGGTGGCGAGCCCACTGTCGTTCAGCGTCCGGGCCACCGACACGTTGCGCGGGCTGTGCCGGGAACTGCCACTGCCGTGCGCGAACAGCACCACGCCGACCGGCTGGGCGGGCAGCGTCAGGTCGGCGGGGAGCTGGGCCTCCCCGGTCGGCACCATCACCGTGCTGCGCTGCTCGTCCATGCCTCACCTCCGAGTGCTCACCGGTGCTGCGGGTACCCGGCCCGCCGCGCGCCACGCACGCCGGGGCGGTGTCACCGCCGGGCCGTGGGCACGCCGGCGGGCCGCGTTTGCCCGCTGGGGCGTCGGGTACGCGACGAGCGACCGCAGACCGTGTCGGCGCCACCGCGCCCCGACGGATCGCGAGGATCGCCATGGCCAAGCAGCAGATCTCCCGGCAGCAGCAGCTGACCGAGCAGGCCCAGCGGGAACAGGATGCCGGGCGTAACCAGGACGTCGGGGATCAGGATTTCGGCGACCAGGCCGCGTCGGCCCGGCTGCCCGACGACCCGAAGGCGGCGGCGCCCAGGGACGCGATCGGCCGTCCGTCGACCGGCGAGCCGGTCTGATCGACCAGTGCGGGGTGGGGCGGGAACACTCCCGCCCCACCCGTCACTGTTCGCGCTCGGGCAACCGCAGCAGCGGCGAGCGGCCCGGTGGCTGCTCGGGCGCGGGGCCGGACGGATCGGCCGGTGGGACCGGCACCGTCACCGGCTCGTCGCAGGTCACCCGCAGCATCTGGTCGTGGTGGCGCAGTTCCACCACGTCGTCCGGGCCGCCGTGGCGCAGCGAGTACGTCGTCTGGTGCGGTCGGACGTCCACCCGCAACGCCAGCCCGCGCCACTGCAGCGAGAACTCCAACCGGCTGAGCCGGCTGGAGAGCCGGGGGGCGAAGGACAGCTCGCCGTCGTGGTCCCGCAGACCACCGAACCCGCTGACCAGGGCGAGCCACGCACCGGCCAGCGACGCCATGTGCACGCCGTCGCGGGTGTTCTCGTTCAGGTCGTGCAGGTCCATCAGCGCTGCCTCACGCAGGTAGGTGTGCGCGAGTTCGGGGTGACCCACCTCGGCGGCGAGCACCGACTGGGTGCAGGCCGACAACGACGAGTCGCGTACGGTGCGGCGCTCGTAGTAGAGGAAGTTGCGCACCTTCTCCTCGGGGGTGAAGGCGTCCCCCCGCCAGTGCATGGCGAGCACCAGGTCGGCCTGCTTGACCACCTGCTTGCGGTACAGCTCGAAGTACGGGTAGTGCAGCAGCAGCGGGTACTTCTCCGCCGGGGTGTGGGTGAAGTCCCACTCCTGGAGCCGGGTGAAGCCCTCGACCTGCTGGTGCACGTCGAGTTCGTCGTCGTACGGGACGTGCATGGAGGTGGCGGCGTCCCGCCAGCTCGCGGCCTCCTCGTCGGTGACCCCGAGGTGGAACGCCTCGTCCCGGTAGCGCATCACCACGTCGGCGGCGGCGAGGAGGTTCCGCTGCGCCATCAGGTTGGTGTAGACGTTGTCGTTCTTCACAGCGGTGTACTCGTCCGGGCCGGTGACACCGTCGATGTGGAACTGCCCGTGCCGGTCGTGGTGGCCGATCGAGCGCCACAGCCGGGCGGTCTCCACCAGCAGCTCCAGCCCGATCTCCCGTTCCATCTGGGTGTCCCCGGTGACCATCACGTAGCGGCGCACCGCGTCGGCGATGTCGGCGGCGATGTGGAAGGCGGCGGTGCCGGCCGGCCAGTAACCGGATGACTCGGGGCCCTCGATGGTCCGCCAGGGAAAGGCGGCGCCCCGCAGGTTGAGCGTCTCGGCCCGTTCCCGCGCCGAATCCAGCGTGCTGTGCCGCCACTGCAAGGCGCTGCGTACCGCGCTCGGTTGGGTGTACGTGAGCACCGGCAGAACGAACATCTCGGTGTCCCAGAAGGCGTGGCCGTCGTAACCGGGGCCGGTCAGCCCCTTCGCCGAGATCGGCCGCTGCTCGGCGCGCGCGCCGGCCTGCAACACGTGGAAGAGACCGAACCGGACCGCCTGCTGCACCTCCGGGTCGCCCTCGACCAGCACGTCGGAGGCGTCCCAGAACGCGTCGAGATAGTTGCGCTGCTCCCGGTGGAGCCCGTCCCATCCGTCCAGCCGGGCGCCGGCCAGTGCCGCGCCGACCTGGTCGCGCAGCGCCGGCAGGGACCGGCGACTCGACCAGCTGTACGTCAGGTACTTGATCACCCGCAGCTTCTCGCCGGGCTTGAGCACGCAGGCGATGGTGGTACGCACCCAGTCCTGGTAGCCCTCGGACTCGATGGTGGTGTGGTCCGGGCCGTGCACCTCGTGCTCCATGGCGGCGGCGACCCGCAGACCGGAGACCTTGGTGCGGTGGATCAGCTGCCCGCCGTCGGGGGTGGTCAACTCCTCCTCGGCCTGCAGCGGCGACTCCAGCACCGCCGCGACCCGTGGGTCCTTGCTCTGCGCGGGCAGCGACTCGTTGGCCACCAGCTCGGACTGCACGATCAGCCGCAGCGGGCCGTCGACGGCCTCCACCTCGTAGCTGATGGCGGCCACGGACCGCTGGGTGAACGAGACGAGGCGGGTGCTGCGCACCTTGACCTCACGGCCGGCGGGTGAGCGCCAGTGCAGTTCCCGGTGCAGCGTGCCGGCGCGCAGGTCGAGGATCCGCTCGTGGGCGAGCAGCTCGCCGTAGCGCACGTCGAGCGGTTCGTCGTCGACCAGCAGCCGGATCAGTTTGCCGTTGGTGACGTTGACGATGGTCTGCCCGGACTCGGGGAAGCCGTAGCCCGCCTCGGCGTACGGCAACGGGCGCAGTTCGTAGAACGAGTTCAGGTAGGTGCCGGGCAGGCCGTGCGGCTCGCCCTCGTCGAGGTTGCCCCGCAGGCCGACGTGCCCGTTGGAGAGCGCGAAGACCGACTCCGACTGGGCCAGCACGTCCATGTCCAGCCGGGTTTCCCGGACGTGCCACGGCTCGACCGGATAGGCGCGCTCACGAATCATGCGGAGCCCCGTTCGGTGGTGGCGGTGCGGGTGGGCGTCGGCGGGTCGGCGACGTCGAGCAGGTCGGCGAGGTCCGTCACGACGGTGTCGGCGCCGTGGGCGAGCAGTTCGTCGGCCTGCCCGACCCGGTCGACGCCGATCACGTAGCCGAAGCCGCCGGCGCGGCCGGCGGCCACCCCGGAGAGTGCGTCCTCGAAGACGGCGGCCTGTGTCGGGTCGACGCCGAGCAGCCGGGCCCCGGCGAGGAAGGTGTCGGGGTGTGGTTTGCCGCGCAGTCCCTCGGCGCGGGCGACCAGCCCGTCGACCCGGGCCTGCAGCAACGGCTCGAAGCCGGCGGCGGCGACCACCTCGGCCCCGTTCGCGCTCGCGGTGACCACGGCGCGGTGCAGCCCGGCGGCGGCCGCCGCCTTCAGGTAGCGCACCGAGCCCGGGTAGACCTCGACGCCGGAGCTGCGCAGCCGGTGCAGCAGCAGGACGTTCTTGCGGTTGCCCAGGCCGTTGACGGTCTCGGCCTCCGGCGGGTCGTCCGGGTCGCCCTCGGGCAGCACGATCCCCCGGGAGGCGAGGAACGACCGGACGCCGTCGGCCCGGGGCCGGCCGTCGACGTAGCGGTTGTAGTCCGGGCCGGGATCGAATGGTTGGAACGGCGTGCCGGAGGCCACGGCGCGTTGGCGGAGAAACTCGTCGAAGGTCTGCGTCCAGGCGGCGTTGTGTACGCGGGCGGTCTGCGTCAGCACACCGTCCAGATCGAAGAGACAGGCGGTCACGTGAGCAGGTAGGCCCAGCACGGTACGAATCTATCCACCCTGCTGGACCCGCAAACCCATTTCCGCCGCCCCGAGGCGGTTCAGTTCGGTCGCAGCGTCCAGATCACTGTCATCACCGAGGTCGGCTTTCCGCTCTCGGTGGAGATCTCCACGGCGACCGGGAATTCCGGACGCTGCCCGGCCGCGAACTCCTCGATCACCTCGGCGGCCGGCCGACCTAGTCGCGCGGTGGCCAGCACCGGCCCCATGGCGAGTTTCCGGTAGGCGATGTCGGCCCGGACGGCCAACGGCACGGCCCGGTCGAGCAGCTGCCCGAAGGCGGCCAGCACGACCGCACCGGAGGCCGTCTCGCCGAGGGTGAACATAGCGCCGGCGTGTGGCCCGCCGATGTGGTTGTGGGTGGCCGGCGAGTCGGGCAGCCGGACGACCGCCCGGACGCCACCCTCCGCCTCGGGTGCCACCTCGACGAACTCAAGTCCGAGCGTACGAGCGAACGGCACCGCTTCCAGCATGCCGGCCGCCACTTGGCGGGAGTCGATAGTCATGACCCGACGTTACTCATCGGTAACCAGGCCGGCAACCAGCGACATCCGCCGACCGGGCACGCTCAGAGGTTGGCGATGGTGCGCAGGATCTCCGCGTAGAAGTTTCCGTCGATGCTGCGGAAGAAGGCGAAGTCCTGGCCCGGGTCACCGAAGAACGGCCGCAGCGTCCAGGCCAGTTGGGTGCCGACGAAACCGAAGAGCAGGATCCAGATGTAGAGCAGGGTCATGCTCGCCGGCCGCTGCGTCGGCTCGCCGCGTCGGATCGGAGCGTTGTCCCACGGGCGTTGCGGCGGGTAGCCAGGCGGGAACGAGGCACCCGCCGGCTGTCCGGTCCACTGGGCCGGAACCTGCGCCGGAGCTGGAGCGGTGGTCACCGCGCCGTTCGACGTCGACTCGGCCACCGCCGCCCCGGCCGGCACGGCCACCGCAGCGGCGCTCTGACCGGCGGGCGGAGTGCCGACCGGCGTCGCCCCGGCGGGCACCGCGGCCGGCACAGCCTGGGCCGGCGCCGGGGCGCTGACCTGCTCGGTGGCCTTGGCGGCGGGGGCCTCCGGCGCGAGCAGGCCGTGGTCGTTGAGCACCTGCATGCCGCCGGTCAGGAAACGCAACCCGACCAGCGCCGACAGGGTCAGGATCGCCACGTTGAGCAGCTTGAAGAACCCGTAGTCGTTGGCGGTGATCAGGAAGAAGAGACTGATCGGCGCGAACGCCACCGCGAGCATCGAGGTGACGGTGATCGCCACCATCACCAGCGCCAACGACTGCCGCACCGAGAGCCGGGCGCCGAAGACCAGGTTGAACAGGTAGAGCGTGGGCAGGCAGATGGCCAGCGTGACCAGGAACAGCAGTGGCAGCTTCAGCGCCGAGGTCAGCGCCATCAGCGGGCTGTGGAAGAAGCCCAACACCGCCCCGTAACAGGCCAACGCGATGGCGGAGCTGGTCAGCATCCGCCCGGTCAGGCCGTTGAGGTCACGCTCGGCCACGATCTGCTGCCAGATGCCCTCGCGATCGCGCAGGATTCGCTCGATCACGAGCGGGCTGGGACGGTCACCCGACACGGGTGGACCCCTCTCGATGCTTTTGCACAGTGGACTGGGTGGGCAGACGGTAGGGCACCGGGTGGCCGGTCCGCCACCCCGCTCCGGCGCGTCGTCAGCGCCACCCCACGTCGATCCGGTCGCCACGCTCGTCGAAGAAGTGCAGCGCGTCCATCCGCACCGAGACGGCGAGCGGGTGACCGGCACTGACCGCCGGGTACGGCGCCAGCCGCACCGCCAGCTCCGCCGGCCGTCGGTGGTGCCGGCCCGGATCGGGGAGCACGCTGGTCTGGACGCCACCTGTCGTGGGCTCCTGCGTTTCCACCGGCTTGCCGGTGAGCCGCTGCATCACCGAGCCGAACCGGCGCAGGCCGCGCTGGCCGACCGGCGGCGGATCGAGCGGGGTGCCCATCTCGTCCACCATGATCGCGGTCGCGCCGATGTCGAGGAACGCCAACGACTCGTGCCCGTGATGTTCCAGGTAGCGGATCCGCCCGCGCAGCACGTCACCGGGGCTGTCCGGGGCGACCGGGGTGAGCGCCTCGGCACGCATGCCGACCACGATCCGCTCACCGTGGTAGTGCGCCACCGCCCGACTGCGGATGTCGTTCCAGGGCAGGTAGAGCGACTGGTCACCGAGGTTGAGCGTGACGTACCGGTCGAGGTGGACGTAGACCGACGCCTCCAGCAGGTTCATCCGTGGGCTGCCCAGGAACGCCGCCACGTACAGCGTCGCCGGCCGGCCGTACACCTGGGTCGGTGTGCCCACGTCCTGGAGCACGCCGCGGCGCATGATGGCCACCCGGTCGGCCATGGTGAGCGCCTCGGCCTGGTCGTGCGTGACGTAGACGGTGGTGACGCCCAGCTCACGGGTCAGGCCCGAGATCTCCGCGCGCAGCTCGGCACGGAGACCACTGTCCAGGTTCGACAGTGGCTCGTCCATCAGGAACAGGCCGGGCCGGCGGACGATCGCCCGACCCATCGCCACCCGCTGCCGTTGCCCGCCGGAGAGCTGACCCGGCTTGCGGGCCAGCACGTCACCGATGCCCAGCGCGCTCGCCACGTCGCTGACCCGCTCACCCCTCGGCTCGGGCTCGATCCCGGCCAGCCGCAGCGGGAACGCGATGTTGTCGCCAACGGTCATGTGCGGGTAGAGGGCGAAGTCCTGGAAGACCATGGCGATCTTGCGGTCCCGTGGGGGGAGGTCGTTCGCCAACTCGCCGTCGAGCATCACCGCGCCGGTGGTGGGTTCCTCCAACCCGGCGATCATTCGCAGCACCGTCGACTTGCCGCACCCGGAGGGCCCGAGCAGCACCATGAACTCACCGTCGTTGACATCGAGATTGATGCTGTCGACGGCAACAGTGCCATCCCGGAAAACCTTGGTCACATCCTTGAGCGTGACGGTGCTCACCGTCTTCCCCCCCAGCGCGTCGGCCGAACCCTCCAAGACTGTGACCAGGATCATGGCTTTAGCACATCGGGTAAACGTCTCATGTTCGATCGATGTCGCTGCTATTACACGACAGACGGTCGATCAGCAGTGCGTGGACCTCTCGCCGGGCTCCCCGAGGAACACCTGGCGCACCACCCGCTCCGCCGCCCGCCCGTCGTCCATTGTGCAGAACCGGGCCCGGAACTGCTCACGCGCCTTCGCCGCCGCGTCCGAGCGCGCCGCATCGGTGCGGAACACATCGAGAAGATCGGCGAAAGTCGCGGCCACCGCGCCCGGCGGCTCGGCGGTGACGTCGAAGTAGACACCCCGGGCCAGCCGGTACGCCTCCCAGTCCGGGGTGTAGAGCACGATCGGCCGGTCCAGCACCGCGTAGTCGAACATGGCCGACGAGTAGTCGGTGACCAGCACGTCCGCCACCAGGTAGAGATCCTCCACCCGCTGGTGGCCGCTGACGTCCCGCACCCGCTCCCAGTCCTTCGGCCGACCCGGACGTCGATCCCGGTCGTGGAAGTAGTGGCTGCGCATCAGCAACCGGCCCGAGTCACCCAACGCCTGCACGAAGCGGTCCGGGTCGAACGGCGGCCGGTAGCCGGGCAGGTGCTCGCGGTGCGTCGGGGCGTACAGGACGACCTGCTCGTCGGGGTCGAGACCGAACTCCGCGCGGAGTCGACGCACCTCGTCCGGACCGGCCGTGACCAGGCGGTCGTTGCGCGGGTACCCCACCTCCAGGGTGGTGTACGTGGCCGGGTACGCCCGGTCCCACATCTGGGTGGAGAAGCTGTTGGCGCTGACGCTGTAGTCCCAGCGGTCCACCCGGCGCAGCAGCCCGGCGAAGTCCATCCGGCCCGCGCCGATCGGGTAGCGCTGCTGATCCAACCCCATCACCTTGACCGGCGTGCCGTGGTGGGTCTGCACGTGCACCTGTTCCGGTCGCTTGCGGACGAAGTCCGGGAAGTTGACGTTGTTGACCAACCACCGGGCGCGGGCGAGCACCCGGTAGTACGCCGGCGTGCCGGCCACCACGTACTCCACCCCGGCCGGCACGGCGTCCACCCGGTCCCGGCGCACGACCCACACCCCGCGCACCCCCGGCGCCAACCGGCGGGCGACCTCGTAGATGGCCGCCGGGTTGCAGGAGTAGCCCCGGTACCAGTACGCGGCGTACACCGCGAGCGTCGGGTCGACGGGACGCCGCAACTCGGCCCGGTAGTACTCGCGCAGCAACCCGTCGCGGGTCAGCCGGGCACCACGCCGGGCGACCGGACCGACGGTGCGCCGAGCGGTGCGGGCCCGCCGGCGGGCGGCGTCCCGGGCCCGGCTGGCGGCCCGCAACGCGCTGAAGGTACGCCACCGGCCGGTGGCGACGAGCTTGTGTTTGATCCCCTCGACCCCGTCGGGCACCGGATAGCCACCGGACGGCAGCCAACGCTCGTAGTCGGCGGTGATCTGCGCGAAGAACGCCTCCCGCAGCTCCGGCGCGATCCGCTGACCGTTGCCGAGCACCGTCAGGTAGTGCCAGATCATCCGTTCGAAGACCACCGGCCGCAGCGCCTCCGTCGCCGACCCCCACGATTCCATCAGATGGAAGACCCGGTGCCACTGCGGGAAGACCTCGAAGTGCCGGTCGCCCCGGGTCCGGGTGATCGCGCCCGCGCGGCGTTGGCGGTAGTTGACACAGACCCGGTCCAGTACGCCGATCCGCCGCGCCGCCATCAGCACCGGGTAGCTGAACGAGACGTCCTCGTACCAGCCGGATGCGAAGCGCAGCCCCAGGTCGACCAGGAACTCCCGACGGACCAGCCGGTTCCACGCGGTGTGCAGCAGGTGCATCGCCTGCGGCCGGTCCCGCAACCGGAAGGTGCCCGAGCCCGGCGACTCCGGAAACACCTCCGCCATCGCGCTGCGGGTGGCGGTGTTGTTCCAGTGGGTGCGGACGTGATCGACGAGCAGGACGTCCGGGCGGGTGACCCGCAACCGTTCGGCGACCTCGGTCAGACACTCCGGCGCCAGCCAGTCGTCGCCGTCGAGGAACCACACGTACTCGCCGACGGCCCGGTCCAGCCCGATGTTCCGGGCCGGACCGAGGCCGACGTTCTCCGGCAACCGGACCGAGCGGACCCGCTGGTCGCGGGCCGCGTACTCGTCGATGATGTCGCCGCTGGCGTCCGGCGAACAGTCGTCGACGGCGATCACCTCGATGTCGGTCTCCGGCTGACCGAGGATGGAGTCCAGGCATTCCCGCAGGTACCCCTGCACCCGGAAGGCCGGCACCACGAAGCTGATCAGGGTCATCCGGCCGTCCCTCCGTCAGCGCGGCGCGGCACCTCCAACGCCCGCCGGCGCGACCGACGCCCGCGCGCTACGGGCCGGTCGCACGAACCAGGCCAGGACGACGCTCACCACGAAAACCACGAGAAGGTACGCACCGAGTGTAGCCAGTCCAACACCCGCAATACCGGC
Source organism: Micromonospora sp. DH14 (assembly GCF_029809455.1). Lineage (NCBI taxonomy): Bacteria > Bacillati > Actinomycetota > Actinomycetes > Micromonosporales > Micromonosporaceae > Micromonospora > Micromonospora sp. DH14. The sequence goes on along the minus strand of NZ_JARVKT010000001.1, from coordinate 341,800 downwards.
GATCGCCGCGAGGGCCACCAGCACCGAACGTCCCTCCCAGCCCAGCGTCGCCGCGTGCAGCGGCGGTGCCGCCTGCCGCTTCTCCAGCCGGGCGGTCAGGTCGTAGTGGTGCACGGTGAGCACGAAGACGTACCCGAAGATCAGCCAGCCGGGCACCCCGCCGACCACGCCGACGGCGATCGCGAACAGGTACTCGGCGGCCCGCAACGCCGCCGGGACCAGCCAGTCCAGCGGACCGTTGTGCGCCGCCCCGGCACCCAGGCCGCCGACCAGCAGCACCAGCAGCGCCACCGGCACCGCCCACCGGAGCTGATCGGGCGCGTCGTCCAGCAGCGCCCCGACCAGCAGCACCGCCGGGCCGAGCGCGGCGATCACCGCCAGGGTCAGCGGCCCCATCGGGCGGACCACCGGCAACCAGCGGGCCAACGGGCCGTCGTCGCGGTGCAGGGTGGCGTCGACAGTGTCCAGCACCGGCACCCACATCCAGCGGGCCCGCAGCGTCCGCAACGCCCCGGTGTACGCGAACGCCAGCACCCCCCAGACCAGCACGGCGATCAGGCTGACCAGCGGGTTGAACAGCGCCACGGTCAGCGCGATCAGCGCCCACCGCTCACCGATCGGGAAGACCACGGTCCGCTTCAGCCAGTACGACAGCGAACCGGTGTCCGCCTGCACCCGGGTCGACGCCGCGTTGAGCCGGTCACCGATCCCGCCGCTGGCGTTCGTCGCCGTACGCGGCCGACGGGCCGCCTCGTCGTGCAGCACCCCGTACCAGGTGTCGGTCATGTGCCGGACGGTCTGCAACGTCATTGCGGCGATGGCGAGCGCCCACCCGTTGCCCAGCCCGGCGTGGCTCACCCCGAAGCCCAGACCGGCGTAGACCACGTACTCCTTGGCCCGGTCCGCCATCGTGTCCAGCCAGCCGCCCCAGGCGCTGAAGTGCCGGGTGTAGCGGGCCAGCTGGCCGTCCACGCAGTCCAGCACGAAGCCGAGGTAGAGCAGCACCGCGCCACCGACCAGCGCGGGTCGCCCACCGACCCCGAACAGTACCGCCGCCGCCAGCGCGAAGAGCACCGAGATCACCGTCACCCCGGTCGGGGTGAGCCGGAGCCGCGCCGACAGCCGGACCAGGTACGGCGACCAGGTGCTGACGAAGTAGGTGGAGAAGAAGTCGTCCTTCTCCTTCACCGACAACCGCAGCTCGGCCCGGTCCTCGTCGACAGCGGTCACCGCCGCCTCGGCAGCGGCCAGCCCGGCCGGGTCCTCGACCCGGTGCGCGACGAGCAGGCGTACCCGCTGGGCGAAGATCAGGGTGCCGAGCGCCGCGAGGCCCGCGAAGAGCCGGTCCACGGCGGGCCCGGGGGCACCGGCCGCGACCGACCCGCCGCCCCCGGCGGTCGTCGGCATCGGCGCCACGTCGCCGACCGGACCGATCGGGGCGGCGACGGGGAGCATCCCGGACGCGGCGGCCCGGGCGGCGGCCGCGAGGGTCGGCAGGTCGTCCACGCCGACGCGCAGCGCACCGCCGAACACGCCGGTGGCGTCCCCGTCGAGGGCGTCCAACGCGGCGGCGTCGACCACCTGGCCGCGCTCCTCCCGGACGGCGGTCCGACCGGGCACCGGCGGGTCGCCGAGCACCAGCGCCACCGTGGGCCCCACCGGGCTGGTGGCCAGGTGCCGCAGGACGGCGGTGTGCGCGACCAGGTCCGTTCCGGTGATCAGCACCGGGGCGGTCGCGGTGGCGATCAGGTCGGTCAGCTCGTCGAGGGTGGCGGCGAAGCGCACCTCGTCCGCACCGGCCCGGCGCAACTGGGCGGCCAGTCGGTCGGCCAGCGGCTCACCGGTCGCCGTGGTCAGGCCCGCCGCGGATGGTCCGGCGGCGAGCACGATCGCGAGCGTCACCGCGGAACCGCTGCGTGGTACGCGTCGAGCGCCTCGGCGATGGTGCCGTCGAGCGTCAACCGGCCCGCGTCGAGGTACAACCCCCGACGGCAGAACCGGGTCAGGTCCTTTTCGTTGTGTGACACCAGCACCAGCGTGCGCCCCTCCCCGAGCAGACGATCAATCGTCGCGTAACACTTCTTGCGGAACTCCGCGTCGCCGACCGCGGTCACCTCGTCCATCAGCAGGATCGGATGCGGCAGGTGCGAGATGATCGCGAAGCCCAGCCGCACCTTCATCCCCGACGAGTAGTGCCGCACCGACGTGTCGATGGCCCGTTCCACCTGCTCACCGGCGAACTCGACGATCTCGTCGAAGTGCCGCTTCAGGTAGCCAGCCGACAGTCCGTGCAGGCCACCGACCAGGTGCAGGTTCTCCCGCCCGGTCAGGTCGTTGGAGAAACCGGCCGACAACTCCAGCAGCGGCGCCACCGCGCCGTGCACCCGGATGCCACCCTCGTCCGGAATGAGCACCCCGGCGATCAGCCGCAGCAGGGTGCTCTTGCCGGTGCCGTTGCGCCCGATCACCCCGACCGTCTCGCCGGGCTCCACGGTGAACGACACGTCCCGCAGCGGCCAGAACTGGCCGGGCAGCGCACCGCGCTTCCCGCGGTGGATGAACAACTCACGCAGCCGCAGTTGGCGGCGACGGTTGCGGACGAACCGGATGCCCAGGCCGTCCGCCTCGATGATCGGCGTGGCCACGTCACAGCTCCTTGAGCACGGCGGGCTCCAGCCGGCGGAACGACCACCAACCGGCGACCAGCACCAGCAGGCTGCCGCCGACAGTGGTGGCGAGCAGACGGGCGTCCGGGAACTCGTCCGGGTACCAGATCGCGTGGTGCAGTTGGAAGATCCCCACCAGCGGGTTCAGCTCGTACACCACCTTCAACCAGCCCGGCAGGCCGGACTCCCGGACCAGGCTGAGCGGGTAGATGATCGGCGTGGCGTAGAAGAGCACCCGGATGATCAGACGCATCAGCCGTTCCACGTCGCGCATCAGCACGTTCCAGGCGGACAGCAGCAGGGCGAGCCCGGTCAGCAGGACGGCCTGCACGGCCACCGCCAGCGGCAGGGACAGCAGCGACCAACCGGGGTGGATCCGACCGTGCACCGCGTAGATCACCGCGATGGCGACCAGGATCGGCAGGCCGGCCGCGTACTCGGCGAACCGGCCGGTGACCCGGCCGATCGGGAAGACCTGACGCGGCACGTTCATCGTGGTGATCAGCCGGGACTGGCCGGTCAGCGCGTTCGTCGCCTCGCTCAGCGCCGAACTGGTCCACATCCAGGCGAAGATGCCGGTGATCAGGAACAACGGGTACGACCCGGCCGCCTCACCGAGGTGCCGACCGGTGTCGCGGGAGTAGAGCACCCCGAAGACGAACCAGTAGATGGCGCCCATGCCGAGCGGCTCGATCAACGACCAGAAGTAGCCCAGCACCGACTGCTGGTACTTGACCGCCAGATCCCGCCTGACCAGGATGCGCAGCGAGTTGCGGTGCGACCACAACGCCGCGACGCCAGAGGTCACCGCCGCCTCCCGCCTCCTGAAACGGACGACAGGTTAGCAGTCGGTGAACGATTGCCCCGAATCGACCGGACTCAGCACTCGATCACGTTGACGGCCAGACCGCCACGCGCCGTCTCCTTGTACTTGACCTTCATGTCGGCGCCCGTCTCCCGCATGGTCTTGATGACCTTGTCCAGCGACACCTTGTGCACACCGTCGCCGCGCAGCGCCAGCCGGGCGGCCGTGATCGCCTTGATGCTAGCCACCGCGTTCCGCTCGATGCAGGGGATCTGCACCAGGCCACCCACCGGGTCACAGGTCAACCCGAGGTTGTGCTCCATCCCGATCTCGGCCGCGTTCTCCACCTGCTCCGGGGTGCCACCGAGCGCCTCGGCCAACCCCGCCGCCGCCATCGAACACGCCGACCCGACCTCACCCTGGCAGCCCACCTCGGCACCCGAGATCGACGCGTTCTCCTTGAACAACACACCGATCGCGCCCGCCGTCAGCAGGAACCGCAGCACACCCTCGTCATCGGCGCCCGGCACGAACCGGGTGTAGTAGTGCAGCACCGCCGGAACGATCCCGGCCGCGCCGTTGGTCGGCGCGGTGACCACCCGGCCGCCCGCCGCGTTCTCCTCGTTGACAGCGAGCGCGAACAGCGTCACCCAGTCCATCGCGTGCAGCGGGTCGACCGTCCCGGCCTCCGCCTCCAGGCCGCGCCGCAGCTCCGCCGCGCGCCGCCGGACCTTCAACCCCCCAGGGAGTACGCCGTCCCGCTCGCAGCCGCGCTGCACGCACTCCCGCATCACCCGCCAGATCTCCAGCAGACCGGCCCGGATGTCCGCCTCGCTGCGCCAGGAACGCTCGTTGGCCAACATCACCTCGCTGATCGACAGACCGGTGCGGGTGGTGACGTCGAGCAGCTGCGCCCCGGTCAGGAACGGGTACCGCACCACGGTGCTGTCCGGCTTGATCCGGTCCGCGCCGGCCGCCTCCTCGTCGACCACGAAACCGCCACCGACGGAGTAGTAGGTGCGGCTGCGCAGCTCCGCACCGGCACCGTCGTACGCCACGAAGGTCATCCCGTTCGGGTGGTACGGCAGCGACCGACGGCGGTGCAGCGTCAGGTCCCGATCCGGGTCGAAGGCGATCTCGTGCACGTCGAGGATGTTGATCCGCCGCTCGGCGCGGATCCGCTCGACCCGAGGACCGACGGTGTCCGTGTCGACAGTCTCCGGCGACTCACCGGCCAACCCGAGCAGCACCGCCCGGTCACTGCCGTGGCCGTGCCCGGTGGCACCCAGCGAACCGAACAACTCGGCCTGCACCCGCGCCGTGTCAGTGAGCAACCCGTCGGCCTTCAACCCGCCGACGAACGTACGCGCGGCCCGCATCGGCCCCACCGTGTGCGAGCTGGACGGCCCGATACCGACGCTGAAGAGGTCGAAAACACTGATCATGGCTGCGCTTCCTCGCCGTCGTCCCGGCGTACGGGACCCGGGCGGGTCGTGACCACCGGTCTGGCGGCCCCGATGGTGACCGTCCGGGGTATGGGTGCCGGCCCTCCGGGGTGTGGAAGGCCGATCAGCCAGCCTACCCGCCCAGGTCACCGCCCACCCGGTCCGGGACGTGAACACGGCGGACGGTTCGGGGAGGCGTCAGCGGGGGTCCGCCCGGGTAATGCACCTACGGGTCCACTGGTTGCCACTCCACCTCGGGACCGAGGGCGAGCTGGTCATCCCCTTCTACCGTGGATTGCAGACGCGGCGCACCGCCGCAGAGTGGGAGTACGACGATGAGTCGCAAACTGGTCCGGCCCCGTGAGGGGCGCATGCTCGCCGGTGTCTGTGCCGGCCTCGGTCGACGGTTCGGCATGTCCGCCGGGATGGTCCGACTGCTGTTCCTGCTGTCGTTGCTGCTACCCGGCACGCAGGTGATCGTCTACCTGATCCTCTGGGTGCTGATGCCGAACGAGGACCGCTACCTCGCCTCCACCGGCCACTGACCCGCCCCGCACACCCCGCCCGGGGCCAGGCGAGGCAGCAACATCGGTGATGTTGCTGCCTCCCGGCCCCTCGAAGCACCAACATCCCTGATGTTGCGCGGATCTTGCCGCGCGACGGCGCGGGCGGGCGGGACGCGACACGAGCAGGACGACATGCGGGAGCGCCCGCTCCGACGGAAGTCGGCCCGGGCGCTTCGGCGTACGGAGGGCAGGTCAGGGAGCCACGTAGGTGACAGTGATCTGCTGGTAGCCGAGGGAGCGGAGCAGCCCCTCCAGCATCTTGCGGGTGTTCTCCTCGGCGCGGGCGGAGAGCCCGCTGTCCCGGGCGGCGGCGGTGATCCGCTCCTCGGCGAGCTGGTAGACCTGCTGCTGCCGGTTGGGGTCGTTGCCGACCAGGTCACCGAGTCGGTTGAGCAGACCGCGCTGCTCGGCGAAGACGTAGCTCTTCTCCATGTCGAGGTTGGTCTCGCCGAGCTGCGGCGCCGGCAACTTGATCTCGACGGACTTGCCGTCGGCGGACTGGACGATGGCCCCGTCACCGATCTTGGTGAAGTCGACGTACGCCTCGACGCTGCCGGCGCCGACGAACAGGGTGCGCTCGTTGAGCAGGAAGTCCGGAACGTTGCGCCGGTCGTTCTGGGTGTCGACCACGACCTGGAAGTTGCCCTCGGCGGCCACGTAGCGGCTGAGGTCCTGGATCGACTTGAGCAGCGGTGGCTGGCTGCGGTCGGTCTGCTCCTTGGCGAACGGGTTGCGGAACTCCGGCAGGATGCCGGTCGCCTGAATGCCGAGCAGCACGATCACGGCCAGCGCGGCGGCGCCGAGCAGCAGGAGCAGACCTCGGGCCGCCCCACCACCCCCGCCGGTGCCACCGGCCGTCGGGCCACCGGGACCAGCCGGGTCGGCCGGGTCGGCGGCGCCCTCCGCAGTGTCGGTGGTCCACTCGGGTGTAGCGGTCGACCGCACCTTGAGATCGTCGCCGGTCGGGTAACCGGGGAACTCCCTCGTGGGCTCGTTGCTGCCAGCGTCGCGGGCCATCACGCTCACCGTCCTCGTCAGACACGTCGTCTGTCAATGACGGTACGGCCCCGTTACGACAGTCGCGCGGCGAGCGCCAGGAAGCGACAAAGGTGCAGGTCAGGCGAATGCGGAGAGCCCGGTGAGTCGCTGCCCGATGACCAGTTGGTGGATTTCCGAGGTGCCCTCGTAGGTCAGCACGCTCTCCAGGTTGTTGGCGTGCCGCATCACCGGGTACTCACCGGAGACGCCGTTGGCGCCGAGGATGGTGCGGCACTGCCGGGCGATGGCCAGCGCCTCCCGTACGTTGTTCAGTTTGCCCACGCTGACCTGCTCGGGCCGCAGCCGCTGGGCGTCGGCGAGCCGGCCCAGGTGCAGCGCGAGCAGTTGCCCCTTCACCAACTCGACGGCCATGTCGGCGAGCTTCGCCTGGGTGAGCTGGAACCCGGCCAGTGGGCGACCGAACTGGGTGCGGGTGGTGGCGTACGCCAGTGTGGTTTCCAGGCAGTCGCGGGCCGCGCCGACGGAACCCCAGACGATGCCGTAGCGGGCCTCGGTGAGGCAGCTCAGCGGCGCCTTGAGGCCGACCGCCTCGGGCAATTGGGTGTCGGCCGGGAGCCGGACGTCGTCGAGCACGATCTCGCCGGTCACCGACGCGCGCAGCGACATCTTGCGGCTGATCTCCCGGGCCGTGACGCCGGGCGTGTCCATCGGTACGGCGAAACCCCGTACGCCCTCGTCGGTGCGGGCCCAGATCACCGCGACGTCCGCGATCGGAGCGTTGGTGATCCACATCTTTCCGCCGGTGAGCACCCAGTCGTCGCCGTCGCGGCGGGCCCGGGTGGCCATCGAGGCGGGGTCGGAACCGTGGTCGGGCTCGGTCAGACCGAAGCACCCGATCGCCTCACCGGTGGCCATCGACGGCAGCCAGCGTTGCTTCTGCTCCTCGCTGCCGTAGCGCCAGATGGCGTACATGGCGAGCGATCCCTGCACCGAGACCAGCGAGCGGATGCCGGAGTCACCGGCTTCCAGTTCCTGGCAGGCGAGCCCGTAGGCGACCGCTGAGGTGCCGGCGCAGCCGTAGCCGGCCAGGTGCATGCCGAGCAGGCCGAGCTTGCCGAACTCGCGGGCCAGGTCCCGGGCGGGCACCCGGCCGTCCTCGTACCACTCGGCGACGTGGGGCCGCACCCGGTCGTCGACGAGTTGGCGGACGACGTCACGGACCTGCCGCTCCTCCTCGCTGAGCGACGGGTCCAGGTCGAGCAGGTCCAGCGGAGCGGTCATGGACGCCACCCTAACGAAGCTTCAGGCCGGACCGCTCACTCGATGGGCTCGGAGAGCACCAGCACCCGGGCGTGGATCTGGTTGCGCTGCTGGAGGGCGGCGCGCAGCGCCCGGTGCAGCCCGTCCTCCAGGTAGAGCCCGCCGTTCCACTGCACCACGTGCGGGAAGAGGTCACCGTAGAAGGTGGAGTCCTCGGCGAGGAGCTTGTCCAGCGCCAGCTCGCGCTTGGTGGTGATCATCTGGTCCAGGCGCAGTGGCCGCGGCGGGATCTCCGCCCACTGCTTGAGCGTCAGATTGTGCTCCGGATAGGGACGCCCGTCCCGGACCGCTCTGAAGATCACGACGGCACGCTCCCCTCCCCGTGGCCGGGCCGACCGACGGCGCCGAGCCGGGCCGCGGCGGGCACCGCGCGGCGCGGCACCGATGACCGTGCCAGCCTAGCCGCCCAGCGCACGCTGCGTTCTGCTCCCTGATGTCAGTTTCGCTATCGCTCGTCCGATCCTCAACCGGACGAACAGGACGTCAGCCTCAGTTCCACCGGCCGCGCCGCACAACCTCGTCCATCGGACGACGCCCTCGACGCAACGACGGTGACCGATGGTCAGCGGCCCGGTAACCGATTGTGACGGCACCGATGGGCTGATACTCCGCCGGCACGCCGAACGCCTCCCGGTAGGTGCCGAGTCGCTGCGGCGGAATGCCGAAGAAGCACGCCCCCAGCCCCTCGTCCACCGCGGTGAGCAGCATCAGCAACGCGGCGAAGCCGGCGTCCACGTGCCAGTACGGCACCGGCCACCGGTCCGGGGACTGATCCGTCCAACCCTTGTCCGGCTCCGCGTACCGCCGCAGGTAGGCCGACTCGTTGGCGTGCGGCACCACGATCAGGGGAGCGCGGCGCATGCCCGCGAGCCACCGCTGACGCCCGCCCCCGTCGGGGGTGGTGGCAGCCCAGAACCGGTCCCGGTCGACCGGCTCCTCCAGCACCAGGAAACCCCAGCCCTGGGCGAAGCCGGCCGACGGCGCGCGGACCGCGTGGTCGAGCAGCCGGTCCACCACCTCGGGCGGGACCGGACGGTCCGGGTCGTAGTTGCGCACCATCCGCCGACGGCGGACGACCTCGGCGAACTCCATCAGGCGCCGGGGCGGATGCCCCAGGCACCTCGCCAGGTCGTGCCGGGCTTGAGGGTGAGCAGATCCTTGCCCGACCGGAACGCGTCCGGTGGGCAGGTCATCGGCTCGACCGCCACCGAGCGGCGGTGCCGTTCACCGGTGAGGGCGTCCCCGGTGAACACCTGCCACCAGCCGAACTCGGCATCCGCCCAGATGCTCACACCGGTCGAGCCGTCCGGCGCGGAGAGGCTCACCGACGAACCGCCGTCGGCGTCACGGATCACGTCACCGAAGCAGGAGTCCAGGACGGCGGCGCCGATCCGGCGGGGGCTGGTCCAGTCGTACTCGGTGCCGCCCACCGGGGTCACCCCCACCGGCAGCAGCCGACCGTCCACCAGCACCCGACGGCGGGTGGGCAGCCGCAGCACCAGGTCGTCCACCGCGACGCCGGGCAGTTGCAGGTACGGGTGCACGGAGAAGCCGAACGGGGCCAACTCCGTGCCGATGTTGGTCACCTCGTGCTCGGCGCGCAGCCCGTCCGCGTCGACGCTCCACCGGCTGCGCAGCCGCAGCGGCCACGGGTAGCCGAGCTGCGGCGGCAGATCGTAGCCGACCGTCACGGCGTCCGTGGACTGCTCCAGCAACTGCCACGGCACCCAGTTGACCAGCCCGTGGATCGCCACGTGCCGCTCCGGCTCGGTCAGTGCGAGCTGGTGCGTCCGCTCACCGAACGAGTAGCGGCCATCGCGGATCCGGTTCGGCCAGGGGGCCAGCACCTGCCCGGTGCAACCCGGGCAGACCTCGTCGGTCCGGTACCCGTCGACCACGTCGACGCCGTCGTGCCGGTACGTCCGGAGCCCACCGCCCACCTCCACGATGACGGCCTCGTGGCCGGCGGCGGAGATGGTCCACTGGGCGCCGGAGAACGGGCGCTGATCGGGGCTTTCCATGCCGGCGACCCTAACCGGTCAGGCCCGGTCCCCGCTTGACGCCGTCGCCGCCCGGTAACGCAGCAGCACCGGGAACGCGACAGCGAGCACCACCACCAGCACCGCGGAGGCGAGCCCACCGGCCACCCAGGCCACCCCGCCGCCGAACCCGGCAGCCATGGTGCCGGCCCGCAGGTCGCCCAGGCGCGGGCCACCGGCCACCACCACCGTGTTGACGCCCTGGAGTCGGCCGCGCATCCGGTCCGGCGCGTAGACCAGCAACATGGACTGACGCAGCACCGCGCTGATCAGGTCGGCCGCGCCGGCCACGGCGAGCAGCACGACCATCAGCCAGAGCTGGTGGGCCAAGCCCGCCGCGGCGATCGCCAGGCCCCAGCCGACCACCGCGAGCACCAGGCCGAGCCCCTGCCGGCGGAGCCGGCCGATCCAGCCGGAGGTCAGCCCGCCGATCATCGAGCCGATCGCGATGGCGCTGTAGAGCAGGCCGACCGCGCCACCGCCGCCGAACCGCTCGTGCGCGATCTCCGGAAAGAGAGCCCGCGGCATGGCGAGGATCATCGCGATCAGGTCCACCGCGAAGGACAGCAGCAGGACCGGGGTGGTGGCCAGGTAGCGGAACCCGTCGATGACGCTGGCCAGGCCGGCCTTTCGGGCCTGGCCGTCGGCGGTGGGCTCGGGCGGCAGCGACGGCAGCCGCAGCGCGGCCCAGAGCATCGCGGTGAACAGCACCGCGTCCAACCCGTACGCGATCGGCAGCACCACAGTGGTGTCCGGCGAGGCGGAGAGGATGAGGCCGGCGGCGAGCGGGCCGGCGACCGAGGCGGCGGTGAAGGTCGTGTAGTTCAGCGTGGTGGCGGACGCCACCAGGTCGTCCGGCACCAGCCGGGGCAGCATGGCGCTGCGGGCCGGCGAGCTGATCGCGAAGGCCACCGACTGCACCGCCATCAACGCCAGCAGCAGCACCGGGCTGCCCACGTCCAGCACCGCCTGGAGCAACAGACCGAGGGTGGATGCCCAAAGCAACAATGAGCCACCGAGCAGCACCGCACGCCGGTCGCGGGCGTCGGCGACCGCGCCGCCCCAGAGCCCGAAGACCAGCAACGGTACGAAGGCGGCAACCCCCAGCAGGCCCACCCAGAACGAGTCCCGGGTCAGGGCGTACATCTCCACCGGCACCGCGACGGCGGTGAACTGGAAGCCGAACATCGCCACGGTGTTGCCGAGCCAGAGCCGCCGGTACGCCGGAACCCGCAGCGGACGCACGTCGATCGCCCAGCGGCGCGCGGCGCGCGGCCGGCTCTCCTGCACTCCCGTCACGGCGCCAACCGTTCGACGATCCAGGCGCCCTCGTCCAGGCGACGGAAGCGGAGCCGGTCGTGCAGCCGGCCGGCCCGACCCTGCCAGAACTCCACCGACTCGGGTTGCACCCGCAGCCCGCCCCAGTGCGACGGGGTCGGGATCTCGGCCTGACCGGCGAAGCGTTCGGCCACCTCCTCGTACCGCTGCTCCAGCGCCACCCGGCCCGACACGACCTGCGACTGCGGGCTGGCCCAGGCGCCCAGTTGGGAGCCGCGCGGCCGGCTGGCGAAGTACGCCTCGCTCGTCGCGCGGTCGACGGGCGTCACCCGCCCGGCGACCACCACCTGACGCTGCATGGGAAACCACGGAAAGACCAGGCTGGCGTACGGGTTCGCGGTCGCCTCGACGCCCTTGCGCGACAGGTGGTTGGTGAAGAAGACGAAGCCGTCCGGGTCGTACCCCTTCAACAGCACCGTCCGCCCGCTCGGCCGGCCGGCCGGGTCGGCGGTGCCCACCACCATGGCGTTCGGTTCGGGCAGCCCGAAGGCCACCGCGTCGGCGAACCAGCTGTCGAACTGGGTGTGCCAGTCGGCGGCCAGGTCAGCCTCGGTCAGGCCCAGGTCCGCGGCGTACTCGTTACGCATCGCGGCCGGGGCGGGTGTGTCACCCGTCACGTCCCCACTCCTTCTCGGGGGCCCCGCCAGCACCCTCCCGCGCTGACCAGCCCGCCCTGCCCAGTCTCACTGAGCCAGGCGGAGAATGCGCGTCCGGGGATGTCGCGTGCAGCACAGTCGCAGCGGGTCGCGTATCCCTTACTCAGCAGGCAAGATGTTCCGAACACATCCCTGAGGGTCGCCTAAGGCGCCCGGCCGATCGGGCCGGATGAGCTGTTCGGGCGCACCGACCAGATCCAGGAGAGCGACATGGCCGATTTCAAACCCGGGCTGGAGGGCGTCGTCGCCTTCGAGACCGAGATCGCCGAACCTGACCGTGAGGGCGGCGCGCTGCGCTATCGCGGGGTCGACATCGAGGATCTGATCGGCCAGGTGTCGTTCGGCAACGTCTGGGCATTGCTGGTCGACGGCCGGTTCGGGCCGGGCCTGCCGCCGGCGGAACCGTTCCCGGTGCCGGTGCACTCCGGTGACATCCGCGTCGACGTGCAGTCCGCGGTCGCCATGCTGGCCCCGTACTGGGGTCTCAACCAACTGCTGGACATCTCCGACGAGCAGGCCCGTGAGGATCTCGCCCGGGTCTCGGTGACAGCGCTCTCCTTCGTCGCCCAGTCCGCTCGCGGCCTCGGCCTGCCGGCCGTGCCGCAGAAGGAGATCGACAAGGCGCAGACCATCGTCGAGCGGTTCATGAAGCGCTGGCGCGGCGAGCCCGACCCCCGGCACGTCAAGGCCGTCGACGCGTACTTCATCTCGGCCGCCGAGCACGGCCTGAACGCGTCCACCTTCACCGCCCGCATCGTCGCCTCCACCGGGGCGGACGCGGCGGCCTGCATCTCGTCGGGCATCGGCGCCCTCTCCGGCCCGCTGCACGGCGGTGCCCCGTCCCGGGTGCTCAGCATGCTGGAGGCGGTGGAGCGCAGCGGCGACGCGGAGGGTTACGTCAAGGGCGTTCTGGACCGCGGCGAGCGGTTGATGGGCTTCGGCCACCGCGTCTACCGCGCGGAGGACCCGCGCGCCCGGGTGCTCCGGCGTACCGCCAAGGAGCTGGGCGCGCCGCGCTTCGAGATCGCCGAGGCGCTGGAGAAGGCCGCCCTGGCCGAGCTTCAGGCCCGCCGCCCGGACCGGGTGCTGGCCACCAACGTCGAGTTCTGGTCGGCGGTGGTGCTGGACTTCGCCGAGGTGCCGGCGCACATGTTCACCTCGATGTTCACCTGCGCCCGGATGGGCGGCTGGAGCGCGCACATCCTGGAGCAGAAGCGGCTGCAGCGGCTGGTCCGCCCGTCCGCCCGCTACGTCGGCCCGGAGACCCGCAAGCCGTCCGACGTCGAGGGCTGGGCGGCCATTCCGCACGGCGTCTGAGCGGTGCGAAAGGGGCCCTTCCTCGACGCCGGGCGTCGGGGCGGGGCCCCTTTCGACGGCTGCCGGCGCCAACTGTGGCGAAGGCCTCAGACCTGCCCTCGGGGGCCCGGCTTCCACCGATGGGTCCGGGTGCGAGGATGGGGGCCGGCAGTGTCGCCGGCCCGCCCTCGCCCTTGCGGAAGGATCTTCAAGACCGTGGCTGACGCACCGATCATCCGGATTCCCGATGAGATCAAGCCCGCCGACGGACGTTTCGGCTGCGGCCCGTCCAAGGTCCGCCCGGCGGCGGTGTCCGCTCTCGCCGAGGTCGCGACCAGCTACCTCGGCACTTCGCACCGGCAGAAGACGGTCCGTGACCAGGTGGCCCGGCTGCGCTCCGGCATCGCCGAGTTCTTCTCGCTGCCCGAGGGCTACGAGGTGGTGATCGGCAACGGTGGCACCACCGCGTTCTGGGAGGTCGCCACCTTCGGCCTGATCCGCGACCGGGCCCAGTTCGCCAGCTTCGGCGAGTTCGGCGCCAAGTTCGCCAAGTCGGTCAAGGACGCCCCGTTCCTGGGTGAGCCGACGGTCCGCAAGGCCGACGCGGGCAGCGCCCCGACCCTGGTCGCCGAGTCCGGCGTGGACGCGTACGCGACGCCGCAGAACGAGACCTCGACCGGTGTGGCGGTTCCGATCAGCCGGGTGGCCGGGGCCGACGAGGGCGCGCTGCTGCTCGTCGACGCGACCTCCGGCGCGGGTGGCCTGGATGTCAACGTCGGCGAGACCGACGTCTACTACTTCGCTCCGCAGAAGTGCTTCGGCTCCGACGGCGGGCTCTGGCTGGCTCTGATGTCCCCGGCCGCACTGGACCGGGCCGCCGAGATCAAGGCGTCCGGGCGCTACATCCCGGCCTTCCTCGATCTGGTCACCGCGATCGACAACTCGCGGCTGGAGCAGACCTACAACACCCCGGCGCTGGCCACCATCTTCCTGGCCGCCGAGCAGACCGACTGGATGAACGCGCAGGGCGGTCTGTCCTGGGCGGCGAAGCGCACCGCCGAGAGCGCCGCCGCGGTCTACGGCTGGGCGGAGCGGTCCAGCGTGGCCACCCCGTTCGTCACCGACCCGTCGTTGCGCTCCAACGTGGTCGCCACCATCGACTTCGCCGACGGGGTGGACGCCACGGCGATCGCCAAGGCGCTGCGCGCCAACGGCATCGTGGACACTGAGCCCTACCGCAAGCTCGGTCGCAACCAGCTGCGGGTGGCGCTGTTCCCGGCCGTCGAGCCGGCCGACGTCGAGGCGCTGACCGCGTCCATCGACTACGTGGTCGAGCGACTCTGAGGTTCGTCACGTTCGGTGTCCGTGGAGGCCTCCACGGACACCGAACGTGATCATTGCCGCAGCTCAGTCACGACATGCGGGGTGTCGCTTCCCCCACCTCGAGGCAGATGCGCGTACGGTGGTCCGAGACGCCTGGGTGGCCGACTCGTGGCGTGCGGCCAGCGAAGCGGGACGGAGGCAACGCTATGCGCCCAGTACGCTTCGTCGCCCTCTCCGAGGACGGCCATGCCCTGGTTCTCGCCGACGAGGTGGGGCGGCTGCTCGCCCTGCCCATCGACGAACGGATCTCCGGTGCGTTGCACGCCGAGCCCGGGTCGCCGCCGCTCGCGGTGGCACCGACCGCCGCCGACCCGGTTCCGTCTCTGTCTCCTCGGGACATTCAGGCCCGCATCCGCTCCGGTGAGTCCGCGGAGGATGTCGCCCGGATCGCCGGCGTGCCGGTCGACCGGGTGCTGCGCTATGCCGGCCCGGTGCTGCAGGAGCGGGCGATGCTCGCCCAGCACGCCCGCCGCACCCGTCTCAAGGGCGCGGAGAAGCCCACCCCGCTCGCCGAGGTGGTCAACGGCCGGCTGAGCCAGCACGGCATCGACACCGAGAAGATCTCCTGGGACGCGTACCGGCGTGACGACGGCACCTGGCGGATCATCGCCACCTGGCCGTCGGGCAAGGCCACCGCGCAGGCCATCTGGGATCTCGACAAGACCCGGCAGCAGGTCACCCCGCACGACGACATGGCGCAGTACCTGTGCGCGGAGCGGCCCACGCCGATCCTCGGCCAGGAGCCGGCACCGGAGCGGGGCGGGCACGGCCTGCCTGGTCCGTCGCGTGGTGAGCCGAGTCGTGGTGGGCACGGGTTGCCGGCGGCGTCCGAGCACCCGCGCCCGGGCCGCGATCCGATCCGGGCCGGCCGGGACGCCCTGCTCGCGTCGCTGGACCGTCCGCTCGGCGCCTCGTCGGGTCGTGGGCTGGAGCCGCGTACCCCGGCTGCGCTCGCCGGTTCGGACGCGCCCCGGCAGCGGCCGGTCGGTGGGGGTGCCGCCGCCCTGCTCGGCGGTGGCCAGGGGTCGGCCTTCGACGACGATTCGGACGCGCCCAAGGAGGTGCCGGCCGTGCCGTCGCTGGCGGTGCTCCGGCCCCGCCGCGCGGGCGCTGCGGCGGCCGCCGGCGGCGAGTCGACCGACGCCACCGGCAAGCCGCGCAAGCGGCTGCCGAGCTGGGACGACGTGCTCTTCGGCAGCGGCCCGGCCGCCCGCGAATCCTCCTGACGCCGCGCGTTGACGGGTGACCTCGTGTCACCCGTCAACGCGGGCGTTCGGACCTCACCGACTGTCTGCGGCGGCTTCGCGGTGCGGCGCGGCGACCAGGCGTACGGCGTCGGCCACGGCCCGGAAGTCCTTCTTGAGAATCGCGCCGTGGTTGCTGGCGACCTTCGCGCCGATCGTGATGTTCGGGTTGCGGGCGATCACCGCGTCGAGGCCGGCCCGGATCTGTTCCTGCTCGTCGCCGCGGCTGCCGAGGGACGTGCCCGAGGCGACCACGTACCGCACCGGGACGGTGATGGCGTCCAGCACCGGGCCGAGTTCCCGCTCGCGGGAGAGTTCGCCGAGCTCGATGTTGCTGTTCGCCATCTGGTCGGCGGTCATCCGTGGGGTCAGGCCGGTCGGGCGTAGCAGCGGCATGAACACGTTCATCCGCCGGAACATCCTGCGGATCCGCTGCGCCATGGCCTCGTCGAGCCAGTCGTGCGGGAACGCGCCGTCGACGAGGACCACCCCCAGGGCACGCTCCGGGTTCCGGCGGGCCCAGTGCGCCCCGACCACCGCGCCGTACGACCAGCCGACCAGCACCGCCTGGTGCACCCCGCGGGCGGCGAGAACGGCGTCGACGTCCCGGACGGCCGCCTCGAACGAGTAGTCGGCTGAGCGTTTGGACTTTCTGCCACGAGCCCGCTCGTCGTAGGTGATGTGCCGGAACCCGGTGCCCAGATCGGCGATGACCCGCCGCCAGTAGCCCTGGGTGGCGAACTGGCCGTTGAGGTAGACCACGGGGATGCCGGGGCCGCCGGTGTCGGTGACGGCCAGTGCGGTGTCGTCGACCGGCACCAGGCCGTGCCAGGGCGAGCCGGTCGGGGACGTGCTGTTCTTCGTCATCTTGATCCGTCCTGTTCAGAGGCTGCGGGCGTTGATGTCGCCGTGCTGGGTGGTGGCGCGGATGTCGAGTGCGACGGTGCCGTCGTTCCTGAGGGCGTTGCTGACCCGGCCGTGGCCAGTGCCGGCGTCCAGGGCGGCCGAAACTCCGGCGGCTGCGGCGACCGAGATGTTGCCGGACTGGGTGCTGAGCACGACGGTGCCGCGCGCGGCCTCGGCGATCCGAATGTCGCCCCTCGCGGTGCTGATCTCCGCGGGGCCGTTGAGCCGGCCGACCTCGACGTCGCCGTCGATCGCGGTGAGCCGGACGCTCGCCGCCTCGTCGATCTTGATCTGCCGGTACGCGCCCTCGAAGGCGACATCGCCGAGACGCCCGACACCACGGAGTTCGGCGCTGGCGGTCCTGGCGTCGATGCGCGAGCCGGCGGGCAGTTGGACGGTGATCTCCAGGGACCCGGACGGGCCGACCAGCGGGTTGCCGGAGGGTGCCGCCGTGATCCGCAGGACGCCGTCGGCGTAGGCGACAGTGGTCCGCTCGGCGGCCCTGCTGTCGCGGCTCCTGGCGGGGTCGGTGGGCCGGACCTCGACGGTGGTGTCGGCGCGGTCCGCGGCGATGAGCTGGATGCGGCCGGCGGGGATGTCCAGGACGGCGGAGATCGGGGTGGGGGTGTCGAACGTCTGCATCATGCTCTCCGGTGCTCGCTGCTTGTTTCTGACATTGGAAACGCTACGTTGCGTTTCAAGAATCAGGCAACGCCGTTATTGCGATGGACTGGCATCACACCAGTTCAAGATGACTATTTCGTTGCAACCAGTTGCCGGGCAACGCAACAGGTGCCAAGTCATTCATTGCAATGGCCAGAACGTGAACGCTATAGTGCGCGGGTCAGCGAAGCCGCACAGGAGCACCAGGGAGATCGCGATGCCGGGTGGCAGACTCAGCCAGCAGGAACGTCAACAGATCGCGCTGGGGCTGGCCGACGACCTCCCCTACGCCGAGATCGCCCGACGACTCGACCGGCCCACCTCGACCATCACCCGCGAGGTGATGCGCAACGGCGGCCCCACCGCCTACCGCGCCGACCTGGCCCACCGTGCCACCGCACGCCGCGCCCACCGGCGCAGACCCAGCTCGACCCCCGGGGCAGCAGCCGCCCTCGCCCAGCCGCACGGACGCGACGCCGAGGCCCTGGCCGAGTACGAGGAGGGGTTCACCACGGTCCTCATGGCCTCGGGCCTGAACAAGATGGCTTCCCGGGTGCTGACCTGCCTGTTCACCACCGACGCGGGCAGCCTCACCGCGTCCCAGCTCGCCCAGCGCCTCCAGGTCAGCCCGGCGTCCATCTCCAAGGCGATCGCCTTCCTGGAAAGCCAGAGCCTCGTCCGCCGGGAACGCGACGATCGGCGGCGCGACCGTTACCTCGTCGACGACGAGCTCTTCTACCAGGCGACGATCGCCAGCGCCCGGGCCAACGACCAGCTCGTCGAGACCGCACGCCAGGGCGTCGCCGTCCTCGGTGCGCACACCCCCGCCGCAGCCCGGCTGGAGAACATCGCCCGCTTCCTCGACTTCATCAGCGAGAGCATCGTCCGCGCCGCCGAGCAGGCCCGCGAAGTTCTGCACAGCCAACGCGCGACCCCGCCGGGCGACCCGACCCCGCCGGGTCCGGACGACGGGCAGCCAGCCGTCGCGCCGACCCTGTCGGGTCAGAGCGGCCAGCCGGCGAGCCGGTCGTAGCGCGGTCGCCCGGCACCGAGGCGGCTCCGCATCAGCACCAGCTCGGTCGCCGGCCACTCCGGTCCCCGGTAGTCGTCCAGGGCCACCCGGTCGGCGTCGATGTCAGCAAGGTCCATCCGGTCGCCGGGGCGGGCCACGGTCAGGTGCGGGCGGAAGGGTTTCCCGTCGTACGGCAGGTCGGCCCGGCGCAGCCGGTCCCGGACGAGCCCAGCCAGCTCGTGCAGAGCCTCGACGTCGCCCCGCAGGTCCACCCAGAGCACGGTGAGCCGGCCCTGGCCGAAGCGGCCACCGCCGCCGAGGCTGAGCCGGGGCGAGGAGTGCCGGCCGTCCCGGAAGCACTCGGCGGCCAGCCCGAGCGCGCTCTCCACGTCGACCAGCCGGGCCGCCTCGATGTCACCGAGGAAGGCCACCGTGACGTGCAGGTGACCCAGGTCGGCGAGCCGGACGCCGCTGCCGGTGGCAGCCGCCGCGGCGACCCGCAGAGCAGCGACCTGCCCGGCGAGGTGACGCACCGGCTCGGCACCCGGGTAGACCGCGCAGAAGAGCCGCAACCGCCACGTCTCTCAGCGGTGCCGTTGCCGGTGCCCGGCCCGGGCCGCCGGCAGGGACAGCCCGGCGGCGTGCAGCACACCCTCCACCCGGACCCGCTCGATCTCCTGGTCGACGCCCTCCAACTCGGCGAGGTGTTCGGCGACACCGAGGGCACGGCAGGCGCGGCGAAGCCGGTCGTCGTACGCCTGCAGCAGCGCGCTGTGCCAGACCATCGACCGGCCCGCGCCACCGATCCGCTGACCGCCGAGCCGGCGCAGGTCGGCGGCGAGCTGCTCCAGCGGCCGGCGGTCATCGCTGTCGAACTCGCTGAGGTCGATGTCCCGGGTCAGCGCGTCGGCCTCGACGGCCCGGTCGAGGCGGGCGATGGTGCGTTTCTCCCGTCGGCGCTCACGCCACTCGGACCAGCCGCAGACCACCCGGTCGACGATCTCGTCGTAACAGAAGAGCAGGGCGAATGCCGCCGGCAGGGTGGCCACGGCGAGGAACGCCAGGGCCAGCATCAGCGCGCGTCCGACACCCACGTATCGACGCTAAGCCCCGACGTGCCACCCCGCCAGCGATTTGGCCGCATCCGCGCGATCCGTGCAACCGGGCGTGGCCCGCCCCGCTCGGGCGCGCGGCAAACCTCAGCAGTCGGTGGAGGTGACGTAGAAGCGGGGCATCGGCAGCACCCGGAAGCGCAGCCGGGCACCGGAGTGGCGCAGTTGCCAGGTGAGGCCGACCAGCGCGGCGGCCAGCGAGATGAGCCCGCCCATCCAGATGCTGGCACCGGCACCGAAGTGCTCAGCGACCCAGCCGATCAGCGGCGCGCCGACCGGGTTGGTCCCCAGGAACACCAGCACCCACAGGGCCATCACCCGACCCCGGAAGGCCGCGTCCACACCCAGTTGGACCCGCTGGTTGGCGGCCTGGGCGAAGAAGACCATGAAGAAGCCCGTCGGCACCAGCAGCACCACCACCAGCCAGTACGTCCCGGCGAAGCCGACCAGGGTGCCGAAGCTGGCGCAGGCGATCGCCGCACCCAGCACCAGCCAGACCGACGGGCGGCTGCGCCGACCGGTGCCGCTGAGCGCGCCACCGAGCGCGCCGACGGCCAGGGCGGTGCTGAACAGGCCGAAGGACGCCGCCCCGGTGTGGAAGACCGTCTTGGCCAGCGCGGCCAGGGTGAGCTGGAAGTTGAACAGCGACATGCCGATCACCGACATGACCGCCATCGGCAGCAGCAGGTCGGGGCGGCGCCAGACGTACCGCAGCCCGTCGACCACCTTCGCGGACGCCCGCTCGTCGCGCGGCAGCAGGGCGTCGCGGTGCAGTTCGGCGGTCCGCATCCGGACCACGTTGACCAGCGGCGCGACCGAGCTGAGTGCGGTGAAGAGGAAGACCGGCCCCACGTCGAACGCGGCGATGGCCAGGCCGGCGACGGCCGGGCCGACGATCCGGGCCGAGTTGAACACGGCGGCGTTGAGCGACAGCGCGTTGGGCAGCAGGGGCGTGCCGACCAGTTCGGAGACGAACGCCTGGCGGACCGGGGTCTCCACGGCGTTGGCGGTGCCGAGCAGCGCGGCGAACGCGAAGACGTGCCAGAGCTGCACCAGGTCGGTGAGGACCAGCACGGACATGCCGAGGGCCAGCACGGTCCAGAAGGCGTTCGCGGCGAAGAGCAGCACCCGCTTGTCGTACCGGTCGGCGAGCCGGCCGGAGAAGAGCGTGAGCAGCAGCACCGGGGTGAACTGACACGCGGTGACCACGCCGAGCGCGGTCGCCGAGTTGTCGGACAGATCGAGGACGAGCCAGTCCTGGGCGATGAACATCATCCAGACGCCGATCAGCTTGATCAGCTGCCCGGATGCGAAGAGGCGGTAGTTGCGGACCTGTAGGGACTGGAACATCGTGCTCAGCTTCGCCTGCACTCTTGGTGCGCCTCCTCGGACGTACGCGTCATCGACAGGTGACGGCACGGACCCGGTGGCGCGGGTGCGGCTCAGGCGCGAGCGAGCTGCTGAAGAATCTCGGCGGCCCTCTGCAGGGTCTCCCGTTCGTCCTCGTCGAGTGCGGCCAGCCGGTGGGCCAACCACTCGTCGCGGGCCCGCTCGAACTGGTCGAGCACGGCCTGCGCTCCTTCGGTCGCCGCGAGAATGACCTGCCGTCCGTCGGTCGGATGGGGTGTCCGCTGCACGAGGCCGCGTTCCTCCAACTTCCCGACGATCTTGGTCATCGTCGGCGGCTGCACCCGCTCCACGTCGGCCAGCTCCCGGGGTGTCATCGCGCCCGCCAGCCGCAGGCTGGTGAGCGCGGAGACCTGGGTGACCGTGAGGTCGCCGACCGGCCGGGCCTGTCGGACCCGTCGGTTGAGTCGGGTGATCGCATCACGCAGTTGGGGAGCCAGCTGCGCCGGTGGCACGCGTTTCGCCGTCACCGTCCGCTCCGTCACAGTAGTTAGCTTAACTAATGAGCATGGCTAACGACATCCGTTATGACCAGGCTCACGAGGGGCCTCAGATGGTACGGGCGGGGAATCCTGACCGACTCCCCGCCCGCACGTACCTCAGAGCACCAGGGACTCGATCGGCCCCCGCAGGAAGTACAACACGAACAGCGCGGCCACCCCGTACAGCAACGGGTGGATCTCCCGGGCCTTGCCCCGCGCCAGCTTGACCACCACGAAGGTGATCAGGCCAGCGCCGATCCCGTTCGAGATCGAGTAGGTGAACGGCATCAGCACGATGGTGAGGAACGCCGGAATGGCGATCTCGTAGTCGGACCAGTCGATGGTCCGCACGGCGGTCATCATCAGGAAACCGACCACCACCAGAGCCGTCGACGCCGCCTCGAACGGCACGATCACGACCAGCGGCGCCAGGAACATCGCGAGCAGGAAGAGCGCGCCGGTGACCAGGTTGGCCACGCCGGTCCGCGCACCCTCCGCGACACCGGCGGCGCTCTCGATGTACGACGTGTTGCTGGAGGTGCTGGCCGCACCGCCGGCCGCCGCGGCGATCGAGTCGACAAGCAGGATCTCCTTGGCCTTCGGCGGAGTGCCCTGCTCGTCGAGCAGACCACCCTCCTGGCCAACCGCGACCATGGTGCCCATGGTGTCGAAGAAGTCCGTGATCAACAGCGTGAAGATGAACATCAGCACGACCAGCCAGCCGGCCCGGCCCCACGAGTCCAGCACGTTGAACTTGCCGAGCAGCGACAGGTCCGGCAGGTCGACCACCGTCTTCGGCAGCTCCGGCACGTTCAGCGACCAGCCCTTCGGGTTGGGCTGACCGTTGACGAACGACGGGCCGATGTTGCCGATCGCCTCCACGATCACCGCCAGCACCGTCGAGGCGAGGATGCCGATCAGGATCGCGCCCTTCACCCGCCGGACCACCAGCACCAGCGTGATCAGCAGACCGACCACGAACACCAGCATCGGCCAGCTCACCAACTTGCCGCCGATGCCCAGGCCGACCGGGACGGTGGTGTTGGCGGCGTCCGGGATGCGCCGGACGAAGCCGGCGTCCACCAGACCGATGATGGTCAGGAACAGGCCGATGCCGACCCCGATCGCGGTCTTCATCTGGGTCGGGACCGAGCGGAAGACCGCGGTCCGCAGACCGGTCAGCACCAGCACCGCGATGATCACACCCTCGATCACCACCAGGCCCATCGCGTCGGCCCAGGTCATCTCGGGGGCGATCTCGTACGCCACCAGGGCGTTGACACCCAGACCGGCGGCGAGCGCCAGCGGGAATCGGCCGACCACGCCCATCAGGATGGTCATCAGGCCGGCGACCAGCGCGGTCGCGGCTGCCAGTGCGGGAATCGGGAGGCTCTTGCCGTCACCGTCGACGGCGCCGCCCAGGATCAGCGGGTTGAGCACCACGATGTACGCCATCGTGAAGAAGGTCGCCAGGCCACCGCGTACCTCGCGGCTCAACGTCGAGCCACGGGCGGAGATCTCGAAAAACCGGTCGAAACCGTTACGCGGATGAGCAGGGTTGGGAGGTGTGCCGTTCTCGGGCGGCGCTACGGCCATCAGGTCCTCGCAGGTGATCTTCCGATTGTCGCGCGCATCGTCCCAGATCGTCGGTGGGCAGCGGAAGTACATCCCGTACGCTTGCCGGGTGCCGAACGAGCAGCCACCGCGACCCGCACCACTGGATCCGCCGATGGTGCCGTTCGCGCTCGCCGGGTTGGTCGCGTGGGCGGTGGCCGGACTGGTCCTGCTGATCTTCTTCCGGGGCTGGCTCACCGACAACGGTCACCAGAACTGGCTCTGGACCTGCCTCGCCGGCTTCCTCTGGGGTTTCCCGGGCCTCGCCGTGATGATGCGCCACGACGCCAACCGACGCCGCCGCCGCGCTAGGTGAGCTGGGCACCGCGCCGGCGCGCTCCGGCGCGGACGATCAGGAGTGCCCGTACGGCTCCGCCGGCTCGGCCGCCTCGACCGAGCCCGGGGCCCGGCTGACCGACATGGCCTCCACCGCGCTGTCGTCGTACACCGTGGGCAGCTCGTCGACAGCGGTCTCCGCCGCCTCGATCAACGTCTCGGAGTGGGCGCCGCAACCGTGATCGGCGCTCACCACCCGGCCGTCGTCGGGAGCGTAGAAGTTGCCGCACGCCCCGAAGGCCTGCCGCATCGCACCTGCCAACGGCAGGTAGAAACCGCAGGTGCCGCAGCGGGCGGCGGACGGGGCAGCGGTCGAGATGGCCGCGGCGGGGCCGTGGTCACCGTCGTACCAGCGCTGCGCCGTGTCGATGCGGCCCTCCCGGGAGAGAACACGGGCACGCCCGAGGCCCAACTCCCACGCCGTCTCCTCGACCGCCGGGTCGTCGGAGAGCAGGTAACCAGGGACCAGTCGGTCGTCGTCGGGCGAGGTCGGAAGCAGGTCACCCGGGCCCAGGTCGCCCGGCTTGAGCCGCTCCTGCCAGGGCAGCCAGCCCGGCGCGAGCAGCGCGTCCGGGCCGGGCAGCAGGACCGTCTCGCAGATGGTCACCGTCTTGCTGCGCGGCACCCGGGTGACGGTGACCGCCCAGCGCCAACCGCGGTAACCGGCGAGGCGGCATTCGAAGTAGTGGGTGACCAGCCGATCACCCTCGGCCACAACCTGCAGGTGGTCGCCGACTTCGTCGGCGTCCACCTCGGTGATGCCAGCGCGAGCCACCTCGACGGCGGCGGCGCAGACCTGGTCGAGGCGGGCGGCACGGGTGGAGGCGGGCCTGGTCACCTCACCATTGTTCCCCATGCGCCTCGCAGGGGTGACAGGGACTCCCGGGGAACCTTTCCCAGCGGTGGTGCGGCGTACCCGGATCAGATGGGCGAGGATGGTGCACATGCCGTCGTACTCCCGCTCCGGGCGTTCCGTCCTCGGGCGGACCGTCGGCACCGGCATTCGCGCCGTCCGTCTGCTGCTGCGCGGTTCGGTGGGCAGCGGCCGCTGGGTGACCCGCCGGGCCGGTCGGGCCCGCGCCCGGGGTGCCGGCGGCGAGGTCGGCATGGTTCGCCTGTTCGACCTGCACGCGCTCTCCTGCGCCGGTGACACCCTGATCGCCATCGGCCTGGCCGGCACGATCTTCTTCAACGTGCCGCTCGGCGAGGCCCGCAGCAAGGTCGCGCTCTACCTGCTGGTGACCATGGTTCCCTTCGCGATGCTCGCCCCGGTGGTGGGCCCGCTGCTGGATCATTTCCGACACGGCCGCCGGTACGCCCTGGCCGCGACGATGCTCGGCCGCGCCTTCCTCGCCTGGTTGATCTCCGACTACATCCACGGGTTCGGGCTCTATCCGGCCGCGTTCGGGGTGCTCGCGCTCTCCCGGGCGTACGGTGTGGCCCGCTCCGCGGCGGTGCCCCGGCTGTTGCCGGAGGGGCTCGGCCTGTCCCAGGTGGGCGCCCGGGCCAGCGTCTACGGCACTGTCGCGGGCGCGCTGGTGGCGCCGATCGGGTTGGCCGCGTTCTGGTTCGGCCCGCAGTGGCCGCTACGGGTCGCGTCGGTGATCTTCCTGGTCGGCATGGTGATCTCGCTGCGGCTGCCACCGAAGGCCGACTCGGAGCCACCCGAGCGGGTCCCCCGGCCCCTGCGCGCGCTGGGCCGCCGTCGTGGTGACCGGCCACTGGGCCGGGGCCGACCGTCCGGCCGGCTGGTGATCGCCACCCTGATCGGCGCCGCGATGCTCCGCGCGCTCTACGGCTTCCTGCTGCTCTTCCTCGCCTTCGCGATCAAGAAGGGCGACCTGACCACAGTGGTGTTCGGCCGGGACCTGGGTGCCGAGTGGGCGCTCGGCGTCGTCGGCGGCGCGCTCGCGGTCGGCACCTTCCTGGCCACCGCCATCGGCACCCGACTGCGCATCCACCGGCCGACCGCCATCCAGTCGAGCAGCATGATCATCGTGGCCGGCGTCGCGGTGCTCGCCGTGATCCAGTTCTCGCTGGTGATGGTCGCCCTGCTCTGCCTGGTCGCCGCTCTGGTCAGCGGGGTGGCGAAGCTGGCCGTGGACGCCTCGATCCAGGAGCGCATCCCGGAACGGTTGCGGGCCAGTTCCTTCGCCCACTCCGAGACGGTGCTGATGCTCGCCTTCGTCGCCGGCGGCGGGCTCGGGCTGGTGCCGTTCGACGGTCGGATGGGCATCGCCGTCGCCGCCGGGGTCGGCGTACTGGCCGCGATCCGGGGTGTGCTGGCCGCCGCCCGGCTGCGCGGCGAGAAGCTGGCCGGCCGGCCGCTCGGCGACGACGAGCTGACCGAGGACGAGCCGGCGGACGAGCCCGGGGATTCGGCACCGACCTCACCGGCGCCGGCCCAGACCAGCTCCCCGCAGCACGACGACCCGAGCCTCGCCCCGCCGGGCTACCACATCTACCGCCCGTCGTCGGCGGTCGGCGGCCCGGGTGGCGGGGCCGACGACGAGACCCGCCGGGAGTCCCCCGGCTCAGTCTCGTGACCGGTCTGCTGGTGGTGACGGCGGTTCCCGCCGAGGCGGACGCGGTCCGCGCCGGGCTGACCGAGAGCACCGTGACCGTCGCCCCGATCGGTGTGGGCCCGGCCATCGCCGGTGCCGCCACCGCCCGGCTGTTGGCACTCGCCGAGGCCGCCGGCCGGCCGTACCGTGCGGTGGTCAGCGCCGGTGTGGCCGGCGGCTTCACCGGGCGGGCCGAGGTCGGCGACACGGTGCTCGGCACCGCCAGCATCGCCGCCGACCTGGGTGCCGAGTCGCCCGACGGCTTCATCCCCGTCGACGAGCTGGGCATGCCGCCCGCGCTGCTCGGCGCCGGCAGCAGGGTGACGGCGGACCCGGGCCTGCTGGCCACGCTGCGGGCCGCCCTCCCGACGGCAACGACCGGGCCGGTGCTGACGGTCAGCACCGTCACCGGCACCAGCGCCGGCACCGACGAGCTGCGCCGGCGGCATCCGGAAGCGGTCGCCGAGGCCATGGAGGGGTACGGCGTGGCGGTCGCCGCCGCGCAGGCCGGGCTGCCCTTCGCCGAACTGCGCACCATCTCCAACCCGATCGGCCCGCGCGACCGGGACGCCTGGCGGCTGCGCGAAGCCCTCGCCGCCCTGACCGCAGCGGCCCCGGCACTGCGCTGACCAGGCCTGCGTTCAGGAGAACCAACGCTTGCCCGGCTGGCCCAGACGCAGTGCGGCTGGACGTGGTCCCTCGATCTCGAAGCCGCACGCCAGCAGCAGATCGGTGCCGAACCCCTCGGCGATGGCGGCCGCGTCGTCGATGCCGGCCTCGCGCATGTCAGCCACCAGTGCGGTGACCAGCCGACGTCCGAGCCCCAACCGCCGATAGCGGGCATCGACGAGCACACCGTCGAGCACCATCTCCCGCTCTGGCATGCCCGGATGCCACTCCCCGAACTCCAGAAACGGGCTGCGCTCGTGGGCCCGCAGTTCACCAACCAGCTTCCCGTCGGGAAGCTCGGCGACGTACCGCCAGGAGGTGGCCGGCAGGTCGCCACCGATCACCCGACGCACCCGCGCAGTTCGTCGGACCTCGGCACCCCACCGTCGGTTGTCGCGGTAGCGCCGGTTCAGCTCGTAGGCCGCCGGTGGCAGCGGAAGTGGATACCGATGGGGCGGCAACCTGTACCACTCCGCCCACCACGCGCCGGGCCAGTCCCGAGGCTCGTGGACCGGCCACACGTCCAGGTGAGCCGGGTAACGACGGTCGGCCTCGTCCCGCATGTCGTCGTGCGGCACCGGCGTGGTTTCGGTGATGCCGGAGGTCGCGGTCGGGGTGCCGACGGCCAACCGCCCACCCGCTGCCCGGACGAGACGCTCCACTGTCCGGAATCGGGGATCGGCCGACCGCCCCGACTCGATTCGGGCCAGCGTCGGCTGCGGCACCCCGGATCTCTCGGCCAACTGCCGCTGACTCAGATCGGCCCGCCGACGCAATGCGCGCAGCGCCACGCCGAGCTCCACGCCATTGCCCTCGCTGGCGCCATTGCCCTCGTCGACGCCGTCACCCTCGTCGGTGCCATTGCCCCCGTCGGTGCCGTCGCCCTCGTCGGTGCGGTCGCTCGTCTCGGTCACGGACCGATGCTCCCCGCTGGTCAGCGCACTATCAACACCCTCATCGGGGCTGTGGATAAAGCTGTGGACAACCCCTCGGATCGGTGGACGACCTACTCCGCAGACCTCCTTTGGAGCTGAATCGTCTGCGACATCACCACAGCCCGCGCCACCACAGCCCGCACCACCACGACCCGCACCACCACAACCCGCACCACCACAACCCGCACCACCACAACCCGCACCACCACAACCCGCACCACCACAACCCGCACCACCACAACCCGCACCACCACGACCCGCACCACCACGACCCGCACCACCACAGCCCGCACCACCACGACCCGCACCACCACGACCCGCGCCACGACGACTGCGGACCGCTGCGGCCCACACCACCACGACCCGCACCACCACGACCCGCGCCACGACGACTGCGGACCGCTGCGGCCCACACCACGACCCCGTACCGCTGTGGTCGCACCACGACTTCGGCCCACTCCGGAACACGTCGGCCGCACCAGGACTGCGGACCCTTCCGACGCTGGGTCCAGCACGATTCGTTTGCGACATCAGCTCCAAAGGGAGTCCGAGGCAGGTGACGGACCCCGCGCCCCGGGCGGATCACCGCTCACGCTGCTGCCGGCGGCCAGCGGCCGGCCACAGTCCCGGTGCCGACGGCCGTTCGTCACGGATCTCCCGTCACGGACACCCGTCGCGGACCTCCGTCACGGACCTCCCGTCGACGATCTCCGTCGCCGATCTCCGTCGCGGATCACACCGAGCGGGGTGGGCGCGGACGGCGAGGCGGCGGCGGGGCTAGCGTGGGAGTGTGGCGCTCTCTCTGGCGATCTCGCCCTGCCCCAACGACACGTTCGTCTTCCACGCGCTGGTGCACGGGCTGGTGCCCGACGCGCCGCCGGTCGAGGTGACGTACGCCGACGTGGACGTCACCAACACGGCGGCCGAGCGGGGCGCGTTCGACCTGGTGAAGGTCAGCTTCGCGGCGCTGCCCTGGCTGCTCGACGACTACCACCTGCTGCCCTGCGGCGGCGCGCTCGGTCGCGGGTGCGGCCCGCTGGTGCTCACCCGGGGAGATCGTGACGGCGGGCCGGACCGCACCGACCTGACCGGCGCGACGGTGGCGGTGCCGGGCGACCGGACCACCGCGTACCTGCTGTTCCGGCTCTGGTCGGCCGGGCGACCGCCAGCCCGGATCGAGGTGGTCCCGTTCCACGAGATCATGCCGGGCGTGGCGGCGGGCCGCTACGACGCTGGGCTGGTCATCCACGAGGCCCGGTTCACCTACCACCGGCACGGCCTGAGCGCCCTGGTCGACCTCGGCGAATGGTGGGAAACCGACACCGGCCTGCCCATCCCGCTCGGCGCGATCCTGGCCAAGCGTGGCGCGGTCGACCCGGAGGCCGCGGCCGCTTGGATCCGCGAGTCGGTCCGGCAGGCCTGGGCGGACCCGGTGGCCAGCCGGGAGTACGTGCTGGCGCACGCCCAGGAGATGGAACTCGACGTGGTGGACCGGCACATCGGCCTCTACGTCAACGAGTTCACCGCGGACCTGGGCGAAGCCGGCTTCGCCGCGGTGGCGGCACTGCTCGACCGGGCCGCCACCGCCGGCCTGGTGCCTCAGACCTCCAGCTCGCGGGCCACCGCGTGGACCAGCTGAGCGATCTTCTGCGCGGCCTTCCTGTCCGGGTACCGTCCCCGGCGCAGGTCCGGCTGGACCTTCGCCTCCAGCACCTTGATCATGTCTTCGACCAGGCCGTGCAGCTCCTCGGCCGGTCGACGGCGCAGCTCCGCCATCGACGGCGGCGCGTCCAGCAGCTTGACTCCCATGGCCTGCGCGCCCCGGCGGCTGTCCACCACGCTGAAGTCGACCCGTTGGCCACCCTTGAGGTCGGTGACACCCGCCGGCAGCGCCCCCTTGGGCAGGAACACGTCGCCGCCCTCGTCACTGGTGACGAAGCCGTATCCCTTGGCCGTGTCGTACCACTTCACTCGACCCGTAGGCACCTGAAAACCCCTGCTTCACTTGAGCCGCTACTGCTCCAAGGCTAGCTGGATCATCCCGTCGAGCGCCGCTGGGAATTCGGTGAGCTCGTCCAGCACCACTTCCGCCCCGGCCGCGCGCAGCTCAGCACGGGAGCACGGCCCGGTCGCGACACCGATGCCGGGCACCCCGGCAGCTGCCGCCGCCGCGATGTCCGCCACGTGGTCACCGACGTAGTGGGTGGCGCCGTGCTCCCGCAGGGCGGTCGCCTTCTGCTCGGCGAACAGGTCGCCGGCCAACTCGTCGACCGCGAGGCCGAGATGGTCCAGGTGCAACCGGGCCAACCGGCCGATCTTGGAGGTGACGACCAGCACCCGGCCACCCCGGTCCCGGATCGCGTCGATGGCCTCCCGGGCACCGGGCAGCAGGAGCGTCGGCGTGATCGCGTACGCCGGGTACAGCTCGCGGTACACCCGTACGGCCGACTCGACCTGCTCCGGCGGGAACCAGTGCGCGATCTCGGTACGCAGCGGCGGCCCCAGCCGGGACACCGCCAGCTCGGCGTCGACCGGCACACCGGTCCTCGCGGTCAGCGCCCGGTACGCCGCGGCGATGCCGGGGCGGGAGTCCACCAGGGTCATGTCGAGGTCGAATCCGACGGTCAGTGCGGGCATGTCGAGAAACGTACCGGCTACTCCCGGTCGGCCGGACGTCCGAGGGGCGCGGAAGCCCAATGCCGGGCTAGCGTGGAAAGACGATGACCACCTCACTCGCCGACCACCTGCGGTCGCTGCCCGACGAGTCACTGGCCGCGCTCCTCCAGCTGCGGCCCGACCTCGTCGTGCCCGTGCCGGCCGATGTCTCCGCCCTGGCCATCCGGGCCCAGTCCCGGGTCTCCGTGGCCCGCGCGCTGGACGGGCTGGACCAGTTCACCCTCCAGATCCTCGACGCCGCCCGCCTCACCCGGAACCCGGACGACGCCACCACGGCCACCGACACCGTGCTCGCGATGGCGACCGCCGGGCCGCAGCCGCCGGCTCCGACGGCCGTCCGGGCCGCCGTGGGCCGACTGCGTGCGCTCTTCCTGCTGTACGGCCCGGAGCACGCGCTCCAGGTGGTGCCCGCCGTCGACGAGGTGTCCCCGTACCCCGCCGGGCTCGGCCGGCCCGCCGCGGAGCTGGACCCGCGCACGGCAGCGCTCTGCGCGGACCCGGCGAAACTCCGCCGGACGGTGCTCGCCGCCCCGCCCTCGGCCCGGGCGATCCTGGACCGGTTGGCGGCCGGCCCGCCGGTCGGCAGCGTGCCGCCGGGGGCGTTGCAGGCGCCGCCGCTCGGTACGGAGGACCCGGTCCTCTCCGACCCCACCAACGGGGGTGCCCCGACCGGTTCCCCGGTGCGGTGGCTCGTCGACAACCGGCTGCTGGTCCCCGTGACGACCGGCTCGTCCACGGCCAGCGGAACTGTGGAGCTGCCCCGCGAGGTCGGCCTGCTGCTGCGCCGCGACACCGGCCCGCTCGGGCCGCTGCGCACCAGCCCACCGCCGGTGGCCGCCGCACCGCGGGAGCCGAAGGCTGTCGACTCGGCCGGGGCCGGGCAGACCATGGAGGTGGTCCGGAACACCGAAGGGCTGCTGGAGCAGCTCGCCGACGAGCCCGCGCCGGTGCTGCGTTCGGGTGGCATCGGTGTGCGGGATCTGCGCCGGTTGGCGCGTACCGCCGGGCTGGACGAACCGGCCACCGCACTGCTGCTGGAGGTCGCGTACGCGGCGGGGCTCGCCGGTGAGCTGGAGATACCCGGCTCGGCCACCGGCCGGTACGGTGCGGACCAGCAGGTGCTGCCGACCGGCGGGTACGAGGTGTGGCGGGCCGCCTCACTGGCCCAACGGTGGGAGCAGCTCGCCCGAGCGTGGCTGACCATGACCCGGCAGGTGGGGCTGGTCGGCCGCCGGGACGACCGGGACCGGCCGATCGCCGCGCTCTCCGCCGAAGCCGAACGGGCCGGCGTGCCGGCCACCCGCCGGGCGGTGCTGGGCGTACTCGCCGATCTGGAACCGGCCACCGCGCCCACCCCGCAGGAGGTGCAGGACCTGCTGGACTGGCGGGCCCCGCGCCGCAGCCGGGGCCGGGACGCCGCCCACCGGGAGGTGCTGGCCGAAGCCGCGCAGCTGGGCGTGACGGGGTTGGGGGCGCTCACCACGTACGGTCGGCTGCTGCTGGGTGACCTGACGTCGACCGACGAGCGGACCGACGACCCGCTGGGCGTGCACGCGGACATCGAGAGCGGTGACCCGTCCAGTGCCGCGCGGGCGCTGGACGCGTTGCTGCCCGCGCCGGTCGACCACTTCCTGGTGCAGGCCGACCTGACCGTGGTGGTGCCCGGCCCACCCGAGCCGGCGCTCGCCGCCGAACTGGAGGCGATGACCGAGCTGGAGTCGGCCGGCGGGGCCAGCGTGCACCGGGTCACCACGGCGAGCGTGCGACGGGCGCTGGATTCCGGCTACACCGCCGACGACCTGCACGACGTGTTCCGGCGCCGGTCACGTACCCCGGTGCCGCAGGGGCTCACCTACCTGATCGACGACGTGGCCCGTAAGCACGGCGGGTTGCGGGTCGGCCTGGCCGGGGCGTACCTGCGCAGCGACGACGAGACGCTGATCAGTGAGGTGCTGGCCGACCGGCGACTGGAGTCGTTGGCGTTGCGCCGGCTCGCGCCGACGGTGCTGTGCACGCAGTACCAGGTCGGCCGGTTGCTGGGCGCGCTCCGCGACGCCGGGTACGCGCCGGTGCAGGAGGACGGCACCGGCAGCACCGTGCTGGCCCGGCCGCGCATCCGGCGGGCCCCGCCCCGGGTGTCGGTGACCAGTCGTACGACTGATCCGCTGGCCGCCCCGAAGCTGCCCATGCCCCGGCTGCTCGGCGTGGTGGAGCACATCCGGCGGGGCGACGCGGCGGCGCGGGCGGCCCGACGCGCACCGGCGGTGGTGCGCGGCGGCGCTCCGGGGCTGGGCGGCGGCCCGGTGCCGGCGCACACCCACAGCGAGGCCCTGGCGGTGCTCCAGCAGGCGGTCCGGGACAAGGCGCTGGTCTGGGTCGGTTACGTCGACGCGCACGGGGCGACCGCGTCGCGTCTGCTCAAACCGGTCTCGATCGGCGCTGGCTACCTGCGGGCCGAGGACGAGCGGACCGAGATGCTGCACACGTTCGCGCTGCACCGGATCACCGCGGCGGTGGTGGCGGACTGACCGACGGCGCCGTCGCGCGGGGCGCTTCGGTCAGCGGCGGCTGCGGCGCACGGTGCCGATCACCGAGATGACCAGCAGCAGCGCGAAGCCGGCGCCGGCGGCCTCCCCGACCGAGTCGATGAAGCCCTGCTGGAGCACCAGCCAGCCGAAGAGGAACCACCCGAGCAGGAGCGTCGCCGCGACGGCGTACGCGATCACGGTCGCTCGGGACACCTCGTCCGGTGGTGCTTGCTCATGCTCCGCGATCACGTCATGGTCGACCGTCATGCCCAGCCTCCCCGCCCGGTCCGGCCCTGGACTCCAAGAGTGACACTCGAGAGTCCGGTCGGACAGGGGGTTACCGCCGCAATTCGCTGCGTGTCGCTCAAGTGCCGGGGCGGCGGCCGATCAGGACCACCCGGGTGCCGACCTTGCCGAGTTCCCACATCCGGACGGCGTCGGCGTGCAGGAGGTTGACGCAGCCGTGCGAGCCGATCGACTTCTCGTGCAGGTAGGTGGTGGTCTCGTGGAAGCCCATCCCCTGGGTGAAGTGCTGCCAGTACGGCAGCCACACCTCGTACGGGTCGGACCACTCCTTGGGGTTGCGGTAGTTGACGGTGTAGGTGCCGGCCGGGGTGCGGTAGCCGGACATGCCGGTGCGGGTCACCGTCGGCGCCATGATCACCTTGCCGGCGCGGAGCGCCCAGACGGTCTGCCGGGTCAGGTCCACGCAGAACGTGGTGCCCGTGCCGCCCTTGCAGCGGGCCGGGTCGGTGGTGGCGAGGCGCTGGGCCACGTCGAGGGTGGTCGGCCCGGCGCGACCCTCGACGGGGCGAATGCCGTACCTCTTCTGGAACTTCTTGATCGCGGCGCAGTCGGCGGCGGACTGCCGGCCGTCAACGGTCACCGCCCCGAACCCACCCAACCGGGCCAGGTAGGTCTCCACCGCGCGCTGGTGCTGGCCCTGGGGGCAGCCGGCGACGGTCGGCGTACCGCTGGGGGTCGGTTTGGTCGTGCTCGTGCGGGTCGGCTTCGGCGTGGGTTTCCGGGAGGGTTTCGGAGTGGGTACGGCCGACGTGGGCGGGCCGTGCTGGTCCGGCCGGGGCGTGTCGCTCGCCCCCGTTGCCCGTTCTGCCGCACCGGCTGGGGCGGCTCCCCCGCCACCACTCCCACCGGACTGCGCCTCGAACGCGCACGCACCCGCGCCGACCAGCACGACCACCACGAGGGCGAGCAGCCGGGAAGTGGTCCGAAAGCGCTTCATGGAGCCTCCCCTGACAATCGTCCCCTTCTTAGACGTTCGTGAGTGCCGTCACGGTTGCGCCGGGTGCGCATCTTTCTTCCGCCGTCCCGCATCGTGCAACACTGGATGGTCGGCCAGCGGCGGGTATGCGACCCGTTCCGGCCGACGGTCAACCGAGGAGAGGACGCTGGCGTGAGCGGTGGACCACTGATCGTGCAGTCGGACAAGACCCTGCTGCTGGAGATCGACCACCCCGACGCGCAGGCCTGCCGGATGGCGATCGCGCCGTTCGCGGAGCTGGAACGCTCGCCGGAGCATGTGCACACCTACCGCCTGACCCCGCTGGGCCTGTGGAACGCCCGTGCGGCGGGGCACGACGCCGAGGGTGTCGTCGACTCGCTGATCAAGTACTCCCGCTATCCGGTGCCGCACGCGCTGCTGGTGGACGTGGCCGAGACGATGGACCGGTACGGCCGGTTGCAGCTCGCCAACGACCCGGCGTACGGGCTGGTGCTGCGCGCACTGGACCGGCTGGTGCTGATCGAGGTGGCCAAGAGCAAGAAGCTCGCCGGGATGCTCGGAGACAAGATCGACGACGACACCATCAGGGTGCACCCGTCCGAGCGGGGCCGGCTCAAGCAGGCGCTGCTGAAGTTGGGTTGGCCGGCGGAGGACCTGGCCGGTTACGTCGACGGTGAGGCGCACCCGATCGAGCTGGCCGAGGCCGGCAAGGACGGGCGCAAGCCGTTCACGCTGCGGTCGTACCAGCGGGAGGCCGTCGAGGCGTTCTGGGCCGGCGGGTCGGGCGTGGTGGTGCTGCCCTGCGGCGCCGGCAAGACCCTGGTCGGCGCGGCGGCGATGGCCGAGGCGAAGGCGACCACGCTGATCCTGGTCACCAACACGGTGGCGGGACGGCAGTGGAAGCGGGAGCTGATCGCCCGCACCTCGTTGACCGAGGAGGAGATCGGCGAGTACTCGGGCGAGCGCAAGGAGATCCGCCCGGTCACCATCGCCACGTACCAGGTGCTCACCTCGCGGCGCGGCGGCGCGTTCACCCACCTGGACCTGTTCGGGGCCCGCGACTGGGGCCTGGTGGTCTACGACGAGGTTCACCTGCTGCCCGCGCCGATCTTCCGGTTCACCGCGGACCTCCAGGCCCGCCGTCGGCTGGGCCTCACGGCGACCCTGGTACGCGAGGACGGCCGCGAGGGTGACGTGTTCAGCCTGATCGGCCCGAAGCGGTACGACGCCCCGTGGAAGGACATCGAGTCGCAGGGCTGGATCGCCCCGGCCGAGTGCACCGAGGTACGGGTGACCCTGACCGACGCGGAGCGGATGTCGTACGCGACGGCGGAGGCCGAGGAGCGCTACCGGATGGCGGCGACCGCCCGCACGAAGCTGCCGGTGGTGAAGGCGCTTGTCGACCGGCACCCGGAGGACCAGGTGCTGGTGATCGGCGCGTACATCGACCAGTTGCACCAGCTCGGCGAGTACCTCGACGCGCCGATCATCCAGGGCTCGACCACCAACAAGGAGCGGGAGCGGCTCTTCGACGCGTTCCGCACCGGGGAGATCCGCACGTTGGTGATCTCGAAGGTCGGCAACTTCTCCATCGACCTGCCCGAGGCGGCGGTGGCGATCCAGGTGTCCGGGACGTTCGGGTCACGCCAGGAGGAGGCGCAGCGCCTGGGCCGGGTGCTGCGGCCGAAGGCCGACGGCCGGCAGGCGCACTTCTACACGGTGGTGTCCCGGGACACGATCGACACGGAGTACGCGGCGCACCGGCAGCGCTTCCTCGCCGAGCAGGGGTACGCGTACACGATCGTCGACGCCGACGACGTCCTCGGCCCGTCCCTGCCGTCCTTCGACTGACCTCACGCCACGCGCGGCCTCGATCGACTCGGTTTTCAGGAAGTCGCGGTGTCCGCCGCGCTGTGATGCCCCAGTTTCCTGAAAGCCGAGTCGATCAGCTCGGTGAGCGCGGGGCACGGCCCGGGAACGGGATGTCTCTCGTGCTCGCTATAGAGCTGAT
Source organism: Micromonospora sp. DH14 (assembly GCF_029809455.1). Classification (NCBI taxonomy): domain Bacteria; kingdom Bacillati; phylum Actinomycetota; class Actinomycetes; order Micromonosporales; family Micromonosporaceae; genus Micromonospora; species Micromonospora sp. DH14. The sequence continues at coordinate 305,885 of NZ_JARVKT010000001.1, read as the reverse complement.
GTCGTAAACGAATCAGTCGCCCGCGTGGGGCCGCCAGCAGCACGCGGTAACTGTCGTCGCGCCACCCTGATCCGTGCCGCTGGTCCGTCGCTCCAGATCTTGGACACTTTCCGTCCGAACGGAAAATATCCAAGATCTCAACGATTTCGCGCTCCGCCCGGATCTTCGCGCGTACCGCGGCTCGGGTGTTGGTCCGGCTCGGCGCGCGGGTCGAGCCGGGCGAGGTGACCGTCTCGGCGGAGGACCAGCGGGGCGTACGACATTGGGTCTTCTGCGATCGACCACTACCCGGCGCGGCGCGCGATGCGCCCTGCCGGTCGACCACCTCGCACCGTGCGCGCGGCGGCCGAGTCAGCCCCGACCGGCGACGCTCAGCGGGAGAAGCGGTCCACCAGCATCGCCAGCCGGCGATCGTGGTCGGCGCGGCGGAGCCGCCCGCTGCGCATCAACGTAACCAGCCCGTGTAGGCCGCTCCAGAACGTCTCGGTGACCGCCTCCAGGTCGTCGTCCCCGACGAACGGGCGCACCGTCTCGGCCAACTCGGCGATGCCCCGAGCCAGATCGGTCGGGACGTCCTGGCTGGCGAACGGCAGGTCCACGGCGAGGGTGAACATCGCGTCGTAGATCGCGGGTCGTTGCTGGGCGTACGCGACGTAGCGCGCCGGGCCCCCGGCTCACGACGTGGGGGGTGGGCAGCGGTCGGGGAGGGTGACCTCGCCGGGGCGGTGGTCGAAGGTGTCCATGGTGAACCACTCGTCCAGTTCCGGGTCGAAGAGGTTCTGCAGGCCGAACTGCAACACCTGCCACCAGCGGCTCGGGTCGCGCTGGTCGACGTAGATGTCGCCGAGCGCGAGCGGGAACCGGAAGAACTCCCCCGGCACTGTGGACCCGCCGACGACGCCGACCCGCCAGTGGTCGACGTGCCGGTCCTTGGCACCCTGCAGGATCTCCGGCCCCACGTAGCGGGCGGTCTTCAGCTTGTCGTTGAAGATCTGCCGGTTGAGGAACCCCGGGACCTTGCTGCATTCGCGCGGCGGGAACAGTGGGATGTTCGGCCATTTGTAGGTGAGCGTGTAGAGGGTGTTCTCGTAGATCAGGTTCGTGAACCAGATCGGGTGGTCCGGGCCGCCGGCGATCATCTGGCTGTTGCCGTCGCGGCCCTGCCACGAGAACGGCACGTCGATGCCGAGGTCCCGCACGATGTACCGGCCGGTGCCCTGGAAGTCCGCGGGGAGCAGCGGCGGGCGCGGCTCGCGCGGGTCGGGGACCGAAGGACCGTCGGCCTGGGCCGCGCGGGGCAGAGGGGCCGCTGCCGGACCGGGCACCGCTGCCGGGCCGGGCGCGACGACGCCCAGCGCGAACAGCCCACCGGCGACCGCCGACAGCAGTGTCCGATGGGTACGCCTCGACGCCATGCGCCCTCCGCCGCCAAAGTGCCAGATGCTCTCGGCGAAGCGTAGGAGCAGGCAGAACGTGAGGATTGCCGTAATGGTCGGGCTCCACCGGAAGGGTGAGGCGGACGGGGCCGGCGGGTCACCGCAGCGACCCGCCGGCCCAGAGTCTCAGGTGGGTTACCCGGCACCGCCGGCCCGGAACGCCACCCAGGCGTCGCTCATCCGGTCGGCCTGACCGGGCGTGAACATGTTCATGCAGGAGTCCTCGGTGTAGTCCATGAAGTTGTGGATCGGGTCGAGCCCGGGCGCGGTGCAGGAGTCCGCACCCACCGGGCAGTCGAACTGCGGGGCCGCCTCGCGCGGGGTGTCCGCGACGAAGTCGCCGGACGCGGAGCAGCCGTGCGCGAAGGTGTGCTCCAGCATCAGCCAGTGCCCGACCTCGTGCGTCAGGGTGTCACCCAGGGCGTACTTGCCGGCCGTGCCACCCGGCATCGACTCGTCGAGCATCACCACGCCGTCGATGTAGTCGCGCCCGTTGTTGTAGCCCTTCGGGAAGTACGCCCAGCCGAGCAGCCCACCGCCGATGTTGGCCGCGTACACGTTCAGGGTCTCCGAGTCGCCGGTGTACAGCGCCTTCTTCATGTCCCGCTCGTTCTTGCCGGGCACCACCGTGTACCAGGCGCTGTTCACCGTCCAGGTGGTGTCGACGAGCGAGAACCGGAACGGCGTGTTGGCGGCGTCGCCGGCCGTGCGGCCCGCGAACGAGTCGTTGAGCACCGTCATCTGCGCGGCGATCAGGGTGTTCCACCTGGCCGTCTCGGCTGCGGTGAGCGGATGGTCGGAGATCATGTGGAAGACCGTCGGGATGGTCACGCTGCCGTTGGGCAGGCGTGGCGCGTCCTTGATCACGCCGTAGGCGTTGGCCTCGTTCTTGGCGTACAGCGCCGGTTCCTGGACGGTGGCGCCCTTGGCGACCCGGGCCGCGCCGGGCGCGTCGGCACCCGGCTCGCAGGCGGCGACGCCCGGGGAGACGGTCGCGGGCGCGGCCGTGGCGAGCGCCCCGGAGGCGCCGCCGGACGCCAGGACCGTCGCGGCGGTGGCGGTGAGGACCGCAAGTCGGAAGGTCGATCTTCTGCGCATCGGTGCACCTTTCGTGAGGGAGGCGGTGCCGGGTCGATGGCGTCGCTGTTCGGTATGAGAACACGCCGACGGCATCGACAAAAGCCCCTCTGAGCAGGGCAGATGGCGATGTAACGGAACCGGACCGGGCAGCGCTGTTTGGGGCGCTCCCGGCGAAGTTCAGAGGACCCGGGTCACCTGTTCGGCGGCGACGACCGCGTCCCGCCGCGCCGGGTCGAGATTGGCGCTGATCACCACGGACGCGCCGGCCGACAGCGGCGCGAGCAACCATTTCAGCGGCTGCTCGGTCTCGGCCGCGTCGACCAGCAGCCGGTCGCCGGCCCGCAGGTCCATCATCGCGGCGACCTCCCGGGCGAGCGCCCCCCACTGGCCGTAGGTGGTGCCGTCCGCGCTGGCCGGGTCCGACGGGCGGATGGCGGTGTGGTCGGGTGTGACATCCGAGTGGCGGAGCACCTCGGCGGACCAGTCCAGCCAGCCCAACGGCACGTCGGTCAGCCGACCCGCCTCGGTGCCGACGAGGTAGCGGTGCGGGGCGTCCGGCACGTCCTCCAGCCAGTCGTCCTGCCGCTGCGGGGTCACGAAGACCGCGTCGAACGGCCGGTCACCGCCCGGTTCGAGCACCGGCAGGCCCGCCGTGGCGCGCGGCCGGAACGACACCGCCAGGCCCGAGGCCCACGCGCCCAACAACACCGCGGCGGTACGCCAGTGCGGCGGCAGCAGGACCGCTACGCGGCTGCCGGGGCCAAGTCCACAGCCGTCCCGCAGCAGGCTGGCGCTGCGCGCCGCCCACGAGCCGACCTGCTGTGCGGTCAGGTCGACCCGCTCGCCGGTCGCCTCGTCGCGGTAGCTGAGCAGCGGACTCTCGGCCTCGACGGGTCGGGCCGCCAGGTCGGCGGTAACGGTTGGCTGCATCTGCGCGCTCCCCGGTGACGACAACGGCTTCAGCCTACTCAACGACTTTGGTTGTACCCGTCGTCGGCCGATGGCCGTAGCGGTTGGCCGGGTGGCTCGCGCACGGTGCGGGGGACGACAGCGAAACACCGCCGAGGAGCACTCATGCCGACCGGATCCGACCCCGGCACCGCCACCGATCCCGCCGTCGGCCGCCCGGCCGCCGCTGACCGTCCGCGTCGGCGGCTCCTGCCGGTGATCGCGTTGCTGCTGCTCGCGCCGTGGGCGGCCGAGTGTTCGTGGGGTGGCTTCGCCATCGACGACTTCCTGCCGGTGCTGATCTTCCTCGGCCCGATGTACGGCGGGGCGGCGATCCTGATCCGGGAGACCGCCCGGCACCTCGGCGCGGGTTGGCCGACGATCGTGCTGCTCGCCGCCGCGTTCGGCGTCCTCCAGGCCGGCCTGGTCGACCAGTCGCTGTTCAACCCGCACTACCTCGACGACACCCAGTACGCCGACACCCGTGCCGCCGCCGAGGCGTCGCTGGTGCCGGGGCTCGAATTCAGTCTCCGGCAGGCCTTCGACTACGTGGGCAACCACATCGTGCTGACCATCTGCGCGCCGATCGTGCTCGTCGAGTCGTTCCTCGGACCGGGCCGCCGCCTCCGGCCGTGGCTCGGCCGACCCGGGCTGGCCGTGGTCGCCGTGCTGTACCTGCTCGGCAGTCTGCTGATCTTCGCGTCCGACGGGGGCCGGAAGAACTTCCTGGCCAGCCCCCTCCAACTGACCTTCGCCGCAGTGGTCGTGCTCGCCCTGGTCGCGACGGCGATGCTGCCCCGCTGGCGTCGCCCCGCTCCGCGCCGACCCCGCCGGCTGCCGCATCCGCTGTGGCTGGGCCTGCTGGTCGTCCTCGTCCGGCTCGGCGCCGACCTCGCGCCGGGCTGGGCGGGGGTGACCATCGCGCTGGGGCTCGCCGCCGTCGTGGGGGCCGCCATCGCGTACTGGTCGTCGGGCGTGCGCTGGGTGCAGCGGCACGTGCTCGCGGCCGGCTCGGCCAGCGTGGTCAGCGCCGCCGCGTTCGCCTACCTGGTGCCGCCGTACTCCCCGGGGAACCCGGCGGCGGCGCTGGCCGGCGACGTCGCGGTCACCGTCATCACCGTGGCCCTGGTCGGCGGCGCCTGGTGGCGGCTGCGCCGTGCTTCGCCGACTGTTCACGTCGGCGCAAGCTGATGCTCCCCAACGGCTGTCAGCCTCCGTGCGGGTACGACCTAACGGAGGAAGTCCTTGACACTCAGAAGAGCATTCACCGCGCTCACCGCAGCCGGTGTCGCCGCCGCCAGCCTGACCGGGGCCACTCCCGCGTCGGCCGGCGGGCACCACCACCCAGCCAGGTCGCTCGCCTTCGACCGGGTCGCCACGTACCCGGTCTTCCAGAACCGCCCGGCCGGCGAGGATCCGACGACAGCGACGGTCGCCGAGATCTCGGCGGTCAGCGAGGACGGTCGCACTCTGATCCACACCGACGCGTTGGCCCGGCGCATCGGCTTCCTGGACATCTCCCGTGCCGACCGGCCGCGCGGCCTCGGCACGCTCTCCCTGGCGCAGCTCGGCGACGCCGAGGACGAGCCGACCTCGGTCGCCGTGGTCGGCAGGTACGTGCTGGTGGTGGTGAACACCAGCGCCAGCTTCACCGCGCCGTCCGGCCGGCTCGACGTGATCGAGCTGGCCAGTCGGCAGCGGGTGGCCAGCTTCGACCTCGGCGGCCAGCCCGACTCGATCGCGATCAGCGCTGACAAGCGGTACGCCGCGATCGCCATCGAGAACGAGCGCGACGAGGAGGCCACCCCGCCCGGCGGCGAGGAGGGCGACCTGCCCCAGGCACCCGCCGGTTTCGTGCAGATCGTCGACCTGACCGGGAAGTCCCCGGCCGGTTGGCGGCTGCGGCCGGTAGCGCTGACCGGGTCGACGGCAGCGCGCTGCCCGCGCTGGTGCGGGCCGGTCTCGCCGCGCCGACCGACCCCGAGCCGGAGTACGTCTCGATCAACAGCCGGAACCAGTTGGCAGTGACGCTGCAGGAGAACAACGGCGTCGCGGTGGTCGACCTGCCCACCGGGCGGATCACCAGCGTGTTCAGCGCCGGCACCGCCACGATCAGCGGCATCGACACCAGGAAGGACGGTGTCATCGACCTGACCGGCAGCATCACCGACGTGCCGCGCGAGCCGGACGCGGTGGCCTGGATCGACGACCGCTATCTCGCCACGGCCAACGAGGGCGACTGGCGCGGCGGCACCCGGGGCTGGTCGGTCTTCGACAGCCGCAGCGGACGGGTCGCCTGGGACGCCGGCAGCACGTTCGAGCGGCTCGCCGTCACCTACGGGCTGCACAACGAGGACCGGGCCGGCAAGAAGGGCACCGAGCCGGAGGGCGTGGCGGTCGCCGAGTACGACGGCGTGCGGTACGCGTTCGTCGGCTCGGAACGGAGCAACTTCGTCGCCGTCTACGACCTGAGCGACCCCACCCGGCCGGTGTTCCGGCAGGTGCTGCCGACCACCAACGGGCCGGAGGGGCTGCTGCCCATCCCGTCGCGCGGGCTGCTCGCGGTCTCCAGCGAGGAGGACGACGCCTCGGTCAACGTCCGGGCCTCGGTGTCGCTGTTCCAGCTCGGCACTGGCACCCCGGCCTTCCCGAGCATCGTCTCCGGCACCGACCGGGCGGGCGCCCCGATCGGTTGGGGCGCGCTCGGCGCGCTGAGCGCGGTCCCGGGCAAGCGGGACCAGCTCTACAGCGTCACCGACGCCGCGTACAGCCAGACCCGCATCCTCACCATCGACACGAAGCGGACGCCGGCCGTGATCACCGGTGCGCTGCCGGTGCGGGACGCGGCCGGCGCGCCGGTCGGCTACGACGCGGAGGGCGTGTTCGCCCGCCCGCAGGGTGGCTTCTGGCTCGCCGTGGAGGGCGCCACTGGCGCGCAGAACAAGCTGGTCCGGCTCGACGCCGCCGGGGTCACCCGGCAGACCGTCGCGCTGCCCGCCGAGGTCGCCGCCGGCCTCGGCAAGCAGGGCCTGGAGGGGGTCACCGCGACCACCGACCGGCAGGGTCGGGAAATCGTCTGGGTGGCCGTGCAGCGGGAGCTGAGCACCGATCCGGCCGGCATCGTCCGACTTGGTCGGTACGACGTCGCGGCGGGCACCTGGAGTTGGTTCGGCTACCGGTTGGGGGCCACCAGTGTGCCCGGCGACTGGATGGGCCTCTCCGAGATCACGGTGGTCGGCGACCGGCTCGCGGTCATCGAGCGGGACAAGCTGAACGGCCCGGCCGCGACCGTCAAGCGGATCTACACGGTGCCGCTGCCCGGTGCGGCTGCCACCGGCCCGCTGACAGTGCTGCCGAAGAGCCTCGCCGTCGACGTGCTGCCCGCGCTGCGCGCCACCAACGGCTGGACCCAGGAGAAGCTGGAGGGTCTGACTGTCGCCGGCAACGGCGAGGTGTACGCGATCACCGACAACGACGCGGTCCAGGACGCCACCGGCGAGACGGTGCTGCTGCGCCTCGGCTCCAGCCGGAAGGTCTTCGGACACCGCTGATCCGGCACGGGCCGTGCGCGACCCGGCCCGCCAGGTCGACGTGCTGTTGAGCGGTATGCCTCAGAGTCATATTGATGCCTCTGAGGCATACCGCTCACTGTCACATCCGCCCCGACGGAGGTGACCGACGGTGACCGCCGACCGGCCGAGTCAGGTTCAGCCCGTTACCGGCAGTTCCGGGCCGCCGTCGAGCAGCGGGCCGAGCAGGTCGTCGTACTCCTCGACCCGGTCCAGGACCTCGGCGGCGGTGAACTGGCGGACGGCCGGCTTCCGGCCGCGCGCGCCGGTCTCCACCTCGTCCCAGGTCAGCGGCGTCGACACCGACGGCACCGACTGGGCCCGCAGCGAGTACGGCGCCACGGTGGTCTTCGCCGCGTTGTTCTGGCTCCAGTCGATGAAGACCTTGCCCGGTCGGAGGTTCTTCGCCATCTTCGACACGATCAGCTTCGGGTGGGCCTTCTCCAACTCCTGGGCGATCCGGCGGGCGTAGGCGGAGACGTCGTCCGACGACTGGGTGCCGGCGATCGGGCAGCAGAGCTGCATGCCCTTCTTGCCGGAGGTCTTCGGGTACGACTCGATGCCGTCGTCGGCGAGCCGGTCGCGCATCAGGACCGCCACCGGGCAGCACTCGGCGAGCCCGGCCGGCGGTCCCGGGTCCAGGTCGACGACCATCATGTCCGGGTGCTCGCCGACCTTCCACTGCGGCGTGTGCAGCTCCAAGGCGGCGAGGTTCGCCAGCCAGACCAGGGTGGGCAGGTCGTCGGCGACCACGTAGTCGATGGTCTCCCGGCCCTTCGTCGACCCGGGCGCGGGCAGATTCTCCACCCGCACCCAGTCCGGGGTCGCGGCCGGCGTGTTCTTCTCGAAGAACGACTTGTCGTCCACCCCGTTGGGGAAGCGGATCCGGGTGACTGGTCGGTCCCGCAGGTGCGGCAGCAGCACCGGGGAGATCCGGGTGTAGTAGTCGATCACCTCACCCTTGGTGAACCCGGCCGCCGGGTAGAGCACCTTGTCCAGATTGGACAGCTCCAGCGAGCGGCCCTCGACGTCCACCCGTAGCCGCTCAGCCGGCATCGTCGACCTCCTCCGGAGGCTTGTCCGGGCGCAACCGCAGCACCCGGGGGAAGCGCAGCCGGCCGTCGGGGGTGCGCTGGCCGTACTTCACCTCCACCACCACCCGGGGTTCTACCCAGATGGCGCCCCGGGCATCCTCGCGCGGCACACCCGCGGCGAACGGTGACACGCCGGAGCGCAGCGGCTCCAGCTCGGCGAGGAGCTGCCGCTCGATGGCGGCACCGATCCCACCACCGACGCGGCCCCGGTAGATCAGCCGGCCGTCCGGGCCGGGCACCCCCACCAGCAGTCCGCCGATCCGGCGCGCTCCCGGTCGCCAACCGCCGATGACGAAGTCGCCGGTCACCTCCAGCTTGACCTTCACCCAGTCCGGCGAGCGCACCCCCGGGCGGTAGACGGCACCGACGCGCTTGGCCATCACCCCCTCCAGGCCGTGCTCGCCGGCCGCCTCGTAGGTCGCCGGGCCGTCGGCGAACATCGGCGGCACCGCCCACCGGGGGCCGCCGAGAGCGAGCACGTCCAGCGCCTCCCGGCGGCGCTCGTACGGCCAGCCGGTCAGGTCGTCGCCGTTCAGCCGCAGCAGGTCGAAGATCATGTACGTCACCGGCATGACCGCCGCCAACCGGGCCGCCTTGTTCCGGTCCCGTACGTGCATCCGCTCGGCCAGCGCGGTGAACGACGGCTGCCCACCCTGCCCGAGCAGCACGACCTCGCCGTCGAGCAGCGCGTCGTCGACCTGCTCGGGCAGGGTGGCCAGCTCCGGGTACGCGGCGGTGATCTCCACGCCGGAGCGGGCATACAGGTGCTGGTCGCCGCCGGAGATGTCGGCGAGCGCGCGGACGCCGTCCCACTTGAACTCGTACGCCCAGCCGTCACCCGCCGGGAGCGGCCCGGTCATCGCGAGCATCGGCTTGAGCGGCGCGCCGGGCACGACCCGACTGTAGTAGCAGGCCGAACACCTCGCGTCCGGTTCTTTCGGATGCGAGCATGGTCGATACCGGGGAAGGGAGCGCAGGATGCGTGCCATCTGGAAGGGAGCCGTGTCGTTCGGGCTCGTCTCGATCGGGGTGAAGCTCTACTCCGCCACCGAGGAGAAGGACATTCGGTTCCACCAGGTGCACCGCGAGGACGGCGGTCGCATCCGCTACAAGCGCACCTGCTCGGTCTGCGGCGAGGAGGTCACCTACGACGACATCGCCAAGGGCTACGACATCGGCGGCGGCGAGATGGTGATCCTCACCGACGAGGACTTCGCCGACCTGCCGCTGACCAGCTCCCGCGCCATCGACGTGCTGGAGTTCGTCCCGGCCGAACAGGTCGACCCGATCCTCTACAACAAGGCGTACTTCCTGGAGCCGGAGGGCGCGGCCACCAAGCCGTACGTGCTGCTGCGCGACGCGCTGATCGACTCGGAGCGGGTGGCCATCGTCAAGGTGGCGCTGCGCCAGCGGGAACAGCTGGCCACGCTGCGGGTCCGCGAGGGTGTGCTGCTGCTCAACACCATGCTCTGGCCCGACGAGATCCGTACCCCGGACTTCGGTTTCCTCGACGAGGACCTGAAGGTGCGCCCGCCGGAGCTGGCCATGGCCAGCTCCCTGATCGACTCGATGACCGGCGAGTTCGAGCCGGATGTCTTCACCGACGACTACCGGGCCGCGTTGCAGGAGGTCATCGACGCCAAGGTGGAGGGTCGCGAGGTCGTCCAGCCGGAGGAGGTCGAGGAGGCCCCGGCCGCGGCGGTGGACCTGATGGCCGCGTTGAAGGCGTCGGTGGAGCGCGCCAAGGCGGCTCGCGGCGAGCAGCCCGCCCGCGCGGGTGGCGGTGCTGGCGAGCCGACGCCCATCTCGTCGGCCCGGTCCGCACAGAAGGCAGCGGAGAAGAAGGCCGCCAAGGCGCCCGCGAAGAAGACCGCGGCGAAGAAGACGGCCGAGAAGAAGGCGGCCGAGCCGGCGAAGAAGACCGCCGCGAAGAAGACCGCCGCGAAGAAGGCGGAGCCGGCGAAGAAGACCGCCGCGCGCAAGACCGCACCCCGCAAGAGCGCCTGACCGTACGGCCCCGACGGCGGTGTCCGTCGGGCCGGGTACGCTCCGCCGGCCGCTGGCGACCGGAGGAGCCCCCATGCCGTACACCCCTGATCTGGACCGGTTGTTGACGCCCGGCGCCCGCTTCACCGACGAGCACGGCGGATACCTGATCGAGGTCCACCCGGTGGGCGACATCGTGTTGCCGACCGGCCGCGTGGTCGGGTGTGACCCGCTGGTCTGCCCGGAGGCGGAGCCGTTCACGGTGACCGTGCCCCCGGGGCGGTATCCCGCCCGCGCCTGGGTGGCGGTGGTGCTCCGGGAGGACGCCGAGGTGGACCGCCGGGTCGCCGCGCTGGAGCTGGTCGTCTCCGCCGAGCCGACGGTCCGCTGGGATCCGGCCGTCGCGGGTGACCAGGACGTCGCCACGCTCGGCGCTGACGACTACTTCGGGTACGGGGTGGACGCCGGCGTCGGCACCTTCGCCGACCCGAGCGCGCTCGCCGTCCTGGAGGGTTGGGACTCCGATCGGGTCGAGGAGGTCTTCATCCCCGCCGAACTGCCCTCGTCCCCGGTCCCGGGGCTGATCGGTGCGGTGTTGGACGAGGTCAGCGGCGCCAACGTGGTCACCGTGGCGAGCGGTTGGGGTGACGGCTGCTACGGCACCTGGATCGGTCGGGCCGCCGATGACCGGGTCACCTCGTTCGTGACCGACTTCATGGTCGTCCCGGAATAGCCGCCCGAGAACGCCCCGGAACTGTCGCGCTGGGCGATCCGGGGCGTCCGCGGCGGGCACGGTAGGCCGCGTTGCGGGTACCGTGTGCGTCGGCTTTCCCCCCGGCACCGGGTGTGCCGGCCACACTTCGCAGCAGGGAGTCGACGACGTGAGCGAGCGGACGCAGCAGAAGGGCCCAGACCAGAGCCCGGCGACCAAGTCGGGGCGACGGCTGGCCGCGCAGTTGGCGGCGAAGAAGGCCGCCGACCGGAGGCGGAAGCGCAACGCGTGGGCCAGTGGCCTCGCCGCCGTCGCCGTGGTCGGGGTGCTGATCGGCGTCTTCGTGACGATCGGCGGTGGCGACGACAAGCCCAAGAACTCGGCCGACTCCACCCCGTCCGCCTCCGCCCCGGCCCCCGACGAGGCCGGCGCACCTCCCGCGCCGCAGCTGCCCGAGGGCGCCGATCCCGCGCTGGGCAGCAAGCCGACGGTGACGCCGGGCACCGGTGAGCTCAAGAAGCTCGTCGTCACGCCGCTGATCAAGGGCACCGGGCCGGCCGTGCAGAAGGGCCAGAACATCACCACCAACTACGTGGGGGTGTTCTACAAGGACGGCAAGGAGTTCGACTCCTCCTGGAAGGCCGGCCAGCCGGCCACCTTCCCGATCGGCGTCGGCCAGGTGATCCCGGGCTGGGACCAGGGCCTGGTCGGGGTGACCGTGGGCAGCCGGGTGCAGCTCGACATTCCGGGCGAGCTGGCGTACGGCAACGACGAGGCCGCCGCCGGTGGACGTCCGACCGGTCCGCTGCGCTTCGTGGTGGACGTGCTCGCCGCCCAGTGACCTGCCCGGATCGTCCCGGTTGTTGCCGGGACGCGATGGGGTTGTTCACATGGGGCTTCCGGCCCGTCACCCAGCGGCAGTAGGTTCGGCGTCACCCCGGGCGGTTCGCCGCCCGGGGTGCCCAGCTGGAACCGGACGCGGAGGTGCATGTGACGGCGCTGGACGAGCCGGGGCGGACCGCCCGGTCGATGTGGGCGTACTTCGAGCCGGTGCACGCCGTCACCTACCTCCACCCCCGGGCCCGTGCCGCGTACGAGGCGGTGGGGCTGCGCGGTTACTGGCGCGGCTACTTCGCCGGCCGGGCCGCGCCACTGGGCGCCACCGAGGCGGCCCCGGTGGTCGCCGCCTTCTTCACCTTCGCACCGCCGATGGTGGCCCGCGCGCTGCCTGCGGTGTGGCGGTTGGCCACCCCGCAGGAGGCGTTGCGGGCCCGCCTGACCGGCGCGGTGCAGGCGCTCGCCGAGCTGACCTACGAGCTGCCGGAGTCACACCTGGTGGAGGCGGCCGACCTGCTGGAGCGGGCGGCGTCGGCGGCGCAGACCGCCGGCCGGGTGCTCGGCGCGGCCAACGCGGCGCTCCCGGCCGGCGAGTACCCGCTGGCCCGGCTGTGGCAGGCCGCCACCACACTGCGCGAGCACCGTGGTGACGGGCACGTGGCGGCGCTGGTCGCCGCCGGGCTGGACCCGGTGGAGACCCTGACCGCGCGGGTGGCGCTGGACGGCTCGCCGCCGCAGTACCTGCTGGGCCGGGGCTGGTCCGAGGAGCAGTGGCAGGCCGCCCGTGAGCGGCTCACCGAGCACTGCTGGCTGACCGGTGACGGTGCTGCCACCGACGATGCCCGGGCCGGGCTCCAGGCCGTCGAGGACGCCACCGACCGGGCCGCCGCGCACCCGTGGCGGGCGTTCACCCCGCACGACACGGACCGGCTCCGGGAGTTGCTGGAGCCGATCGCCCGCTCCTGCCACACCCTGGTCCCGGAGGGCAGCCCGGTCGGGCTGCCGGCGCTGCCCGGCTGACGATCACCCGCCGGTCGGGCAGGATGGGCCCGTGACGGATGCGGTGGTCTTCGACCTGGACGGCGTGATCGTGGATTCCGAGCCCGTGTGGGAGGAGGTCCGCCGGGCGTACGTGGCGGCGCACGGCGGAACGTGGCAGCCGGACACCCAACGCCGACTGATGGGGATGAGCACCGGCGAGTGGGCCCACTACCTCAGCGGGGAGCTGGGCGTCGGGCGCACCGCCGACCAGGTCGCCGTCGAGGTGGTCGAGGAGATGACCCGCCGCTACCGGGAGCACGTACCCCTCATCGACGGTGCCGACGAGGTCGTCCGCCGGCTGGCCGCGCGGTGGCCGCTCGGGCTGGCGAGTTCGTCGCCGACCCGGTTGATCGAGGCGGCGCTGGCGGCGACCGGCCTGACCGACGCGTTCGGCGCCACCCTCTCCACCGAGCAGACCGAGCGGGGCAAGCCCGCGCCGGACGTCTACCTGAGCGTGGCGCGGCGCCTGGGCGTCGACCCGACCCGCTGCGTGGCGGTGGAGGACTCGTCCAACGGGGTGCGTTCGGCAGCGGCGGCGGGGATGCGGGTGGTGGCGGTGCCGCACGGCTCGTACCCGCTCGATCCGGACGCCGCCGGGCTGGCGGTGGTGACGCTCGACGCGATCGGTGCGCTGACCCCGGAGCTGGTGGACGAGCTGGGTTGACCGGGGCCGAGCCGGGTAGAGACCACGGATGAAGGCCATCGTGTACGAGCGCACCGGCGACCCGTCGGTGCTGGGTCTGGTCGACCGGCCGGTGCCGGAACCGGGTGCGGGCGAGGTCCTGGTGCGGGTGGCGGTCTCTGGGGTGAACCCGACCGACTGGAAGTCCCGCCGCAGTTCACCGCCGGACGGGTGGCAGATTCCCGGGCAGGACGGCGCCGGGGTGGTCGAGGCGGTCGGCGCGGGGGTCGACCCCGACCTGATCGGTGAGCGGGTGTGGATCTGGGAAGCGGCCTGGCAGCGACAGTGGGGTACGGCGGCGGAGTACACGCTGGTGCCGGTCCGGCAGGCGGTACGCCTCGGCGACGCCCCGTTCGAGCTGGGCGCCGCCCTGGGCATTCCGTTCCTCACCGCGCACCGCTGTCTGACCGCTGGTGAGTTCATGCCGGACACGTTGCGGGCCGGCGCGTTGGCGGATCACACGGTCCTGGTTCAGGGCGGCGCGGGCGCGGTCGGCAACGCCGCGATCCAGCTCGCCCTGTGGTCCGACGCCACGGTGATCGCCACAGTGAGCAGCGCGGAGAAGGCGCAGCTCGCCGCGTCGGCCGGCGCCTCCTTTGTGATCAATTATCGGGAGCAGGACGTGGTCGAGGAGGTCCACAAGATCGCCCCCGACGGGGTCCACACGATCGTGGAGGTCTCTCCCGCCCGCAACGCCCCGATCGACGCGCAGGTGCTGCGGCACGGCGGCGCGGTCTGCATGTACGCCGACGACGGTGGGGGCGAGGTCAGCATCCCGATCCGGGCGATGATGGCGCCGAACGCCCGTTGGCAGTTCGTGCTTGTCTACACGGAGCCGAAGGCGGCCAAGGCGCTGGGCGTGAAGGACGTGGCGGCGGCGGCCAGCCAGGGCGGCATCCGGGTGGGTGCGGACGCCGGGCTGCCGTTGCACTACTACCCTCTGGCCGAGGCGGCAGCGGCGCACCAGGCGGTGGAGGACTCGACGGTGGGCAAGGTGCTCATCACCACCAGCGACGCCTGATCGGGTCGCCGACCGCCTGATTTCCCCGTCAGCAGGACAGAAGCGAATAACTTTCGCAACAATGATGGTGCGGGTCACCCCGCATGGAGCGGGCGGCCCCGGCGCGGTGCGAACGCCGGGGCCGCCCCTGGGGAGGGTTGTTGCAGGAGTACTCCCGCCCCAACAGGCGACAGTGCCCGGCAAAACGTTACGGGGCTGTCAGCTCCCGGACAGTCAGCTCACCCCCGGCGTACCGCGAACGGACGACCTTCTTGTCAAACTTGCCCACGCTCGTCTTCGGCACGGTGTCGATGAACGCCCAGCGCTCGGGCAACTGCCAGCGCGCCACCGACGCGGCCAGGAAGTCCCGCAACTCCTCCGCGGTCACCGACGCGCCCTCCCGGACCACCACGGTCGCCAGTGGCCGCTCGTCCCACCGCTCGTCCGGGACACCCACCACGCACGCTTCCAGCACCGCCGGGTGGGCCATCAGCGCGTTCTCCAGCTCCACCGACGAAATCCACTCACCACCGGACTTGATCACGTCCTTGGCGCGGTCGGTCAGCGTGATGTACCCGTCCGGCGAGAGGGTGCCCACGTCGCCGGTACGCAGCCAGCCGTCGCGGAACTTCTCCTCCTCCGGGGCGTCGTCACCGACGTACCGCGCGGTCACCCACGGCCCACGGACCTCCAACTCGCCCACGGCCGTGCCGTCGGCGGGCATCGGCTCGCCCGACGGGCCGACGATCCGCGCCTGCACGCCCGCCGGGACCCGCCCCTGCGTGTAGCGGTAACGCCACGCCTGCTCACCTGTCGCACCGGCGGGCGGACGCGAGACCGACCCCAGCGGAGACATCTCGGTCATCCCCCAGGCGTGGATGACCTCGATCCCGTGCCGCTCGTCGAACGCGTGCATCAACGCCGGCGGGCACGCCGACCCGCCGACGATCACCTCACCGAGCGACGAGGTGTCCACGTCGTGGGTGTCCAGGTAGGCCAGCAGGTCGGTCCAGATGGTCGGCACCGCACCGGCCAGGGTGGGTCGCTCGGCGGCGATCATCTCGGCGATCGGCGCGGCCTGGAGGAACCGGTCCGGCATGATCAGCGACGCGCCGGAGAGGAAGGCCGCGTACGGCAGCCCCCAGGACATGGCGTGGAACATCGGCACGATGGCCAACTCGCGGTCGGTCGGCCCGAGACCGAAACCCTCCGGCATGCAGACCTGCAACGAGTGCAGGTAGATGGACCGGTGCGAGTAGGCCACACCCTTCGGGTTCCCGGTGGTGCCCGAGGTGTAGCAGAGCGCGGCGGCGTCGCGCTCGTCCACCTCGGGCCAGTCGTACGCCTCGGGCCGGTCGGCGAGCAACGCGTCCCAGTGGTGCACGGTGATCCGGTCACCGGCAGCCGCCACCAGCGGCGCCGGGTCACCCCCACCGACCACCACGACGTGCCGCACCGTGCTCAGCTCGCCGATCACCCGGGCCAGCAGCGGAAGCAGCGTGCTGTCGACGAGCACCACCCGGTCCTCGGCGTGATTGGCGATGTAGACGACCTGGTCGGGGAAGAGCCGGATGTTGAGCGTGTGCAGCACCGCGCCCATGCTCGGCACCGCGAAGTAGGCGACCAGGTGCTCGTTGTTGTTCCACATGAAGGTGGCGACCCGCTCGTCGCCGGTCACCCCGCACTCGTCGCGCAGCGCGTGCGCCAACCGGGCGGCGGCCCGGCCCACCTCGGCGTACGTCATCCGGCGGGGCTCGGCACCCGTCCAGGTGACGACCTCGGCCGTGCCGTGCACTCCTGCGCCGTGCTCGAGGATCCGGGAGATCTGCAGAGGGGCGTCCATCATCGTGCTACGCATGGGTAACAAGCTAGTGTCGCGGGTCACACGTTGGGAACCCCCGTAAGTTGTCGCAGGTGAGCATCTCCTGGGCCGACTCATACGTGGGGCAGTTGCGCGCGCTCGCCGGGGACCGGACGCTGATGTTCGTCGGCGCCCGTGCCGTGGTGAACGACGACGCCGGACGCATTCTGCTGATCAAACGCTCGGACAACGGCCAGTGGGCCATGCCGGCCGGCGCGATGGAACTGGGCGAGTCGATCGCCGACTGCGCGGTCCGCGAGGTCCGTGAGGAAACCGGGCTGCGGGCCCTGCGGGTCTGCGCGTTCGCCCTCTACACCGGCCCCGACCGGACGAGCACCAACATGTACGGCCACACGTACCAGGTGTTCACGACGGCGTTCAAGGTGGAGGAGTGGGACGGGCAACTGGCCCGGGTCACCGACGAGACCACCGACGCGGGCTTCTTCGCCCGGGACCGGTTCCCCGCCCCGCTCTCCACCTCGGTCATCGAGACCCTGGCCGATCTGGACGTCTTCGAGCAGACGAACCGGCTCATCCTGAAGTAGGTCGGCCCCGGAGTCCGCTGACTCCGGGGCCGTGCCTTACTGGGGCAGCCGAACCCCCGCGAAGTACCCCTCCTGGATCCAGTTCGGGTACGCGACCGGCAGCTTGGTGGCCTCGTCCAGCTCGGTGAGGTCCTGCTCGGTCAGGGTGAGGTCCGAGGCGGCGATGTTGTCCACCAGCTGCTCGTGCTTGCGGGCTCCGACGATCACGCTGGTCACCGCGGGCCGGGACAGCAGCCAGGCGACCGCCACCCGGGCCGGGCTGACCTCGTGCCGCTCGGCGACGCCCTTGAGCACGTCGACCACCCCGAAGGCGTGCTCCGGGTCGAACGGCGTGAAGCTGGCGTAACCGGGCTGGGCGCTGCGCGCGCCGCTGTCGGCGACGGCCCCGTCCCGGCTGACCTTGCCGGAGAGGAATCCACCGGCGAGCGGGCTCCAGACGGTCAGCCCGACTCCCTCGTTGAGCGCCATCGGCACCACGTCGCGCTCCACGTCCCGGCCCAGCAGCGAGTAGTACTCCTGCACCGAGACGAACCCGGCCAGCTTCTCCCGGGCGGAGATGCCCAGCGCCTTGGAGATCTGCCAGGCGGCGAAGTTGGCGGCCCCGATGTAGCGGACCTTGCCCTGCCGGACCGCGTCGTCGAGCGCGCGCAGCATCTCCTCCATCGGAGTGATGTGGTCGAAGTTGTGGATCTGGTACAGGTCGATGTGATCGGTGCCCAGCCGCCGCAGGCTGTCCTCCAGGTTCTGCATGATGTGCAGCCGGGAGGTGCCGACGTCGTTCGGGCCGGGCCCGGTGCGGGAGTGCACCTTCGTCGCCAGCACGACGTCGCGTCGCCGCTTGCCGAGCGCCTTGCCGAGCAGCTCCTCGCTCTCGCCGTCGCTGTAGCCGTCGGCGGTGTCGACGAAGTTGACGCCCGCGTCCAGCGCGGTGTCCACCAGCCGCTGCACCTCGGGCAGCGCCAGCCCACCGAGGGTGCCCCAGAGTGGGTGCCCGCTGCCGCCGAAGGTCATCGCGCCGAGCGAGATCTCCGAGACGTACACCCCGGTGGTGCCCAGCAGTCGGTACTTCACGTGTCTTGCTCCTCGTGGTGGGGGGAGGCCGAGGTCAGGCCCTCCCTGGTCACTATGTCGGACACTGTGTCCGGCAACGAGCGTACGTCGCCCATCCGGCCCCCGGCCACCTAGGATTCCGGCTATGCCCTCGATCACCCGCCGCCGCCCGCGCAACCCCGACGGACGAGCCGCCGTCGAGGCACGGGTGCTGGCGGCCACCGAGCGCCTGCTGCGGGAGGGCATCCGCTTCACCGATCTCGGGGTACAGCGGATCGCCGCCGAGGCGGGGGTGGCGCGATCGACCTTCTACACCCACTTCCGGGACAAGACCGAACTGCTCATGCGCCTGGCCGGCACCATGCGGGAGACCTCCTTCGGCCGCACCGGCGAGTGGAGTCCGGCCGGGCCGGGCGATCCGCTCGTGGCGCTGACCGAGGTCTTCGCCGACGTGATCCGGATCTACCGGACATATGCCCCGGTCCTGGCAGCGGTCAGCGAGGTCGCCGCGTACGACGAGGTGGTCCGCGAGTACTGGGCGGCGGGGCTGGAGCGGTTCGTGGCTCGTACCGTTCAGGCGCTCCGCGTCGAGCAGGAGGCCGGACGGACCCCCGCCGGCGTCGACCCGGAGACCGCGGGCCGACTGATCGTGATCGGCGGTGACCGCTTCCTCGCCGATCACGTCAGCGCCACCTCGGCCGACCCCGAGACCGACGCGGCGGCCGCCCGGGAGTTGGCGGCGACCTGGTGGTACGGCGTCTACCGCCGCCCCGCCTGACCAACCGGCCGCACTCAGATCATCGTCTGGGACTTGGCCTCCATGTCGGCGGCCGCCTCCTCCTTGGACTCGCGGGTCAGCGGCTTGCCACCCGGGGCCGGGGCCTCGCCGCCGAGCGGGTCGGCACCACCGGTGGCGCCCTTCGGGCCGGCGCCCCGCAGCTGGGTGTTGGGCAGCGTCAGGGTGACCACCACCGCCACGATCGCGATCAGGCCGGCGGTCAGGAAGACCATGTCCAGCGCGTCGACGAAGGCGCCCTGGATGGCCGCGCGGACCGGCCCCGGCAGGGCCAGGATGGTGGCCGGATCGTTGATCGAGATGTTGGTGCCACCACTCGCCGCCACGGCGGCCTGCTCCTGCGGCGGGAGCTGCGCGATCGCGCCGGGCAACCGGTCGGCGAGCCCGCCGGTCAGCCGGGACGAGAGCACCGTGCCGAGGATCGCCACCCCGAACGAACCGCCCAGCGACCGGAAGAACGTCGCCGAGGAGGTGCCCGCCCCCAGGTCGCGGACGGAGACCGCGTTCTGCACCGCCAGGATCAGCGACTGCATGCACAGACCCAACCCGATGCCGATCACCACCATGTACCCGAACGCGACCCAGAGCGAGGTGGTCACCGCCAGCTGGGTGAAGAGGAACATGCCGGCCAGAAGGGTCACCGAACCGGCCACCGGGAACCACTTGTAGCGGCCGATCCGGGTCATCGCGCGACCGGTCAGGATCGAGGTGATGATGATGCCGGCCATCATCGGCAGCATCAGCAGACCGCTCTGGGTCGGCGACGCGCCCTTGACGATCTGCAGGTACAGCGGGATGAAGATGATCGAACCGAACATCACCAGACCGATGACGAGCAGCGCCGAGTTGGCCAGCGCGAAGGTGGCGCTGCGGAACAACCGCAGCGGCAGGATCGGCTCGGCCACCCGGGCCTCCTGGAGGACGAAGAGCACCCCCAGCACCGCGCCGACCACGAAGAGACTGATGATCACGCCAGAGCCCCAGGGGTACTCGTTGCCACCCCAGCTCAGCGCCAGCAGCAGGGAACTCACCCCGGCCACCAGCAGACCGGCACCGAGCCAGTCGATCGAGTGGTCCCGACGTTCGAACGGGATCAGCCGCATCACGTGGTAGCAGACGACGATGGCCAGGATCGCCAACGGCACGTTGATGTAGAAGATCCATCGCCAGTCGGTCTCCGCGAAGTAACCACCCACCAGCGGCCCGGCGACCGACGAGATCCCGAAGACCGCGCCGAACAGACCCTGGTAGCGGCCACGCTCACGGGGTGACACCACGTCCGAGATGATGGTGAAGGCCAGCGTCAGCAGACCACCAGCGCCGAGACCCTGGATCCCTCGGGTGACGATCAGCTGGGTCATGTTCTGCGACAGCCCGGCCAGCAACGACCCGACCAGGAACGTGCCGATCGAGAAGAGGAAGACCGGTCGACGCCCGTACAGGTCGGCCATCTTGCCGTACAGGGGCGTCGACGCGGTCGAGGCGAGCAGGTACGCGGTGACCACCCAGGAGTAGTGGTTGATCCCGCCCAGCTCGCCCACGATGGTCGGCAGTGCCGTGCCGACGATGGTCTGGTCGAGGGCGGCCAGCAGCATGCCGGTCATCAGGCCGAGCATGAGCAGCCGGATCTGCTGACGGTTCAGCACCGGCGCGTCGGAGGCTTCGGTGGTCATGTGCCCTTCTATCCCGTCACCCGCAGAACATGCGCCGAAACCCCACCCCAGCAGCGTTGATCATGAAGTTATTGCCACGACACGCCGCGCGAGGCGGCAATAACTTCATGATCAACCGGGGAGGTTCGGGGTCAGGGGGTGGTGAAGGTTTTGGTGATCTCCGCGCAGAAGGCGGGGAGGTCGTCGGGTTTGCGGCTGCTGGTGAGGTTGCCGTCGGTGACGCACTCCTCGTCCACCCAGGTGGCTCCGGCGTTGGTCAGGTCGGTACGCAGGGTGGGCCAGGACGTGATTCGCCGGCCGCGCACCACGTCCGCCTCGATCAGCGTCCACGGGCCGTGACAGATCACCCCGACCGGCTTGCCCGCGTCGAAGAACGCCTTCACGAACCGCACCGCGTCCGGGTCGCCGCGCAGGAAGTCCGGGTTCGCCACCCCACCGGGCAGCACCAGCGCGTCGTACCCGGCGGCGTCGGCCTTGTCGACCGTCACGTCCACGTCGTAGGTCTTGGACTGGTCCAGGTGGTTGAAGGACTGGATGGAACCGGGCTTGAGCGAGACCAGCTCCGCCGTCGCGCCGGCGTTCTCCACCGCCTCGCGTGGCTGGACGTACTCGACCTCCTCGACGCCGTCGGCGGCCAGGAAGGCGATCCGCTTGCCCTGCAATGTCGCTGCCATCTCGGACATCTCCTCTCCGGGGGTACCTCAATCCCCTTCCCGCGCTCGAACGCCCGAAACGGGTCGGAGACGTTCGGACCGGCCAGGCGCCACCGAAGGTGGCATGACCAGCGGCGGGACCAGTCGCCAGCCAGGTTTGTCGGCCAGGCCGCTGGGGACCCGGAGGGGCATGGCAGGAGCAGCAGCGGAACAGCGCCGGCTCGCCACCGTCGTGGAGAGCTGGCTCGAACGCCCAGTCCTGATCGTCGGTGACGCCATGTTGGACGAATGGCGGTTCGCCGACTCCGACCGGCTCTGCCGGGAGGCACCCGCCCCCGTCCTCACCCTGCGACGGCGGATCTCCGCCGCCGGTGGGGCCGCGAACACCGCCGTCAACGTCGCCGCCCTCGGTGGCCGGGCGGTGCTGGTGGCACCGGTCGGCGCCGACGTCGCCGGGGACGAACTGCACGACTGCCTGGACCGGGCGGGCGTCTGGGACCGCACTGTCAACCAGCCCGGGCGGCCCACCCCGGTGAAGCGGCGGATGCTGGCCGGCAACCAGATCCTCCTGCGCGAGGACTCCGGCGACCCGGAGGACGCCCTGGACCACGACGGGGTGGCCCGACTGCTGACCGCCCTGAGGTGCGCCACCGAGGAGTTGCGCGCCGCCGCCGGTGGGGAAGCGCCGACCCTGGTGGTCTGCGACTACGGCCTGGGCGCGCTGCCCGCGCCGGTCCGCGCGTGGCTGGTCGACAACCGCGAGCGGTACGCCACCGTCGCGCTGGACGCCCACGACCTGGCCGACTGGCGGGGCCTCGCGCCGACAGTGGTCACCCCCAGCTTCGCCGAGGCGACCCGGCTGTTGGCCCGCGCGGGCGGCACCACCCGACCGACCGGCGGGACGGAACTGCACCTGGAACACCCGCACGGCGACCCGACCGACGGTCCCTCCGAGATGACAGTGGGCGCCGCCCCGGGCGCGGTACGCGCCGACGACGGCACCGGCAGCACTGCCCCGGGGCCGGTCGGTGAGCCCACCCCGGGCGAGGGACGGGTGGCCCTCACCGACGACGGGCTCAGCGTCACCGGCACCGGTGTCACAGTGAACACCCGGGCCGGTGAGGGCGTCGACCGGGCCGTCCTGGCCGAGTCGCGGCTGGCCGAACTGCGGGCGCACACCGGCGCCGACGTGGTCGCGGTGACCCTGGACACCGAGGGCGCGGTGGTCGGCGGCGCGGACGGGGAGCCACGACGCAGCCACAGCACCCCGGTGCCGGCCAGCCACGCCGTGGGTGCCGGCGACGCGTACCTGGCGGCGATGACGCTGGCCCTGGCCGCCGACGCGCCGCTGCCCACCGCCGCCCAACTCGCCCAGCTGGCGGCCACCATCACCGTCTCGGACACCGGCACCTGCGTGTGCCGACGCGACGACCTGCTCGCCGCGCTCGACCAGCCGACCGACACCACGGGCCACCCCGCGCTGGTCGGTGGGGACGAGTTGGACACGATCGTCGCCGAACACCGCGAGGCGGGACGGTCGATCGTCTTCACCAACGGCTGCTTCGACGTGCTGCACCGGGGGCACGTGCGCTACCTGGAGCAGGCCCGCGCGTTGGGTGACCTGCTCATCGTGGCGGTCAACTCCGACGGCAGCGTACGGCGGCTGAAGGGCCCGGACCGGCCGGTCAACCCGGTCGAGGACCGGGGGGCCCTGCTCGCCGCGCTCGCCTGCGTGGACCACGTGGTGGTCTTCGAGGAGGACTCACCCGCCGCGCTGATCGAGGCGGTCCAGCCGGACGTGTACGTCAAGGGCGGCGACTATCCGCCGGAGCTGGTGCCGGAGGCGCCGCTGGTGCGCCGGCTGGGCGGCCAGGTGCGCACCCTCGGGTACGTGCCGGACCGGTCCACCTCCGCCATCATCGAGCGGATCCGGTCGCACAGCCAGGACCTGTCGCCGCACGTCGACGACCGGGAGCCGGACCCGTCGCTGCGCACCCACACCCAGGCGTCGTGAACCGCCCCCTCGACCTCGGCACCCCGGCGGCATTCCGGGCGGACCGGCTGCTCGACGTGCTGATTCCGACCCGGAACCGGCCCGCCGAGCTGGCCGTCACGCTGAGCGGGCTCGCCGCCCAGGACGGGCTGCCCGGCTTCGGTGTGGTCGTCAGCGATCAGTCCGACGGTGAACCGGCGTACGCGCACCCCGCGGCAGCCACCATGGTCCGGGCGCTGCGCCACCGGGGTCACCCGGTGCTGCTGACCCGCCGGCTGCCACGGCGAGGGCTGGCCGAACACCGGGCGTACCTGCTCGCCGCCTCGACCGCCCGGTACGTCCTCAACCTCGACGACGACATCTGGTTGGCACCGGGTGCGCTGCGCCGACTGGTCACCGCGATCGGCGAGCTGGGCTGCGGGTTCGTCGGCAACGGCGTGCACGGGCTGTCGTACACCGATGACGTGCGGCCGGAGACGCACGGCCTCTACGAGGAGTGGGCCGGCCCGCCCACCCCGGAGCGGATCCGGCCCGACACCCCGCAGTGGAACCGGGCCCGGATCCACTCCGCCGCGAACCTGCTGCACATCACCGAGCAGTTGGCGCTGCCGCCGGGGGCGTGGCGGGCGTACAAGGTCTCCTGGATCGGCGGTTGCGTGCTCTACGACCGGGCCAAGCTCGTCGACGCCGGCGGCTTCGACTTCTGGCGTCGGGTGCAGGAGAAGCACCAGGGCGAGGACGTGGCCGCGCAGCTCGCCGTGATGTCCCGCTACGGCGGCGCGGGCATCCTGCCCAGCGGCGCGTACCACCTGGAGTCCCCCACCACCGTCACGGACCGGGACGTGGAGGCGTGGGAGGTCGTCCTCGCCGACGAGGACACCCCGCAGTTGGCGTGACCTACCGGCCGAGCACCTCCCGGGCGGCCTCCAGCACCTCGATCACCGGGACGTCGGTCACGAACGAGTCCCGGTGCGGGCACTCGCCGTCGCCCGGCCGGTGCGGGTAGATGCCCGGTGTGCAGTCGACCCCGCAGACCGGGCAGTGCACGGTCCACGAGCTGATCGGTCGGTGCCGGCCCCGCAGCGGGCTCGCCCCGTTGATCAGGTTGCCGACCCAGAAGATCCCCACCGTGGGAGCGCCCACCGCGGCGGCCAGGTGCAGCGGGCCGGTGTCGTTCGAGACGACCACCGCGCAGTCGGCGTAGCAACCCACCAGCCCACCGAGGCTGAGCGTGCCCACCTGCGGGCGCACCGGCACCTGCGCCGTGGCGACGACCCGGTCCACCACCTCCTGCTCGGCCGGGGTGCCGGTGACCAGCACCTCGTAGCCGTCCGCGTGCAGCGCACGGGCCACCTCGGCGAAGCGCTCGGCGGGCCAGCGGCGGCGGGTGTCGGTGGCACCCGGATGCAGCGCCACCCGCTGACGGTCGGCCGGGCCGAGTACCCGGGCGGCCTCGGCCCGGTCGGCGTCGGTCACCGCGAGCCTCGGCGTGATGGTCGTGGCCGGCGCTCCCGCCAGCGCCACCACCTCCAGGTAGCGGATCACCTCGTGCTGGTAGTAGACGTAGCGGAGCCACCGGTCCAGCGGCGGCGCGTCCTCGCTGCGCAGGCCGACGGTCAACCGGGCACCGAGCCGACTGACCAGCGGGTTGGAGTTGGCGCCCCCGCCGTGGATCTGCACCGCCAGGTCGAACTCCGCACCGGCGGCAGCGGCCAGGAAGTCGTCCATCGACGACTCCGGCTCACCCGGCTCCGCCGTACGGATGCCGGGCGCCGCCGGCACCACCAGCACCCGGTCCACCGGGCCGGGCCGGTCGCGCCAGAGCTTCGCGTGCCACGGCGCACCGAGCAACACGATCTCCGCCGAGGGGTACGCGGCGCGCAACGCGTCCAGCGCCGGCAGGGCGAAGATGAAGTCGCCGAGCGCGTTGGCGCGCAGCACGGCGATCCGCCGCACGTCGGGAAGGCGCTCGGCGGTCGGGACGAGCACGGGACGGCTGACCACGCGGCCCGCTACGGCCGGTCGATCTCGTCAGCGGTGTCCGGGCGGTGCAGCTCCCGGTCCGCGGCGGGGTCGGCCGGCATCGGCGTACCCGGCAGGAGGTCGCCGGAGCGCGGCCCGGTGCGACCCACCGTGATGGTGCGCGGCGCGGGCCGGGTCGCCCGAGGCAGCCGGACCCGGAGCAGACCGTGGTCCATCACCGCGTCGATGGCATCCGGGTCGACCCGCGCCGGCAGGTTGACCCGGTACTCGAAGCCGCGCGTCTCGAAGCCGCCGGGGATGCCCTGATCGGCGTTGACCTCCGCCTCCGAGCGGGCCCGTACGCACAGCTCGCGGTCGTCCAACTCGACCGCCACCTCCTCCGGCGCCACCCCGGGCAGCCGGACGACGACCTCCCAGCCGTCCGAGGTCTCGGTCAACTCGACGTCGGACGCCCCGGCGCGACCACCGACCAGGCGACTCAACTCGGCGCGCAGCGACTGCAGCTCCCCCATCGGGTCCCAGCCCTGCTGCCGGCCGCCCCGCCATCCCCGACCGAAGCCGCCGAACTGCTGCTCACTCATCACATCTCTCCGATCCGCTGGGTGGCCGCCGACGACCGCAGCGAGCTGGGCGCGTCCAGGCCGGCGTCGCGGTCGACGCCCACACCGAGCCGGTCGACCAGCTCACCACCGAGCCAGGCGCTCACGCCGAGGATCGCCACCGCGACCACCTCGATGGCGACCAGGGCCCCACCGGCGGCCCGGGAATCCGCGTTGAGCCGGACGGCCCACACGGCGGCGAAGAGCAGGATCACCGCGACGTTGGCGCTGGCGTGCAGCAGACCCACCCGCTTGGCGCGGGTGCCGGTCGGGATCGCCAGCAGGTCGAACGAGCCGGCGGCCGCGGCGAGCAGGCCGCCGATCAGGCCGACGGTGATGTTCCAGTACGCGACCTCGCCGAGGAAGTCGGGACCACCGACGGTGTCCACCACATCGAAGAGCACCGCGGTGGCCAGCAACGCGACCGGGAACATGACCAGCATCGGGTGGACCGGGTGGCCCAGCACCTTGAGTCGGCTCTCCATCTCCCGGCCTCCACTGGTCGGCTGCACTGCGCGACGGTCTCGTACGGCGGGCCGTACCCCCCGCGGTCCGGCGCAAACCTCGCGCTGGTCACGGCGGCCTAGGCTGACGAATGGTGGTACCCGCCACCGGCTCAACGGTCGAGGGAGGATCGACGTGACGGTGGAGATCACCACTCATGAGGAGTTGCGCGAGCTGCTCGGCGTGCCGCACCCGCGGGCCGCCAGCAAGGACCGCCCCCGCCTGCACCACCGGGACCGCGAGTGGCTGGACGCCTCGCCGTTCTGTCTGATGGCCACTTCCGGCGCGGACGGCACCTGCGACGTCTCACCCAAGGGCGACCCGGCAGGGTTCACCCTGGTGCTGGATGACACGACCATCGCGCTGCCGGAGCGGCCCGGCAACCGGCGGGCCGACGGCTACCGCAACATCCTCGACAACCCGCACATCGGGTTGCTCTTCCTGATCCCCGGCCGGACCGACACGCTGCGGATCAACGGGCGGGCCCGCCTGGTCAGCGACGCGCCCTGGTTCGACGACATGGTGGTCAAGGGGCACCGGCCGGTGCTCGCCGTGGTGGTGGAGATCGAGCAGATCTTCTACCACTGCGCGAAGGCGTTCCTGCGGTCCGAGCTGTGGCGGCCGGAGACCTGGCAGCCCGAGGTGTTGCCGTCCCGGGCACGCCTGATCAAGGAGGTCGAGGCGCCGGCGGAGACCCTGGAGGACCTGGAACGGCACTACGGCCCGGAGTACGCCAAGAAAATCTACGTCTGATCATCGTGGTGACAGCAGACGATTGGCTGTCGGAGACCCGCACCTCGTACGACACGGTCGCGGTCAGCTACGCGCGCCTGGTGGGTGACCTCCTGGCGGGAGCACCGCACGAACGAGCCGCGCTGGCGTCGTTCGCCGACCTCGTGCGGGTTGCCGGCGGTGGGCCGGTCGCGGACGTGGGCTGCGGAACGGGTCGCATCACCGCCCACCTGCACACGCTCGGCGTCGACGCCTTCGGGATCGATCTCTCACCCGGGATGATCGAGGTGGCCCGCCGTGATCACCCTGGGCTGCGGTTCGAGGTCGGTTCGATGACCGACCTCGATCTGGCCGACGGCTCGGTGGCCGGCCTGGTCGCCTGGTACTCCCTCATCCACATCCCCGACGGCGACATGGATGCCGTGTTCGCGCACTTCCGGCGGGTGGTCCGTCCCGGCGGTCCGCTGCTGCTCGGCTTCCACGTGGGTGACGAGACGACGCTCAAGACGCAGGGCTACGGCGGCCACCCGATGAACGTGCACGTCCATCGTCGGCAGCCAGCCCAGGTGGCAACCTGGCTGGCCGAGAACGGGTTCACCGTCGACTCGCAGACCACTGTCACCTCGGCGGAGAGCCGGCTCGGCGGGATCATCGTCGGACGACGACAACGGTGATCCGCCGTCGTCAATGCTACCCTCAACTGCGAACGGTGTTAGCAGTATTGGGAGCGAGGGGGAACTGATGACGGACGACACGCGGCCCGTCTGGGTGCTCGGTGGCGGCGGAGTGGCCGGCATCGCCTGGGAGGTCGGCATCCTCACCGGGCTGGCCGACGAGGGGGTGACGGCGACCCCGGACGCCGTCCTGATCGGCACCAGCTCCGGTGCCGTCGTCGGCGCCCAGCTCACCAGCGGCACCCCGCTGACGGAGCTCTTCGAACGCCAGCGCGGCGGCGTCCCCCACGAGACCTCACCCGCCCTGCGCCTGCTCGACCTGCTCCGGCTCGCGCGGGCCCAACTGTTCGCGCGCAGCCCCGAGCAGGCCGCGCGCCGCCTCGGTCGGCTCGCCCGCACCGCACACATCGACGACCCGTCCCGGCAGCGCCGGACAGCCGAGGCCCGCCTGCCCAGCCACGACTGGCAGACCGACGCCGACCTCCGCGTCGTGGTCGTCGACACCGAGACAGGCGCCAGCCGCACCATCACCCGACACGACGGCGTACCCCTGGTGGACGCCGTCGCCGCGAGCTGCGCCATGCCGATCTCCGCCGCCCCGATTGCCATCCAGGGCCGCCGGTACATGGACGGCGGTATGCGGTCCACCCTCAACCTCGACCTCGCCCCCGGAAACGGCCCGGTCATCGCCCTCGCACCGAGCACCGCCGCAATCGGGCCGTGGGCGCGCATCGACAAACAACGGGCAGCGCTGGGTACGGGCCGCCGGGTGGAGCTGCTGCTGCGCGACGCCGCCTGCAAACGAGCCCAGGGCACCAGCGTGATGGACCGATCCGTGGTGCCGGCGCTCGTAGCCGCCGCCCGCGAACAAGGGCGGCGCGAGGCATCCCGGGTGGCCGCCGCACTGTCGACAGCCAGCCATCCATAAGCGGCACGGCGACATGCAAAACGGCCCGGATAACGATGCGCTGCCTGCTGCAGGCCAGCGACGGGCAGCAGTTGCCACAGTCGGCGGGACCACTGAGGCCGGCGGGACGGTCCCCGCCGGCCTCAGGACCCTGTCGTTCAGACGGTGAACCTGACCCTACGGCGGCGGCGGACCATCAGAAGCAGCCCGGCACCGGCGGCCAGCAGTACGATCGCAGCGCCACCGATGCCGGCCACGCCGACACCGGTCACCGGAAGCCCGGGTTCGTGCTGCCGAACGGGTGGGGCTACGACGGCCTTCGCCGGGAGCGGTCGAAGGCAAGCAAAAGGCCCAGGTCATGATCGGCGATCAAACCGATGACCTGGGCCTTTCTATGGAGCCGCCTGACGGAATCGAACCGTCGACCTACGCATTACGAGTGCGTCGCTCTAGCCGACTGAGCTAAGGCGGCAACGATCAGCAAGTGTACGGCACCCCGGCGGCAGCGACCGAACGGGATACCCCCGTCGCGCCCGCCAGCACCAACCGGACATCGGCCGCCATCTGGACGTTTACCGGACAGCGGATGATCGGGACCGGGACTACGCTGCGGCGGGTGAGCGACGAACGCGACGATTCCCCCCGCCCGGAGCGTCCCGACCGCCCGCCGGCCGGTGAACGCGCCGCCCACCGGCCGCGCAGCACCGACCCGCTGGAGTTGGGCTTCACGCCCCGCAAGCCGGTGCCGTGGCTGGCACCGTTCCTGCTGGTCAGCACCGGCATCCGGACGCTGCTCGCGGTGCTCTTCGGGGCGTACCTCGACAAGCGCGAGTTGCAGAACGCGTTCGGCGACGGCATCTTCCGCCAGGTCGGGCCGGACGGCGGGCTGTGGCTCGACTACGTGGCCGACCTGGGTGACGGCTTCAACGCCACCTACTCGGTGGCGTACCTGCTGGCGCAGCCCGAGCTGACCGTCGACGGGCACCGCCTGCCCCGGGCGCAGACCCTGGTGATGGGCGGCGACCAGGTGTACCCGTCGGCGGCCTACGCCGCGTACGAGGACCGGTGCAAGGGGCCGTACCAGGCCGCGCTGCCGGTGGCGCCGGCCGAGAAGCCCACGCTCTTCGCGGTGCCGGGCAACCACGACTGGTACGACGGTCTCACCGCTTTCCTGCGGCTGTTCGTCCGTTCCCGGGACCGCAACTTCGCGGGCTGGGGCACCGGGCAGTCCCGGTCGTACTTCGCCGTGGAGCTGCCGGCCGACTGGTGGTTGCTCGGCGTGGACGACCAGTCCGGTTCGTACCTCGACGACCCGCAGCTGGCCTACTTCGACGAGGTGGCCCGGCGGCTCGGCCCCGAGTCCAAGGTGATCATCGCGGCGCCGGCGCCGACCTGGGTCAAGGCCGTCGACAACCCCACGGCGTACGACTCGATCGACTACTTCATCCGTACGATCATCGACCCGACCGGGGCGCGGGTGCGGCTGCTGCTCTCCGGCGACCTGCACCACTACGCCCGCTACTCCGGGGCGGACCGGCAGCTGATCACCTGCGGTGGGGGCGGCGCGTACCTCTATCCCACCCACAAGCTGCCCGAGCACATCGAGGTGCCACCGCGGGACACGCCGACCCGCAAGGCCAGCTCCGCCCAGCCGTACGACCTGGTGGCCCGCTACCCGGACGCCGCGCGGTCCCGTCGCTACGGGTGGGGCATCTTCGCCCGGTTGCCGTTCCGCAATCCCGGCTTCACCACCCTGCTCGGCACCCTGCACACCCTGCTGATGCTGGCCATGGCGGGCGCGACGGCGAACTGGGCCGACAGCACCGACCAGCGGCTGTTCACCGTCCCGCTGGTGGCGATGGTGCTGGTGACGGTGTTGGCGGCGGCCCTGTTCGCCAAGCCGCCGAACGCGAGCGGCAAGCGCCACGCGCGGCACTGGATCCTCGGCGTCGGCCACGGCGTCGCACAGGTGGCCCTCGGGGCGGCCGGCACCTGGGTCTGGTTGGCGCTGCCGTTCTACGACTGGCCGTGGCCGCTTCCGGCAGTCGCCGCGGCGGTGCTCTACGGCCCGGTGATCGGTCTGGTCGCCAGCCAGCTGGTGGCCGCGTACCTGCTGGTGGCGAGCTCGTTCGGGGTGAACGTCAACGAACTGTTCGCCGGCCAGGGCATTGAGGACTCCAAGTCGTTCCTGCGGCTGCGCATCGACCCGGACGGCACGCTGACCATCTACCCGATCGGGGTGGACCGCGTCTCCCGCGACTGGCAGGTGAACCCCGACCAGTCCCCCACCGAAAGCTGGCTGACCCCCAAATCCCCCCTGACCCCCCACCTAACCGAACCCCCCACAGTCCTCCCCTAACCCACCCCCCTAACCCCTCCCTCCCCACCCCGTTGATCATGAAGTTATTGCCACGACACGCCGATCCGGATGGCAATAACTTCATGATCAACGGGGACCGGCGGGGGTGGGGGTGGGGGGTTACTGGGTGTAGTGCTGGTCGTGGGCTTGGCGGGGGGCGCAGACGGAGGCGCGGGAGCAGGAGCAGCGGGAGCCGTCCGCGTCCAGGCGTACGGTCACCGCGTCTCTCGGGACGCTGTGGCCGACCACCCGGCCGTCACCCTCCGGCGTGGAGACCCGACTGCCGACCGCCGGGGCGGTCTCCTGGAAGCGCTGGTACAGCGGGTGCTCGTACTTGAGGCAGCACATCAGCCGGCCGCACGCGCCGGAGATGCGTAGCGGGTTGAGCGGCAGGTCCTGGTCCTTCGCCATCCGGATGGTCACCGGCTCGAAGTCGGTGAGGAAGGTGGCGCAGCACAGGTCCCGACCGCAGGAGCCGATGCCGCCCTGCACCCGCGCCGAGTCGCGGGCGGAGAGCTGACGCAGCTCCACCCGACAGTGCAGGGTCGCACCCAGGTCGCGGACCAGGGATCGGAAGTCCACCCGGTGCGGGGCGGTGAAGTAGACGGTGCTGCGCTCGCCGCCGCTCTCGGCGGAGCCGAGCACGTGGTCGACCGCCACCACCTTCATCGGCAGGCCGTGCGAGCGGATCAGCCGTTTCGCGGCCACCTTCGCCTCGGCCTTGCGCCGCCGCAACGCCTCGTCCCGGCGGAGGTCGTCGTCGCCGGCGAGCCCCACCAGGCGGGGGAAGCCGTCGGTGTCCTCGGTCACCCACTGCGCGGCCCACACGCACTCCGCCACCTCGGGCCCGTCATCGGTGGGCACCAGCACCCGGTCGCCCACCTGCGGACGCAGGTCACCCGGGTCGAGGTAGTAGAGCCGCCCGTACCGGTTGAAGCTGACCGCGCAGAGCATGCCCATCCCCCCACCCTACGACGGGTCGCGGCGCAGGGCGCACCGGCCGGCTACGCACCGCTGCCATTCATCGCCGTCGACTCGACCCATTGCCGGGCGTCCCGTCGTGCCGTTGCTCCTCGCCCGGACGGTTGAATCCGGGGCCGGGCAGGAGACAAAACGCGCCGCGACCGCGTTGAGTGGAGACAGACCTGCGGGGGGTGCAGGGGGAAGACCACGGCGTCGCCGTGGGCACCGGCTCAGGTCAGGTGCCCGCGAGCGACGCCGTGGCCTGTCCGGGGCGGCGCGGGGCACAAGGGTCGGGTCACCAGCCGACCCGGGTGGGCTGGTCGTAGCGGGGTCGCCCGTCCGTCGGCGGACGCCACGCGGTCTCGGCCAGGCTCGGCGCCCACTGCCGCAGCAGCGTCTCCGCACCGTCGTACGCGACGCACAGCACCGCCAGCACCCGGGCGGCGATCTCGGCCGCGTCGGCGACGCCGGGCCCGACCGGCCCGGGGCGCGTCGACGCGCGGGTGGCGGTGGCGGCGACCACGGCGACCGCCTCGGCCGAGCGGAGCACGTCGGCCAACGTGCGGGCCAGCGCGAGACGGCTGCCCTCCACCCAGTCGGCGAGGGCGTCGGCGTATCCAGCGGTGGAGTCGAGTCGCCCGACCAGGCTGTCCGGCCCCTCGTCGAGGTGACGCAGCAGCGCGGCCCGCTGCTGCCCGTACGCGGTGGCGGCCGGGCCGGACCAGAGCACCGAGTCGGTGAGCGCGGCGCAGACGTCGTCGTACCCCCGGACGAGCCGGCGCACCGCGTGCCCGGCGCTGGCGAGCGGCGCCGGGTGCAGGTCGAGGAAGCTGCGGACGGCGTCGCCCGGCAGCACCTGCATGCGGCGCAGCAGCGGCCAGACCCGGTGCCCCTCGGGCACGCCGGCGGCGATCAGCGTGTCCACCCGGCGGAGCAGGTCGAGGCCGGGCTCGGCGAGCCGGTCCAGTGCGTCCATCACGGTTCCCCGGTGAGTCGGCGGCGGGCCGCCCGGTCGACCTCTGCGTAGCGGTCGGCGGCCTCCCGCACCGCCGCCGCGGCGGCGGCCAGTCGACCGGCGGCGGCGCGGGCCTCCCGGGCCCGGTCGTTGGTGGCGGTGGTCCACTGCCGGTGCAGCGCCCGACCGATCTCACCCGGCCGGCCCGGCGCGTCGGCACCGAACGCGGCCTGGGCCGGATCGCTGGCGGTGACGGTGTGCGAGACCAGGGTGAGGGTGGCGCTCGCCTCGTCCAGTCGGGCGGAGAGCGCGCGCAGTGTGTCCATCTCAGGCCCCCGCGAGCGGTCGGTAGGCGGCGAACGTCTCGTTGTGCAGCTTTTCCCGGGCCCATTCGGCGGCGTCGGCCGCCGCGGTGACCGCGGCCTGCACGGACCCGGCCACGTCGCGTGGACTGCGGGTGTGCAGCGGCCCGAGGAACCGGACGTCGGTGATCCGCCCACCGGCGGTGACCACCACCTCGACCAGACCGTCCGGCGACCGGACGGTCACCTCGACGGTCGACACCGCCTGGTCGAACTCGGCCTGGAGGGACTCGATCCGGCGGTAGCGTCGCACCGCCTCCTCGATCCAGGCTTCGTCGATCTCCCCCCGCGGCATCGGCCGACTCCTCCCGGGCGATTCATCACTCAGTGTGCCGCCACCGTCACCACGGCACACGGACCGTACCGCACAGCAATCGAACCTGTCGATGCCTGTGGACAACGCCGGGACGTGCGGGTCAGCCCTTCCAGAGGGCGAGCATCATCGCCTCGACCGCGATCCGCGGCTTGACGTTCGCCTCGATCGCCGCGCGGCAGGCGAGCACGGCCTCCAGCCGGCGCAGCGCCCCCTCGGCGTCCCACTTCTGGGCGCCGGCACCGGCCAGCGCCGCCGTGTCGGTGTGCACCGGGGCGACGGGTGCGCGCAGCGCCATGGTGAGCGCGTCCCGGTAGAAGCCCGCCAGGTCGACGAGCGCCCGGTCCAGGGCGTCACGCTGGGCCCGGGTGGCCCGGGACTTCTGTCGCTTCTCCAGCTCCTTGAGTTGCCCGGCGGCGCCCCGCATCGCGCCGGCCGCGCCCCGGCCGGTGCCGCCCGCGCCGAGCGCGGTCTCCAGGGCCGCCCGTTCGGCCGTGTCGGCCTCGGTGACCGACGCCGCGGCCTCCGCCTCGGCCGCCTCGATCAGCGCGGACGCCGCGTCGAACGCCGCGCCGACACCTGTCAACCGGCGGGGTACCGCGAGCACCGCCTCACGCCGTTTGCGGGCCTCCGGGTCGCGCGCCAACCGGCGGGCCCGACCCACGTGGCCCTGCGCGGCCGCCGCCGCCCACTGGGCCACGTCGGGCGCGATGCCGTCCCGACGAACCAGCACCTCGGCCACCGCGGCTGCCGGGGGCTGCCGCAGGGGTACGACCCGGCAGCGCGACCGGATGGTCACCGAGATGTCGTCCGGGTGGGTGGACGGCGCGCAGAGCAGGAAGACAGTTCGCGGCGGGGGCTCCTCGATCGCCTTGAGCAGCGCGTTGCCGGCGGCCTCGGTGAGCCGGTCGGCGTCCTCGATGATCACCACCTGCCAGCGCCCGCCGGATGGGGTACTGGCCGCGCGGAGCACCAGCGCGCGCATCTCGCCGACGCCGATGGAGAGCCCTTCCGGCACCACCATCCGCACGTCGGCGTGGGTGCCGCCCATCGTGGTGTGGCAGCCGGGGCACTCACCGCAGCCGGTGCCGTGCCGGCACTGCAGCGCGGCGGCGAACGCCCGTGCGGCAACCGAGCGACCGGAGCCGGGCGGCCCGGTGAAGATCCACGCGTGGGTCATCCCGGTCGACGGGTCCACGGCACCGGGCGCGGCATCGCCGGCCGTGCGCGCGGACTCGTCGCCGCTGGCCGGTCCGGCGGCGACCAACGCGGGTGCCCGGTCGGCCACGCCGGCCCGCAGCACGGCCGCCGCCGCGGCGGCGGCCCGGCGCAGCTCCACCACCGCCTCGTCCTGACCGACCAGGTCGGCGAAAACGTCGGGCATCAGGTCTTGTGCTCCATCGTCACCAGCTCCGCGTCGGATAACTCGGGCTGCACCGAGGTGTCCGGGCCCTGCGCCGGGCGCGGGTGCACGATGCCGCCCGGCTTACCGAGCATCTCCTCGACCCGCCGGACCACCAGCTTGGTGATCTCGTCGACCGGCCGGGACGCGTCGAGCACCAGGTAGCGCTTCGGGTCGGCGGCGGCGAGGTCGAGGAACGCGTACCTGACGCGCTCGTGGAAGGCGATCGACTCGGCCTCCAGCCGGTCGGTGCCGGTGTTGCGCGAGGCCACCCGGGACAGGCCGGTGTGCGGCTCGACGTCGAGCAGCACCACGAGGTCGGGCTTGAGCCCACCGGTGGCCCAGGAGGAGAGCCAGGAAACCTCGTCGACGGGCAGCGTACGGCCGGCGCCCTGGTACGCCAGGGACGAGTCGACGTACCGGTCGCTGATCACCACGCCGCCCCGGACCAGCGCGGGCCGGACGACGGTGGCCACGTGGTGCGCCCGGTCGGCGGCGTAGAGCAGCGCCTCGGCCCGGGGGGAGGGCGCGTCGTCGCCGGAGGTGTCCAGCACCAGCGACCGGATCCGCTGACCGACAGCGGTGGCCCCGGGTTCACGGGTGACCACGACGTCGCACCCCTGGCCACTCAACCGTTCGGCGAGCGCGGTGAGCTGGGTGGACTTGCCGGCACCCTCGCCACCCTCGAACACCACGAACAGCCCGGCGGAGACGAACGGCTCGGCCGGCATCAGCGGCCGGCCCCGGATGGAGCCCCAGAGGTCGGCGAGGACCGGTACGCCCTTCTTGTCGTCCATCTGGCCGAACGCGCTGATCCCGGCGAAGATGCCGGCGGCACCGGCGGCGAGCAGCAGCAGCCGAGTCGACGAGATGGACAGGCCCAGGTCAGCGATCTCCAGCTTGCGCGAGCCGCCGACGCCGACCAACACGCTGCTCAGCCCGATGGCCAGGATCAGCACCAGCCGGGTGCCGATCTGCACCACGGCGAAGACCCGGCCGCGCACCTCGTCGGCAACCTCGCCGCCGAGCAGGGTGGTGCCGGCCAGGAAGGCCATCCCGGCGCCCGCGCCGACCAGCACCGCGCCGACGATCGCCATCGACAGGTGGATGGCGAAGGCGAGGGTCATCACGGCGGCGCTGGCCAGCACGATACTCATGCCGAACCAGCGACGCCTGGACATCTCCTTGACGACCATCGGGCCGAGCCCGATGCCGAGCGCCAGACCGACGAAGATCGCGCCGAAGAGCAGTGAGAACGCGGCGTCACCGGCGCCCAGCGAGTTGGCGAAGAACTTGGCCGTGCCGACCACGATGCCGCCGCCGGCGAACGCGCCGAAGATGCCCAGCACCAGGCCCCGGACGAGCGGGGTCTGGCCGATGTACTTCCAGCCCTCGGAGAACTGCCGGAACATGCTCTGCTCGGCACGCTCCGCCTCGCCGCGCTGCGCCTCGCTGATCTCCTTGATCCCGAACGCCACCACCAACGCGGTGGCGAGCCGGGAGAAGGCGTTGAACCAGAGCGCGAGCTGGGCCGGCTCGGCCCAGGAGGGCAGGTCGCCGCCCACGGCGCCACGGACGCCACGGTCGAGCACGGCAAGGCCGATGGCCGCGGCGACCGGGGTGAGGCCGTAGGTGGTGATCAGGGTGAGCTGGTTGGCCGCCTCCAGCCGGGCCCGGGGGATCAGGTTCGGGACCGCGGCCTCCTTGGCCGGAATCCACAGCAGGGTGAGCGACTCGATCAGGAAGGTGGCGATCAGCGCCCAGCCGACCACCAGGCCGCCGGCGGCGCCGCTGAGGGCGTAGAGCGGAATGGAGGCGAAGAGCACGAAGCGCAGCAGGTCGCAGATGACCATCGTCCAGCGCCGGTCGAACCGGTCGGCGAAGACGCCGGCCACCGGGCCGAGCACCAGCGCGGGCAGCAGCCGGATCGCGGTGACCCCGCCGAACGCGGCACCCTGGGCGGTACTGCCCTGCACCTGCGAGGCGGCGAAGAGGGCGGTGGCCAGCAGGCCGAGCCAGTCGCCGAAGGAGGCCGCGCCGAGCACGATCCAGAGCCGCCGGAACGGCTGGATGCGCAGCACGGACCGGATGGCGGCATAACCGGACGGATCTACCTGACCACCGCTGGACGGGTTGGCGGCGTTGCCCGGATGGTCGCTCGATCGCGACACGCCGGGCGACTCGCCGCTGTTCTGGCTTTCGATGGCCGTACCTCCACGTGCCGGCCCATCGCTGGGCACCTCCGGTGCAACACTCTAGACCCGGGTGGGGGCCACCCTCCGGGCGACATTCTCCTGCTCGCTGAGCCTAGGCCGCCGGAGGTACCGGCCGCAGCCCGGACGTACGCGAGGGTATTTCGCATTCTCCGTCAGACAGTTAGCGTGCACACGTGGCCATCGAAAGCGACAAACTTCGCGAGCGCCTGGACCGGGCGACTGCCCATCTCGACCCCCCGTACGCGGTGGTCGACCTCAGCGCCTTCGACGCCAATTCGGCCGCCCTGGCCGATCGCGCCGCCGGAAAGCCGGTCCGCCTCGCCAGCAAGTCGGTCCGCAGCCGGGAGTTGATCAGCCGAGCTCTCGGGCGACCCGGCTGGCGGGGCATCATGGCGTTCACAGTGCCCGAGGCGATCTGGCTGGTCCGCGCCGGCGTCAGCGACGACGTGCTGGTCGCGTACCCGAGCGGGGACCGGGCCGCCCTCGCCGAGCTGGGCGCCGACCCGACGCTCGCCGCCGCGATCACCCTGATGATCGACGGCACCGGCCAACTCGACCTCATCGACGCCGTCGCGGCACCGGGGCAGCGCGCCGAGCTACGGCTGTGCCTGGATCTGGACGCCTCCTGGCGACCGCTGCGCGGCCGGGTGCACGTCGGCGTCCGCCGCTCACCGGTGCACAGCGCGCGGGCCGCCGGAGCGCTCGCCGCCGCCGTCGCCGGTCGGCCCGGCTTCCGGCTGGTCGGGCTCATGTCGTACGAGGCGCAGATCGCCGGCCTGGGCGACGCGCCGCCGGGGCAGACGCTGCTGGCCGGCGCGATCAGGCTGGCCCAGCGCGGGTCGTACCGCGAGTTGCTGGCCCGCCGTGGTGCGGCGGTCGCCGCGGTACGCGAACACGCCGACCTGGAGTTCGTCAACGGCGGCGGCACCGGCAGCGTGGCCGCGACCAGCGCCGATCCCGCGGTCACCGAGGTCACCGCGGGATCGGGCCTGTACGGGCCGACGTTGTTCGACGCGTACCGCGCCTGGCGGCCCACCCCGGCGGCCTTCTTCGCCTGCACCGTGGTCCGCCGGCCGACGCCGGAGCTGGCCACGGTGCTCGGCGGCGGCTGGATCGCCTCCGGCCCGGCCGCCGACAGTCGGCTGCCCCGGCCATGGCTACCGGCGGGGCTGAAGCTGGTCGGCACCGAGGGTGCCGGCGAGGTGCAGACGCCGCTGTCCGGCGCGGCGGCGGCCGACCTGCGCGTCGGCGACCGGGTGTGGTTCCGCCACGCCAAGGCAGGTGAGCTGTGTGAACGGGTCAACGAGCTGCACCTGGTCGAGGGGGACGCGGTGGTGGCGACAGTCCCCACCTACCGGGGTGAGGGGCAGGCCTTCCTCTGACGGCCGGAGGGCCGCGCCCCACCGCCGGCCGGAGCCCGCGCCCCGCGCCGACTCAGACGGGCTGGGCGGCCTCGGTCTGCTTCCCGGCGGCGGGCCGGCCGTTGTCCGGGCCGTCGACCTGGCGGTGCAGGTACTCCCGGATCAGCGCCTTCGCCTCCAGCAGCACCCGCTCGTCGCCGTCGGACTTCCGGCGGAACGCGAGCTTGATCAGCGCGTCCGCCGCCTCGACCGCGATCTCCAGCACGAAGCGCAGCTGGGGCACGTCGGTGAGCCCGAAACGCTCGGTGAGCACCCGGGCCAACTGGTCGGCGATCACGCCGTTGTTGTCCCGCTGCTCGTCGAGCAGGTGCAGGTCGACCACGTCGCCGAAGTGCAGGGTACGGAAGCCGGGGACGGTGCGGTGCATCGTGATGTACTCGTCGATGCCCGCGTCGACGCCGTCCCACCAGTGGGTCATCTCGTCGGAGGCGAACCGCTCGTCGAGGCGCTGGAGGTAGGACTCCATGGTCCGCAGGGTCAACGCCTGCACGATCGCCCGTTTGTCCGGAAAGAACTGGTAGACCGACCCGATCGCCACCTCGGCCCGCTCGGCGAGCAGGGTGGTGGTCAGCCCCTCGTACCCCACCTCGTCGACGAGTTCGGCGCAGGCATCCAACATGCGCTGTACCCGCGCGACACTTCGACCTTGCACCGGTACGCGGCGCAGCGGCCCGGTCGTGGCGGCTGGTGTGGACACTCTGCGCCACCCCCCTTCGACGGATGAACATATCTCCACGTCACGAGTCCGTGACTACCGGTACAACGAGCGGATCGCAATTGCGGTATTTACCAGCTACAACGTTCCTGATATGAAGTCAGTTCATATTCATGAATGAGGAGTGCGCATGGTTCGCATCGCACCGCCCCGGGCTGGCTGGTCCAACTGGGCCGGGAACCAGCGTGGCAGCGCCAGCACGATCCTGCGCCCCGGCTCGCCGGCCGACGTCGCAGAAGCCGTCCGATCCGCAGTGGCCGACGGCGCTCGAATCCGGGTGACCGGCAGCGGCCACTCGTTCACCGCCGTCGCGCTCGCCGACGATCGGCGGATGGACCTGTCCGAGCTGGACACCCTGGTCAGCGTGGACGTCGCCCATCGACTTGTCACAGTTCCGGCCGGAATGACCCTGAACGCGCTCAACGGCCTGCTCGCCCGGCACGGCCTCGCGCTGCCCAACCTCGGCGACATCGACGCGCAGACCGTCGCCGGGGCGATCTCCACCGGCACCCACGGCACCGGCGCCGGCTACGGGTGTCTCTCCACCTTCGTCGAGGCGATCACACTGGTCACCGGTGCCGGCGAGGTGCTGCGCTGCTCCGCCGACGAGAACCCCGACGTCCTCGCCGCCGCCCGGGTGTCACTCGGCGCGCTCGGTGTCCTGGTCGAGGTGACCCTGCGCTGCGTCGACGCCTTCGTCCTGCGCGCCCACGAACGCCCGGCCGAACTGGCCGACGTGCTCGGCGAACTGCCCGAGTTGATCGGCCGGCACGACCACGTCGAGTTCTACTGGTTCCCGTACACGTCCCGGGTCCAGGTCAAGGCCAACGACCGGGTACCCGCCAACGACCGGCCGCTGTCGCGCTGGCGCGGTTGGATGGACGACGACTTCCTGTCCAACCGGGTCTTCGCCGGGGCCTGCCGGCTCGGCCGGGCCGTGCCCGCGCTGGCCCCCGGGATCAGCGCGGTCTCCGCCCGCGCCCTCACCGAACGCCAGTACACCGGCCGCTCCGACCGGGTCTTCTGCACCCCGCGCCGGGTCCGCTTCGTGGAGATGGAGTACGGACTGCCCCGCGAGGCGCTGCCGGAGGCGCTCGCCGCGCTCCAGCGCATCGTGGACGGCCTGCCGTTCAAGGTGCTCTTCCCGGTGGAGGTGCGGTTCACGGCCGCCGACGACATCTGGCTGTCGCACGGCTACGGCCGGGACAACGCCTACATCGCCGTGCACCAGTACGTCGGCATGCCGTACGAGCCGTATTTCCGGGCCTTCGAGAAGGTGGCCGCCGGGCTGGGCGGTCGCCCGCACTGGGGCAAGCTGCACTACCGCGACGCCGCCTCGCTGGCCACTGCGTACCCCCGCTTCCCGGACTTCCAGGCCGTCCGCGACCGCCTCGACCCGGACCGCGTCTTCACCAACCCCCACCTGACGCACGTCCTCGGCGCGTAGCGGCCGTTGCAGATCTTGGAGGGAATCTGCCCTTCCAGGGGCCGCTTCCTTCCAAGATCAGCCTGGCCAGCCTGCGGCTTCCAGTGCGGCGCGGAGTTGGGTTACCACCTCGTCGGGGTGAGCCCGGACGACCCAGGCCGGAAAGCGCAGAAGGCGGTCACCGGCCACCCAGAGTCCGTTCTGGCGGCGCATGTCCGCCCACCAGGCCCGTGGATCGGCGTGTTGGCCACCGTCTATCTCGACGTGCACACCCCACTGCTCGAAGTAGGCGTCCAGGTAGCGACGTCGTCCGGTCGAGTCGTAGCGGACCTTCTGCCGGGCCGGCTCGGGAAGCCCTGCACGACGAACCAGATCCAGGAAATCCAACTCCGCCAGGGAGTGGGCACCGCCTGCGGCGTCTGCGGCCGCGGCCAGGATCAGCTGGCGACGGCGGGCCCGTGGCAACCGGTCGACGACCTGGCGCAGGTCATCGCCGGCCACGATCCGCTGCTGAAAGGCGGCGGCGATGATCGCCCGCGACTGCTGGTCATCACCGGCCCACTGGGCGGCGTCCACGATTGAACGAGCCGCCGCGGTCCGCCGGGGTCGCCCGACAGCGAGCACGTCATCGTCGCTCAGGATCGTGCTCCGGTGCACCACCGCACCCGCTGGCAAAGAGCCCCGCCGGCAGGAGGCGGGGAGCAGGATGTGGATCGGACGAGCGGCGAACCCCCGGAGCCCTCCGGCCTGCGCCGCGGTCAGGCCACCGAGGATCGCCCGCGGCCCTGCGGCGAGGACCGCCGCCCACCGGAGCTGGTCGGGGCTGACCGGCCCGTTGTGCGCGACGAACACAGCTCGGTGGACCTGTCGCCACTTTCCGGTCGCCACCCGGTGCCGAATCGCCTTGGTCGACAGGTGCCGCCGGGCCTGGTCGAGGCTCACCACGTCGTCCTGATGGAACAGCAACCAGGTCAACTCGTCCGCGTCGTCGCCCGGAAGCCGGCGACCCCAGCCAGCCAACGACGACGTTCCCCGAAGACTCATGACCGCCAGTCTCCCGATGACCGACCCCGCAAGCTGTCCCTGTGGACAACGCCGAGATCTTGGAAGGAGTCTGCCCCTGGAGGGGTCGTTTCCTTCCAAGATCTCGCAGATCCGGTCTACTCCGTGCTGGTGGCGGCCTTGCGGGGGGCGGCCTTCTTGGCCGGGGCCTTCTTCGCCGTCGTCGCCTTGGCCGTCGTCGCCTTGGCCGTGGTGGTCTTCTTGGTGGCCGTGGACTTGCTCGCCGCGGCCGTCTTCTTGGTGGCCGTGGCCTTCTTCGCGGGCGCCTTCTTCGCCGCCGCCTTCTTGCGCGGCGCCGGACCCTTCGCCCGCTTCTCGGCCAGCATCTCGGACGCCTCCTCGAGGCTCAACGCCTCCGGCGTCTGCCCACGCCGCAGCGACGCGTTGAACTCCCCGTCGGTCACGTACGGGCCGAACCGGCCGTCCTTGATCACCAGCGGCTTCTCGGTCGCCGGGTCCACGCCCATCTCCCGCAGCGGCGGTGCCGCGGCACGCCGGCCCCGGGTCTTCGGAGCGGCCAGCAGGGCCAGCGCCTCGTCCAGACCGACGGTGAACATCTGGTCCTCGGACTCCAGCGAGCGGAACTCCTCGCCCCGCTTCACGTACGGGCCGTAGCGACCGTTGTTCGCGAAGACCTCGACGCCGTCCGGCGCGACACCGACCAGCCGGGGCAGGCTGAGCAGCTTGAGCGCCTCCTCCAGCGTCAGCGCGTCGGGGGTCTGCGTACGCAGCAGCGAAGACTTCCGCTCCCCGCTGGACACGTACGGGCCGAACCGGCCGGACTTGAGCACGATCGGTTCGCCGGTGGCGGGGTCGTCGCCGAGCTTGCGCTCGCCGCTGCCGCCGAGGAACAGCTCGTGCACCTTCTCCGGGGTCAGCTCGTCCGGGGCCAGGCCCTCGGGGATCGGCGCCCGGTCACCCTGGGCACCGGCCTCCTCGCCCTCGGCAGGTGCCGCCGGGGCCTCGCCGGGCACCGCACGCTGGAGGTACGGCCCGTAGCGGCCGACCCGCACCACGACCTCGCGACCGTCGTCGTCGGTGAAGAGCGGGATGGAGTTGACGCTGCGGGCGTCGATGTCGCTGAGGTTCTCGGTGACCAGCTTCTTGAGCCCGCCGGAACGGGCGATGTCCTGGTCGCCGGCACCGTTGGAGCCGCCGAAGTAGAACGCGGTGAGGAAGTCGACCGCGGCGTGGTCGCCGCCGGCGATCTCGTCCAGCTCGTTCTCCATGGTGGCGGTGAAGTCGTAGTCGATCAGGCGGGGGTAGTGCCGCTCCATCAGCCCGATCACCGCGAAGGCCAGGAACGTGGGGATCATCGCCTGGCCGCGCTTGGTGACGTACCCCCGGTCCTGGATCGTCTGCATGATCGACGCGTAGGTGGACGGGCGGCCGATGCCCAGCTCTTCCAGGGCCTTGACCAGCGACGCTTCGGTGTAGCGCGACGGCGGCTGGGTGTGGTGGCCCTGCGCGGCCAGCTCGTCGGCGGTCAGCGGCTGGTCCTTGGCCAGGGTGGGCAGCCGGCGCTCGGCGTCCTCGGCCTCGGCGTTCTCGTCGTCGCTGGACTCGACGTACGCGCGCAGGAAGCCCGGGTCGGTGATGGTCTTGCCGGTCGCGCCGAAGTCGGCTTCCTCCTGCGCGGTGGAGACCGCCCGGATGCGCACCGACACGCTGGAGCCGACCGCGTCGGTCATCTGCGAGGCGATGGTGCGCCGCCAGATCAGCTCGTAGAGCTTGAACTCCTCGGCGGACAGCTCCTTGGCCACCTCGCCCGGGGTGCGGAAGTTGTCCCCCGCCGGGCGGATCGCCTCGTGCGCCTCCTGCGCGTTCTTCACCTT
Source organism: Micromonospora sp. DH14 (assembly GCF_029809455.1). Taxonomy (NCBI): domain Bacteria; kingdom Bacillati; phylum Actinomycetota; class Actinomycetes; order Micromonosporales; family Micromonosporaceae; genus Micromonospora; species Micromonospora sp. DH14. The sequence continues at coordinate 262,501 of NZ_JARVKT010000001.1, read as the reverse complement.
GCCGGTGTAGCGGCGCGGCTCCGGCGGAACGCTGCGCTCGCCGTACAGCTCGACGATCTGTCGACGGGCCGCCGAGATGGCGGTCTCCGACAGGTTGACCGAGTCGGTACGCATATAGGTGATGTAGCCGTTCTCGTACAGGCGCTGCGCGGTGCGCATCGTCTGCTGCGAGGACAGGCGCAGCTTGCGGGCCGCCTCCTGCTGGAGGGTCGAGGTGATGAACGGCGCGTACGGGCGACGACGGTAGGGCTTCTCCTCGACCCGGGTGACGGTGAACGGCCGCCCGTCGAGGCGGGCCGCGAGACCCCGGGCACCGCTCTCGTCGAGGTGCACGACCCCGGCGCCGGCCCGGACCCGACCGGTGGTCGGCTCGAAGTCCTTGCCGGTGGCGATCCGGTCGCCGTTCAGGGCGATCAGGGTGGCGTTGAAGCTGCGCGGCCCCTCGCCGGCGTTGGCCACCGCGAGGGTGGCCAGGATGTCCCAGTATTCGGCGGTGCGGAAGGCCATCCGCTGGCGTTCCCGCTCGACCACGATGCGGGTCGCCACCGACTGCACCCGGCCCGCCGAGAGCCGCGGCATGACCTTCTTCCACAGCACCGGGGAGACCTCGTAGCCGTACAGGCGGTCGAGGATCCGGCGCGCCTCCTGGGCGTCCACCAGATCGCGGTCGATCTCCCTGGGGTTGGCGACCGCCGCCTGGATCGCCGGCTTGGTGATCTCGTGGAAGACCATCCGCTTGACCGGCACCTTGGGCTTGAGCGTCTCCACCAGGTGCCAGGCGATCGCCTCGCCCTCGCGGTCCTCATCCGTGGCCAGGAGGATCTCGTCGACCTCCTTGGCCAGCTTCACCAGCTTGCTGATCTGCTGCTTGCGGTCGGCGGAGACGACGTAGAGCGCGTGGAAGCCGTTGTCGACGTCCACCCCGAGGCGGGCCCAGGGCTCCTTCTTGTATTTGGCCGGCACGTCGGCGGCGTTACGCGGCAGGTCGCGGACGTGACCGAAGCTGGCCTCCACGACGTACCCCGGGCCGAGGTAGCCCGAGATCGTCTTGGCCTTCGCCGGTGACTCGACGATGACCAGACGGGTGGTTCCAGCGTTGCTCGGCACGTCTCTCCCCGACCTCACTCCTGCTCGTGGCCTGCCGGCGCCCGGACAGCGACCGCTTTCGACCCCGCCGTAGCACCGGCGGTCCGGATGTCCAACGTAACGCGTTGCCCGCGATTCGGGTTTCGCGGGCCGCAAACCGCTTCGGCACTGCCGGACGGCGCCACCGTACACCGTGAGTAGGGCTCGAAGCGGGTCACTGTGACGATGGCGGACGCACGACCGAGGTCCGACCCGCCCGTTTTCCGCCTGGATCGACCCGCCGGCTGTCCGGCACCGGACACCCGTCCGCCGCACCCCGGGCCGCCGCCCAACCGCGTCGATCATGGACTTATGGTGGGCGTTTTCACCCCGGACAAGCAGTCTGTCCCCCACCACAACTCCATGATCGACGCGCGCCGGGTGCAGGGTCAGGTCGGCCAGGCGTCGACCGGTGCCGCGGGCGGCGGTCCGCCGACCAGCTCGGCAAGCCGCGCCAACCGGCGGCGGCCGGTGATCCGGTACGCCGGGCCACCCTCCGCCGGGCCGAGCAGCGTCCCGGCCAGCCCGGCCGCCGCGAGCGCGACGCCGATCGACTCCCAACACTCCTGGTCGTCGGGGCCCAGCCCCAACAGGTAGCAGTCGGGAGGCTCCGGCGTCCCGGCGGCGGCGAGCCACAGCCGCAACCGCCGGCCGGTCAGATGGAAGGCCGCCGGCGGGCGTTTCGTCGAACCGTGCAGCCAGGCGGCCGCGAGCGGCTTCAAGACCCGGGTGTACGACGTACGCACGGCGTGTCCCTCGCCCTCGATCGGCTCCCAGCTGGCCGCCAGCCCCCGCGACGCCAGTTCGGCGACGAGCACGTGCACCCGCCACGCGGCGTCCACCCGCACCGAGAGCCGGGCGGTCCCGCCCATCCGGACCACCTCAGCCGGCCCGGCGAGCAACCCGGCGAGGTCGGCGACGGCCGGTTCGGCGGCATCCGCGCCGAAGAAGACAAGTTGCCGGCCCGCGTCGTCACCCGGGGCCGGGCCGTTCACTGGGGAGCCGTGTTGCGACGGGCCGTTCCGCGGCGCGCCGCCACGGCGTCGCCCGGGGGTGGGCGTGTCGGACTCGGGCGCGGGGAACAGCGCCGGGGGCGGCTGCGCCTTCCCGGTGTCACCGAGCCCGCTCAGCGACACTCCGGCACCTCGTCGAATGCCTGTTTCAACTCCTCGGAGTTGAGTTTGCTGGTGTCCAGCGCGCTGGCGTCGTACTCCTTGTTGAGCGTCTCCACCGCGGCCCGCACGCCGTCGTAGAAGACGGTCGGCTCGGCGGTGCCCAGACCGTCGATGGTGTCCCGGGCACGGCCGTACGCGTCCCGCATCTTCCCCAGCGAGCTGCGGAAACCCACGGAGATGGCCTCGCCGTTGTCGGTCTCCGGGATGCCCGCCTTCTCCACCTTGCGGCGCGCGGCCTCGCTGGCCTGCTCCGCCCCGTCGAAGAGCCGCACCAGGTTCTCCTTGGCCTGCGCCGGCGTGGTCTGCGCGGTCATCTGCTCGTCGGTGCTGCTGGTCAGCTTGTTGATCTCCAAGCGCCACGGCGTGAGCGCGCCGCAGACCGAGGCCGCCCAGGCCCGTGGGCTGGGGCCGCCGCCGCAGCCGGCCAGGACGACGATCGTGGCCAGGACCACCGTGAGCTTTCCGGCGGCAGACGCCCGGCACGTACGCATGCGTTGCAGCGTACGGCCTTTGGCCAGGTGTGGCACCGGGCCGTTCCTGGGTCAGGCGTTCACCGTCTCCGGACGGTGATCGGTGCTGCCCGCGCCGGTGTTGCCATCGACGTCCGAGTCGGACATCGCGATGCCCTTGCGCTTGCTGAACACCACCGACGCCACGATGATCAGCGTTGCTACCAGCGCGATGCTGACGCGCAGGCCGACATTGCGGTCGTCGCCGACGCTCCACGCCACCACGGCGGGCGCGATCAGCAACGAGACCAGGTTCATCACCTTGATCAGCGGGTTGATCGCCGGGCCAGCGGTGTCCTTGAACGGGTCACCGACGGTGTCGCCGATGACCGTGGCGGCGTGCGACTCGGAGCCCTTGCCGCCGTACGCGCCGTCCTCGACCAGCTTCTTGGCGTTGTCCCAGGCCCCACCGGAGTTGGACAGGAACACCGCCATCAGGGTGCCGGCACCGATCGCACCGGCCAGGTACGCGGCGAGCGCGCCGGGCCCGAGGCCGAAACCGACAGCGATCGGCGCCAGGATGGCGAGCAGGCCAGGGGTCATCAGCTCGCGCTGCGCGTCCCGGGTGCAGATGTCGACGACCTTGCCGTACTCCGGGCGCTGGGTGCCGTCCATGATGCCGGGCAGCTCACGGAACTGCCGACGGACCTCCATCACCACGGCACCGGCCGAGCGGGACACCGCGTTGATGGCCAGACCGGAGAAGAGGAAGACCACCGCCGCGCCGATGATCAGGCCGACCAGGTTGCGCGGGTTCGCCACGTTCAGCGAGTTGAGGATCTCCGTACCGACATCAGCCACACCGGCGTCCGCGTACGCGCTGCGCAGCGTGTCGGTGTACGAGCCGAACAGGGCGGTCGCGGCGAGCACCGCCGTGGCGATCGCGATGCCCTTGGTGATCGCCTTGGTGGTGTTGCCCACCGCGTCCAGCTCGGTGAGCGTGCGCGCGCCGTGCTCGTCGATGTCGCCGGACATCTCGGCGACTCCCTGGGCGTTGTCGGAGATCGGCCCGAAGGTGTCCATCGCGACGATCACGCCGACGGTGGTGAGCAGGCCGGTGCCGGCCAGCGCCACGGCGAACAGCGACAGCGTGATGGAGCTGCCGCCGAGCAGGAACGCGCCGAACACACCGGCACCGATCAGCACCGCCGAGTAGACAGCCGACTCCAGACCGACGCTGATGCCGGCCAGGATCACCGTCGCCGCACCGGTCTGCGAGCTCTTGCCGATGTCCTGCACCGGACGCTTGTTGGTCTCGGTGAAGTAGCCGGTCAGCGCCTGGATCGCGCCGGCCAGCACGATGCCGATCACGACAGCGCCGATGGCCACCAGCCGCGGGTTGCCCGGAGCGTCGGTGAGGCCAGTGTCGAACTCGCCGAAGGTCGCCGGCAGGTACGCGTACGCGGCGATCGCCACCAGCACGGCGGAGAGCGCCGCCGACAGGTAGAAGGCCCGGTTGATCGCGGTCAGGCCGTTGCGGTCGGACGCGCGCAGCCGGGTGATGAAGACGCCGACGATCGCGATCAGCACGCCAATGGTGGAGATGATCAGCGGGAAGACCAGGCCTTCCTCACCGAACGCGGCGCGACCGAGGATCAGCGCGGCGACCAGCGTCACCGCGTACGACTCGAACAGGTCGGCGGCCATGCCGGCGCAGTCGCCGACGTTGTCGCCCACGTTGTCGGCGATGGTGGCGGCGTTGCGCGGGTCGTCCTCGGGGATGCCCTGCTCGACCTTGCCGACCAGGTCGGCGCCGACGTCGGCGGCCTTGGTGAAGATGCCGCCGCCGACCCGCATGAACATCGCGAGCAGCGCGGCGCCGAAGCCGAAGCCCTCCAGCACGGTGGGCGCGTCACCCCGGTAGACGATGACGACCATCGCCGCACCGAAGAGGCCGAGGCCGACGGTGAGGAAGCCGACGACGCCACCGGTGCGGAAGGCGATCTTCATGGCCGCCTCGCGGCCGCCTGCTCGCTCTCTCGCGGCGGCGGCCACGCGCAGGTTGGCTCGGGTGGCCAGCCACATGCCGGCCCCGCCGATGAACGCGCTGAACAGAGCGCCCACCACGAAGAAGAGGGAACGGCCGATCTTCACCGCCAGCTCGCTGCCATCGGTGTCGTGCACCGGGAGCAGGAAGAGCAGGACGACGGCGACGACGACGAAGATCGCCAGGGTGCGGAATTGACGGAGCAGGTAGGCCGAGGCGCCCTCCTGGACCGCCCCCGAGATCTCCTGCATTTTCTCGGTGCCCTTACCAGCGGCCAGCACCGTTTTTGTCAGGGCGGCAGCGAAACCGAGCGCCACCAGCGCGACAACCGCGGCGATGACGACGTAGGTGACATTGCTTCCGGTAAGGGAAAGCCCGCCGCCGTCGGCGGCCAAGGTCTCGGACATCTGTGTCCTCCTGTTACCGAACACTCGCGCCGGTGAGTGGAGACGCACTGACCGACGCCTGGATGCGGACTCGCAAGCGCGCGCCAACCCACCAGCGGACCAGCGATGACCACCCATACCCGCTGGCTGCGGGATGGGTCACTTGCTGACAACCCGGGTACTGTAGCCCTCCCCAGTGTTAGAGGTCACACCCAGGTGGCACCGTGTCGCGATGATCTTCGTCGCTGTGTTATGAAACGAAATCTGATATAGGGCCCGGTCCATGCAAAGAAGGCCGCGTCCCCAGCTGGGGACGCGACCTACGCAGCGGAACCGTTCAGCGGCCGACCGGCCACACCATCCGCACCTCGGTGCCGATGCCCTCGTCGACCGGGCGCACCTGCAGGTCCTCGACGAACCCGGCGAGCAGCGCGAAGCCCACACCGGTGGTCAGCGCCTCGTCGGTCAGCGACTCGTTGGCCAGCTCGTCCGGCGGCAACGCGGTCAGACCGATGCCCGCCTCGATCGGCGCCCGGTCCACCACCCGCACGGCGTACGAGCCACCGTCGGACATCTCCACCAGCACCGGGTCGGCCAAGCCGTACTGCCGGTGCAGGGCCACCGCGCGGGTGCACGCCTCACCGATGGCCAGGCGCACCTCGTCCAGCAGGTCCTCGCGGACCCCGGCCCGTCGGGCGACGGCGACGCCGACCAGACGGGCGGTACGCACGTGCACCGGCGCGGGCGAGAACGAGAGCTTGACTGTCGCCATCACGCGCCGGCGCCCGCCGAGTCGGCGCTGACCGCCGCGTCGACAGTCGGGTGCAGCGGAAACACCTGGTCCAGTGCGGTGATCCGGAAGATCTTGAGCAGGGGCTCCTTGTCGCAGACCAGCGCGAACGAACCGCCGGCCGAACGGAGCCGCTTGAGCGCGCCGACCAGCACACCCAGCCCGGTGGAGTCGAGGAAGTCCACCCGACCGAGGTCGACCACCACGTGACGCGCCCCACCGTCGATCAGCTCGAGGAGCCGCTCACGGAGCCGGGGTGCGGTGTAGACGTCCACCTCACCACCGACCTCGAGCACCGTGTGCTCGCCCACGGTGCGGGTCGCCAGTGACAGCTCCATCGGTCCTCCTCGCCAGAGCCGTAAACTCTCGTGGGCATCTAACCACTACCGCCGGGGCGGCCTGCGGACGCCAGCGGAGGCTACCCCTTACCCCGGTGTCCGACTTTTCATCTCCGAACACCAGTGCGAGAGTGCAGGGCGTGACCTCCAACGACTTCAGCTCCGCGCGCGGCACACCGCGCCACGACCTGGAGTCGTCGTCCGCGGCCACCGTATCCGCTGGTCCCGGGCCAGCGCCGGTCGACCTGCTGCGCCGGCTGCGCGCCCGGGGTGCCGCCGACCCGGTCACCCACGTCGAGCGGGTGCCGGCCCGCGCCGGGGTGCCCGCGCCCTGGCCGTCGTGGGCACCGGCGCAACTGCGCACGGCGTTCACCGGGCGCGGCGTGGTCGCGCCCTGGCAGCACCAGGCCGAGGCGGCCACCCTGGCGTACGAGGGCCAGCACGTGGTCGTCGCCACCGGCACCGCGTCCGGCAAGTCCCTGGCGTACCAGCTTCCGGCCCTGGCCACCCTGCTGGCCGACCCCCGGGCGACAGTGCTCTACCTGGCGCCGACCAAGGCGCTCGCCGCGGACCAGTTGCGCGCCGTCGCCGCGCTGGAACTGGAAGGGGTACGCCCCGCCTGCTACGACGGCGACACTCCGCGCACCGAGCGGGAGTGGATCCGCCGGCACTCCCGGTTCGTGCTGACCAACCCCGACATGCTGCACCACGGCATCCTGCCCGGGCACGCCCAGTGGTCCGGCTTCCTGCGCCGCCTCGCGTACGTGGTGATCGACGAGTGCCACACCTACCGGGGCGTGTTCGGCTCGCACGTCGCGCACGTGCTGCGTCGGCTACGCCGGCAGTGCGCCCGGTTCGGGGCCACCCCGGTGTTCGTGCTCGCCTCGGCGACGTCCGGTGACCCGGCGACGGCGGCCGGGCGGTTGACCGGTCTGCCGGTGACGGCGGTCACCGAGGACGCCTCCCCCCGGGGCGGGGTGACCTTCGCGCTCTGGGAGCCGCCGCTGCTGCCACCCGACGCGGGCTCGTCCCCGCCGGTGTCACCGGGCTCGTCGTCCCCGGTGCCGCCGCAGGCGACCGGCGACGACCCCTCCCGGTCGGTGCCGCCGCAGGGCAACGGTGACCACGACGACCTCCGGCAGGTCCGCCGGTCGGCGCTGCGCGAGACCGCGGACCTGCTCGCCGACACCGTCGCCGAAGGGGTACGCACCCTCGCGTTCGTCCGGTCCCGCAAGGGCGCCGAGGTGGTGGCCGCCAACGCCCGTCGCGCACTGGACGACGCGGTGCCGGGGCTCGGCGACCGGGTGGCCGCCTACCGGGGCGGCTACCTGCGGGAGGAGCGGCGCGAGCTGGAACGCGCCCTGCTGCACGGCGACCTGCTCGGCCTGGCCTCGACCAACGCGCTGGAGCTGGGCGTGGACCTGGTCGGGCTCGACGCGGTGCTGATCTGCGGCTACCCGGGCACCCGGGCGTCACTGTGGCAGCAGGCGGGCCGGGCCGGGCGTTCCGGGCAGGAGGCCCTGGCGGTGCTGGTGGCGCGGGACGACCCGCTGGACACCTACCTGGTGCACCACCCGGAGGCGATCTTCGGGGCACCGGTGGAGGCGACGGTGCTCGACCCGGCCAACCCGTACGTGCTGGCCCCGCAGCTCGCCTGCGCGGCGGCGGAGGCACCGCTCACCCCGGCCGACCTGGCGCTCTTCGGCGACGGGGCGAAGGAGGCGGTCGACGAGCTGGTCGCGGCGGGGGCGCTGCGGCAACGGCCCACCGGTTGGTACTGGCGGCACCGGGAGCGGCCCGAGGTGGACCTGCGCGGCGAGGGCGGCGCCCCGGTCGCCGTGGTGGAGTCGTCGACCGGCCGGCTGCTCGGCACCGTCGACGGTGGCTCCTCGCACTTCCTGCTGCACCCCGGCGCGGTCTACCTGCACCAGGGCGTCTCGTACGTGGTCGACCGGCTCGACCTCGTCGACGGGTGCGCGCTGGTGCACGCCGAGGAGCCGGACTGGTCCACCCACGCCCGCGACGTCACCGACCTGTCAGTGGTGTCGGTGCGTTCCTACGTGGACGCCGGGCCGGTCGGCATGTTCCTCGGTGAGGTGGATGTGACCAGCCAGGTGGTGTCGTACCAGCGGCGGCGCATCGCCACCGGCGAGGTGATCGACACCCGGCCGCTCGACCTGCCGACCCGGGAGCTGCGCACCGTGGCGGTCTGGTTCACCCTGTCGCCGCAGTCGTTGGCCCTCGCCGGGGTCCAGCCGGCCGATGTGCCGGGTGCGTTGCACGCCGCCGAACACGCCGCGATCGGCCTGCTGCCGCTGATGGCCACCTGCGACCGCTGGGACATCGGCGGGCTCTCCACCGCACTGCACCCGGACACCGAAGCGCCGACCGTCTTCGTCTACGACGGGCACCCGGGTGGCGCCGGGTTCGCCGAGCGGGCGTACGGGACGGCGGCGGCGTGGCTGCGGGCCACCCGGGACGCGATCGCTGAGTGCGGCTGCGAGACCGGATGTCCATCCTGCGTGCAGTCACCGAAATGCGGCAATGGCAACAACCCCCTCTCCAAACCGGACGCGATCCGGGTGCTCGACGTGGTGCTGGCCAACCTGCCGCGCTGAGCAGCTTGCATGAACCGGCATGGCACGGGGCACAATGATGTGGGAGCGCTTCCATCGATGCCTTTGTTGCTGATCGCCCCCCGTGCCCGAGGAGAAGCTGTGGCCGACACCATCGCCGAGACCGTCGACCTGCTCTACACCATCGACCAGGACAATCTCACCCTCGACCAGCAGATCGCGCTGGGGTCGGCACTGGCCGCCCTGGCCCAGGCGGAACGGCTGGAACAGATCAACGAGCGGCTGCGCGGCATCCACCAGGTGCTCAACACCTGGGCGCTGCGGGCCGCGACCTCCGTCGACAGTCGCTGAGGTCTGCCGGGGTGGTCCTGCAAGGGCACCAGTGATCACTCCGGGCTGGGTAGTCGTCCGACGGGCTCGACGACTACCCAGCAGCAACTGATCATGGACCGCAGGGGGCGCGACGGTTGTCGGGCTGTGCGAGACTCCGGCGCACCAACCCCCAGAGGAGTTCAGATGCAGCTCGACAACTTGCAGGGCCAGCACCAGTTCCACATTCGCCAGCGCCTGCGCATGATGGTCAACCAGTACGAGGTCCGGGCGGTCTCCCCGGACGGCAGCGAGGGTGAGCTGTTGGCGTTCGCGCAGCAGAAGCGGCTCGCCTTCAAGGAGCAGGTGACCATCTACACGGATGACTCCAAGCAGCAGCCGCTGCTCGGCTTCAAGGCCCGCCAGCGCATCGACCTCGGGGCCACGTACGACGTCACCGACGCGGCCGGCAACCCGATCGGCCTGTTCCGTAAGGACTTCGCCCAGTCGCTGCTGCGCTCCACCTGGCACGTCGAGCAGGCCGGCCTGCCGCAGGTGACCGGCCAGGAGCGGAGCCTGCCGGTGGCGCTGCTGCGTCGATTCGTCGACTCGCTGTCCTGGCTGCCGTACCACTTCGACTTCACCGCGGGCGGCCAGCCGGTCTTCTCTGTGATCAAGAAGTGGGGCCTGCGCGACAAGTACGTCGTCGAGGTGCAGCACCCGCAGATCGACCGTCGCCTGGTCATCGCGATGGCCGTCGCCCTCGACGCGCTCCAGTCCCGCTGACGCAACCGGCCCGGACGAGGGCGGTGCGATGACCCTCAGCGGTCGCCGTCGCGGCCACCCAATCCTCGGCTGCCGGCCTGGACCTGGACCAGTCCCGGCCGGCAGGCCGCCGGACCGCACTGCCCCCGGCCGGCAGACCGTTGAACCGCACTGCCCCCGGCCGGCAGGCCGTCGGACCGCGCTGCCCCAGACAGCGGGCCGCTGGTGACTCGACCCCCTGACTGGTCTGGCGCCCCTTTGGAGCTGATGTCGTAAACGCATCGGCCTTGATGTCGTAACCGATTCAGCTCCAAAGCACCCACCAATCTGACGCAGGCCCTTGGTTCCTCCGACCACGCGCCAGCCCGTACTTGTGCTTCACGCTGCGATGAGGGCCAAGCCCTTCCCTTCACCGGCCGCGCCCTCGACAGACCGCGCCCCCCACCGGCCGAACCGTCCACCGGCCGAACCCTCGACGGACCGCGCCCTCCGCTGGCCGCGCCCTCCGCTGGCCGCGCCCTGTGCTAGCCGCGACAGCGGTTAGTAGCGACGCCACCGCGAGGGTCAGCTTCGCACCGGGCCGGCACGGGCGCTCGCCGCAGCCACCCTGGTCAGGCCGGGTAGCGGCGTGAACGCCACCTCGACTGTCACCAGCACGTCCAGCCCGTCGAGGTGACAGCTGACCAGCCGGCCGTTGTTGCGACCGGCGAGGTCGGACGCGGACGCGCAGGCCACCGCGTCGCCGTCGAGCGCCCGGGCGGCCCCGGCCAGCGCGCCGAGGTCGGCTGCCACCGCCGCCCGCTGGCTCGCCATGCCGGCCGCGACGATGGCCGCGCCGAACGTCCCGAACACCACGAAGACGAGCCCCATCGCCAGCAGCAGGATTGTCGCGCCACCGCGTTGCCGGTCCGGCCGACCAGCGACGAGCCCTCGGGCGGCCGGGGCGTGACCGGAGCCGAGCGACGGACCGCGAGTTCGTCGCACTACCAACTCCTCTCGTCTGCACCCGGTTCGACGGCCGCGACGGCGGTGGCGACCACGGTGATCCGGGGTAGCCGCCCGCCCAACGTCCGGACGGGTGCCCTTACCGTCGCGTGCACCCGGTCGCCTTCGACTGACACCGACACCGCCGCCCCCGGCGGCGCCGCACGGCCACCCTCCGCGTCGCCGTCCGCGCCCCGGGCGGCGGCGAGCGCCGCCTCCCGGGCCGCGTGCAGACAACCCGCCTGTGCGCTGACGGCGTTGACCGCGGTCAGGCCGGCAAGCAGGAGCAGCAGAAGCGCCGGCAGGCCGGCCGCCAGTTCGGCGGTGAAGGACCCCCGGTCCCCACCAGCGGCCCGTACGAGGAGGCGACCTCTGCGCCCGCCGCCTGCCGCCAGCCCGGGAACGCTCGATCCTGAGGGACGGCCGGCCCGCCGGCGCCTGATCACTTCAGTGCCCGGTCGATGACAGCGGTCAGCGCCGACTGGACGTTGCCGGAGGTCAGCACCTTCAGCAGGATCCCGGCGAAGGCGACCGCGGCGAGGGTGCCCACGGCGTACTCGGCCGTGTTCATTCCGGCATCCCCGCGCAGGCGAGCGATGAGTTTGCGCATGATTGTTTCCCTTCTCGATGGGTCAGAGCACGTCGCCGAGAACGGCGACGATCACCGGCACGAGTCCGGCGAGAATGAACGCCGGCAGGAAGCAGAGCCCCAGCGGCAGGACGATGAGCACACCCGCCCGGCGGGCCGACGCCTCGGCGGCGGTGGCCCGGTCGGCGCGCAGGTCGTCGGCGAGCCGGGTCAGTGCGCCGGCCAGGGCGGCACCACTGTTGGCCGAGCGCAACGCCGCCGAGGTCAGCCGATCCGCGCCGGGCACTCCGTCCAGGGCGGACCACGCCTCCGCTGGACCACCACCGAGCAGCAGCGTGCGGCCCACCCGGGCCAACCGACCGGCGAGCGGCCCGTCCAACGCCTCGGCGACGGCCAGCACCGAGCGGTCCACCGGGGCTCCCGCCCGCATCGCCGCGGCCAGGAGGTCGGCGGCGAGCGGCAGGTCGGCGGCCTCCTGCTGCCGCTGCCTGCGCGCAGCGGGCGACTCGATCCGCCGCAGCAGGACATCGAGCAGGAACGCGGCCGGGACAGCACCGAGCAGCCCGAGCCAGCCCCCGACGACGATGGCCACGGCGAGCCCACCCAGCGCCGCCACGAGCCGGATCGCGTCCGGCCGCCGCCGACGGCGACCGGCCGAGATCGGCTGACCCGCTGCACTGGGCTGGCCCGTTGAGCTGGGCTGACTCGCTCCATTGGGCTGGCCCATTGAGACCTGCTGGCCCGTTGCCCTGCGTTGGTCCGCCGGGCCGGCCTGGCCAGCAGGGCGCCGGGCCGTCATCCGGCCCGCCCCGGGGTCGCGCCCAGCCGTTCCGCCCAGAGGAGACCCACCGCCTGAAGGGCGACCGCGACAACGGCGCAGGCTCCACCGACTGTGCTGTGCAGGAGCACTGCCATGGGGTCGACACCGATGCCGTACCCCAGCCCGATCCCGCCAATCGGCAGCGCTGCCAGTAGCCAGGCGGTGGCCCGCGCACCAGCTGCCTGGGCTGCCGCTGCGGCCAGGCCCCGATCGGTCGCCCGGGCGTCCGCCTCGATCCGTTCGACGAGCTCCGCCAGCGGCGCGCCGGTCCGGTCGGCCAACCGCACCGCCGCCGAGGTCAGCCGGCGGAGTCGGCCGGCCCCGTCACGCTCCACGGTCGCGACGTCGAGCGCACGGGCGACGGGCAGCCCGGCCCGCAGGTCCGCCGCGAGGCCGCAGAGCTGGTCCAGTCCGCGTCGTCGGGTCCGCTCGGCGCTCCGGTTCAGTCGCCAACGCAGCGCGGCGCGCACTGCCAGCGTGCCGTACCCGGCCATCGCCACCGCCGCCACCGGACCGCCGACCAGGGCGCCCACAGCGCCGCCGAAGAGGCCGACCAGCGGCAGCACGCGCCTTGCCGATCGGGAGATGCGCACCGACGGAGGCGTACCCGGCGTTCTGCCGGTCGGGTCGACGCGCAGGTCGTCGTGGTGATCGGCGATCGCCCATCCGCCGGCCACCGCCGCACCGGACACGTCGCCCCGAGAGCCCGCATCCAGCTGGCCGCACCCGTCGGCAGTTGCCGGGCCGGGGACGCCGGTCGGACCGTCCACGTCCACGCCACCGACAGCGATCGTGACCGTGGCCGCCGCCGCAGGCGGTTGTTCCGCGTCGAGCATGGTGGTGGCCTGCTCCGGCCGGGCGGTGCCGATCGGGCGTCGGGGATCTCGACGGGCCGGCGGACGCGTCGGGCCCTCCGGACGGGTGAAGCCGCCTTTCGCGCCCGGCCATCTCGGGCTGCGGATGACGTCCCGGTCGGGCCAGCCGAGTGCCGTCCGCCTTCCGTTGGCACCGGCGGCGGTACCCGGCTCATCGGTGATCCGGACCGGACGACCCGAGGTCGGGGCAGCGCCGATGCCGTCGACCAGCAAGTCCGGAGTGCTGCCGAGTTCCCTGATCCACTGCACCAGGGCGTCATCCGGATCGAGACCGCCGACCCTCCGCCCCGGCGTCAGCACCCGACGTCGACGGGCCCGCACGCTCCGTACGGGCCATGCCACCAGGGCGGCGGCGACCAGGAGCAGCGCCGCCCCCAGCATCGTCCGGGCGGTCATGCCGGACCCGCCGATCCGGGCCACGGCTCGCTGAGGATGGGCGGCACCGCCACCCCACGCTCCCGCAGCAGCGCCCCGAGAGCACGGGCGGCGAGCCCGAGCCCACCGCCGCGCACCCAGGCGGGCACCACCGTCACCATCCGTTCGGGCCCCTCGGGCAGTAGCAGGCAGACCGACTCCAGGACCCGGCCCTGATCGCCGCGTCGCACCTGGAACAGCACCTGCAACGCGGCTGCCACCTGGGCGTGCAGCGCGGCGCGGGGCAGCCCACCCAACATGCCCAGGGCCTCCAACCGGGCGGGCACGTCGGACGGTGCGTTGGCGTGCAGCGTGCCGGCACCCCCGTCGTGGCCGGTGTTGAGCGCGGCCAGTAGGTCGACAACCTCACCGCCCCGGCACTCCCCGACCACCAGCCGGTCCGGGCGCATCCGCAACGCCTGCCGCACCAGGTCCGCGAGACTGACCACGCCCGTGCCCTCCACATTGGCGGTACGCGCCTGCAGGCTCACCACGTGCGGATGCCCCGGACGCAGCTCGGCGGCGTCCTCCACCAGCACGATCCGTTCGGTGGCCGGCACCATCCCCAGCAGCGTGTTGAGCAACGTCGTCTTGCCCGACCCGGTGCCCCCGGTCACCAGGTACGCCAGCCGGGCGGCGACGACGGCGGCGAGCAGTGGTGCCAGCGGTCGCGGCACCGTCCCCTGGCGCACCAACTCGTCGAGGGTGAACGGCCGGTGCCGGAAGGTCCGCAGGGACAGGTACGGACCTTCGGTGGCCACCGGCGGCAGCACGGCGTGCAGTCGGGTGCCGTCGGGAAGGCGCGCGTCCGCGTACGGGGAGCCGTCGTCGAGTCGCCGCCCGGCGCTGGCGATCAGCCGCTGCGCCAGCCGGCGGACGTCGTCCACCGAGCCCAACGCAACGGCGACCTGATGCAGCCCCGACCCCCGGTCGACCCAGACCCGAACGCCGTTGACGAGGACGTCGGTGACCTCCGGGTCGGCGAGCAGCGGCGCCAGCGGCCCAGCGCCGACGAGGTCGTCGCGTACCCGGTCGGCGATGCGCAGCATGGCCGTGTCACCGAGCACCGCGGCGGTTGGCTCGGCCCGTACCGCGGAGACGATCGCCGCCGCGGTGACCGGGGTGGTGGCGGCGGCGATCCGCTGCCGCACCCGGGCGGCGAGCGTGCCGTCCTCCGGCCGGCCGGTCATGCCGCACCCGTGGCCGGTACGCCGGTCAGGTCGGTGACGATCCGTTGGCAGAGTGCGGCCAGTGGGCCCTTTCCCCCGGCGGCCGGCGCCTCACCCCGCTCCAGCCCACGGCAGAGCCCCGGCTCGGGGCGCAGCGTGCCGGCCAGCGGAAGGCCCAACGCGCGTGCCACCTCCGCCGCCCTCAGCCGCCCCGGGGCGGGCCCACGCACCACCACCGAGAGCGCAGCGCAGTGCGGGGCGGCTGCGGCCACCACCCGAGTTGCCGCCGCGGTGGCGCGCAACTCGGCCGGCACGACGACGAATGCCTGGTCGGCGGCCTGCAACGCCACCACCGCCGCGTCGTCGAGCTGTCGGGGCAGGTCGATCACCACGAAGTCACGCCCACGCCGGGCGGCGTCCACAGTCGCCGCCATCGCCGTCGCCGGCAATGCCAGCATCTCGCCGCGATCCCAGGAGAGCACCACGAGATCACCCCGGCTGGGCAGGGCCCGCACCAACGCCGGCGCGTCCACCCGTCCGTCGGCGCTGGTCAGCGACGGCCAGCGCAGGCCTTCCAACTGCTCCCAACCGAGCACGAGGTCGAGGCCACCACCGAGCGGATCGGCGTCGACGAGGAGAGTGCGCAGCCGGGCCCGGGCGGCGGTCACCGCGAGGCCACCGGCGAGCACGCTCGCGCCCGCACCGCCCCGACCGCCGAGGACCGCGACGATCCGGGCGCCGACGCCGGCCGGACGGTCCGGATCATGTTCGGCGAACCGATCCACCAGCCACGGCTCCGCGGCCGGCAGCGTGGCGACGTGCTCGGCGCCGATCAGCTCCGCCACCTGCCAGCCGGGGTCGAGCTGACCGGCCCGGCCGACCAGCACCAGCCGGGGCCGCTGCGGCAGCCGAGCCCGCAGACACGCCTGCGCCTGGTCGGCGCCGAGCAGCACCAGAGGTGCGGGAAGCCAGCGGGTACGGGCAGCCGCCGCGTCGCGGGCGAACTCCACCTCCGTCCCGCCGACGGCGGCGAGCCGGAGCACATCATCGAGCAGATCGTCGTCGCCGGTGACGACCAGCGGAAGCCGGCGGATCGGCGGAACCGTGGTACGGGGTGGCATCGCGGCCTCCAGCGGTCGGGCTCTGGTATGCCGCCGACCCTGCTCGGAATCCGCCACGTAGGCCGCCCCAATGTCGCCGCCTGTGGACAACCTGGTGGGCTGTGGATAACACCCGACGAGACAGTTGATCTGCTACGGGCACGGGCAACCCCGCAGCTAGCGCCGCTGCGGTGAAGACAGCGGGGCCGCTCCCGAACGGAGCGGCCCCGCGAGTCGGTGGTCAGCCGGGCTGATTTGTCCAGGCGGCATCGAGGATCACCTCGTACGAGCTGATCCGCATGGGCGACAGCGTCAACAGCTCATGGGCGAGCAATTCGCCCGTGTTCGGATCGAAGATCAGAAGAGATTGCTGGTCGTGTTCGCGGTCGTCGAAGGTGACGGCGACTCCATTGCGGCCGGCACGGTCCGTGACCTGCCCCCGCCAGCGGAAACCGGGCACGTCGGCGAGAACCCGCAGGACCGCCGCTCGGGTCGCACGGGGCACGACGTACTGCCCATAGAGCGTGCCGACCCACTTGCTCGCCGCCCCCGCGCCGTACTCGACCTTCAGCCGCTCCCGGAGCTCGGACGGGTCGGCCGACAGCGGCCTGAGCGCCTCGGGCGGCAGCGGCCTGACGCTCGGTGCGGGGGTGCCGGTAGCTGCTGGTCGCCCGATGCTCTCGCGCTGCCAGTAGTCCCGAGACTCCTGGTCGGGGTACTGCGGCTCCAGCTGGGTCCTGATTTGGTTACCGGTCCCGTCGACGGCCTGCCAGAGCTTCGTCTCACTGGCGAAGGCCACGTGGTGGCGGCCGTCGGCTGAGGTCATCACCGGATCGCCCCACACCTTCGTGTGGTGGTACATGTAGCGCCCGCTCTGGTGGTCGTACCCCGCATCTTTGATCTTGTCGGCCAGCAGGCGCAGCTGCGGGCCCGCCGCCGGCGGATCCGCGTCGAACTGGTACGCGACCGGCACGAGCACCGTGCCCGGCGCCGACCCCGGGGTGTCCGGTGTGGCCCCACCGAACGGTTGGAGCACAGCCACCGCACCGGCCGCGACCGCCAGCGTCCCGGCGGTCAGGACCACCCGGCGGGTCGGTCGTACGCGACGACGCCCGGCCACCGTGCCAGTAGCGTCGGCGCGGTCGATCAGCTCTCGCGCCGAGACCAGCGGTGGCCCGACGGCGGCGTTCCGGGCCGGGTCGGCCGGGCCGAGAAGAGTACGGGTTCGCTCTGCTCCGAACATCACAGATCCTCTCGGCTGGTCACCAACATCGGGCTACGCCGGGTCGGCGTGGGCCGGTCCGACATCACTTCGGCAAGACGGCGACGTGCGCGGTGCAGGCGCACCGCAGCGGTGGCCCCGGTGCAACCGAGAACCTTGGCCGCCTCGGACACCGTCAGCTCCTCCCACCCGACCAGCCGGAGGATCTCCTGGTCGAGGTCGTTGAGGCCGGTCAGAGCAGCCCAGATGTCGGCGACCCCGACGCTCGTGTCGGCACCCGATGATCCGGCCAGCCGCTCAAGGTCGACATCGGTGATCGAAAGGAGGTCCGGGGCGGCACGTCGCGACCGCCACTGGTTCGCCAGAAGGCGCCGGGCCACCCCGTACAGCCAGGGAAGACTGCGGTCAGGCACCTCGGCGCGACGACGCCAGGCGACGACGAAGACCTCCTGGGCAAGCTCCGCCGACGCATCCCGATCAGCCAGCCGGCGCAGGCCGTATCGGACCATGTGCTCGTACTCGGCGGCGTAGAGACTGGTGAACCAGCCCTCGTCCCGCTTCTTCGGTGGACCCACCCGAACCCCCATTGCCTCGGTGACTCTCACCCTGGCTTGTGTCGCTGAGGGCCTCGGGATTACCGCGCGGCCAAGGGCGGATGCCCGACCGGGAAGCGAACGCTGCGGTCAGTCGTCGATCGCCTGGTAGACGGTGGTCCAGAAGTCGTGCCACATCGGCAGCCGCTGGTCACCCGCGTGCGCCCGCTGCATGAACACCATCGCCGTCAGGTCCTCGGCGGGATCGTTGTACCAGGCGGTGCCATAGAAGCCGGGCCAGCCGTAGCTGCCGACCGAGGGCCCGAGGTGCGTACGGCGGGTGCGGACCGACAATCCGAGACCCCAGCTGATGGCGTCGAAGTACCCCGGCCAGAACCCGGAGTGGGCCTTCTGCTCCGAGGTCAGGTGGTCGCTGGTCATCAGCGTCACCGCCGGCCGGGACAGCACCCGCTCACCGCGATGCGTGCCGCCCGCGAGCAGAGCCGACGCGAAGGCGAGGTAGTCCTGGGCGGTGGACACGAGCCCGCCGCCCCCGGACTCGAACAACCGCGGTCGGCTGAACCGTCCGTCGGGAGCGTCTTCGACAACCGGTTCGTCGGTGGCGGCGTTGTCGCGCTCGTACGCCGTCGCGAGCCGGCTGATGCTCTCGCTACCCACGTGGAAGGCGGTGTCGGTCATGCCCAGTGGCTTGCAGACCCGCTCCCGGATGGCATCCCCGAAGGACATGCCGGTGGCCCGGGCGATGAGCACACCGGCGACGTTGGCGGCGGTGTCGTACATCCAACGCTCACCCGGCTGGTGGACGAGGGGAAGAGCGCCGAGCTGGCGGATCCACTCGTCCAGCGACGGATAGACGAGAGCGTCCAGCGCGTCGGCGATGGGTACCGTTCCGGGTTCGGCGGGGACCATGCCCGTGCCAAGGGTGCCGTCCAGGACGTCCCGCAGCGTTATCGGCCGTGCCGCCGGGACGGTGTCGTCCAGTGGGCCGTGCGGATCGGCGAGCACTGTCATGTCCGCCAACTCCGGCAGAAAATCGTCGACCGGGTCATCGAGGCGGAGGGTGCAGTCCTCGACGAGGGTCATCGCGCACACGGCGACGATGGGCTTCGTCATCGAGCCCAGGCGACAGATCGTGTCGGCCGCCATCGGCGTCTGCGACCCGGACCCCTCGAAGGCGAGGCGACCCGTTGCCTCGATGTGCACCTCACCGTGGCGGGCGAGGACGACCACCGCGCCCGGGACGAAGCCGGACTCGACGTGGTGCTCCAGCAACCCCCGAACCCGAGCCAGCCGTTTCGACGAGAAGCCACCAGCAGCCACCTGTTACCTCCTCAGCTCGTCCCGTTCGGCAAATTACCCGCCACGCGGCGATCGCACTGTCCGCCACGAGGTGGGGCGGGAGGGCTGAATCCGACCCGCTCAGGTTCAAGGACGTCATCGCCAAGGCCGCGAGGGACGGACGGCTGAAACTGCGTGCGCCTAGAGCGGATCCAGGCGCAGTGCGCCGTTTGCGGAGTAGAAGTACCGGCGTACGTGCGTGGCCCAGTCTTCGATCGTGGGGTCCGCCCCCTGCGACAGCCACTCAGACAGATGCGCGTGCTCGTCGGTGTAGCCGTTGGCCAGGAGCCACCGGAGCGTTTCGCCGGTGCCCGCTCCGAAGATCGCCTGCGCATCGAAGCCGATACCCAGGTCCATGTCGCCGGTGCGGAACTTCGCCCCGTACAGGCGGGGCGAGTCCGCCGGATCGCCGATCAGGAACAGCAGGAACGCTGCCAGGTAGATCTGCTCGTACTCGTCGTTCTCGCCCGGGTCCGGACCTTCGCGCCATGTTCTTTCGAGGTCGAAGATCTCACGGAGCATCGCGTGCCGCGGGCCGGGATCGTCCACGTCAACCATCCGGAGCGCTTCCCGACGTGCGGCCGGACTGGAGAGGTCCAACGGCGGGGCCATGGGGGCAGGCTAGTCGGAGTGCGGCTCGTCAGCATGAGCTGCGGTGGCGCGCTCCCAGGAGAAAGGGACGACCCCCGTCGGGGGGAGACGGGGGTCGTCGGAGGTTCGGCTCCGGGGGGGTCGAGCCGAACCACTCAGCGGTCACGGGGGGTGCAACCGCTGAGGGTCTGCCTGTTTCGAGGATGTGAAAGCTCGTCGTACGGACAAGTCTGCCTGAGCGGGCCCGTCACGTCGAGTGGTGCCGACTCCACTCAGTGCGAAAATCTCCTCGCAGAGTGTGAGCGTGATCACGCGGAGCGGAGATGGTGCTGCCAGCCCGCAGGTCTGAGGGGTGGCATGACCCCGGGCACCCGCCGACGATAGACCATCCGGCTAGACTTTCGCGCCGTGGGCCGAAGTGCCGCTTTCTTCGATCTGGACAAGACCGTCATCGCCAAGTCGAGCGCCCTGGCGTTCGGTCGGCCGTTCTACCGGGACGGGCTGATCACTCGACGTGACGTGGTCAAGTCGGCGTACGCGCAGCTGATGTTCCGGCTGGGCGGCACCGACGAGCAGACCATGGCCCGAACACGGGACTACCTGGCTGCGCTCTGCAAGGGCTGGCAGGTGGAGCAGGTTCGTCAGATCGTCGCGGAGACGCTGCACGAGCTGATCAACCCTTATGTGTACGCCGAAGCCGCCGCTCTGATCGAGGAGCACCAGGCGGCTGGGCGGGACGTGGTGCTGGTGTCGGCGTCCGGCGAGGAGATGGTCCGTCCGATCGGCGAGCTGCTCGGGGTGACCGACGTGATCGCCACCCGGATGACGGTGCGCGACGGCCGGTACAGCGGCGAGGTCGAGTTCTACGCGGCGGGCCCGAGCAAGGTGGAGGCGGTCAGCGAGTTGGCCGCCGTCCGGGGTTACGACCTGGCTGATTCGTACGCCTATTCCGACTCGTACAGCGATCGTCCGCTCCTGGAGTGCGTGGGCCACCCGAGCGTGGTCAACCCGGACCGGCAGTTGCGCAAGCTGGCGTCGGAGAACGCGTGGCCGGTGCTGGAGTTCCGGCACCCGATCCCGCTGGGCCGGCGCTGGCGGGAACGGCCTGCGGTTCCGGTGGCCGCGGCGGCCCTGGGGGTCGGGGTGGGTGTGGCCATCGGCATCGCCTGGTACGGGCGGCACCGTCGCACCCGGGCTGCCACCACCGCCTGACTACGCCGCTCACCCGCCCCCTCACGTCGATCTTGGACGTATGGTGGGCGACTTCGACCAATGGGCACCCTTTGCGGGGGACCACAACTCCATGATCGACGCCGAGGGCGGGCCGCTCCGGCGGCGGCGGGGTTGATCGCCGCTCAGGCGGCGGCGAGGATCTCGTCTCCGATGGTGGTGAGCTGGTCGGCGCCGACCTCGACGGCCGCCATGTAGTGGCGTAGCCAGGAGCGCAGCCCGTCGGGGGTGCCGGTGGCGAAGGCACCGGCCGCGCCGACGTACTCGGGTTCCCGTTCGCGGTGCCCGACGTCGACGGCGAGCAGGCCACGCGGGTCGAGGCCGGTGGCGAGCAGCACCAGCCGGGCGGCTCCGCGCGCCACGACGCCGGACGGCCCGGCGAACGGGCGCAGGTTCAAAAGCTCCCCGTGGACGACGGCGGCGAGCACCAACGGGGAGACCTTCGTGCCACCGGCGATGAGGCCGGCGAGCCCGTCCAGCCGGGTGGCGACGACGGGGTCGGCCACCGGGCGGCCCAGTTCGGCTTCCGGCACCAGGTCCCGGGCGGCGAGCACGTGCAGCTTCGCGAGTGCCTGGCGGGGCGCCTTCGGCCACAGCTCGCTCAGGCCCGGCAACGCCCCGGCGACGCGCAGCGCCCCTTGCAGCACCGGGTCGGTGACGGTGCCGGCCCGGACGGCTTCGCGCTCGTGTCCGGCCCCCTCCAGGGCGGCGCTGGCCACCGCGGAGCGCAGGCTGACCTCGGCGGCGACCTGTCCGCCGTGTCGGCGCAGCGCCCGGTGCCCGAGCGCCTGGTCGAACCGTTCGCGGGCCTGCTCGACGGCGGCGGCGATGTCGGCGAGCGCGAGCAACGGGGCGAGCGGGTCGGTGGTCACCCCGTCACGCTAACGACCCGACCCGACCCGGCGGGCCGCACCCGCCCGCAACGCGACCCGGACCACCCGAGCCGCCCCACCCCGACCCGGCGCGGCGCGGCGCGGCGCAAGGTCAACACGGGTTTCTTGAAGTCGGGGCGTCCACCTCACCAGGACACCGCAACTTCAAGGAACCCGTGTCGATCTAGGTGCCCCGCGCAGACGACCCGGGCGGGGACCGGCCAGCACGGGCCGTCGGGCGCGCGGCGGGGGCCACTCGGCGCGACGGAGTGGGCAGCCGTGGCCGGGTGGGGGGGTCCGCGACTACCCTCGTGCCATCGAGACCCAGGTCACCCCGAGGATGAGGAGTCACGGCATGAGCGAGGCATTGGCCAATCTGCTGAACGAGACGCGCCAGTTCCCCCCGCCGGCCGAACTCGCCGCGCACGCCAACGTCACCGTCGACGCGTATGCCGAGGCCGAGGCCGACCGGCTGGCCTTCTGGGCGAAGCAGGCCGACCGGCTGGCCTGGTCGAAGAAGTGGGATGAGGTGCTCGACTGGTCGAACCCGCCGTTCGCGAAGTGGTTCGTGGGCGGGCAGCTCAACGTCGCGTACAACTGCCTGGACCGGCACGTCGAGGCGGGCCTGGGCGACAAGGTGGCGATCCACTGGGAGGGCGAGCCGGGCGACACCCGCACCATCACGTACGCGGACCTGCACGCGCTGACCTGCCGGGCGGCGAACGCGCTCACCGACCTGGGGGTGACCGCCGGCGACCGGGTGGCGATCTACCTGCCGATGATCCCGGAGGCGGCGGTGGCCATGCTGGCCTGCGCCCGGATCGGCGCCGCGCACAGCGTGGTCTTCGGTGGTTTCTCCGCCGACTCGTTGAGCAACCGGATCCAGGACGCCAGCGCCAAGGTGGTGATCACCGCGGACGGTGGTTACCGGCGGGGCAAGCCGTCGGCGTTGAAGCCCACTGTGGACGAGGCGGTGGCGAACTCCCCGTCAGTGGAGCACGTGCTGGTGGTTCGCCGCACCGGCGAGGACGTGGCGTGGTCGGCGAAGGACCACTGGTGGCACGAGACGGTGGAGACCGCCTCGGCCGAGCACACCGCGCAGCCGTTCGACGCCGAGCACCCGCTGTTCATCCTGTACACCAGCGGCACCACGGCCCGCCCGAAGGGCATCCTGCACACCACCGGCGGCTACCTCACCCAGGCGTCGTACACGACGCACGCGGTGTTCGACCTCAAGCCGGAGACCGACGTCTACTGGTGCACCGCCGACATCGGCTGGGTCACCGGGCACTCCTACATCGTGTACGGCCCGCTCTCCAACGGCGCCACCCAGGTGATGTACGAGGGCACCCCGGACACGCCGCACAAGGGCCGGTTCTGGGAGATCATCGACAGGTACGGGGTGAGCATCCTGTACACCGCGCCCACCCTGATCCGGACGATGATGAAGTGGGGCGACGACATTCCGGCCGGCTTCGACCTGTCCTCGCTGCGCCTGCTGGGCAGCGTCGGCGAGCCGATCAACCCGGAGGCGTGGATGTGGTACCGCCAGCACGTCGGCCGGGGCGAGCTGCCGGTCGTGGACACCTGGTGGCAGACCGAGACGGGCGCGATCATGATCTCGCCGTTGCCGGGGGTCACCGCTGCCAAGCCGGGTTCGGCGATGACGCCGCTGCCGGGCATCGTGGCCGACGTGGTGGACGACCAGGGCCAGTCGGTGCCGAACGGTGGTGGCGGCTACCTGGTGCTGCGTGAGCCGTGGCCGTCGATGCTGCGCACCATCTGGGGTGACGACGACCGGTTCATCGACACGTACTGGTCGCGTTTCCAGGGGATGTACTTCGCCGGTGACGGCGCGAAGAAGGACGACGACGGGCACATCTGGCTGCTCGGCCGGGTGGACGACGTGATGTTGGTGTCCGGGCACAACATCTCGACGACCGAGGTGGAGTCGGCGTTGGTGTCGCACCCGTCGGTGGCCGAGGCAGCGGTCGTCGGCGCCACCGACCCGACCACCGGTCAGGCGATCGTCGCGTTCGCCATCCCGCGGGGCAGCACTGACATCAGTGGTGACGCGGGCGAGCAGCTCATCGCCGACCTGCGCAATCACGTGTCGAAGACGCTCGGCCCGATCGCCAAGCCGCGCCAGATCATGCTGGTGCCGGAGCTGCCGAAGACCCGCTCCGGCAAGATCATGCGCCGGTTGCTGCGGGACGTGGCGGAGAACCGGTCGCTGGGCGACGTGACGACGTTGCAGGACTCCTCGGTGATGGACCTCATCTCGTCAGGGATGGGCGGCGCGAAGTCCGACGAGGACTGACGGTAGGCGTACCCCAACGGTGGGTGGCGGTCCGGACGGACCGTCACCCACCGTCGTCTTTTGTGGAGGCACGCCCGCCGCGCATATGTGATACGGGAGTTAAACAGATAACGCATCGATCACGATCCCGCCGTACGGGTTGTTTGTCATTTAGTTTCACGCTCGTCGGGCGGCCCCGATGAGCCCACGCCACCGGATCCGGCCGACGTCCTCTGCCCGAGAAACGGAGTGGCATGAACAGAAACTCCCGTCCGGGGTCGCGCCGACGACTACTCGTCGCGCTACCCGTCATCGCCCTCGCGGCCACGTCACTGACCGTGAGTGGCAGCGCGGCCGCCAAGCCTTCGTCCGACACCCCGCGGGCGGTGATCGGGGCGGACGAGTACTACATCAACTACGCCGAGCCCGAGGTGCAGCCGGACACCGCCGGCCGTGAGGTGAAGGGCAAGGGTGGCGTCTACACCCCTGCCGTGGAGTCCGCGCGCGAGTTCGACCAGAAGCACGCCCGGGGCAACCCGGTGACCGCGCGGCAGCTGGCCAAGGACGAGGCCAAGTCGCTGAAGACGGGCCAGAACCCGCGCAAGTTCAAGAAGGCGCCGACCACCCAGACGGCGAAGCTGCTGACGCTGCTTGTCGAGTTCAACGACAAGGCCAACGACGACTTCACCGACGTGATGGTCCCCAAGACGGTGTTCGAGGACCGCACCTGCGTGCCCGGCACGGTCCAGAACGGCCCGAAGCACAACAAGATCCCGGACCCGGCGCGCCTGCCCCACGAGGACAACAACTCGATGTGGGTGCCGGACTTCTCGCCGCAGCACTACAACAAGATGCTGTACAGCAAGAAGGGCATCACCGAGCGGGTCCGCACGGACCTGAAGGGCCCGGACGGCAAGAAGGGCATCGACCTGTCCGGTCGCACCATGCACAACATGTACCTGGAGATGTCCAAGAACGCGTACACGGTGGACGGGCAGGCCAGCCCGTGGATCACCGTGCCGCACTCGGAGGGCTGGTACGCGGCCAACCGCTGCTTCCAGGACGAGACCGGCGCCTGGGTTCCCGGCCGTGAGCAGTCGATGAACGGCCACCCGGACAACCCGGCCGGCGCGGGCCGCCTGGCGACCGACGCGATCGACGCGCTCGTCGCGAAGGACCCGAACTTCCCCTGGGCCGACTACGACATCGAGGACCAGGCCGACCGCGACGGTGACGGCAACGTCTTCGAGCCGGACGGCGTGATCGACCACCTCGTGCTGGTGCACGCCGGTCAGGGCAAGTCCCGTGGCGGCGGCGCCGAGGGCGTGTACGCCGTGTGGGCGCACTCCTCCACGATCGCCGGTGGCTACACCATCCCGGGCACCAACCTCAAGGCCTCGAACTACATCGTGCAGCCGGAGGACGCCGGTGTCGGCGTCTTCGCTCACGAGTTCGGCCACGACCTGGGCCTGCCGGACCTCTACGACACGTCCGGCAACGCCGACTCCGACGTGGACTTCTGGGACCTGATGGCCTCCGGCTCGCACTCGGGTGAGATCTTCCAGGCGCTGCCGACGCACATGGGCATCTGGGACAAGTGGGTGCTCGGTTGGGCCGACCCGCTGACCATCCGCCCCGGGTCGAACCCCCGCGAGGTCAAGCTGGGCCAGACGTCACGTACCCCGATCGACTCCGAGGACGGCATCAAGGTCGACCTGCCGGACAAGGTGACGACGCTGGCGACCCCGCACAGCGGCACGAAGATGTGGCACAGCAACAACGACCAGGAGTGGGCCGACGTCAAGCTCAGCCGCTCGGTCGACGTACCGGCGGCCGCCGACTCGAAGTTCTGGATGTGGAACAACTACATCATCGAGGACGACTGGGACTACGGCTTCGTCGAGCTCTCCACCGACGGTGGCACGACCTGGACCGAGCAGAAGGTGTACGACGAGGGTGGCACTGTCGTCACCACGCCGGACGGTTACCCGGACCCGAACGGCCGGATGAACGACTTCGGCGGCAAGAAGTACGGCCTGACCGGCAGCACCGACGGCTGGCGGCACGACTACGTCGACCTGTCGGCGTACGCGGGGACGACCGTGCAGCTGCGGCTGCGCCTCGCCACCGACGAGGCGTTCGAGGAGCGCAACTGGTTCGTCGACGACTTCTCGGTCACCGGCGGCGGCGCCACCACCTGGAGTGACGACGTCGAGGGCGGCGACAACGGCTGGACCGCCACCGGCGGCACCTTCGTCGACACCACCGGCGCGGGCTGGAAGGTCTCCAGCGGCACCGAGGTCCACGCCCAGTACTACCTGGCGGAGTGGCGCAACTTCGACGGCTTCGACAAGGGCCTGCAGTACACCTACGACACCATCTACTCCCACGAGGCGTGGAAGGTCGACCGGATCAAGTACAACGCGCCGGGCATGCTGGTCTGGTACCGGGACACCGCGCTCGGCGACGTCAACCACGTCACCGGGCAGATGACCGCGCTGCCCAGCTACGGCGCGAAGGGTGGCCTGCTCATCGTCGACTCGCACTTCGACCCGTACCGGCGTACGGGTGAGGCGGCGGTGAAGGACCCGTCGGTGACGGACAACCTGCCCAGCCGTCCGCAGTCGTCGAACGCGGCCTTCTCGTTGCAGCGGACCTACCCGTTCACCGAGTGCCTGGAGGCCGCGAACGAGCCGTACAGCGCGTACTGCACGAAGTTCAAGGGCCAGGCGCCGGTCAAGGCGTTCACCGACGCCAAGGGCTGGTACCCGGGCATCGAGATGCGCGACGGCGCGGCGTACGCCCGGGACAACGACGCGTCGGTGGTTCTGCCGTCGCGTGGCAACGCGCCGTACACCACCCGGGTCACCAACCCGGACGGCAGCCCGGCGCCGGAGTTCTACGGCGTGACCCTGGGCGGTGGCGCGATCGTGCTGGGCACCGGCAACCCCGGTGACCAGGGTGTGAACTACGGCGTCTCGCTCACCATCAAGAAGGCGGCCGCGGACAACTCGTCCGCCACGATCTACGTGACGCCGGCCAAGAAGTAACGGTTTCGCAGATCGACAACTGAAACGGTGGGGCCGGTGGCGGAGACGCTGCCGGCCCCACTGTCGTATGTGCGATCAACGTGATCGAGGGACGTCGTTGTATACGTTCACGTCCGGGTCCGAGCTGCTCAGCACGGCTGATGAACCGGTGGGGTGTGACGGTGAAAAGCATTCCCAACAAAATCTTGCAACAAATCGACGCGATCGTCTTCCCACCCGTCCCGCCAGTGTCTATGTTCACCAATGGTCCCACTAGTGGGATCGATCTCCCACCGGCCCGTACCCCCGTTGGGCCGGATCCCTCACACCGGAGGTACCACGTGCGCAAAGTCGCAGTGGGTCTGCTCGGGCTTTCACTGACGGCGACAGGCCTGGCGTTCGGCCCGTCCGCCTCGGCCGCCCCGCAGCCCAAACTGCCGGCAGCGGCACCGGCCGCTGCCGAACCACAGGCGCTGAAGGATGAGCTCCCCGACAAGCTCGAGGACAAGCGCCGCGAGCTGCGTGAGCAGGGCCTCGCCGACGTGCTGAGCGGGCGCAGCAAGCCGATCGAGCGCAACGGCAGCACTGTCGTCAAGGTCGGCCAGGTCGGCAAGACGGGCACCAACGCCAAGGCGCGCTCCGCCGCCGGCGGCGGCCAGGAGACCAGGGATCAGTACGTCGAGCTCAAGCGTGAGCGGACCGACAAGATCTTCGTGATCCTGGCCGAGTTCGGTGACGAGCGGCACCCGTCCTACCCGGACAAGGACATGAACCCGGACATCGCCGGACCGGCGACGTTCGACGGCCCGCTGCACAACAAGATCCCCGAGCCCAACCGGGCCGTGGACAACTCCACCATCTGGCAGCCGGACTTCAGCCCGGATCACTTCCGCCAGCTCTACTTCGGCACCAACCCGGGCGACGAGTCGCTCAAGCAGTACTACGAGGCGCAGTCCTCGGGTCGCTACACCGTCGAGGGTGAGGTGACCGACTGGGTCAAGGTCCGGTACAACGAGGCCCGCTACGGTCGCTCCGACGACCCGAAGGCCGACGACGACCCGACCGGCGACCCCGCCGTCTGCGGCGACAACGTCTGCTCGAACACCTGGAACCTGATCCGTGACGCCGCCAACCAGTGGGTCGCCGACCAGAAGGCCAAGGGCCGCACCGACGCGCAGATCGCCACCGAGATGAAGTCCTTCGACCAGTGGGACCGTTTCGACTACGACGGTGACGGCGACTTCAACGAGCCGGACGGCTACATCGACCACTTCCAGATCGTCCACTCCGGCGGCGACCAGGCCGACGGTGACCCGCAGCAGGGTGAGGACGCGATCTGGAGCCACCGTTGGTCGGCCTTCAACAGCTCGCCCGTGGGCCCGCCGAACTTCCCGATCGGCGGCACCCAGATCGGCAACACCGGCGTCTGGATCCGCGACTACACGATCCAGCCGGAAAACGGCGGCCGCAGCGTCTTCTACCACGAGTACGGCCACGACCTGGGCCTGCCGGACGACTACGGCCCCGCCGACAACAGCAACGAGCACTGGACCCTGATGGCCCAGAGCCGGCTCGGCGCGAAGAACGACGTCGGCATCGGTGACCGTGGCGGCGACCTCGGCGCGTGGAACAAGTTCCAGCTCGGCTGGCTCGACTACGAGGTGGTCGCGGCGGGGCAGAAGCAGACGCTGAAGCTCGGCCCACAGGAATACAACTCGAAGGAAGCACAGGCCGTCGTGGTCGTGCTGCCCCAGAGGGAATACACCTTCAACTACGGTCCGCCGTTCGAGGGCTCCAAGCAGTACTTCTCCGGTAACGAGGACAACCTCGACAGCAAGATGACGAGGACGTTCGACCTCACCGGCAAGTCCTCGGCGGCGCTGTCGCTCAAGGGCAAGTACAGCATCGAAGCGGGTTACGACTACCTCTACTTCGAGGCGTCGACGGACGGCGGTCAGTCCTGGACCGACCTCGACGGCACTGTCAACGGCAAGCCGATCGGCGTGGACGGTGCCGGTCGCCCGGCCCTCGCCGGCAGCAGCAACGGCGCCTGGGCGGACATCAACATCCCGCTGACCTCGGTCGCCGGCAAGTCGGCGCAGGTCCGCCTGCACTACGTCACCGACGGTGGCGTGTCCGAGGGCGGCTTCTTCGGTGACGCGATCACCGTGACCGCCGACGGCCAGACCGTGTTCAGCGACGGCGCCGAGACCGCCGCCGGCTGGAACCTGGAGAAGTTCGAGGTGGTCGGGGCGACCTACACCCGACTGTTCGACAACTTCTACATCGCCGGCAACCGGTCGTACGTCTCGTACGACAAGTACCTGAAGACCGGCCCGTACTTCTTCGGCTACGCGAACACCCGCCCAGACTGGGTGGACCACTACGCGTACCAGGAGGGCCTGCTCATCTCGTACTGGAACACCCGGTTCTCCGACAACAACACCGCCCCGGCCTCCCCGACCAACCCGGGTGGTCACCCCGGTGAGGGTCGCAACCTGTACATCGACGCGCACCCGCGCCCGATCTACAACCTGACCGGGGCACCGTGGCGGGCCCGCGTCCAGATGTACGACGCCCCGTTCAGCCTGAACAAGGCCGACTCGTTCACCCTGCACCTCAACAGCCAGCCGCAGTACATCCGTGGCCAGGCCGCTGAGCCGCTGTTCGACGACACCAAGAAGTACTTCTACGAGGAGCTGCCGAACCACGGCGTCAAGCTCCCCGCGACCGGTGTCAAGATCAAGGTTCTGGAGCAGGACGGCACCTCGATGAAGATCCGGATCAGCTGACCACTGATCCCGCACCAACAAGCGACGCCCGGGCAGGTCAACTGCCCGGGCGTCGCCCGTTGTACGAGACCCGGTGACGACCCGGACCGGCTTCCCCCACTGACGGTCGAGCCGGCCTCCCTGGCCCCCGGTCCGGGACAACCCGGGGCTTTCCCCTGTTCAACGCGACCACCGGGGCCGGCTGCGGCAACCGGGTCCTAGGCTGTCTGCCATGACCGACCAGCGCGACGGAGCCGTCGACGAGTCCTGTGTCCTCACCGAGGGGCCGTGGACGCACCGTTTCGTCGGCGCCAACGGCAGCCGGTTCCACGTGGTCGAGGCCGGCACCGGGCCGATGGTGCTCTTCCTGCACGGCTTCCCCGAGCACTGGTGGGCCTGGCACCAAATGCTGCCGGCGATCGCCGACGCCGGCTTCCGGGCGGTCGCCGTCGACCTGCGCGGCTACGGCGCCAGCGACAAACCACCCCGGGGGTACGACGGCTACACCCTCGCCGCCGACATCGCCGGGCTGATCCGCGCGCTCGGTGAACGATCCGCGACCATCGTCGGCAGCGGACTCGGTGGCATGGTGGCCTGGACGGTGGCCTCGTTCCACCCGTCCCTGGTCCGCCGGCTCGTGGTGCTCGCGGCACCGCACCCGTTGCGGCTGCGCGCCGCCATCTTCGCCGACCCACGCGGGCAGTTCACCGCCTCCACGCCGGCGTTGAAGTTCCAGCTACCCCGCTACGAGCACGTGCTGACCCGCGACGGCGCCGCGGCGGTCGGCGAGATCATGCGCCGGTGGGGCGGCCCACAGTGGGTGGCCGGGCCGGGCTTCGAGGCGTACGCCGAGCGGTGCCGGGAGGCGATGTGCATCCCGCAGGCCGCGTTCTGCGCGCTGGAGGGTTACCGCTGGGCGTTCCGCTCCCTGCTGCGGCTGCACGGCTACCGGTTCGTCCGCCTGATGCAGAAGCCGCTGTCCACCCCGACCCTGCAACTGCACGGCGCCCTGGACGCCGCCTCGCTGCCCCGGACCGCGCTGGGGTCCGGCCGGTACGTCGTCGCCCCGTACGAGTGGCGACTGCTCGACGGGGTGGGGCACTTCCCGCACCTGGAGGCACCGGAGCTGGTGCTCGGTGAGATCCTGCGGTGGGCGAAGACCTGACCGTCAGACCCGCTGTTCGCGCAGGTCGGTGACCTCGGCGGCCGGTGCCCAACCCTGGTAGACGCCGAAGTCGAAGACCTCCAGCCGCATCGCCTCGGCCACCGGCCAGCGACCACCGGTGTACTCCACCCGCAGCCACGCGTCGTGCTCACCGAGCACGATGAACGGCTGCCCCTTCCAGGTGCAGGTGGTCCGCACGTACGCCAGATCCTCGATCTCGCTCGCCGGCAGCACCCGGACGTAACGGCCCGCCCGGACCTCCTCGAAGCCCTCACCGGGCTCGGGTTGGTAGAGGCGGATGTCGTCGCCGTCCGGGCTGGCCTGGTATTCCCGGCCCTGCCACCGGGCCACGTAACCGTCGCGCATCACGCCTCCCCGACCCGTCGCCAGGTGACCGAGTCGGTGTCCAGTTCCGCGACCACCCGCTCGGTGCCGTCCGCGCCGATCCGCCAGAGTTGGGCACCGTGCGGCAGGCGCGCGCTGTCCACTTTGAACTCCGCCACCACGTCGCTGCTCTCGCCCGGGGCGAAGCCGTTGCCCCGGAACGGCGGGCGTTCGATGACCCAGCCCTCCATGGCCCGCATCGCCGACTCGTTCTGACCGCCGTAGGGGATGCGGTAGAGACTCGGCCGGTGCGCCGGCCAGCGCAGCACGTAGATCTCGTCGGCGTCCGGGGCGAACGGCGAGCCGGGGTAGCTGAGGCCGAGCGCCTCGTGCAGCTGAGCCGGTGTGGTCAGGTGGGACAGTTCACCGGCCCGGTGCACGAACCCGGACACCCGGTCGTACCCACGGTCCAGGTAGTACGCGAGCTGGCTCGGTGCGATCGCCTTCTGCATGACCGTCGGCCGGGTCGGGTCGACAGCCGCCGGGGCGTACCGGGGGCGGGCGGCCGGCTCGGCCGCGGCCGGCGCCTCCACCTGGTCGACTTCCAGGTCGTCGCCGAGCCCCACCTCGGCGGCCCAGTTGGCCAACGCGACGATCTGTTCGCCGGGTAACTTCGCACCGACCGGCGTGCCCGGGTTGACCGCGAACGACCAGTCCTCGTCGGGCCAGCGCCGGATCAGTTGGGCGAACTTCACCCGGACCGTGTCGACGTCCCCGTCGACGTGGTCGGCGAGGCGCTCCGGTGACGTGTAGACCACCACGTACGTCTCGCCGTCGAGTTGCCCGGTACGCCAGACGAAGCCGGGATCTCCCGGGCGGCTTCCCGGTGCCGAGTCCGGTGCCGCCGGAAGCAGCACCCGGGCCAGCAGCAGGGTGGACAGGAAGGTGTCGGTGCTGCCGGAGCTGGCGGCGCTGAGCAGGTCCTCCTCGACCGTGTTGGCCGGCTCGAACTCGACCGGCGCCGGCTCGTCGGCCGGCGGATGCGGGCCGTCGCCGCCGAACACGCTCTCGCCGCCGAACATGCCCTCGCCGCCGGCCTGCTCCGAACCGTTCAGGCCGGCCGACGGGGCACCGCTGTCGGCGCGGTCGGCACCGAGCGGGGTGTCGACACGGCCGTCGAAACCCGGATCACCGCTGCCATCGCCGGCCTCCGTCGGAATCGAGGGGGGCGGGACGGGCGGGCTCGCGACCGGTTGACCGAGGTTGAACGACGCGGGAGCGGAGGGGCCGGGGGGCGACGGATCGAACAGGCCGGGGCCGGGGGGCGGCGAGCCGAACGGTGGCGGGGCGGCCTCGGCGGCGCTGGGGCCGGGAGACGAGGGAACGAACAGGCCCGGACCGGGGGGCGGCGAGCCGAACGGTGGCGGGGCGGCCTCGGCGGGGCTGGGCCGGTGGGCCGTCTCGGCCGGCGCGCCGCTCTCGACCGGGTCGGTGAGGTCGCGGGACTCGATGATGGTGCCCTCGATGACGATGGGCGTGAAGCCGCGGCGCGGCGCGGGTGGCCCGGAGACCGGTTCCGCGACGGACTCCGGCAGGTCCTCTGTCGGCCCGAACCGGCCCTGCCGGTCCTGCGGGATGGCCTGCGTCGCCTCCGCCGAGGGATCGGGCCGCCCAGGGGCACCGGTCAGGGGAGGCTCAGCGGTCACCCGGAACGCGCGGGTGGGCTCCTCGGCAAGCGGGTTGTGCCGACGCGGCCGCAGCGGTTGGGTGATCTCCTCGCCGGATGCCGGCACGTCCACCCTCCGGGACGTGCCGGGGCCGCCCTCCGGCCGCCGGATCGGCTGGGTGGCCGCCGGGTCCGCTGCCACCTGGAAGGCCCGCGTCGCCGTCTCGTCGGCCGGAGCGTCGGCTGGGCGACGGCGGGGAAAGGGCTGGCTGCCTCGCCCGAACCGGGTCGGCGGGGCCGCCCGGTCACCCTGACGACCCCCGCTCGGGGCCGGATCGCGGGCGGGGCTGGGGTCGAAGAAGGAGCGCCGGGGCGCCGCCTGGGGGCCGCTGTTGCCGTTACCCACGGCGGGGCCGTCGTCCACCGGCCGGGTCGGCGCCGGCCAGCCCCCGCTCGGCCCCTGTTGCTCGGTGGTGGGGGCGGCGGACGCCAACGGGGTGAACCGGGACGGCCGGCCGGTGCGGGGCAGGGCTCCGCTGCCGGGTGCGGGCCGGGGTGGCTCGCTCGGGTGCCGCTGGCCGGCGGCGGGCAGGTCCTCCTGGCCGGCGCGGCGCGGCGGCTCGGCGGGAACGGGTGGCCGGGGTGCCGGGCCCGGCACCGACGGCGTACCGACCCGGGGCAGTCCGCCCCGGCTCGGCCTTCGGGGCGAGATCGGAGCGCTCTCGGGCCCGGACGGGGCCGCCCCGGTCGCCGGGGCCGATCCGGCGGCTGGCGCGGCGTCGCGAGGTGGCATGCCGGGCCGGGTGCGGGCCAACGTCTCGGCTCGCTCCAGCCGAGCGCGGGCACCCATGGCCCGGCCGGGCAGCCGCACGTCGCCCCGGGACAGCTGCGACACGAACCAGGCCGGCAGGTAACCCTCGACCGGCAGCCCCGGATTGACGGCGAGCCACCACTCGTGGTTGGGCCAACTGGCCGCGAGATCGGCGAAGGGGATGCGCCGGTTGCTGCCGGCGTTGTCGCCCAGGCAGGCCCGCAGTGCGGCGGCGGAGGTGAAGGCCAGGACGTGGGTCCGGCCGCCGGTGGTCCAGGTGCCCCATCCGGCGGGTGGCTGGCCGGGCCGCGTCGGCGCGGAGACCGGCAGCAGCACATCGGTGCGGGATAGGAGCCGGAAGTAGAGCTCCTGGTCGTTGGCGCGCAGCGCGTCGCGCATCGCCACCTCGGCCTCCGTGGCCGGCTCCCATGCGGTCACGGCCACCTCCCCTTCCGAGAACAGGCCACAGGTATCGCGTACAACCTACAAGGTGGCACCAAGATCACAATGGCTGGCCGGCGGCGGCCGGTCAGGGTGTCGGGGAGGCGATAACATCCCGTTCCGGAGCCGACACGATACGGAGGGCGTCGATGTCCCGGTCGATCACGCGCCCGGTCCTCGCCGGTCTGGCCGCCAGCCTCTTGACCGTACCGGCCCTTCCGACCGTCGCCGTCGCCGCCGGGTTCCGGGCGGCGCCGGCCTGCGCGACGGCACTCGCCCCCGTCCGGCCGGTCACCGCCGCGCCCTGGCCGCAGCAACGGTACGACCCCGCCCGGCTCGCGCCGCTGGCCACCGGCGTCGGGGTGACCGTCGCGGTGGTCGACTCCGGGGTGGACCGGGTGCACCCGCAGCTGGCCGGGCGGGTGCTGGCCGGTGCCGACCTGCTCGACCCCGGCGGGGACGGCCGTCGGGACTGCGCCGGGCACGGCACCGGTGTGGCGAGCATCATCGCGGCGGCGCCCCACCCCGACGTCGCCTTCCGCGGGCTCGCGCCGGGTGCCCGGATCCTGCCGGTGCGGGTGAGTGAGCAACAGGTGGTGCAGGGGCGGGAGTCGGGGCGTACGGTCAGCGCCGACGAGTTCGCCCGGGCCATCCGGTGGGCCGTCGACCACGACGCCGACGTGGTGAACCTGTCCGTGGTGCTGTACGCGGACGACCCCGAGGTCCGTGCTGCCGTCCGGTACGCGGTCGACCGGAACGTGGTGCTGGTGGCCGCCGCCGGGAACCTGCACGACAGCGGGAACCCCCGACCGTTCCCCGCCGGTTACGACGGGGTGCTCGGTGTGGGCGCGATCGGGGCGGACGGCGGGCGGGCGACCTTCTCGCAGACCGGCCCGTACGTCGACCTGGTGGCACCCGGCAGCGAGGTGCTGACCGCCGCCCCCGGCGCAGGCCACCACCGGGTCGAAGGCACCAGTTACGCGGCGCCCTTCGTGGCCGCCACGGCAGCTCTGCTGCGGGAGTACCGGCCGGAGCTGACCGCCGCCCAGGTCGCGGAGCGGATCATCGCCACCGCCGATCCAGCTCCGGGCGCGGGCCACGGCGGCGGGTACGGCGCCGGGGTGTTGAACCCATACCGGGCGGTCACCGAGACCAGCGGCGGCCGGCCGGCGGGCGCGGTGCCGGTCGCCGCGCTCGCCGACGACCGGGCCGACCCGGCGCAACGCGCCCGCCAGACCCGCCGGGCCGCCGCGCGGGACCGGGCCCTGCTGGTCGGCGCGGTGGTCGGCATGACGGCGCTCACCGTGGCGCTGCTGGCAGTGGTGGTGCCCCGGGGCGCCCGTCGGCGCTGGCGCCCGGCCGGCCCGGCCTGAGCCCACCCACTCGCGGCCCGGCCCTGCGACCGGCCGCGGGCGGGGCGCTGACCCGGACACGGTCAGCGCTCCCGGCCCACATCGCTCACTGGAACAGCCCGGTGTTCTTCTTCTCGGTGTCCAGGTAGTCGGTGGCGGAGTCGTTCACCGCCAGCCTGATGTCACGCAGCATCGCCTGGAGGTCCTGTGAGGCCGAGCGCCACCGCGCCTGCCGCTGCTCGTAGGCCTGCCGCGCCTCGCCCGTCCAGCTCGCCACCAGCGGGGCGGCGTCCCGTTCGAGTTGACCGAGTTGCGCGTCGAGGGTGTTCAACGCTTTCTGGATGTCAGCGCCGGCCTGCTGCAGCGCGGCGAAGTTGACGACCAGCACACCATGGTCCATCGGATTCCCTCCCCAGCGGGATCAGAGCGGCAGCTGGATGCCGCCGCGGTTGGTGCCGGCCACCCGGCTGGCCACCTCGTCGTCGGACACGTCGTACTGCCGGCCGGCGGTGCGGATCGCACCGGCGGTCTCCCGCAGGGCGCGGTGCAGCGCGGCCTGGTCCTGTGACCACTGCTGCTTGACCTGCTCGAACGACCGGCCGCCAGCGCCACGCCAGGCCTGCTGCAACACCTCCAGCTCGGCCAACAGGCCGGTCAGCATGGACTGCAACGACTGGTCCACCTGCTCGAACTTCGCGGCGGTCTGCTGCATGACTGCGGCTTCTGCCTTGGTTTGGGACACCCGGACGTCACCTCGTTTCTCGGATCGAACCTGGCCGTCGACGCGTCCACGGTGGGCGACGCGTCGTCGCTTGGCCCGGTCGTCGAGCACTGAGACACGGGTCAGCGAAGGACTTCGTGGCTGACGGTAGCGACCTCGTAGCAGTTCTGCCACCCCACGGGCTTCCCCTGTGGACAACCGAGGCGGCCATCGGTCGCTTACGATGTGCCGCAGCCACGTCGCGGCGCGTGACGGGCCGTCAGCGGCGGCCGACCGCCCGACCCGGTCCCACTGGTCGAGGAGGCACGGTGCCGGCGATCACCACCGGAGGGCCGCACCCACCGACCCCTGTCGACTCCGGGGCAGGGGCCCGCGCACCGGCGACCGGGCCGGCCCGACCCACCGACAGTGGCCCGGCGTCGGCCGGTCAGCGCGCGCCCGGTCGTCGGTCGACGGTGGGCCGCTGGGTGGCGGTCGGCCGTCGCGCGGGTGCCCGCACGCGAGCCGGCCAACTGGTCACCGCGCAGGTCGCGGCGGCGCTCGTCCTCGTCGCCCTGGGCCGCCCCGCACCGGTCGTCGCGGCGGCCGCCCTGGTGGCCGTGCTGCTGGTGGCGGCCGCCTGGGTGCCGCTTCGGGGGCGGTGGCTCTTCGAGTGGCTGGGCACCGCCGTCGGGCACCTCACCCGCCGTCGGGCGCTGACCGGGCCGGCCGGAGCGGCTGAACTGCTCGACCTGGTCGCCCCGGGCACCGTCGTCCGCTCGACCGAGCTGACCGGTGGGCCGGCGGCGGTCCTGGCGGACACCACGGGAATGGTCGCGCTGCTGGAGTTGGGTGACCCGGGCGACCTGCTGGGCGACGCGTCCCAGGCGATCCCCGCCCCGGCCGCGTTGCTCCCGCCGGCCGGGCCGGACCTGCCCCCACAGCTGGTCCAACTGCTGCTCGCGGGCGCACCGGCACCGGTGCCGAGCGCCGGTGGCACGGTCGGCACCTCGTACCGGCAGCTCACCGACGGGCGGCTCGCCGGGCGGGAACGGGCGGTGGTGGCCGTCCGGGTGCTGCGGGTCGACGGTTGGTCCGAGGAGGATCTGCGCCGGGTGCTCGCCGGCACGGTCCGCCGGATCGTCAGGCGTCTCGGGCCGTTGGCCGCGCGACCGCTCGGGGTGCCCGCGGCGCTGCGCGTCCTGGGCGAGTTGGCCCACCAGGACGGCGAACCGGTCCGGGAGTCCTGGCCGGTGATCCGGTCCGGCACTCTGGTCCAGGCCACCTTCCTGCTGACCCAGTGGCCCGACCCGGGCGGTACGGGTGGACGCCGGCTGGTGCCCCGCCTGCTCGCGCTGCCGGCGACGGCCACGACGGTGTCCCTGTGCTCGGGTCCGGCGCCGACGGTGACGCCGTCGTCGCATCCACCGGCGACCACCGCAGTGCCGACCGAGCTGACGGTGCGTCTGGCGGCCGGGACGGCGGCCGAGTTGGCGGCGGCCACCGAGGCGCTGGTCCGACTGGTGACCGACCTGGGCGGAAAGCTGCGGCGGCTCGACGGTGCCCACCTGAGCGGGCTGGCCGCCACGCTGCCGCTGGCGTTGCCGGCGTCCGGAGCGCAACCCCGCCCACCGGCAGCCGGGTCGCAGCCCGGCGCAGCGGTGACCGACTGGGAGCTCTCGGTGGGCGACGCGGGGCTGATGGTCGGCACCAACCGGCACGGCAGGGCCGTCACCGTACGACTGTTCCGGCCGGAGAGCACCCGGGTGCTGCTGGTCGGCGGGGTGCGCGCCGCCCAACTGGTGGGCCTGCGCGCGCTGGCACTCGGCGCCCTGGTGGTGGTGCAGACGGTCCGGCCACGCGCCTGGGAGCCGTTCGTCCGGGGGGTTGGCGCACCGGGCGGCACGATCCCGTTGCTGCCGCCGGGTCGGGCGGTCGCCGACGGGGTGGGTACGGCGCTGCGTCCGTTGTTGTTGATCGTCGACGCCGGGCCGGTGGCGGCCGAGGCCGCGCCGGGCCCGCCGTGGCGGGCCACACTGGTGGTACGCGACGAGCTGACACCGGCGGATGTGGACACGCTGAGCCGGGCCGACCTGGCGCTGCTCCAGCCGTTGACCTCCGCCGAGGCCGCCCTGGCCGGAGCAGCGCTGGGGCTGGGCGGCTCGGCCGAGTGGCTGACCCGGATCCGGGAGGACATGGTGGCGGTGGTCAACCGCCGGGCGCTGCGCTGGGCGCTGCTCTCCCCCACACCGATCGAGGCGCAGCTGATCGGGCCGCCGAGGCGCGGCTGACCGGTCGGGCCGCCGAGGCGCGGCTGATCACCAGGATGGCCAGCTGTCGGGTTACGCCGGTGCGTGGTCCGTGGCACGATCCCCGCCATGGGTTTTCTGAAAGGTCTGCTGATTCGGCTGGCCAGCACAGCTCTGGCTTTCTGGCTGGCCACGCTCCTCATTCCGGGCATCTCCCTGGATTCGAACTCGGCCACCGAGACGGTGACCACGCTGCTTCTGGTGGCGGTGATCTTCGGTGTGGTCAACGCGGTTCTCCAGCCGATCATCAAGACCGTCGGCTGTGGCTTCTACCTGCTGACCCTGGGTCTCATCGCCCTGGTGGTGAACGGTCTGCTGTTCCTGCTCACCAGCTGGATCGCCGACCAGGCCGGGCTGCCGTTCGAAGTGGACGGTTTCTGGCCGGCGGCGGTGCTCGGCGCTCTCTTCGTGAGCATCGTGACCTGGATCCTCGGCGCCGTCCTCGACCGGGACTGACCGGCGACCAGCCAACACCGACCCGGCTTGCCGGGGCCCTCGACCTGGTCCGGGGCCCCGGCGGGCCGCTGACCAGAGTTCGGGAATTGGCCGGCCCGGGTGCCCATCCCGACGGTTAGCGTCGCGGCATGTTCTCACTGACCCACACCGACGGTCACCTGCTCAGCACCGATCCGGCGCGGATCGATCTGGACCTGGTGCACCACTGGTTGTCCACCGACGCGTACTGGGCGCTCGGGCGGGACCGGGAGACCACCGAACGGTCGTTCGCCGGCTCACTGCCGTTCGGCATCTACCGCCCGAAGGACGGCCGCCAGGTGGCGGTGGCCCGGGTCGTCACGGACGGTGCCACCTTCGCCTGGCTCTGCGACGTGTACGTCGACCGGGCCGCCCGGGGACGGGGACTGGGCGGGTGGCTGGCCGGCGCGGTCCGCGACCACCTGGCCGAGCTGGGCGTACGCCGGATCCTGCTCTGCACCAACGACGCGCACCAGGTGTACGCGGGGGTTGGCTTCACGCCGCTGGACAACCCGCAGCGGTGGATGCAGCTCGACCGGCGACCGCCGGTGACCCCGATCACCGGAAAGGAACAAGGCAGCACTACGCCCCTTACGGTGGAAGCGTGACACCACTCCGCCTGGGATACCTCTACGGGCTCGGCGCGTACCTGCTCTGGGGTTTCTTTCCGCTCTACCTGAAGCTGCTGCGACCCGCCGGCCCGCTGGAGATCCTGGCCCACCGGATCGTCTGGTCGGTGCTCTTCGTGGCCCTGCTGCTGGCGGCGCTGCGCAACGTCGGCTTCCTGCGGGCGCTGCTGCGCCGCCCCTGGGCGATGGCGGGGATCGTGGCCGCCGCCGCGCTGATCGCCGTCAACTGGGGCACCTACATCTACGGGGTGAACTCCGACCGGGTGGTGGAGACCGCGCTCGGTTACTTCATCAACCCGCTGGTCGTGGTGCTGCTCGGGGTGACGGTGCTGCGGGAGCGGCTACGCCCGGCGCAGTGGGTGGCGCTCGGGATCGGCGCGTCGGCGGTCGCGGTGCTCACCATTGACTACGGTCGGCTGCCCTGGCTGGCGTTGACCCTGGCGTTCAGCTTCGCCGGCTACGGCCTGGTCAAGAAGCGGCTGGGGCTGCCGGCGGCCGAGGGGCTCTTCGTCGAGTCGGCGGTGCTGGCGTTGCCGGCGCTGGGCTACCTGGGGTGGCTCACGGCGAAGGCCGACCTGACCTTCGGGCACGTCTCCGCCGGGCACACCGCACTGCTGGTGCTGGCCGGCGCGGCCACGGCGATTCCGCTGCTCATGTTCGCCGGGGCGGCCAACCGGCTGCCCCTGAGCGGCCTCGGCATGATCCAGTACCTGGCGCCGATCCTTCAGCTCGGCTGCGGTGTGCTGATCTTCCACGAGCCGATGCCGCCGGCCCGTCTGGCCGGCTTCGCGCTGGTCTGGCTGGCCCTGATCGTCTTCACCGCCGACGCAGTCCGCTCCTCCCGCCGCACCCGCCAGTCCCGCCGACCCACCCCAACCCCAACCCCCGTCCCCACCCCCTGACCCGAGGTCGCGCGCAGGGTCAGGGGACGGCGTAGGTGAGGATCGGCGTGCCATCGGCCCTCTGCAGTTCCACGCTGACCAGCTCGGCGTCGGTGAACCTGGTGGCACCGGTGAAGCTGAGATCGTCACCGGGGGCCGCCAGCCAGGAGCCGATCTGCTCGGTGGCGCCGTTCGGGCCGCGCGCCACGAGCCGGAACGGGTACGCCTTGCCGTAGCTCGTCCGCGCGTCGTACCCGCAGCGCATGGTCACCTCGGTACCCCACTTGGTGCCGGTGAGCCCGAGGTCGGCGTGCACCGGCCCGGCGGCGGCCACCGGTCGCATGGCCACCATCGACACCTGCGGGGCCGGGGTGCCCTGCGCCCCGGGCGGCCCGGGAGGGCCGGCCGGTCGGGGCAGCGCCATCGCCGTCCCCACGCCGACCAGCAGCGCCAGCCCGGCGGCGGCCAGTGTGGTCAGCGCGTACCGTCGCCGGTCCGCGAAGCGTTCCCGACGGCGGCGCTGGCGGGCCTCGGCGAGCAGCGCGGGCACCCTGGGCGGTGCCGGTGGCGGCAGGATCTGCTCCAGCCCCGCCGGGTCGAGGCGTCCGAGCAACCCGGGCAGCACGGCGATCTCGGCGACCGCCTCCCGGCACGAGGCGCAGCCGCCGAGGTGCCGCTCGTAGGCCGCCCGCTCGGCAGGGGCCAGGGCACCCAGCACGTACGCGCCGTCGTCGTACGCGAACTCGCACCGGGTCATCCCGTCACCCCCATCTCGGCAAGGACCAACCGTAGAGACCGCAGCGCGTAGTGGGTGCGGGATTTCACGGTCCCCGGCGGCACGCCCAGGCGGGACGCCGCCTCGGCCACCGACCGCCCCTGGTAGAAGCACTCGACCAGCACTTCCCGGTGGGTCGGGCTGAGGCGGTTCAGCGCTTCGGCGACGGTCCACGCCTCCACCGCCCGTTCGGCCTCGTCGATCACCTCGGGCGGCTCCGGCAGGTCGTCGGTGAACACCTCGCCGACCCGGGTGGATCGCCGCCGCCAGGCGTCGATGGCCAGGTTGCGGGCGGTGGTGAACAGCCAGGACCGCACCGATCCGCGTCTCGGGTCGAGTGACTCCGGATGTCGCCAGGCCCGCAGCAGCGTCTCCTGGACCAGGTCCTCGGCCCGCTGCCGGTCCCCGTTGACCAGCCGCAGGGCGTGGGTGTACAGCGCCTCCGCGTGCTCGTCGTGCAACGCGCGCAGCAGTTGGGCGTCGTGGTCGCTGATGGCGGTCTCCTCGCTTCCGGCGCGCGTCCGGCGGTGGCGTCCGCCTGGGAATACGTGCGGTCACGCCGATCGGTTCAGCCCGAGGTCAGGCCGGTTGCGGGGTGGTTGCCGCCCGTGAAGGTGTTCATGCCCGGTTCACACCGTGGCCGACGTGCGCTCACCACGTCCTCCTAGCGTCCGGCTGGTACGCCGCCTGTCGTGCCACCGACTCCTCTGGAGGCCTCCCCCATGAGCGACCGCCCCCGGCTGCTCCCCCTGTTGACCGGCGCCCGCCATGGCACCCGTGACGCCATGACCTGTCTGTACCGGTGCGGAAACGCCTGCGACCACCCGGTACCGAACACCTCCGACAACGCGTACTTCGGCGACGTGGTGAACGCCGAGATGTCCCGGCGTGGCGTTGTCCGGGCCGGCGCGGTGGGCGCGCTGGTGCTCGGTTTCGGCGGCGCGGCGGCCGGTGCGCTGGCCGGTGCGGCCCCGGCCGTGGCCGCACCGGCCACCACCCCGGACGTCCCGGAGGCCTTCGGTTTCGGCCGCCCGAGCACCGGAGTCGGCAGCGGGGCGCTGACCTTCAAGCCGATCCCGCCGAACAAGTTGGACACCCTCGTCGTGCCGAATGGCTACGACCACGCCGTGGTGATCAAGTGGGGTGACCCGGTGCTGCCGGGTGCACCGGAGTTCAACCTGCACCACCAGAGCGCCGCCGCGCAGTCCAAGCAGTTCGGTTACAACAACGACTTCGTCGGTGTGCTGCCGCTGGACAAGCAGGGCAAGCGGGCGCTGCTCGTGGTCAACCACGAGTACACCAACGAGGACCTGATGTTCCCGGGCTTCCCGGGCCTGGACGGGCTCTCCGTGGAGCAGCTGCGCACCGCCATGGCCGCGCACGGCATGTCAGTGGTGGAGCTCGAACGCGTCGCGGGCACCGGGCAGTGGCAGCCGGTCGGCAAGGGCCCCCGGCCGTACAACCGGCGGGTCACCGCGCTGAGCACCAAGTTCGATCTCACCGGCCCGGCCGCCGGCTCGGCCTGGCTGAAGACCGCCGCCGACCCGAAGGGTCGTACCGTCGTCGGCACGTTGAACAACTGCGCCGGTGGCGTGACCCCGTGGGGCACCGTGCTGTCCGGCGAGGAGAACTTCAACCAGTACTTCGTGGGCGCCGACGCGGCCCCGGCCGAGTTGAAGCCGAAGCTGGACCGCTACGGCATCGGCACCGCCAGCCGCTACCCCAGCGGCAGCCGCAAGTGGGAGCGCGCGGACGAGCGCTTCGACCTGGCGAAGCACCCCAACGAGGCACACCGCTTCGGCTGGGTCGTCGAGATCGACCCGTTCGACCCGGAGAGCCGCCCGCGCAAGCACACCGCGCTGGGCCGGTTCAAGCACGAGGGTGCCAACGTGATCGTCGCGAAGGACGGCCACGTGGTCGCGTACATGGGCGACGACGAGCGGTTCGACTACCTCTACAAGTTCGTCTCGGACAAGAAGTTCATGAAGGGCAACTCCTGGGCTGCCCGCAAGCACAACCTGACCCTGCTGGAGTCCGGCACGCTCTACGTGGCGAAGCTCGACCAGAGCAGCGCCGCCGAGATCGACGGCTCGGGCAAGCTCCCCACCGACGGCGCCTTCAACGGCCGGGGTCGCTGGATCAAGCTGGTCAGCGGCAACCGGTCGTTCGTCGACGGGATGACCGCCGCCGACGTGCTCACCTTCACCCGGC
Source organism: Micromonospora sp. DH14 (assembly GCF_029809455.1). Lineage (NCBI taxonomy): Bacteria > Bacillati > Actinomycetota > Actinomycetes > Micromonosporales > Micromonosporaceae > Micromonospora > Micromonospora sp. DH14. The sequence continues at coordinate 218,946 of NZ_JARVKT010000001.1, read as the reverse complement.
TCGCCGGTGACAAGGTCGGCGCGACCAAGATGGACCGCCCCGAGGACGTCGAGCCGAGCCTGCTCACCGGCAAGGTGTACGTGGCGTTGACCAACAACACCAACCGCGGCGTCGGCAGCAACCCGAAGCCGGACGAGGCCAACCCGCGCAACGCCAACAAGCACGGCCAGATCCTGGAGTTGGTCGAGGACCGCAACGACAACGCCGCGGAGACCTTCGCCTGGTCGCTGCCGATCGTCTGCGGCGACCCGACCGACCCGACGACGTTCTTCGCCGGGTACGACAAGGCCCAGGTGTCCCCGATCTCCTGCCCGGACAACGTCGCCTTCGACGCCACCGGCAACCTCTGGATCTCCACCGACGGCAACGCGCTGGGCAGCAACGACGGCCTGTTCGCCACCGCCGTGGAGGGTCCGCAGCGGGGTCACCTCAAGCAGTTCCTGACCGTGCCGCTCGGCGCGGAGACCTGCGGCCCGTTCATCACCGGCGACAACCGTTCGCTCTTCGTCGCGGTGCAGCACCCGGGCGAGATCACCGGCGCTTCGGTGGAGAACCCGGCCTCGAACTGGCCGGACGGCGACTACGCCAAGCCGGGCGTGGTGGTCACCTGGCGCCTCGACGGCGGCCCGGTGGGCAGCTGACGTCGTACCCGCGGCCGAAAGGCCGGTGACGTTGTTCCCGGCGGTCCGGCGCTGGACCGCCCCGAGAGGCCCTCTCCCAACCGGGGAGAGGGCCTCTCGGCGGTCAGTTGTCGGAGGCGATGCCGTCGGCCACGCTGCGGGCCACGGTGAGCAGCTTGGCGCGTACCACCCGGGCGGAGGTCATCATCTCGCTGGCCGGCAACGCGCAGGCCAGCACGACGCGGCGTTCCATGTCCTTGTCCGGCGCGACGAGCACCGCGGCGCAGGCCACCCCCTGCCGGAACTGTCCCATCTCCAACTGCATGCCGCGCCGGTCGCCGGCGGCCAGGTCGGCCTCGAAACTCTCGGGGGTGGTCAGCGTGGCGGTGGTGAACGGGCGCATGCCGTACTCACGCAGATAGCGGTAGCGCTGGTCGCTCGTCAGGGTGGCGAGCAACGACTTGCCGAGGGCTGTGGCGTGCGCCCCCTCGTCGAAGCCGGGGACCAGGTCCTCCAGGTGGGGCGAGCGGTGCCCCTCGGCGACCGCGGTCAGGGCCACCTGACCGCCGACGAACCGACCGAGGTAGTGGCTGTAGCCGGTGTCCAGAGCGGCCCGCCGCAGCGTCTCACCGACCACCGGAGGGCCCCGGAACGCGGTGACAAGCTCCCGGTACCGGTCGGCCACCTCCAACCCCACGATGTACGTGCCGTCCTCGCGACGGATCACGTAGCCCTCGTAGGCGAGGGTGCGGACCAGGTGGTACGTGGTGGCCACGGTCAGCTCACAGCGCCGGGCGATCTGCTTGACGGTCAGGCCCTTCGGGGCGCGACCGACCGACTCCAGCACCCGTAGCGCTCGGGACACGCTGCGAATCAGGTCCGAAGGTTCTGCCAAGGGGTCGCGCACAACCACCTCCGCCGCCGGGGACTTACACCATATGAAAAACAGGCCCGGTGCGAAATGCCTGTTCGGGTCGAGGATGCCAGATCACCATCCACAGCTAGTGCCCCGCCGGTCACCAGGAGTGCGCTGAGCGGGGCTCACGTAGGTTTGCCCAACGATGACCAACACCGCCAACACCCCCGATCCGGCGCTCGCCCGACCCCATCCGGTCCGGGCCAGCGCCGGCGCAGTCGCCACCACCGTGGCCTGCGTACTCCCCGTCTTCCTGCTCGGCGGTCTCGCCGTGCAGATGGGCACCGACCTCGGCTTCTCGCCGGCCGGCCTGGGCCTGGCCGTCTCCGTCTACTTCGGGGTCAGCGCGCTGGCCTCGGTGCCCTCCGGCCGCCTGGTCGAGCGGTACGGACCGACAGTGGTGGCCCGCAGCGGCATCCTGCTGGCCGCCGGGTCGATGCTGGCCATGGCCGCCTTCGCCCGGTCGTACCCGGTGCTGGTCGGCCTGCTGGCGCTCAGCGCCGCGGCCAACGCGCTCGGCCAACTGGCCAGCAACACCGCGCTCGCCCAGCACGTGCCGGCGCGACGGCAGGGGCTGTCGTTCGGGGTCAAGCAGGCCGCCATCCCGGTCTCCACCCTGCTGGCCGGGGCGGCGGTACCCACCATCGCGCTCACCGCCGGCTGGCGCTGGGCGTTCGTGGCCGCCGCGGTGGCCGCGCTGACCACGCTTGCCGCCGTACCCCGGCAGTTGCCCGGCCCGGCCCGGCGAGCCGGCGCGACGCGCGCTGCGCGGGCGACGGTGGCGCTGGTGGTGATCGGCGCGGCGGCGACGCTGGCGTCGGGCGCGGCCAACGCGCTGGGCACCTTCCTGGTCGACTCCGCCGCCGCCCGGGGCCTCTCGCCGGGCCTGGCCGGCCTCACCCTGACCCTGGGCAGCGCGGTCTGCGTGGCCGCCCGGGTGGGCGCCGGCTGGCTGGCCGACCGCCGCGACACCGGCCACGTCGCCCTCATCGCCGCGATGCTGCTGGTCGGCGCGGTCGGGCTGGGCCTGCTCGCGGTGACCGGCTCGGTGCCGCTGGTCGTCGGCGTGGTGCTCGGCTTCGGCCTGGGCTGGGCCTGGCCCGGCCTGATGAACTTCGCGGTGGTCCGGCTGCACCCGCAGTCACCGGCCGCCGCCACCTCGATCACCCAGACCGGGGTGTACGCGGGCGGCTGCCTCGGCCCGCTGAGCCTCGGCCCACTCGCCGCGCACCTCGGCTACCCGGCGATGTGGACCACCGCGGCCGTGGCGATGCTCCTCGCCGCCGCTCTCATGCTCGCCGGCAGCCGACTGTTGACCCGCGTCGCCGCCGCAGCGGGGCGGGGCGCGGATCAGCTGGTGCGGTCGGCGATGTAGTCGCAGAGCGACTCGAGCGCGCTGCGGGACGGGCCGTGCGGCAGCGGGGCGAGCTGCGCACGGGCCTCCTCGGCGTAGCTGCGCACCGTCTCCCGGGCCCGCTTGAGCGCCGGGCTCTCCCGCAGCAGCCCCAACGCCTCGGCGTGCAACGCGTCGTCGGTCAACGGGCCGGTCGCCAGGATCTCCCGCAGCCGCACCGACGACGCGTCGGAGTCGTCCGCCTCACGGGCGTAGAGCACCGGCAGCGTCGGGACACCCTCGCGCAGGTCGGTGCCGGGGGTCTTGCCCGACTGCACCGACTCGGAGGCGATGTCCAGCAGGTCGTCGGAGAGCTGGAAGGCGACGCCGATCGTCTCGCCGTACCCGGCGAGGGCCTCCACGTGCTCGGGGGCGGCGCCACCGAACATGCCGCCGAAACGGGCCGACGTGGCGATCAGCGAGCCGGTCTTCTCGGCGATGACGTGCAGGTAGTGGCTCACCGGGTCGTCATCGGGGCGTGGCCCCACGGTCTCCGCGATCTGACCGTGCACCAGCCGGGCGAAGGTGCGCGCCTGCAACCGGACCGCCTCGGGGCCCAGATCAGCGGCGATGTCCGCCGCGCGGGCGAAGAGGTAGTCACCGACCAGGATGGCGACCGAGTTGGTCCACCGGGAGTTCGCGCTCGGCGCGCCCCGACGGACGGCGGCCTCGTCCATCACGTCGTCGTGGTAGAGGGTGGCGAGGTGAGTGAGCTCCATCACCACGGCGGCCGGGACGACCTGCGCACCGGTCGGGTCACCGAACTGCGCGCCGAGCGCCACCAGCAACGGCCGGAAACGCTTCCCACCGGCCTCCACGAGGTGCCGGGCAGCCTCCGTGACGAACGGGTCGGCGCTGGACACGCTGGCCCGCAACTCGACCTCGACCGTGTCGAGCAGGCCCACCACGGACGCCTCGACACGGGGATCGGCGAGATTGAGACCAAGCGCGCCGAACTGACTCGTGCTCGCCCGACCCCGCCGACCGCCGGAGCCGGAGGCACCTGAACGCTCGCCCGCCGGATTCACCACGCCATCAACCATGCCACACCCGTACGACCTGCTCCGGGCCGGGGATACGCACCGGGGGCCGGCACGTGAACACGCGCCGACCCCCGGTGATCGATCTTTCGGTTATCGAACGAATTCGGCAGCTCCGGTCGCCAGATCGAGCAGCGGCGCCGGGGCGACGCCCAGCACCAGGGTCGCCAGCACACCGATCATCAGCGCGGCGGCGGTGAGCCCACCGGGCACGGTGACGGTCGGGGTGGACTCGCCCGGCTCGGAGAGCCACATCATCACCACGACCCGCAGGTACGGGAACGCGAGGACCATGCTGGTCAGCACACCGGCGATCACCAGCCAGGCCTGGCCACCCTCCAGCGCCGGCCCGAAGATGGCGAACTTGCTGGTGAAACCACTGGTCAGCGGAATACCGGCGAAGGCCAGCAGGATGAACGTGAACAGCGCCGCGAAGAACGGCGACCGCCGGCCCAGCCCGGCCCAGCGGGACAGGTGAGTGGCCTCGCCGTCGTCGTCGCGGACCAGCGTCACCACGGCGAACGCCGCCAACACCGAGAAGCCGTACGCGACCAGGTAGAACATGGTGCCGGCGAGCCCGTCACGGCTCGGCGCCAACACACCGACCAGCAGGTAGCCGGCGTTGGCGATCGAGGAGTACGCGAGCAGCCGCTTGATGTCGGTCTGGGTGACCGCGAGCACCGCACCGACCAGCATGGTCAGCACCGCCACCGCGCCGAGGACCGGGGTGAAGTCCCAGTTGGCGTCGGCGAACGCGACCTGGAAGACACGCAGCAGCGCACCGAACGCGGCGACCTTGGTGCAGGCCGCCATGAACCCGGTGACCGGGGTCGGAGCGCCCTGGTAGACGTCCGGGGTCCAGACGTGGAACGGGGCCGCCGCCGCCTTGAAGAGCAGACCGATGGCGAGCAGCGCCATGCCGGCGAAGAGCAGCACCGGGCTGGCCGGCGACTCGCTCACCGCCGCGTGGATGGTCGCGAAGTCGACGCCGGCCGAGCGGCCCGGGATGCCGGCGGTGAAGCCGTAGATCAGCGCCACGCCGAACAGGAAGAACGCGGAGGCGTACGCGCCGAGCAGGAAGTACTTCATCGCCGCCTCCTGGCTCAGCAGACGCCGGCGACGGGCCAGCGCGCAGAGCAGGTAGAGCGGCAGGGAGAAGACCTCCAGCGCGATGAACATGGTCAGCAGGTCGTTCGCCGCCACGAAGATCAGCATGCCGCCGATCGCGAACGTGGCGAGCGGGTAGACCTCGGTGAGACCGTTGCGCCCCTCGGCCTGCCGCCGGTCGTCGGCCGACTCGGCGGTCACCGCGGCCTGGGCGACGAACGCCCCGCCCCGCTCGACCGAGCGGTCACCGATCAGCAGCAGCGCCATCGCGGCCAGCACCAGGATCGCGCCCTGGAGGAAGAGCGTCGGCCCGTCGATGGCGAGAGCCTGCCCGACGGTGATGATCCGCTCGTCGGCGCTGAGGACCACCATGGTCAGTGCCGCGAGCACCGCGAGCAGCGCCAGCGTCAACTGCACCAGGTGCCGCCAGCGCCGCGGCACCAGGGCCTCGACCAGCACACCGAACAGCGCGGCGCCCAGCATGATCAGGATCGGAGCGATCGCCGCGTAGTCGATCGACGGCAGTTTCAACTCGGTCACAGTGCCGACCTTTCGTTCGCGACTGCGGGGCTCCGCTTCGCTGCACTCCTCGCGTTCACCGGCGCGCCTCCTGGACGGTGCCCACCGACGGGGCCGGGTCGGTTCTGCCGATGTCGTCCATGGTCGCCTGGACGGCCGGGTTGATCACGTCAGTGACCGGCTTGGGGAAGAAGCCGAGCAGCACGATCAGCGCGATCAGGGGGGCAACCACGACCTTCTCGCGCAGGTTGAGGTCCCGGCGCATGCCGTCGACCTCGGTCAGCGCCGGGTTCAACGTGCCCTGGGTGGTGCGCTGCACCATCCACAGCACGTACGCGGCGGCCAGGATGATGCCGAGCGTCGCGATCACCGCTACCGGCTTGTTCACGGTGAACGTGCCGATCAGCACCAGGAACTCGGAGATGAACGGCGCGGTGCCGGGTAGCGCCAACGAGGCGAGACCGGCGAAGAAGAGCACCCCGGCGAGCACCGGCACCAGCTTGCCCGCCCCACCGAAGTCACTGATCAACGACGAGCCGCGCCGGGCGATCAGCATGCCCACCACCAGGAACAGCAGGCCGGTGGCCAGGCCGTGGTTGAGCATGTAGAGCACCGCACCGGTGCCGGCCTGCGTGGTGAAGGCGAAGATGCCCACCCCGATGAAGCCGAAGTGCGCGATCGAGGTGTACGACACCAGCCGCTTGAGGTCGTTCTGGCCGACCGCCAGCAGCGCGGCGTAGACGATGCCGATCACGCCCAGGGCCAGCGCCCACGGGGCGAACCACTTCGACGCCTCCGGGAACAACGGCAGGCAGTACCGCAGGATGCCGAAGGTGCCGACCTTGTCCAGCACCCCGACGAGCAGCGCCGCCGCGCCCGCGGGGGCGGCCCCACCGGCGTCCGGCAGCCAGGTGTGGAACGGGAAGAACGGCGCCTTGATGGCGAACGCGAGGAAGAAGCCGAGGAACAGCCACCGCTCGGTGCCGGTGCTGATGTCGACCTGCGAGAGCGCCTGCCAGTCAAAGGTCTTCCCACCGACCACCCAGAGGCCGATCACCGCGGCCAGCATGAACAGACCGCCGACCAGCGAGTAGAGGAAGAACTTCACCGCCGCGTACTGCCGCTGGTGGCCGCCGTAGCTGCCGATGAGGAAGTACATCGGGACCAGCATGACCTCGAAGAACACGTAGAACAGGAAGACGTCGGCGGCCGCGAAGACGCCGATCATCGTGCACTCGAGGACCAGCAGCAGCGCGAAGTAGACGGGCACCGACCGCTTCGACGACTCGGCGTCGTGCCAGGACGCCAGGATCACCAGCGGCACCAGCACCGCGATCAGCATCAGCATCACCAACGCGATGCCGTCGGCGGCGAAGGTGAAGCTGACCCCCCAGTTCGGAATCCACGAGTACGACTCGCGGAACTGGAACCGGTCACCGCCGGCGTTGAAGCTGACCCACATCACCACCGAGAGCACCAGCACGAGCAGCGACCAGGCGAACGCCACCTGCTTGGCCAGCTCCGGGCGGTGGCGCGGCAGGAAGGCCACCACCAGGGCGCCCACCAGCGGCGCCACGGTGAGCACCGAGAGGAACGGGAAGTTGGACATTATGCGGCCTTACCTCCGTCGTCACTGCGTGGTCCGCCGGCGGGGGCGGCCGGAAAGAGGTCGATCACGCCAACCACCCCGCCTGCACCGCCAGGAACGCCGCCATCACCAGCAGCGCACCGGCCAGGATCGAGGTGGCGTACGAGCGGACAAAGCCGGTCTGCATCCGGCGGAGGCGACCCGATCCACCGCCGACCGCGGCGGCGAGCCCGTTGACGAGCCCGTCGACGCCCCGGTTGTCGAGGTACACCAGCGCCCGGGTGAGGAAGATGCCCGGCTTCTCGAAGACCGCCTCGTTGACGGCGTCGGTGTAGAGGTTGCGCCGGGCGGCGGTGACCAGCACCCCGGCCGGCTGCGGCGCGGTGGCCGTACCGGCCCGGAAGAGGAACCAGGCGAGCCCGGCGCCGAGCACGGTGACCAGCAGCGACAACGTGGTGATCACGGCGTGCGAGAGGACCGCCTCGTGCTCGGCGTGCTCGCCGCCCAGCCCGGCGGTCTGGGTCAGCCAGTCCGGAACGGACGTGGAGAGCAGGAAGCCGGCACCGACCGAGCCGACCGCCAGCAGGATCAGCGGGATGGTCATCAGCTTCGGCGACTCGTGCGGGTGCTCGATGTCCTCGGTCCACCGCTGCGGGCCGTGGAAGGTGAGCACGAACAGCCGGGTCATGTAGAACGCGGTCAGCCCGGCGCCGAGCAGCGCCGCCCCACCGAAGAGCCAGGCGGTCCAGTCGTCCCGCTCGAAGGCGGCCACGATGATCGGCTCCTTGGAGAAGAAGCCGGAGAAGGGGAACATGCCGATGATGGCCAGCCAGCCCATCATGAAGGTCAGCCAGGTGATCTTCATGTGCTTCGACAGCCCACCGAAGCGGCGGATGTCGACCTGGTCCTTCATCCCGTGCATGACCGAGCCGGCGCCAAGGAACATGTTGGCCTTGAAGAAGCCGTGCGCCAGCAGGTGCACGATGGCCAACGCGTACGCCGCGCCGCCGAGACCGACACCGAGGAACATGTAGCCGATCTGGCTCACCGTCGACCAGGCGAGCACCCGCTTGATGTCGTCCTTCGCCGCGCCGATGATGCAGCCGATCAGCAGGGTGAGCGCGCCGACGCTGACCACCACGAGTTGCAGCGTCGAGTTGGCGGAGAAGATCGGGTTGGACCGGGCGATCAGGTAGACACCAGCGGTGACCATCGTGGCGGCGTGGATGAGCGCCGACACCGGGGTCGGGCCCTCCATCGCGTCCGGCAACCACGCCTGGAGCGGGAACTGACCGGACTTACCGGCCGCGCCGAGCAGCAGCAACAGGCCCAGGACCAGCACCGTGGTGCCGGTCAGCGCGCCGACACCGTTGAACACCTCGTCGTACTGGGTGGTGCCCAGGGTGGCGAACATGATGAAGATGCCGATGGCCAGGCCGGCGTCGCCGACCCGGTTCATCAGGAACGCCTTCTTGCCGGCGGTGGCCGCGCTCGGCCGCTCGGTCCAGAAGGAGATCAGCAGGTACGACGCCAGACCGACGCCCTCCCAGCCGAAGTACAGCATCACGTAGTTGTTGCCGAGCACCAGCAGCAGCATCGCCGCGACGAACAGGTTGAAGTACGCGAAGAACCGACGACGGCCCGCGTCGTGCGACATGTACTCCACCGCGTACAGGTGGATCAGGAAACCCACCCCGGTGATCAGCAGTACGAAGACCGCGGCCAGCGGGTCGAACAGCAGGCCGAAGTCGACGCGCAGATCACCGACCGCGATGAAGTCCCAGAGGCTCAGCTCGACCGACTTGTTCTCCAGGCCACGCAGCTGAAAGAAGAAGCTCAGGCCGAACACGAACGCGGCGCCGATGGCGGCGACGCCCAACCAGTGCCCCCAGCGGTCGGCCCGGCGGCCGAGCAGCAGCAGGATGGCCGCGCTGACCAGCGGGATCGCCACCAGCAGCCAGACGCCCCCGAGCAGCCCCGTGGCCTGGGCGTATTCCACAGTCTCTTCCACCGGTGGACCCCTCTAGTACTTCAGCAGGTTGGCGTCGTCGACGCTCGCGGAGCGTCGCGTCCGGAAGATGGACATGATGATCGCGAGCCCGACCACGACCTCGGCCGCCGCCACCACCATCACGAAGAACGCCATGATCTGACCGTTGAGGTCACCGTTGATCCGGCTGAAGGTGACCAGCGTCAGGTTGGCCGCGTTGAGCATCAGCTCCACGCACATGAACAGCACGAGCGCGTTGCGCCGGACGAGCACCCCGGCGGCACCGATGGTGAACAGCACCGCCGCGAGGACCAGGTAGTAGTCAGGCGTCATGAGTCTGTCCCCTTCAGCGTGGTCTCCTGCGCGGTCAGCTCCCGCACCGGCAGGATCTCCGGCGTGCTCCGCTCCGAGAGGCGGCCGTCCGGCAGTCGGGCCGGGGTGGCCACCGAGGACGAGGTCGCGAAGACGCCGGGGCCGGGCTTGGGGCCGGGGTAGTTGCCCGGCGCGAACCGCGCCCGCATCGTCGACACCTGGTCGACCTTGTCCTGCTTGCGGCGCTCGATGTGCGCGAGCACCATGGCGCCGACCGCCGCGGTGATCAGCAGCGCCGAGGTCAGCTCGAACGCGAAGACGTACTTGGTGAAGAGCAGCCGGGCGATGCCCTGCACGTTGCCCTCCGCGTTGGCCTGCTCCAGGCCGACCGCCGTGGTGCCCTCCAGCGCCCGGTAGAGCGCGCCGCCCACCAGACCGGCGAAGCCCAGCCCCAACACGATCGCGGCGACCCGTTGGCCGCGCAACGTCTCGATCAGCGAGTCGGTGGAATCCCGGCCGACAAGCATCAGCACGAAGAGGAAGAGCATCATGATCGCGCCGGTGTAGACGATGATCTGCACCATGCCGATGAACGGCCCGGCCTGGAGCACGTAGAACACGCCCAGGCAGAGCATGGTGAGCACCAGCCAGAGCGCGGAGTGCACCGCGTTGCGGGCCGCCACCATCCCGATCGCGCCGATCAGTGCGAGCGGCGCGAGGATCCAGAAGGTGACCTCCTCGCCACCGGACACCGCACCCGCCGCGGCCAGCACCGTAGACGTGGTCATGCGTTCTCTCCCTTGCCGGCCGCGACCCGCTGGGCGGCCTGCTCGGCGCCCGGGAACGTCACGCCGGGGTGCTCCTCGACCTGGTAGCGGCCGGGGCCCATCGGCGACGTCTCCGCACCGGCGGAGGTGCCCGGGTTGTCCAGCGCGCCGACGTAGTAGTCCTTCTCGGTGTCACCCAGCCGCATCGGGTGCGGCGGCTGCTCCATGCCCTCCAGCAACGGCGCGAGCAACTGCTCCTTGGTGAAGATCAGGTCCTGCCGGTTGTCCCGGGCCAGCTCGTACTCGTTGCTCATGGTCAGTGACCGGGTCGGGCAGGCCTCGATGCACAACCCGCAGAAGATGCACCGGGCGTAGTTGATCTGGTAGATGCTGGCGTACCGCTCACCCGGCGAGAAGCGCTGCTCGTCGGTGTTGTCGCCACCCTCGACGTAGATCGCGTCCGCCGGGCAGGCCCAGGCGCACAGCTCACAGCCGATGCACTTCTCCAGGCCGTCCGGGTGCCGGTTGAGGATGTGCCGCCCGTGGTAGCGCGGCGCCGACACCGGCGGCTTGAACGGGTAGTCGGTGGTGACGACCTTCCTGAACATGTGCGAGAAGGTGACACCGAATCCCTTGAACGTTCCGGTGATCGCGCCCACGTCACACCTCCCTGGAGTCCGAGCCGGCAACGATGTTGGCCGGCTCCCGCTCGGCGACCACGCGCGTGATACGCGGGCTCGGTGGTACCTGAAGATCCATCGGTGGCAGCGGGAAGCTCCCGTGCGGCCGGTTGTCGACCTGTTCCTGCGTCGTCGGCTTCGGCTTCGGGCGCCGGCTGGGCCAGAAGATCGTGGCGATCAGCAGGATGCCGGCCGGAATGCCGACGGCGATCATCTTGCCGCGGGTGTCCCAGTCCTCGATGGAGCGCAGGCCCGACAGGACCAGGATCCAGACCAGGTTGATCGGCAGCAGCACCTTCCAGCCGAGCCGCATGAACTGGTCGTACCGCAGCCGGGGCAGCGTGCCCCGCAGCCACACGAAGACGAAGACCAGCGCGATCACCTTGCCGAAGAACCAGAGCATCGGCCACCAACCGGAGTTGGCGCCCTCCCAGATGGTGATCGGCCAGGGTGCCCGCCAACCGCCCAGGAACAGCGTCGTGGTGACAGCGGACATGGTCACCATCGCGACGTACTCGCTGAGCATGAAGAGCGCGAACTTCAGCGAGCTGTACTCGGTCATGAAGCCGGCGACCAGCTCGGACTCGGCCTCGGGAAGGTCGAACGGTGCCCGGTTGGTCTCACCCACGGTGGCGATGAAGAAGATGATGAAGCTCGGCAGCAGCAGGATCGCGTACCAGCCCGGGGCCGGGACCGTCTGGCCGAAGATGGTCAGCTCCGTGCCGTCCCCCTGAGCGGCGACGATCCCGCTGGTGCTCATCGTGCCCGCGGTCATGAAGACCGCCACGATGCTCAGCCCCATGGCGACCTCGTAGGAGATCATCTGGGCGCTCGACCGGAGACCACCGAGCAGCGGGTACGTCGAGCCGGACGCCCAACCACCCAGGACGACGCCGTAGACACCCATCGAGGAGCAGGCGAGCAGCAGCAGCACCGCCACCGGCACATCGGTGACCTGCAACGGGGTGTGGTGACCGAAGATGCTCACCATCGGGCCGAACGGCACCACCGACAGGGCGGTGACCGCGCAGATCACCGAGATGGTCGGGGCGAAGAAGTAGACGACCTTGTCGGCCGCCTTCGGCAGGATGTCCTCCTTGAAGGCCATCTTCAGACCGTCGGCGAGGGTCTGCAGCAGGCCGAACGGGCCGACCTGGTTGGGGCCGGGCCGCACCTGCATGTAACCCACGACGCGCCGTTCGAACCAGACACCGAGCAGGGTGGCCAGCAGTCCGAAGGCGAACGCGAAGACAATCTTGCCGAGAACCAGCCACCACGGATCCCGGCCGAAGTCGGCCAGCGTCGGGTCCTGGGCGAGGACTATCGAGTTCACTGGTTACCCCCAGAACTGAGGATGGTCTCGTCGGCCGCCACGCGCCCGGCCGGAATGGCCGTACTCGGTGCGGGGACGGAGATCCGGACGACCGCGCCGGACGTCGCCCCGAGGCTGCGCCGCACTGTCGAGCCGGGTGAGTTGGTCGGCAGCCAGACCACGCCGTCCGGCATCTCGGTGAGTTCCGCGGGCAGCGTCAGGGCCCCCCGGTCGGTGCCGACCGTGACGGCGTCACCGTCGACCACACCGAGCGCCTCGGCGGTGCCCTTACCCAGCCGGACCACCGGCGGACGGGCGGTGCCGGCGAGGTTCTCGTCGCCCTCGGTCAGCGTGCCGAGGTCCACCAGCTGGTGCCAGGTGGCCAGCACGGCCTCCCCGGCGTTCGGCTGCGGCACCCGGCCCGGCGCGACCGACGGCGCGGCCGGCCGCGACATCCGCGTCGCCGGCAGCGTGCCCAGCTCGCGACGCACGCTCAGCACGTCGGCGGTGCCGAGGCGCACGTCGAGCAGTGCGGCCAGCGCGTCGAGGACCCGGCCGTCGGTCATCGCGGTGGTGTTCAGGACCGCCTCGAACGGGCGCAGCCGGCCCTCCCAGTCCAGGAAGCTGCCGGCCTTCTCGGCCACCGGGGCGACCGGCAGCACCACGTTCGCCCGCCGGGTCACCGCGCTGGCGCGCAGCTCAAGGCTGACCAGGAACGGCACCGCGTCCAGGGCGGACTCGGCCAGTCGCGGGTCGGCCAGGTCGGCCGGGTCGACACCGCCGACGACCAACGCGCCGAGCTGCCCGTTGGCCGCCGCGCTCAGGATGCCGTCGGTGTCCCGGCCGGCCTGGCTCGGGATCACGCCGGCCGGGATGTCCCACGCCTCACCCAGCTCGGCCCGAGCGGCCGGTTCGGTCACCAGGCGGCCACCGGGCAGCAGGTTGGGCAGGCAGCCCGCGTCGACAGCGCCGCGGTCACCAGCGCGCCGCGGCACCCAGGCCAGCTTCGCGCCGGTACGCCGGGCCACGTCGGCCGCGGCGGAGAGCCCACCCGGCACGGTGGCCAACCGCTCGCCGACGATCAGGATCGCGCCCGGGGCGCTCAGCGCCTCGCTGACCGTGGCGTGCTCGGCGAGCACGCTGGCCTCCTCGCCCGGCACCACCCGGGCCAGCTTGGCACCGAGCTTCTCCAGGCCGCGGGTGGCGAAGGGCGCCAGCGCGTACACCGTCAGGGTCTTCTTCAGGTACGCCTTGCGCAGCCGCAGGAAGAGGATCGGGCACTCCTCCTCGGGCTCCAGGCCGACCAGCACCACCGCCGGCGCGTTCTCCACGTCGGTGTAGGTGACGTCGGTGACCCCGGCGACCGAGCTGGCCAGGAAGTCGGCCTCCTCGCGGGAGACCGGTCGGGCCCGGAAGTCGATGTCGTTGGTGTTCAACGCGACCCGGGCGAACTTGGCGTACGCGTACGCGTCCTCGACGGTCAGCCGACCGCCGGTGAGCACCGCGGTGCCCTGCCCGCTCTCCCGAGCCGTGTGCAGCCCCTCGGCGGCGACGGTGAGCGCCTCACTCCAGGACGCCTCGCGTAGCTCACCGGTCTGCTCGTCGCGGACCAGCGGGGTGGTCAGCCGGTCGGCGGCCCGGGTGTACTGGAAGCCCCACCGGCCCTTGTCGCAGTTCCACTCCTCGTTGACCTCCGGCTCGTCGCCGGCCAGCCGGCGCAGCACCTTGCCGCGCCGCCAGTCGGTGCGCTGCCCGCAGCCGGCTGAGCAGTGCTCGCAGACGCTCGGGCTGGAGACCAGGTCGAACGGGCGGGCGCGGAACCGGTACTGGGCACCGGTCAGCGCGCCCACCGGGCAGATCTGCACGGTGTTGCCGGAGAAGTAGGAGTTGAACGGGACGTCCCCGTCGTCGCCCTGCTCGCCGTACGCGTCGTCCCGGTAGATGTTGATCTCCTCGGCGGACGACCGGCCCATCAGGTCGATGAACTTGTCGCCGGCGATCTCCTCGGAGAACCGGGTGCACCGCTGGCAGAGCACGCACCGCTCGCGGTCCAGCAGCACCTGGCTGCTGATCGCCATCGGCTTCTCGTACTCCCGCTTGTGCTCGTGGAAACGCGAGTCGGTGCGGCCGGTGGACATGGCCTGGTTCTGCAGCGGGCACTCACCACCCTTGTCGCACATCGGGCAGTCCAGCGGGTGGTTGAGCAGCAGCAGCTCCATCACCCCCTCCTGCGCCTTCTTGGCCACCGGGGAGGTGATCTGGGTGCGGACCACCATGCCGTCGGCGACGGTCTGGGTGCAGGAGGCGACCGGCTTGCGCTGCCCCTCCACCTCGACCAGGCACTGCCGGCACGCGCCGGCCGGGGCCAGCAGCGGATGGTCGCAGAACCGGGGGATCTCGGTGCCCATCTGCTCGGCGACCCGGATCAGCAGCGCCCCCTTGGGGGCGGTGACCTGGACGCCGTCGATGGTGAGGGTGACGGTCTCGGTCTGCTTGGCTACGTCGGTCATCAGAGTCGCCTTCCATTCGCGACTGCGGGACTCGCAAGCTCGTTCCTCGCGCTCATCAGTGCGCACCCACCAAGGTCTTCTCCGACAGCTTGGGAGCTTTACGACCCTCGATGTAGTCGAGGTAGTCCTGCTTGAAGTACTTCAGCGAGGAGGTCACCGGGCTGGTCGCGCCGTCACCCAGGCCGCAGAACGACCGGCCGAGGATGTTGTCACAGGTGTCCAGCAGGGTGTCCAGGTCTTCGTGGGTGCCCTGACCGGCGAGGATCCGCCGGTAGACCCGGACCATCCAGTAGTTGCCCTCACGGCACGGGGTGCACTTGCCGCACGACTCGTGGTGGTAGAACTCCAGCCACCGGTACGTCGCGTAGACCGGGCAGTCCTGGTCCGAGAAGATCTGCGTGGCGGTGGTGCCGAGGATCGAGCCGGCCGCCGCCACCCCCTCGAAGTCGAGTGGCACGTCCAGGTGCTCGGCGGCCAGCAGCGGGGTGGACGAGCCGCCCGGGGTCCAGAAGCGCAGGTTGTGGCCGGGCTGCATGCCACCGGCCAGCTCCAGCAGCTCGCGCAGCGTGATACCCATCGAGCACTCGTACTGGCCCGGGTTGGCGACCCGCCCGGAGAGCGAGTAGATCATCGGCCCGGAGGACTTCTCGGTGCCCATGCTCTTCCACCAGTCGGCCCCACCGAGCACGATCGGTGGCACGCTGGCGATGGTGCCGACGTTGTTCACCACCGTCGGGCTCGCGTACAGGCCGTGGGTGGCCGGGAACGGCGGACGCAGCCGGGGCTGACCCCGGAACCCCTCCAGTGAGTCCAGCAGCGCCGTCTCCTCGCCGCAGATGTACGCGCCGGCGCCGGAGTGCACCACCAGCTCCAGGTCGTAGCCGCTGCGCAGGATGTTCCGGCCCAGGTAACCCTTGTCGTACGCCTCCTGGACCGCGTTGCGCAGCCGACGCGCGGCGTGCACCGCCTCGCCCCGGATGTAGATGTAGGCGCGGGCGGCCCGGATCGCGTACGACGCGATGATCACGCCCTCGACCAGCGCGTGCGGGTCGTGGGTCATCAGCGGCAGGTCCTTGCAGGTGCCCGGCTCGCCCTCGTCGGCGTTGACCACCAGGTAGTGCGGCTTACCGTCGCCCTGCGGGATGAAGCCCCACTTGAGGCCGGTCGGGAAGCCGGCGCCACCCCGGCCGCGCAGCCCGGAGTCCTTGATCAGCTGGATCAGGTCGTCCGGGTGGGCCTTGAGCGCCTTGCGCAGCGCGGCGTAGCCGTCGAGCTGCTCGTACGTGCCGATGCGCCAGGCGTCCGGCGACAGCCAGCGCTTGGTCAGCACCGGCGTCAGCTTGGCCAGCGTCTCCGGGCGGGGAGTGGTCACTTCTGGGCCCCCGTTTCGCTCGCGTCAGCCGATCCGGCGCCGTCGGCGTCCGTGTCGGCCTTCGCTTCGGTGAGGTTGCGCTCCTGCGCCCCGGCCTCGTCGCCGGCGGGCTTGCCGTCGCCGGCCGGCGCGTTGGCCGCCACGCCGGCCGCCTCGGCCGAGCGCGCGTCGCCGGCCTGTGGCGCGGTGCCGCTGCTGTCCGCCGGTGCCTTCGCGCCGGGGGCGTCCGGCACCGCGGTGCCCGCGTCCGGCTGCCGGGTCTCGGCGGTACGCACCTGCGGCGACTTGTCGTCCGGTGCCTTCACGTCCCGGGTGCTGCTGCCGGCGACGGCCGCCGGCCCGGCGACCCCGGTCGGGGCGGACGCCCCGTCGCCACCCTTGACCGGAGCGGCGCTGGCCTCGACGGGCGCCGGCTTGGCGGCCTCCGCCTTCGCCTTCGCCTCGGCGGCGGCCTTGTCGGCCTCGGCCTTGCTGCGGATCGGGGTGTTCGGGTCGAAGCCCGGCACCGAGACGCCGTGCTGCTGGGCCAGCCGCAGCCCGCGCAGGGTCGGCTCGCCCGGCCCGCCGTCGGCCACGGCACCGTCGCGCTCGTCGGCGAAACCGGCGAGCTGCACCGCCATCTCCTTCAGGGTGCAGAGCCGGGCGCCCCGGGTCGGCATCGGCCGGCCGCCGGCCCGCAGCTCGTCGACCACACCGACAGCGGTGGAGGGGTCCACGCCGTCGAAGAAGTCGTAGTTGACGGTCATCACCGGGCCGTAGTCGCACGCCGCCAGGCACTCGGCGTGCTCCAGCGTGATCGCGCCGTCGGCGGTGGTCTCGTCGTGCCCGACGCCCAGGTGCTCAGAGAGGGTGTCGTAGACCTCCTGGCCACCGAGCACGTTGCACATCGTGTTGGTGCAGACGCTGACCAGGAAGTCACCGGTCGGCTTGCGCTTGTACATCGTGTAGAAGGTGGCCACCGCGCCGACCTGGGCCTTGTTCAGCCCCAACACCTCGGCGCAGAAGGCGACCCCGGCCGGGGAGACGTACCCCTCTTCGGCCTGCACCAGGTGCAGCAGCGGCAGCAGCGCCGAGCGGGACCGGTCCGCCGGGTAACGGGCGATGATCTCGCGCGCCCGCTCCCGGGTCTCATCAGTGAAAGTCATCGGTCACAACCACCCATCACGGGGTCCAACGAGGCGCCGCCGGCGATCACGTCGGCGATCAGACCGCCCTCGGCCATCGCCGGGAGGGCCTGCAGGTTGACGAAGCTCGGCTCCCGGTAGTGCACCCGGTAGGGCCGGGTGCCACCGTCGGAGACCGCGTGGACGCCCAGCTCGCCGCGGGGCGCCTCGATGGCGACGTACACCTGGCCGGGCGGGACCCGGAAGCCCTCGGTCACCAGCTTGAAGTGGTGGATCAGCGACTCCATCGACTGACCCATGATCTTCGCGACGTGCTCCAACGAGTTGCCCATGCCGTCCACGCCGATGGCCAGCTGCGCCGGCCAGGCGATCTTGCGGTCGGCGACCATCACCGGGCCCGGACGGAGCCGGTCCAGCGCCTGCTCGACCAGCTTCATCGACTCCCGGATCTCGGCGAGCCGGACCTGGTAGCGACCCCACACGTCACCGTCGGGGTGGGTCGGCACGTCGAACTCGTACGTCTCGTAGCCGCAGTACGGCATGGTCTTGCGCAGGTCCCAGGCGAGGCCGGCGGAGCGCAGCACCGGGCCGGTGATGCCGAGCGCCACGCAGCCGGTGACGTCCAGCACCGCGACGCCCTTCGTCCGCTCGGTCCAGATCGGCTGGCCGGAGAGGAGGTCCTCGTACTCCTTGAGCTTCTTCGGCATCATCTTGAGGAACTCGCGGATCTTGACGACCGCGTCGTCCGGCACGTCCTGCGCCACACCGCCGGGCCGCACGTACGCGTGGTTCATCCGCAGACCGGTGATGGTCTCGAAGATGTCGAGGATGTACTCCCGCTCCCGGAAGCCGTACAGCATGATCGAGATCGCGCCCAGCTCCATGCCGGTGGTGGCCAGCCAGACCAGGTGCGACGAGATCCGGTTGAGCTCCATCATCAGCACGCGGATGGTGGTGGCCCGCTCGGTGATGTCGTCGGTGATGCCGAGCAGCTTCTCGACGGCGAGGGCGTACGCGGTCTCGTTGAAGATCGGGGCGAGGTAGTCCATCCGGGTCACGAAGGTCGAGCCCTGGACCCAGTTGCGGTATTCGAGGTTCTTCTCGATGCCGGTGTGCAGGTAACCGACGACCGAGCGGGCCTCGCGGACCGTCTCGCCCTCCAGCTCCAGGATCAGCCGCAGCACCCCGTGCGTGGACGGGTGCTGCGGACCCATGTTGACCACGATGCGCTCGTCGTTGATCGGGTCGGTGCCCGAGACGATCGTGTCCCAGTCCCCACCGGTGACGGTGAAGACCCGGCCCTCGTCGGTCTCACGCTCGCTGGCGTAGTTCGACGTCGTCACAGTGCCGACCCTCCGATCGCGACTGCGGGGCTCCGCTCCGCTGCACTCCTCGCGCTCACTGGTACGACCTCCGCGTGTCCGGCGGCTGGATCTCCGCGCCCTTGTACTCGACGGGGATGCCGCCGAGCGGGTAGTCCTTGCGCTGCGGGTGCCCCTCCCAGTCGTCCGGCATGAGGATCCGGGTCAGGCTGGGGTGGCCGTCGAAGACGATGCCGAACATGTCGTACGCCTCCCGCTCCTGCCAGTCCGCGGTCGGGTAGACGGCGGTCACGCTGGGCAGGTGCGGGGCCTCGACGGAGACGGCGGCCTCCAGCCGGACCCGCCGCCGGTACGTCATCGAGGTGAGCAGGTAGACCACGTGCAGGCGACGCTCGTCGGCGCCCAGGTAGTCCACGCCGGACACCGAGGAGCACAGCTCGAACCGCAGCGCCACGTCGTCGCGCATCACCTGGCAGACCTCGGCGATCCGCTCCGGGCGTACGTGCAGGGTCAGCTCACCCCGGTCGACGACGACCTTCTCGATGGCGTCGGCGAAGGCCGGGTACGCCTCCTCCAGCGCGTCGCGGACCTCGTCGAAGTAGCCCCCGTACGGCCGGGACGCCTCCTCGATGGGCTGGCGCGGGCGGACCAGGCCGCCGTAACCGGACACGTCGCCGGTGCCCTGGTTGCCGAACATCCCGCGACCGGCCGGGCTGGCCGGCGGGAACTCGGCGGGGGCGCCACTGGTGGCGCCGGCCGGCACCACCGGCAGCGGTACGCCGCCGTCGTTTGGCTTGTCCGTGGGTGACGTCATTTCGGGCCTGCCTGCGGGTGGAGGTGGTTCTGAGCGTTCATCCAGTTCTCGATGCGCAGCTGCTCCTCGCGGCCCTCGCGGACCGCCCGGGTCCACTCGGCGCGCCGGGCCTTGTCGTTGCGGTACGAGGACGGCATCGAGCCGTAGGGCACCACCGGAACGTCGCCGCGCTCCTGGCGGGCAGCGAGCATCTTGCGACCGTTCGGGCCCAGCGGCTCGTACATGATCTTTTCGCGGAGCTTGAGGATCGCGTCGATGAGCATCTCCGGCCGGGGCGGGCAGCCGGGGAGGTACATGTCGACCGGCACCACGTGGTCGACGCCCTGCACGATCGCGTAGTTGTTGAACATGCCGCCGCTGCTGGCGCAGACGCCCATCGAGAGCACCCAGCGCGGCTCGGCCATCTGGTCGTAGATCTGGCGCAGCACCGGGGCCATCTTCTGGCTCACCCGGCCGGCCACGATCATCAGGTCGGCCTGCCGGGGCGACGCCCGGAAGACCTCCATGCCCCAGCGGCCCATGTCGTAGTGCGGACCACCGGCGGCCATCATCTCGATGGCGCAGCAGGCCAGGCCGAAGGTGGCGCCCCACACGGACGACTTCCGAGACCAGTTGACCAGCTTCTCCACCGAGGTGAGCAGGACGCCGGCGGGAAGCTTCTCCTCGATGCCCATCTGACGTTCCTTCCTCAGTCCCAGTCCAGGCCGCCGCGCCGCCACACGTAGGCGTACGCAACGAAGACCGCGACGATGAACAGGACCATCTCCACGAAGCCGAAGATCGGCAGAGCGTCGAACGAGACCGCCCAGGGGTAGAGGAAGATGATCTCGATGTCGAAGACGATGAAGAGCATCGCCGTCAGGTAGAACTTGATCGGGAACCGCCCGCCGCCGACCGGCTGCGGGCTGGGCTCGATGCCGCACTCGTAAGCCTCGAGTTTGGCCTTGTTGTAGCGCCGGGGACCGGCGAAGCGGGCGGCGCCGACGGAAAACAGCGAGAACGCCGCGGCGAGGGCGAACAGCCCGATGATCGGTGCGTAAGGCGAGAGCGACATCGTTTTCTCCTGCTCGTCCTTCCCTGCCCTCGGTGCTTGACGAAAATCACACTATTCACGTCCCTCGCAGTGGCAGTCGGCGGGGGTCGATCTTTGTCGGCGTCCGGGCCGTGACCAGCGCCGATGCCGTCCTACGTATACGGTTCCCGCTGTCGTCGATGACGGTGGGACCCGCAAGCCCACTCCTCGCGCTACACGGCGGGAGCGGCTTTCGTCATCGCGTTGATGACCCGATCCATCGCGTCCCCGCCGCGCGGGTCGGTCAGGTTGGCCAACAACTTGAGCACGAAACGCATCAGCGTCGGATGCGGCATGCCGTGTTTGGTGGCGATCCGCATGATCTCGGGGCGGCCGATCAGTTTCACGAAGATGCCGCCCAACCGGTAGTAGCCGCCGAGTCGGGCCTTCAGCTCGTTCGGGTACGCCAGCAGCGCGCGCTCCCGCTCCGGGCCGGCCGGCCGGGCGAGGGCCTGGACCACGACCTCCGCGGCCAGCTCGCCGGACTCCATGGCGTACGCGATGCCCTCGCCGTTGAACGGGTTGACCATGCCGCCCGAGTCGCCGACCAGCAGCACGCCCCGCGTGTAGTGCGGCACCCGGTTGAAGCCCATCGGCAGCGCGGCGCCCAGGATCGGGCCGTCGGCGTTGGCCTCGTCGGTCATCCCCCAGTCTTCCGGGGTGTTGGCGAGCCAGTCGGTGAGCAGCCGGCGGTAGTTGGTCTTGCCGAACGCCGAGGACGAGTTGAGCACGCCGAGGCCGACGTTGACCCGCCCGTCACCGAGGCCGAAGATCCAGCCGTACCCGGGCAGCAGGTTGTCGCCGCTGTCCTTGCTGCGCAGCTCGAGCCAGGACTCCAGGTAGTTGTCCTCGTGCTTGGCCGGCGAACGGTAGTAGCGGCGGACGGCCACACCGATCGGCCGGTCCTCCCGCTTGGCCAGCCCGAGCGCGAGCGGGAACCGGCCGGAGACACCGTCGGCCGCGACGACCAGCGGGGCGCGGAAGATGGTGGGCTCCTTGCCCGGCCCGACCTCCGCCTCGACGCCGGTGACGCGACCATCGTCGTCGAGCACGGGGCCCAACACGTTGACGCTGGTCCGCAGCTTCGCACCGGCCGCCACCGCCCGCTGGGCGAGCAGGTCGTCGAAGTCCAGTCGCGTCCGCACCAGACCGTAGTTGGGGAAGCTGGCCAGCTCCGGCCAGTCCAGTTCCAGGCGCACCCCGCCGCCGATGACCCGCAGGCCGCGGTTGTGCAGCCAGCCCGCCTCGGGCGAGGTGTCCACACCCATCCGGATGAGTTGGCGCACCGCGCGCGGGGTCAACCCGTCGCCGCAGACCTTCTCCCGGGGGAACTCGGTCTTCTCCAACAACAGCACCCGTACGCCGTGCCGGGCCAGGTGGTACGCAGTCGCTGATCCACCGGGACCGGCGCCCACGACAATGACGTCGGCGTCGTGTTCCACCGCGGTCATTCGCGCCTCCTCCCGCATGCTCGTGAAATGCTTCACAAGCCAGACGGGACGAGTGTATGACCGGCGTCATACCAGCGCAGGATCAGGGGTACCTAACTCGCCGATGTGACACCCCACGACCGTCCACAGCGGTCAGGTGTCAGGCCGGGCTGGAGGCGTCCAGGCCCGCGTCGACGCGGATCGTCTCCGGCAGATGCTCGCGGAGCGCCCCGCCCGCCGCGCGGTCCAGCGCGGCCAGCACCTCGGCGACCACCTGCCGGACCTCGACCGGGTCGGCCCCGGCCAGCTCGCGCAACTGGGCGATGAGTTCGGCCGCGTCGTCGTCGGTGGCGGCCACCGGGTCCGCCGGGTCTGCTCCGGTCATGCGGTCGAGCGTACGGGGCAAAGTGGACTAAAGACTGATATTAGCGGAACCTGAATAATGTCCGCGCCCGTTGGAAGGGCCCACCGCTACTGGCGGATCCCCCGGTGCAGGGCCACCACGCCACCCGTCAGGTTGCGCCACGCCACCCGCCCCCACCCGGCCGCGGCCACCCGCCCGGCCAGCGCGGACTGCGCCGGCCAGGCCCGGACCGACTCGGCGAGATAGACGTACGCCTCGGGGTTGCTCGACACCGTGCGGGCCACCGCCGGCAACGACCGCATCAGGTACGACAGGTAGACCGTCCGGAAGACCGGGTTGACCGGGGTGCTGAACTCGCAGACCACCAACCGGCCCCCCGGCCGGGTCACCCGGGCCAGCTCACGCAGCGCCGCGTCGGTGTCGTTGACGTTGCGCAGCGCGAAGGAGATCGTCACCGCGTCGAAGCTGGCGTCGGCGAACGGCAGGCGCAGCGCGTCCCCCGCCAACAGCGGCACCTCGGGCCGGGCCCGCTTGCCGGTGTGCAGCATGCCCAGCGACAGATCCACCCCGACCGCGTACGCCCCGGACTGGGCCAGCTCGCGCGTCGAGACGCCGGTGCCCGCGCCCACGTCCAGCACCCGCTCGCCCGGCCGCAACCCGAGCGCCGCCCGGGTGGCCCGACGCCAGGAGCGGTCCTGCCCCAGCGAGATCACGGTGTTGGTCAGGTCGTAACGCTCTGCCACGCCGTCGAACATCGCGGCGACCTCGTGCGGCTGCTTGTCCAGACTGGCGCGCTGGCCCTGCGGGGTACGGCTCACCCCTCCACTCTGCCAGCCGCCCGCCAACCGACACCCGCTGGGTGGCGTGGCACGCGCCACTGACGCGAAAGGGCGGGGTGGTCGCCCACCCCGCCCTCGCGTCGTGCCTGCGCCCCTGACGCCTCAGTCAGGACGCGTACCGCCGTCGCTGTCGCGCCTCGTCCGCGCGCCCACGCCAGCGGCCCGGTGTCAGTCGGTCGACTTCTCGTCGGCCGGCGAGACCACCACCACCTTGCGGCGGCGGGTGAGCACCAGCAGCGCTCCACCCACGAGCAGGATGATCGCGCCGATGCCGCCGATCAGACCGACCTGCACACCGGTCACCGGCAGGCCACCACCGCCCGAGCCGCCACCGGTGGAGCCGCCACCGGCACCCGGCGAGACGGTCGCGCCCGGCGTCGTCGTACCGCTCGGACTTGGCGTCGGGGTGACAGTCGCGCTCGGCGTCCGGGTCGGCGTGGCCGTCGCGGTTGGCGTCGGCGTGACCGTCGGCGTGTCAGTCGGGGTCGGGGTCGTCGTCTCCGTCGGAGTGGCCGTCGGCGTCGGCGTCTCGGTCGGGGTGACCGTCGGCGTCGGGGTCGGCGTCTCCGTCGGGGTCGGCGTCTCGGTGGGAGTCGGCGTCTCCGTGGGCGTCGGGGTTTCCGTCGGGGTCGGCGTCTCGGTAGGAGTCGGCGTCTCCGTCGGGGTCGGCGTCTCCGTCGGCGTCTCCGTCGGCGTCTCCGTCGGAGTCTCCGTTGGCGTCGGGGTCTCCGTCGGCGTGACGGTCGGTGTCGGGGTCGGCGAGCCGGTCGGGGTGACCGTCGGCGTCGGAGTGGGCGACCTCGTCGGAGTGACAGTGGGCGTGGGCGTCGGCGTCGGGTCCACGGCCAGGTCGACGAAGACGTCGAAGACCGCCTGGTTGTCGCCCTCGTCGACCTCGGTGAAGGTCTTCCGCTGTGCGGTGCTGGCCCGCCGTGGCTGCTCCTCGGGCCGGCCGGCCGCCACGTCCAGACCGTGCGCCACCAGCTCGCCGACCCGCAGCACCGGCTCGGTGACGTCCTTACCGACGGTCACCTTGATGTCCGCCGTGTAGTAGTCACCGGGCCGGATCACCGCGCCGTCGTCCTGACAGAGCGCCTGAGCGACACCGAACGTCTGCATGGTGCAGGTGTCCGGCAGCGTGTCGAAGGTGACGCCCGCCGGGAGGGTGAGCACGTAGGCGAGGCCGGTGGCCTTGCGGCTGCCGTCGTTGTAGACCGCCCAGTCGACCGGCACCGTCTCGCCCGGCCGCACCGGACGGAGGTCGGGGTCGTCACCGTTGACACCGTTCACCACGACGTTCGCGTTGACGTCCTGCACCCAGCTGGTCAGGTCGTAACCGGGCTCGGTGACGGTGATGTCGTGCTCGACCTTGTTGTCTTCCTTGTTGGGGTCCTCGGTGGCCGACCGGATGGTGACCACCAGGGTGCCGGCAGCGCCCTTGCCGCCGGTGGAGAAGATCGGAATGCCGAAGTCCTCGCTGGTGCCGGCGGCCAGGTCACCAAGGCGGCAGGTGAACTTCTTGCCGTTCACCCGGCAACCGTCGGGCACTACGACCCGAACCTTGTTCATCTTCAGCTTGCTGGTGTCCACCGTGTAACTGACACCCTTGGCGTCTTCCTTGCTCCGGGTGTTGTCGACGGTGAACTTGAACGGCTTGCTCTTGGCCTCCGTCACGCCCTTGGCCAGGTTGTAGCTGAGCGGCACCAGGGCCAGATCGGCCTGCTCGGCCGCCAGCACCGGGGCGGCAACGGCGGCGATGCCACCGGCCGCGATCAGCGCCACGACACTGGCACGCACCAGCGTCGAGCGGTGGAACGCTGTCATCAGTCCCCCGGGGGTAGGGAAGAAAGAATGGTTGCGGAACGAGCGGACGCTATCGGAGGCCGATCTCCCATGCCAGCAGGCGGACCCGATTTCAACCGTCCGGCCCGAGCTGGGCAGACAGTACGGGCGGGATGGTCACCCATCCCGCCCGTACTGCCGTGCGTTATATGAACGACCCGCAGCGGGCCGATGGAGGACAGCCCCGTACGTCGACGGTGGTGCCAGATATGAGCCGGGACGCTAGCCGCCGACGATCATCTCCACCAGACCCGGACCGAACAGGCTGACGCTGCGGCGGCGGGGACCACCCGTACCGCCGGGGCGATCCGGCGGGAGCATGAGCGTCGATCAGCCGAACGGCCACCTGCCGACCGTCAGCTGACGTCCACCAGGGGTAGGGACTTCCCCGCACCACCGCCGGGCAGCGCGATCGAGGAGAAGTGCGAGACCACCCGCTCGTCGGTCGGGTCGTCGGCCGGCGTGTGGTGCACGGCGAGCCGGTTGTAGAGGGTGTCGCGCTGTGCGGGGATCCGGTCCGCCGAGCGGATCATGCCGATCAGCTCGTGCAGGTTGGAGCGGTGCCGCGCACCGGCGGAGGAGATCACGTTCTCCTCCAGCATGATCGAGCCGAGGTCGTCCACGCCCATGTGCAGGGAGAGCTGCCCGACGTCCTTGCCGGTGGTCAGCCAGGACGCCTGCAGGTGCGGGACGGTCTCGAAGAACAGTCGGGCCACCGCGACGAGGCGCAGGTATTCCACGGTGGTCGCCTGGGTGCGGCCCTTGAGGTGGTTGTTCTCCGGCTGGTACGTCCACGGGATGAAGGACCGGAAACCGCGGGTGCGGTCCTGCACGTCCCGGATCATGCGCAGGTGCTCGATCCGCTCAGCGTGCGTCTCGCCGGTGCCCATCATCATGGTGGCGGTCGACTCGATGCCCTGCCGGTGGGCCAGCTCCATGACCTCCAGCCAGCGCTCGCCCGACTCCTTGAGGGGGGCGATGGCCTTGCGGGGCCGCTCGGGCAGCATCTCCGCGCCGGCGCCGGCGATCGAGTCCAGACCGGCGGTCTTGATCCGGGCGATGGCCTCGTCCAGGCTCACCCCGGAGACCTTGGCCATGTGCAGGATCTCGCTGGGGCCGATCGAGTGGATGACCAGGTTCGGGTACGCCTGCTTGACCGAGGAGAACAGCTCCTCGTAGTACTCCACGCCGTAGTCGGGGTGGTGTCCGCCCTGGAGCATCACCTGGGTCGCGCCCAGCTCGACCGCCTCGCCGCACCGGCGCAGGATCTCCTCGGTCGGGTGGGTCCACCCTTCCTGGTGCTTGGGCGCGCGGTAGAAGGCGCAGAACTTGCACGCCGTCACGCAGACGTTCGTGTAGTTGATGTTGCGGTCGATCAGGTACGTGACGACGTTGTCCGGGTAGCGCCGCCGACGCACCGCGTCCGCCGCCTCACCCAACGCGTGGAAGGGCGCCTCGGTGTAGAGCAGCAGGGCCTCCTCGGGCGTGATCCGCCCGCCGTCCGCGCCGCGCTGCAGGATGTCGTCGATCTCCCGGCTCACCGTCACACCCCGAGCCTACGTCGGCCCCCAGCTCACCCTTTCTTCCGGGGACGTGAGCCTTAGCGCACTAGGACACCAAAACCTGCTTCGGAAACCTTCAGGTGGGCCAGAATGTCAGTTTTTGACGCCTGGAGGCCTAGGAATGGGGTATCTTTATAGCTGCCCTGGGGATGAGGAGTTGAGCTAGAGGATGCTGCTGCGCTTCCGGGCGACCAACTTCGCCTCCCTCCGCGACGAGGCCGAACTGAGCCTCATCGCCGCCGACGAGCACCCGGACCTCGCCGTCCGACCGGTGCCGCGGGAGAAACTGTCCGTTCTGCCCGTGGTAGGCATCTTCGGCCCGAACGCCTCAGGCAAGTCCAACATCGTCAAGGCCCTCGGCTTCGCGCGCGACGCGGTTCGACTGTCCCACCAGCGTTGGCTGCCTGAAGAACCGATCCCGGGTCGTTGGCCGTTCCGGCTCGACCACGGGAGCGGGAACCTGCCGAGCGAGTTCGTCTTCGACTTCGTCGTCGAGAACGTCAGGTACGAGTTTGGCTTCTCACTCGACGACGAGGTAATCCGACAGGAGTGGCTGTACGCCTTCCCGAAGGGCCGGCGGCAGATCTACCTTGAGCGCGACGGCGGATCACTGCACTTCGGGAACAACTTGACCGGTCCGCGCGAGCTGATCGCGGAGACTGTCCGACCAAACAGCCTCTTCCTCTCCGCGGCAGCCACGCTGAACCACCCACAGCTGAGCAAGATCTACCGCTGGTTCAGTCCTCGTCAGATGATCGCCTCGGGCGATGTGTCGGTCACTCGACCTCCACACGTCCTACCAGATGATCGAATGCTCGCCCTCCTCCGATTCGCGGATCTGGGCATCGTTGGCGCGGCGCTCGTCCAGCGGGAGTCAGAGCCTGGTACCGGCCCAGCGGAGCCGCAGATTGAGCTTGTGCACTCGGCACACACCGAGGACGGGAAAGCAGCTCTGCCCTGGCAGTGGGAGTCAGCCGGCACCCGCAGTTGGTTTGACCTTCTGCAACTGGCGGTGCGAGCACTCGACGCTGGCGGGCTACTGGCCGTCGACGACCTTGGTAGTGAGCTGCATCCGCTCCTCACGACCGAACTGATTCGCCTCTTCCACGAGCCGGACACCAACCCGAACGGCGCACAGCTCATCTTCAACAGTCACGATGTCGGGCTTCTCGGCCGCCACCGTAATCTCCGACTCAGCCGTGACCAGATCTGGCTCACCGAGAAGGACAACGGTGGCGCGACGAGGCTCTACCCCCTCACTGAGTTCCGGGTACGCGGTGGCCTCGACGACGTCGAGGGCAGGTACCTGAAGGGCCGCTACGGTGCCGTGCCCTTCCTGGACCACGAGGTGTTGGATCTCCTGGTGTCGCCGACGCGCGCGGCCTGAGCACCACCGGGCCGAAAACTTCAAACTTTGAGACACTGGCCATTGAAGTTTGGTGGCTAAATGGCTAGGGTTTACCCATGCCCCTTGTCGACGTGCGCTACGTCTCGGCCGTCCACTGATGACCCGCTCTGGCAAGCCGCTGCGCCGCCAGCCCGGAACCCGGGAGGAGCGCAGGACCTACCTGGTCTGCTCCGAAGGCGAGAACACCGAGACGCTGTACTTCAAGGGCCTGCGCCGCGAGCTACGGGCGGGCAATGTGCGGATCGAAGTCTTCTCCGGCCACGGTGAGCCGTACGGCGTTGTCGAGAAGGCCGTCGCGGAGGCCAACCGGGCCGCTGCCCAGGGTGACGGTTACGACGAGGTCTGGTGTGTCTTCGACGTCGAAGCTCCAGAAGCACACGCCCGCCTCGGCGCGGCACTCGCACTGGCCGCGCGGCGCGGCATCAACTGCGCTGTTTCCAATCCCTGCTTCGAGGTCTACCTCCTTCTTCACTACGAGGAGCTGTCCTACCTGACGTCCAACGAGGCGTGTCGCCGACTGGAACGACACCCGTGTGGTTATCGCCGACGCGGCAAGCTCCTGGACTTCGAGGCGCTTAAAGCGGCCCGCCCTGACGCGTTCCGTCGGGCGGCGCGGCTGGACAGGCTGAGCGCAGGCCTGCCGCTAGCCGACCGGAACCCCTCGACCTCGGTGCCAGGCCTGGTAGCCGCGCTGGAGTCCGACGCCGCCACCAACACGTCTCCCCAACGAACGGTCTGAGGAGCACACCGTGCCGATGCACAAAATCGAGATCGACGACCAGGTGTACGCCCTGCTTCAGCAGCACGCGGAGCCCTTCGTCGATCGGGAGAACGACGTGCTCCGCCGCTTGCTGGGGCTCGACCTCGGTCCCGAGAAAGCGAAGGAGGATCGGCGACCGGGCGGAGACCTCATGGGTCTGATCGATGCCAAGCTGCTGATCCCAGGTGACGAACTCATCCACGTTCAGTCACGGAAGGGCAGGACACACCGAGCGGTGGTCACCGCAGATGGGCACCTTCGCCTTCCTGACGGGTCCACCTATGCGAAGCCTTCGCCAGCACTGAAGGCGTGCGTCGGCCACGACATCAACGGCTGGGGGCAGTGGACCCACGTCCGGAGCGACAAGCCACTTCAGGCGCTGCGCCAGAAGTGGCTGCACGGGTCTGCTGAATAAGTCAGGCGTCGTAGTCGATCGTGAGCTTGTCGGTGGTGGGGCTGGACTGGCAGGTCAGCACGTAACCGGCGGCCAGTTCGTCGGGCTCCAGCGCGTAGTTGCGGGCCATCGTGACCGCGCCGTCGACGACCTTCGCCTTGCAGGTCGAGCAGACACCACCCTTGCAGGCGTACGGCAGCTCGCCGCGCACCTTCAGCGCGGCGTCCAGCACCCGCTCCTCGCGACCCATGGTGAAGCTCGACGAGCGGCCGTCCAGCACGATGGTCACCTCGGCCCCGGCACCCGCCTGGTCGACCGGCCGGCGCACCGGCTCCGGCGGCGCGTCGACGTGGAACAGCTCGGTGTGCACCGCCGACTCGGGCAGCCCACGTGCGGTCAGCACGTCCCGGACGTCGACCACCATGCCGTACGGGCCGCAGAGGAACCACTCCTCGATGACCTCGCCCGGCACGATGGTGTCCAGCAACCGGCTCAGCCGCTCGGCGTCGATCCGACCGGACAGCAGCGGCGACTCGCCCTGCTCCCGGGAGAGGACGTGCACCAGGTGCAGCCGGGTTGGGTGGCGGTCCTTCAGGTCGGCCAGCTCCTCGGCGAACATCACCGTGTTGGCCGTGCGGTTGCCGTACACCAGCGTGAAGGTGCTGGCCGGCTCGACGGCCAGGGCGGTCGCGACCAGCGCGAGCACCGGGGTGATGCCGGAGCCGGCGACGACCGCGCCGTAGTGCCGGGCGCGGTCCGGCGCGAACGCCGTGGTGAAGGTGCCCAGCGGCGGCAGCACCGCGACGGTGTCGCCACCGCGAAGCGCCCCGCAGGCGAACGCGGAGAAGGCGCCACCGGGGATCTCCCGCACCCCGATCCGCAACCGGCCGCGCCGGGCCAGGTCGTCGGGGGTGGAGCAGATCGAGTACGACCGCCGCACGTCGGCGCCGTCCGGCGCGGCCTGGCCCGGAAGACGCACGGTGAGGTGCTGGCCCGCACGGAACGCGAATGTCTCCCGCAGTTCCTCGGGCACGGCGAAGGTCACCGCCACTGAATCGTCGGTGAGCCGGTCGACGGCGGCGACGGACAACGGGTGGAAGACCGGCCGGCGGCGAACCGGGCGGGTGATGGTGACAGTCACAGCGCCTTCAGGTGGTCGAAGGGTTCGGAGCAGGAGCGGCATCGCCACAGCGCCTTGCACGCCGTGGAGCCGAACCGGCTGACCTGCTCGGTCTCCGGCGAGCCGCACCGCGGGCAGCGGACCGCGAGGATCAGCGACACAACGCCGGCGGCGGGCACCGGGGCGGGCGGGGCGATCCCGGCGGCGGCGAGCTTCGCCCGCCCGCCCTCGGAGATCCAGTCGGTGCTCCACGGTGGGCTGTAGACGGTCCGGACCTCGGCGTCCGGGTGGCCGGCGGCGGCGAGCGCGCTGCGGATGTCGGCCCGGATCACGTCCATCGCCGGGCAGCCGGTGTAGGTCGGGGTGATGGTGACGGTGACCCGGCCACTGGCCGGATCCTCCTCGACCGCGCGCAGGATGCCCAGCTCGTCGATGGTGATGACCCGGATCTCCGGGTCCACCACCGACGCGGCCGCCGCCCTGGGGTTCACCACTGCGCCCCGGGGTGGGCGCGGTGCAGCACCTGCATCTCGGCGAGCAGGTAGGCCAGGTGCTCGGTGTGCACACCGGCCCGCCCGCCGGCCGGGGCCCAGGCACTGCCCGGCAACGTGAGCGTCGCCTCGGCCAGCACCGGGCCGACGACCTCGTCGAACGCCGGCCGCAGGGTGGCCGGGTCGACCGGCGCCGCCGGGTCCGCGGTGAACAGCTCATGGGTGTACGGCCACACGTGGTCGACGGCCGCCTGCATCCGACGGTGCGACTCCTCGGTGCCGTCACCGAGCCGCTTCACCCACAGCGCGCCGTGGTCCAGGTGGTACGCCGACTCCTTGCGCGCCTTCGCGCCGATCGCCGCCAACCGCTCGTCAGCGCAGCCGGCCAGCGCCGTGTACAGCGGCAGTTGGTACGCCGCCAGGAAGAACAGCTTCGCCATCGTCACCGCGAAGTCGCCGTTGGGCAGCTCGACCAGGAGCACGTTGCGGAACTGGCGGTCGTCACGCAGGTACGCCAGCGCGTCCTCGTCGCGCCCGGCGCCCTCCAACTCGCCCGCGTACGACAGCAGCAGGCGCGCCGCGCCGAGCTGGTCGAGGGCGATGTTGGCCAGCGCGATGTCCTCTTCCATCTCCGGGGCACGGGTGGTCCACTCGGCCAGCCGCTGGGCCGCGATCAACGCGTCGTCGGCGAGGGCGAGAGTGAAGTCGAAGGGCCCGCTCACAGGTGAGCCACCCCGTCCGGCACCTCGTAGAAGGTGGGGTGGCGGTAGACCTTGTCGGCGGCCGGGTCGAAGAAGGCGTCCTTCTCGTCCGGGCTGGACGCGGTGATCGCGCCGGCCGGCACCACCCAGATCGACACGCCCTCCTGACGGCGGGTGTAGAGATCGCGGGCGTTGCGCAGGGCAAGCTCGGCGTCGGGGGCGTGCAGGCTGCCGACGTGGGTGTGCGACAGCCCGCGCCGGGCCCGCACGAAGACCTCCCACAGAGGCGAATGACTCGTCACGCCGGGTTGCTCGGCACGCTCGCTCACGCCGCCACCTTCTCCTTGTTCGTCCGCTTCGCGGCGTACGCCGCGGCGGCCTCGCGTACCCAACTGCCGTCGGCGTGCGCGGCACGGCGGTGGGCCATCCGCTCGCGGTTGCACGGCCCGTCGCCGGAGATCACCCGCATCAGCTCGTCGTAGTCCGGCTGGGTGTAGTCGTACGCCTGCCGCTCGTCGTTCCAGCGCAGGTCGTCGTCGGGGATGCGGACCCCGAGGATCTCGGCCTGCTGGACGCACATGTCGACGAAGCGTTGACGCAGGTCGTCGTTCGAGAAGCGCTTGATCTTCCAGGCCATCGACTGGGTGGAGTGGGTGGAGTCGCCGTCCGGGGGGCCGAACATGGCCAGCGACGGGTACCACCACCGGTCCACCGCGTCCTGGGCCATGGCGTGCTGCTCGGGGGTCCCGTGCGCCAGGGTGTGCAGGATCTCGTAGCCCTGCCGCTGGTGGAACGACTCCTCCTTGCAGACCCGGATCATGGCGCGGGCGTACGGGCCGTAGGAGCAGCGGCACAGCGGCACCTGGTTGACGATCGCCGCACCGTCCACCAGCCACCCGATGGCGCCCACGTCGGCCCAGCTGAGGGTGGGGTAGTTGAAGATCGAACTGTATTTCTGGCGGCCGTCGAGCAGCAGCTGGACCAGTTCGTCGCGGCTGATGCCGAGGGTCTCGGCGGCGGCGTAGAGGTAGAGGCCGTGACCCGCCTCGTCCTGCACCTTGGCCAGCAGGATCGCCTTGCGCTTGAGCGACGGCGCCCGACTGATCCAGTTGCCCTCCGGCTGCATGCCGATGATCTCGGAGTGGGCGTGCTGGGCGATCTGCCGGATCAGCGTCCGCCGGTACGCGTCGGGCATCCAGTCGCGGGGTTCGATCTTCTGCTCGGCGTCGACGACCTCGGCGAAGTACGCCGCCAGGTCCTCGTCCGGCGCGGGCCCGCCCCGCCGCCCGCGCGCCGCCGCTGCCCGCAGCTCGGCCTCGGCGGCCTCGACCTCGCCCAGCAGACCGCCGGGCGCGTCGTCCGGGGCGCTGTCCGGGGCGGAGAAGTCGTTGCCATACATGAGGCTAAGTGTTACAGCTTGCGCCTCGTTGCACCAGGGGGTGTAACAGGAATCCGCGCATCCCATCCGTAGTCGAATGACTGCTTTGTGCGACCTGGGCGTCATTGGATCGCCGTGACTTGGGCCACGAAACAAAGGTGAACCCCTGCAAAAACCTCATACCGGCCCCATATCCCGCCTTTATCGCAGGTTGCCTAGTGTCGAAACCTGGCGGCCGGCCGGTCCGGACGTAGACTTCTGCCGGACAACCGATCGGCTGCCGCGCATCGACATCTCCACCGAGGCCACCTCCCCCGGCCTCGGCGATCGCACCCGATTCGTCCCGACGACAAGCCGGTCCCCCCGGCCCTGACACCTGGAGTTCACCCACTCATGCGATCTCGCGTGACCCTGGTGCTCGCCATCACGGCAGTCGTGCTCGGCGGCGTCCTGCTGGTCCCCACCGCGTACGCCCGACTCGCCAGCGACGACAGCGGCGGAGGCGGCGGTGGCGGCACGTCGAGCGTCGCCGCGCCCGCACCCACGCCACCGCCGCCACCCACCCTGGCGGCCGGCCCGGTGTCGGTGAGCTTCAAGGGTGCCTTCTTCTCGTGGGCCCTGCTGGACCGCAAGACGGGCAAGATCGCCGGGTCGCCGAACATGACCGCGACCAACTCCACCGAATCGATGATCAAGGCGTGGATCGTCTCCGACTACCTGCGACAGCTCGGTGACAAGGAGCCGTCGGCAGAGCGGAAGAAGCAGGCGAGCGCTGCCATCCGGAACAGCAACGACGATGCGGCCGAATCGCTCTACAACGCTGGCGGCAGGCGACCCGTGCTTACTCGACTGATCAAGATGTGCAAGCTCACCGACACGAAGATCGAATCGAGCAAGGCCAGGTGGGCGTACACCCAGATGTCCCCCCGCGACGCCGTGCGAATGGGCGATTGCATCGCGGACGGCGTTGCCGCTGGACCGAATTGGACCAAGTGGGTGCTCAGCGAGATGAGTAAGGTGCAGGGCACCACTGCTGACAAGGATCAGCAGCTTAAGCAGGGCGGTGGCCGGTGGGGCATCATCGACGGCCTGCCGACCCAAATCAAGACACAGGGTCCCATCAGCATAAAGAACGGTTGGACGATGCTCTGGGCTGATGTCCAGTGGCATCTGAACTGCCTTGCGGTGACCGACAAGTGGACCTTGGCGGTCATGATGCGCTATCCGCAGAAGAATGGTCTGGACTACGGCGCGAAGGTCTGCGCCAGCGTGGCCACCCAACTGGTCACCCCGCAGCCGGGTGCCGCGCTCAAGGTGCCGCAGCAGCCGGTCGGGAAGCTCTGATGGCCGGCACCCGTCGGGGAAACCGGCGCGGCGACGGCGACGCCTCCCCGATGCGGCTGATCGCCATCGCGGTCATCCTCATCGGCCTGGTGCTGGTGTCACTGCGGCTGCTGCCCGGGTCGCCGTTCGAGTCGTCCGCCGCCGCCAAGTGGGGCGACGCCGGCACCAGCGACCGGCCCACCGGCTCCGGCACCGACCGCAGCGCCCGCCAGCCGTCCGCGCCGTCACCGAGCCCCAGCCCGTCGCTGGAGCCGCTGCCCTTCGCGGCCAAGAATCTCGACCTCGACATCGAGGGCTGGTACGCCTGGAGCGTCCTGGACCGCCGAACCGGAAAGATCATCGGTTCGAAGAACATGGACGAGACCAGCACCACCGCCTCCATGATCAAGGCTTGGATCGTGGCGGACTACCTGCGTCGCGCGGCCGACGCCGGCCAGACCCCGAGCGACGCGAAGCTCGCCGACGCGACCCGGATCATCCGGGACAGCGACAACACCCGGGCCGAGCAGTTCTACAACCTGGTCGGCCGGGACGCCTCTATCAAGCGTCTGATCTCCATGTGCGAGCTGACCGACAGCAGCGTCGCCCCCGACAAGGGCTGGAGCCGGACGGCGCTCTCACCCCGGGACACCGCCCGGCTGGGCAACTGCATCGCCACCGGCACGGCCGCCGGGCCGAAGTGGACCAAGTGGCTGCTCAACGAGATGAAGCTGGTTCGCGGAGCCGGCGACTTCGGTATCCGCAAGGCCTTCCCGGCCGCCGAGCAGAAGAAGATCGCCATCAAGAACGGGTGGATCGACCGGACCAGGGAGCAGGAGATGCACATCAACTGCCTGGCCATCGGCGACACCTGGACGATGGGCGTGATGGTCAAGTACCCGATCAACATGGGCTACGAGTACGGCATGAAGAACTGCGAGAAGATCACCGAGGCGCTGCTGCGCCCCGTTTCTTGATACGACACGACGGTCGCTGACCGCTAAAGTCGCCGGAGTTCATGCCCGCTATGGACATTGCCCACCCGGGTTCCTCGGTTGGCGAAGGGCTGCGCCGATGGCACCCGCGCGACCACAGGGATGGGCCGGGAGCGGTTTGCGGCGAGCCAGTCCCCGCGATCTGCTCGACCGGCCGCTTGCGCATTGGTACCAGATACAGCAGTGGCGCGTGTCTTGCACTGCGGATACGGTCGCCCCGCAGTGCAAGACAGTCATCAGGATCCCTCGGCCGATGCTGCCATCATGAGTATCCGCCAGCCAGACCCGCTACCCATTCCACGCCGTTCGCATCGTCATAGACCGTCAAAGACATGCCGTCATCTTCCGCGATATCGAAATCAGCGACGCCGTAATCGATGACGTTGCTGGTACCAGGCGCCGCATACAACTTAGTACACGGGAAAGTCCGGATTCCACAAAGCGTGACATAAAGGGTGTCGCCGTCATTGCGAGTGTCGTAATACCAAAGCTTTTCGTCATATGGGTGGAACTCGAACTTCGCGACCATTCCGTTGCTGTCCCGCATCTCAATCTTCATGGCCACGCCACCGGGATCCTTAACGAAATACGTGCCGTCCGCTGAGTCGTTGAGGCGACAGCCGCCGGACTCGGCAATGACGGTCAGGTTACCCTCGAGGCGCTGACAGTTGTCGGTGTCGACAAGCGCGTATTTCATCGTCAAGCTTCCGTATGCCTGGGCAGGCCCTGGTGCCACAAACAATGCGGCGAAAGTAGTGGCGCCAACAGCGACAGCCCCGCCGACCCAGCGACGAAAAGCCCTCCTGAACATGACCCTCCGCATTCTCAACGACCCCCCAGAAATCACAAATCATGCGTTGACACGACCCGTAGCTATACCTGCTACCGCCGCCAGTCCGAAGAACGGCCTTCACCTGTCGTCGTATCAATAAGCCACCACTCCTGACACAGGACTGCCGCCGTTGCCGTTGAAAATTGAGACGTACAGCTTCGTACCGTCTTTCACGTTTGTCGCGATCACTCGCCAAGACCCCCCAGCAACAATGGTCTGATAGTTGCAGGAGGCCGTCGCCGAGCCAAAGCGAACACACGCCGAGTAAACATCTGCCTCAGGAGCACTGGTGACTCGCAGATTCACGTCAACGCACCTGGAACTTGCGTAGTAGGGACCGAAGGTCGCCTGACTGCCGAGGCCAAAAGCACCGGTCTTCCAGCCCACCGCACCCCCGTAACAAGATGCGGCTGCTGCAGACGATGGTGCGGGCGCTGCAGACGCTGGCGCGGGCGCGGCGATCATGGGCGCCGCAACAGACAACACTCCTAAGGCAATTCCACTGAGAAGCCGGCGCATGATTCTCCTTTACCGAGTTTTAACCGGAGGTCGGCCGACTCCTATACCTGCAACAATCACGCGGTTTCCGGCGTGGAAGCAGGACATCGGCCTACAGCAATAATACGGACGTCAATGCAGGCTGACGAGCACCCGGCGGGAAGTTGGCGAGAATACGACAGGCGCGCCCACGTATTTCCTGCTCAGCGGGTATGCACGGCGAGTCGACGGCCCTCCGCGCCGGCCAGCCTCTTGTACCGAGCAACTTTGAGTCGCTAGGTTGCTCGAAGCCACATCCAAATGTGGCTTCGCCGATGGTCGGCGTTTTGGCAGGAGGGATTTGAATTGCATCAGTCAATCCAGGAAAAGGCTTTATGCGTCTTAGGCGGAACGTTAATCGCCGTCGCAGGAATGGCGATTCCGGCCTCCGGCGCATCCGCCGCCCCTCCATCCGTTAAGGAGAGTCGGTCGGTACAGTTCAGCGCCGCTGAGTTGACCGCGAACGCCACCCGCGCAAGCGATTCGCGGACGGTAGACGCGAAGGCTGCACGAGTACAGGAACATTTGGATCTTGCAGCTCGAAATGGCCGCCTGATCGACAAAACGAAAGTATCCGTGTCTACGGTGGAAGACCCATTCAACCGTGGCGAGCAAGTAATGCTGACGTGGGAGGGCTACAAGAGCCCGGAAAGCATCACGTACGCACGACGGGGCGGCGAGGGATCGCCATCGACGACCGCGATGGGGATTCAGTTAGGTGGAGCGAAGACGGTCGACCTGAACCGCGCCGGGCCCAAGGCCAACGGCGGAAGTGGCTACAGCGCAGCCGTCAGCACCTCGAACATGTACAAGGAGGACGGCAGCTGCGCCACCACTTGGTTCGTTCCCGGGTACGCCAGCAGCAAGGACCACAAGCTGACGTCCTGCTACGAGCTCTGGGCCCAGGATAAGACGGTGCACTTTGTCTACAACAGATGGTCGCTCTGGCAGCCAGCGCCCGCGTCCGCCATCGATGAGGTGGGCAAGACGACCGACTTCTACGTTGCCTCGCGTCCATGGCGAGGACATGAGTATAAGCTGGTGGACCTCAATGGCTGGAAACCGAGCCAGTCAGAGTTGACCAAGACCTGCACTACGGTAGCCACCGCCACAATTGGCGGCACCTACGGCGCCGTGACCGGGAATGTGGCGATCCCAATCAACCGCTGCGAACACTACGACCTTGACATTACCGCAAGCACTCGCCGAGTTGGCATCGACTTCAACGGCACCTCATCTAACAATATCCAGATGGATGTCGCAGGTGACTACGACGCCGTGAATGCCACGGTACTACCGGTCTGGGCCGACTACAACTGGGTTGAGGTTCAGTGGTGTTGGGCTTGGGGAGCAATTTGTGATCCCCCAACGCCTTGGGTTGCGAAGGACAGTGGCTGGTGACATGACTAATTCCTCCACAAGGAGGAGCTTGCGGGAGTCGCGCATCCGTCGCGGCTCCCGCGCCTCCTCCGCTGCAATCACGGTTATTGCCGTCGCCCTCTTCGCCATCAGCACCTTCGGCCTGGCCTTGTCCAGGGATGGAACCGATAACGGAAACGAGAGTATAGGCACTGGCAGGGCAGCCCCGTCCATCGCCTCCAAGTCGGACATCGACGGCCTGACTTGCGAAATGCAGGCAACGCGTGAAGCGTGCTATGACATCGAGGTGGCGGGTCGTACGTGGCGCTACACAATTCTCCCTGCGGAGAAAGCGACGAACAAGACCGCAATTATAGACCTCGGAGGGCCGGGCAGTTCAGCTCTGTCGGGGGAGCTGGAAATCGCTCAGTTCCGCTCGGCCCACCCTGGACTGGCACGTAGCTACAACCTTCTCGTAATGGAGGAGCCCTGGGTAACGGAACCCGTAACGTCAACATGTCAAGCGGCGATGGGTCGTTACTACCTTAGTCTCCGATCGACTGGGAAGGACGACATTTCGACCACCGCCCGAGACATGGCAGGGGCATGCGGGCTAAGTGATGGCAGTCGGTCGTGGGGCTTTAACGCGGCAAATTACAGCGCCTTGGTAACGGCAATTGAACGCAAGGACAAGCTGCGCATCGCCGGCTTTTTCGGCCATTCCTGGGGCTCTGTCAGGTTGGGTTACCTCCAGCGACAGTTGGACTGGCAGGTCCTTACCCGTCCATTCCCGATTGGTGCCACGGCGGAGCAAGTCGTCAGTCTGCGAACCGCCAAAATGCCCAATCTTGGGGTACCTAAACGAGTAATTGAGAACGATAAGACCACCACGCCTGAGAGAAGCGCCCCCGTTAGCCGGTTCGACCAACTCTCCGCCATAGTCGAACTCGGCTACATCGACGACCGCTTCTACGCAGAGAGCCGGGACGGCGTGGAAACCGGCACCGACAGCACGAGTATCGGGAGACTCTCGGACAGACTATGGGGTCGTTACGGCCAATGGGACGTATCGCCAGCACTGCTGGCCCGAATTCAGGAGACCTGCTCCGCGCTTCCTCCGCCCAACTCAGTGCCATCCGCCGTCGCTTCGGTCAAGGATCTGCTTCGAGCCGAATTGGCTCCTTGTAAATCCCTTAAGGCGACCAATGTCAAACACCCACCGCTCGCCCCGCGCACCTGCCTGGTATCAGGGCAGCAAGATGCCGTAACTCCTGACCGATTAATTTCGCAAAGATTCGAGTCCTGGCGAAGTCACGGGAAGTGGATCAAGTCAGGCAAGCGCTCCCACGGGTCGCTTGACGGCCTAGAGCAGTGCCTTGACTACGTCTTGCCTGATGACTAAGATCCGGTTAAGTCGATCATCGAAGGGTATGCATGGAGCCATCGGTCATTATTGTTCTTGCTGGCATTCTGGCGCTCTTGCTCGCCACGACTGCCGGGGTTTTCTTGGCGTTGCGGACCCATCGACGAGGGCAACAAAGAAGAGGGGTGATCATTGGCTGTCTGTTACTCTTTCTCGGCAGCGCGGCACTAGGCGCCTGGATTCTGTTCGATCAATGGGATGCCGCAACTCACGTACACCGACAGTTCTCGAACACGCCAACCCGATACCTCGCGCTGTCGACAGCCATGCTTCTATGGTCCGGCGGAATCGTGGCTCTTATTCGGACTGCTCTGGCGAGACCACAAGAGGAACGACGCTTTAAAGGGTAGCTGCACAAACGAAGGACGTGTCAGTCCGGGCGCCCCTTCTTTGTCCGATGCAGGGAGAGGGCAACAGGATGCACCAACAACGGGGGATCGATGAAAGCGAATACCAAAATTGGCAGGGGCGGAGCAAGCTCCTCACTGCTTGATCACTGCCCTGCTTCCCTAAGTGAGCGCCAGCGAAGCATGCTCCTTCACCTCGCAAGAGGTCTTTCCGACCGATCAGTCGCGAGTAGAATGGCTATCAGCGAGCGCACCTTGCAGCGCGAACTGAAAGAACTGATGTCGGCCTGGGGCGTATCGTCGCGTCTGCAGCTCGG
The DNA here is from genome assembly GCF_029809455.1 of Micromonospora sp. DH14. NCBI lineage: Bacteria > Bacillati > Actinomycetota > Actinomycetes > Micromonosporales > Micromonosporaceae > Micromonospora > Micromonospora sp. DH14. Next base: position 179,066 of record NZ_JARVKT010000001.1, on the reverse strand, counting down.
TGTGCAGATTGCGTTAAGGGGCCTGCATTCCTAGCGACTGTCAACCGAGGCTCGATGGCAGGGCCGCGCCGGACGATCCTGGTCGCCTCCCACCGTTTAGCCTACACCTTAGCAAAGACCGCTGGCAGAAGTTCGATGCCCGAGCAACTCTAGCGGCCACCTCAAGCCGCTCGGCGGTGTGCGCTTCGGCAGGGAAAAATCGACCGACAATGATCCGAGCTAGCATTCCTTATGAGCACGCGATAGGCACGGTAAAGGTCTTCGAATAGCTGTGGAGGTGCGACACTATGAGCATCCGGAAACTGCGTCGTCTACTTTCGGGGGCCATTCTCACGGGGACAGCGGTCGCGAGCACCCTAGCTGTCACAACTGGCCCAGCACAGGCGTACGGGAGCCTGACGGTGCGGTTTGCCGTCGTCGACACCGGCAACTGCCAGCGCGTCGACGGCACCTTGGCAGTCATCGCTGAGTCCGGGGGATGCCGACTCAACGATTCCGCTGATGGCACCTACTTCGTCAAAGACCCTGGCGGGAGAGCCATCAAGGCCGAGGTGCGCGACGGTAGCGGCATGGTCGCCAAGTTCGAATTCCACCCTTCCGACGAACGATTCTGGTACTACGACACCCGCAACGACGGCGATACCGTCTACGGCCAGATCTGCGGTATCAGCGTCCTGCCATGTTCGAAGCTGTACGCCGCGCCCGGCACGAGCAACGTCATCGATTACGGAATCGCCGACTTCGACATCGTCGAGGACGGACGCATCGACATGAATCTGTATGACGACGCTAATGGCAATGAATGGATCAGCACCATCTTGCTCGGATCTTCCTGATAGTTTCTGTCGCTGCCGGCTTTGTCTCATAGGCTATTGAAGCGGCGGGGTGCGGAGACTCGCACTCCGCCGCAAGCAGCAACATTCGAAGGATCCCCGGCCTATCGACCGAATAGGGCATGGCGTGTGTGCTATTTGAGCCACGCGGGTATTTCGGAGGGCGGTGTGTTGCTCGGTTGGCAGACCTGACGCAGCCCCAGTCAGGGACCCGCGGCATCGGCACTTATCTACGAAGGCGCCGCTAGCCCCCCGACACTCAGAGCTGAGTGCAGCGCTGCTCCCTTGAAGCCACTGGCCGATCCGGGTGGTCAGCCGGCGAAGAACTCCGGACCGCCGTCCGGCAGCGCCGGGGCCTCGCCGATCGCGGCGGCCCGTCGGGCCCACTCGCGCAGCCCGGCGACCTGCCGGTCGCCGAGGGAGAAGTCGAGGGTACGGAAGTACGTGGCGAGCGTCGGCGCGTCGAACGCCTCCCAGCGCGCCGCCGCCTCGGCCACCTGGTCCAGCTCCGCCAGGCAGAGGTCCCGGGAGCGCAGGAAAGCCTCGTGCACCTCCTTGACCAGGCCCGGGTGGGCGGCGGCGAAGTCACGGCGGACCGCCCAGACGGCGAAGACCATCGGCAGCCCGGTCCAGTCCCGCCACGCCTGCCCGAGGTCGGTGACCGTGAGGCCCCTCTGCGGCGCCTCGTAGTACGCCCGCAGCGCCACGTCCCCGATCAGCACGGCCGCGTCGGCCTCCAGCAGCATCTGGGTCAGGTCCGGCGGGCAACGGAAGTACTCGGGTCGCACGTTGTACTGCTCGGCGAGCAGCAGTTGCGCCGTCATCACCCCGGTCCGCGAGGTCGAGCCGAGCGCCACCCGGGCGCCGTCCAACTCGTCGAGGGGTCGGGTGGAGACCATGTTGACCGACAGCACCGGACCGTCGCTGCCGACCGCCAGGTCCGGGAGGAGCAGCAGCTCGTCGGCGTGCTTCAGGTACTCCAGCAGCGTGATCGGGCCGATGTCGAGGTCGCCGGCGACCAGCGCCGCACTCAACCGGTCCGGCGAGTCCTTGTGCAGGTCCACGTCGAGCAGGGCACCGGAGCGCATCAGACCCCAGTAGATCGGCAGGCAGTTCAGGAACTGGATGTGCCCGACTCGCGGGCGTGCGATGCGCTCAGCCATGGCCCGACCGTATCCCCGGCGGCGGGCGCCGGCTCGGCGGGCCGGCCCGGAGTGGCCAACCCCGCACTTGACCGGGCAGCTCGGCCGCCTGCCGGCGCGTCGGCCGCTCGTCGACCGCCTGCCGGCGCGTCGGCCGCTCGTCGACCGTCTGCCGGGGCGTCGGCCAGCGACGACCGTCGTACCGCCCGGGTCACGACCGGCACGAAGCCCAGCACCACCAGCAACCCGAGCACCCCGGCGCCGGCGATCAGCGGTCGGGGCGGAACGACTGCGAGCAACGCCCCGCCGATCAGGAAGCCCGCCATCGAGCCACCCTGCACCGCCGCGCCGTAGCTGGCGTACGCCCGGGCGCGCATCGCCTCCGGCACCCGCCGAGCGGTGAGCAGGTTGGCGAAGACGTTGTCGCCGCCGTTGGCCGCGCCTCCCACCAGCCAGAGCGGCACCAGCACACCCGCCGCCGGCACCGTCGCCGCGAGCAACACCATCAGGCTGCACACGGCCAGCGTGGCCAGCACTCCCCGTACCAACGCGCCGTCGTCGTCGAGCCGCCTGGCAAGTCGTACGGCGAGCCAGGTCCCCGGCAGCATGCCGGCCATCCATGCGGCGCTGACCAGGCCGTACGTGGTCGCCGAGCCCTCCAGGGTCTCCCGGATGAAGAAGACCTCGATCACGTTGATGCCGCCGATCGCCGCGATCACCACGGCGGTGCTCATCACCATCACGAGCATCAGCGGGTCGCGGCGCAGCCGCCAGCCGATCTCCGTACCCCTCGGTGTTGTCACGCCGCCCGAGGCGGCCTGGCTGCCCCCGGCGGCGGCCTCGCTGCTCGCGGCGGCGGTCTGGCTGGCGGCGGACCGCTGGCCACCGCGTCGGGTCCGCAGCAGCAGGCCCGCGACCACGAGCGCCAGGTAGGTCACGGCATCGAGAAGCAGCGGTACGCGGGTGCCGAACTGTCCCACCAGCAGACCGGCCAGCACCGGGCCGCCGAGCGCACCGAGCGAGACGGCGGTCTGACTGATCGCGCTGGCGCGCGGCAGATCGGCTGGGCGGACCATCGCCGGCAGCAGCGCCGCGAGGCAGGGTTGCGTCACCGCGAGCCCACAGGCCAGCAGGGCGACGAGCCCGACCACCAGGACCGGTTGTTCGACGACGGCAAGGAGCGCGCAGATTGCGGCCTGCCCGAACCCGATGGTCACCAGCAGGGTGCGGCTGTCCATCCGGTCGGCGAGTCGGCCCGCGAGCGGGGCGAGCACCACCAGGGGCAGGGTGGCGGCGAGCAGCAGGCCCGACACGGCCAGTCCACCGGCACCGGCTCCCTGCAGGGCCAGTGCCAGCGCGGTCGCCGCGAGGAAGTCGCCGCAGATGGTGGTGCCCCGGGCAGCGGCGGCGAGCCAGACGTCCGCCCAGCGCGACTCGTCAGTTGTGAAGGACATACTTCGAAAATAATCCTTCACAACTGATTCATGCAACCCCGCCTATGCCAACGGCACCGTCCGGTACTGCACAGCGACAGTGCGCGCCCCCGGCGGCGGCTCACCCTGCCGCCGTCGCGCGTGGTACGGCCGGAGCAGCGCCAGCACCGCCTCGTTCAACTCGGCCAACTCCTCGGCGGTGAGCAGCAGGAGGGTGTCGCTGAACAGCGCCGTGTCGTACCACTCGGCGGGCTCGTCCCCGGCGCGCCGCAACCAGTCCCGGGTCCGCTCCATGGCCCGGACCGCATGCGCCTCCACCAGCGCCTGCTCGGCCGCCCGCGCCTCGGGCCCAGCGTCATGACCCGCCTCGACCAGCACACTCGCGCTCGACACCCGCCACAACCGCTCGCGCGCGTCCCCCCGGCTCGGCGCCTGCTCGACCAACCCGAACTTCGCCAGCGCCCGCAGGTGGTAACTGGTGGCGCTCGGCGACAGCCCGACGATCTCGGCACACTCGGTGGCGGTCCCACCGGCCTCGCGGCTGTTCAGGTACTCCATGATCGCGATCCGCGCCGGATGGGCCATCGCCCGCATCACCTGCGGGTCGCTGATCGTCATCCGGCGCGAATCGGAGCGGGCCTCGGTCATAGGCCCATGATCCCGGCAGACCCCCCAACCTGCCATCACCCCCACGTCCCGCCCGGGTCAGCTCGCGTCGGCCACGCCCTGCCCGTCGCTAGCGAGCAGGCGGATTCGACGGCAAGCGCGGCGTGGATGCCTTGGTTTCTCCTCATTGATCGACACTGACCCGAAAGTGTCGTACACCAGTTCTATTCTGACTACGTGTTGGAGGCGTTGGAGCAGGTGGGCGGCGCGGTTGACGACTGCGCCGAGACCACACTCTGGGGGCTCTCCGATGACGAGTTGCCTGCTTCTCTCGACGCTACTCAGGTGCTGTCGCAGCGGCTGGCAACCGTTCAGCTCGGTCTGGTCCGCGAGCTTGACGGCCGCGGGCTGGCGGTCACCCAGGGCGCCTCATCCACGGCAGTCTGGCTGCGCGATCGGCTGCGGCTCTCCGGTCGCAGCGCGCGCCAACTGGTCCAACTCGCCGCCACCATCGACGCCGCCCCGCCAGCGGTGCGCGACGCGCTGCTCAGCGGTGCCATCACCGTCGAGCAGGGGCGGGTGGTGGCCGAAACGATCGCCGCCCTTCCGGTCGAGGCTGGTCCCGAAGTTGCCGACAAGGCCACTCAACTGCTGGTCACCTGGGCTGACCGTTTCGATCCCACAAGCCTCGGCCGGCTCGGCGAACGCGTCCTCGCGCACGTCGCCCCGGAGCTGGCCGACCAGGCTGAGCTCAAGGCTCTGGAGCGGGCCACCGAGCGGGCCGAGGCCCGCCGGCACGTCACGCTCTCCGAGCAACAGAACGGGCAGGTACGTGTCAGCGGCAACCTCGACACCGAAACCGCGAGCCTGCTCCGCGAGGCGATCGATCCGCTCTGCGCCCCGGCCGGTGAGCACGACGACCGCACTCCTGGTCAGCGCCGCGCCGACGCGTTGGGCGAGATCTGCCGACTGGCGCTCCGCACGGGCCAACTGCCCGACAACGGCGGCGACCGTCCTCAGCTGGTGGTAACCGTGTCGCTGGACGAGCTGGTCAACGGCGTACGCGCCGGAACACTGGAGACCGGCACACGCCTCACGCCCGGCGCTGTCCGCCGCCTGGCCTGCGACGCTGGCGTGCTCCCGGCTGTGCTCGACGGCAACAGTCAGGTCCTGGACGTCGGCCGGCAGCGCCGACTCTTCACCGGCCCATTGCGGCGCGCGCTGGTCCTAGGGGACGGCGGTTGCGCCTTTCCTGGTTGTGATCGGCCGCCGAGGTGGTGCGACGGCCACCACATCCGACACTGGGCCCACGGTGGGGTGACGGCGCTGGGCAATGCGGTGCTGCTCTGCGGCTACCACCACCGGCTCATCCACCACGGCGATTGGACGGTCCGTATCGCGGCGGACGGTCGCCCTGAATTCCTCCCGCCCAGCTGGCTCGACCCACTGCGCACTCCACGTCGCAACCACTACCACCTGCGCTGCTGAACCTGCCGAGCACGCCCACGCCGCCCGAGACCGCGGCCAGCGGCCAGCGGCCAGCGGCCACGACAATCCGCTAGTCCCCGCCGCCCCAAGCCGCGTCTTCCGGTGATCGACTCGGCTTCCTGGAAATCGGGGCGTCGCACCGCCCTGGACACCGCGACTTTATGAAAACCGAGTCGATCACAGCGCCCACGACGAGCGGCGACACGCCGTCTCGGATGGGTGGTCGCGTCAGTAATTCGCTGGCTGTGGCTGGCTGGGGAGCGTAGGGTTGCAGGCCGCTTGACGGCCGAGGTGAGCTGCACCGGAACGGGCGTCGTCGCGCCGGGCGGCCGGCCATCCGCCCCCGGACACGCGAGCGCGCAGCAGATGTGAACGATGGGACGTCAGCATGCCCGCACTTGACCTCGACACCCAGCCTGACATCGACCTCGACGCGGACCTGGCCGCCGAACGCGCACACCTGTCCACCTCGCGGGCGGCGTTGGCTCGGATGCGGGCGAGGGCCGAGTCTCTCTTCGCCACCGGTGACCAGGTGGCCGGCGACGCGTACGCGGCCGAGACGCTCGGCCGCACCCTCGCTCGCCGGGTCGCCGAGTTGGCCGACGACCCGACCACACCACTCTTCTTCGGCCGCCTCGACTTCGCCGAGGCCCCAACCGACGCGACCCCAACCAGCGGGACTCCGACCAGCGCGACCCCGACCAGCGCGGCAACGACCAGCGCAACCCCAACCAGCCCGGCGCCAACCAGCGCAACCCCGCCCAGCGCAACCCCAACCAGCGCGGCCAGCCACAACCGGCCCACGGACAGCACTGCCACCGGCAGCCCGACCACGAGCGACCCGACCGCACCCGACACCAGCGGTGATCATGAGGGGCGGCGGTATCACGTGGGGCGGCGGCACGTCACCGACGAACGCGGCGAGCCGTTGGTGCTGGACTGGCGGGCACCGGTCTCCCGCTCGTTCTACCGGGCCAGCGTGCGGGATCCACAGGGGGTGGCGGTCCGGCGACGGTTCGGGTTCAGCAACGGCGTCCTGACCAGCTTCGAGGATGAGCGGCTGGATCGAGGCGAAGAGCTTGGTACGACCAGTCGGATCCTCACCGCCGAGATCGAGCGTCCGCGCGTCGGGCCGATGCGGGACATCGTGGCCACGATCCAGCCGGAGCAGGACGAGCTGGTGCGGGCCGACCTCGCCGACTCGATCTGTGTGCAGGGCGCGCCGGGCACCGGAAAGACGGCGGTGGGCCTGCACCGGGCCGCGTACCTGCTCTATCTGCACCGGGAGCGGTTGCGGCGGGCGGGTGTGTTGATCGTCGGGCCGAACCGGGCGTTCCTGTCGTACATCGCGGCGGTGCTGCCGGCGCTCGGTGAGGTCGAGGTCGAGCAGGCCACGGTGGAGGAGTTGATCTCCCGGGTGCCGGTCCGGGCGGTCGAGGCGCCGGCGGTGGCCGCGCTCAAACACGACGTACGGATGGCCGACGTGCTGCGGCGCGCGGTGCAGGCGCAGATCGGCACCCCGACCGAGTCGATCACCGTGTCGGACGGTTCGTTCCGCTGGCGGATCGGGCTGGAGCCGTTGCACCGGATCGTCGAGGAGACCCGCCGGGAGGGGCTGCCGTACGGCACTGGTCGGGAGCGCGTTCAGGCGCGGGTGGTGAGCCTGCTGCAACGGCAGGCCGAGGCGCGGCGGGCGGAGTCGCCCAGCGATGCCTGGCTGCGCCGGATGAGCCGCTGCCGTCCGGTGCTCGACTTCCTGGACGCGGTCTGGCCGGCGCTCACTCCGGAAGGGCTGGTGCACGGCCTGTTCGCCGACCCGGCGCGGCTCGCCGCCGCGGCGGACGGGCTGCTCAGCGACGCCGAGCAGGCGCAGCTCGTCTGGGCCAAGCCGGCCCGCACCCCGAAGGCGACCCGGTGGACCGCCGCCGACGCGGTGTTGATCGACGAGGCGACCGGACTGCTGGAACGGCTCTCCGGGTTCGGGCACGTGGTGGTGGATGAGGCGCAGGACCTCTCCCCGATGCAGTGCCGGGCCATCGCTCGGCGCAGCGAGCACGGCTCGGTCACGCTCCTGGGTGACCTCGCTCAGGGCACCGCGCCGTGGGCGGCGACGGACTGGCGGGAATCCCTTGCCCACCTGGGCAAGCCGGACGCGGTGGTGGTGCCGTTGACCGTCGGCTTCCGGGTGCCGGCGGCGGTGGTCGCGTTCGCGAACCTGCTGCTCCCGGCGCTCGCTGTGGACGTACCTCCGGCCGAGTCGCTGCGCCGAGACGGCGGCCTGGACGTGCGTACGGTGACCGACCTGACGTCGGCGACGGTGGCCGAGGTGCGGGCGGCGCTCGCGCACGACGGCTCGGTCGGTGTGATCGCCGCGGACGACGCTGTCGACGGCCTGCGCGCGGCGCTGGCCGAGGCGGGTGTGGAGACCGCGACCGCCGACGACGTGGCGGCCGCGGAGCGGGTCACGGTGGTGCCGGCGACACTGGTCAAGGGCCTTGAGTACGACCATGTGGTGGTGGTCGAGCCGGCGGCGATCGTCGCGGCCGAACCACGCGGGCTGCACCGGTTGTACGTGGTGCTCACCCGGGCGGTGTCCCGGCTGGCGGTGCTGCACGTTGCGCCGCTGCCCGCCCCGCTCGTCGGCGGGTCAGCCGGCTGACAGGACCGCCACGATCTCCCGCAGCGGGCGCCCGGATTCGGCCATCGGCACGTGGAACGACAGCCACGACCCGTCGGCGAAGTCGAGCCGCAGCCGCTTCCAGTTCAACCGGTACCTGCCGAACCGGGCGGTGACGCGGGTGCGCGGCACCGACCCGAGCAGTTCGATGTCGGCCTGCGCCCGTTCGTCCGCCGACGATCGGGAGAGCAGGCCGACGGGTGCTGTCGCACCGAACAGCAGCCGCTGGTCGGTGACCCCCAGCACGAGGTGACGGATGCCGAAGCCCTTCGCCGCCACGCTCAGGGCATGGTGCAGCTCGGCTGCCCGGGAGTCGGGTTCGCCCCGACCTCCGACACCGAAGAAGAGCCAGTCGACGGCGCTGTCCGCCCGACCGAAGGTGATGTTCGGTGAGAGCACGGTGAGCAGGACACCCAGAAGACTCGGCCGACCAGCGGCCGGTGGCGCCGACGGCCGTGCGGGTGGGGCTGGGGTCAGCCCTCCGCCCGCTCGGACCTTGGCCACCGCGCGCACCCGTTCGTCGGCCGGTAGCAGTCGGCTGAACCCCTCGGCGTACCGCGCCTGACCCTCGTCGTCAGTCACCAGGGCCCCTCGCGGTCGACGCTGTCCGCCACAGTGTCCGGCTCAACGCTCGGGCTTGCCACGGACCCTCCCCTGTGGCCTGTGCGACCGATCAGTCGGTCGCCACGGCTCCTCACCATAGGCACTGCTCGCCGCGACCGAAGGCCCCGCCTGTCGTGCTGGGGACATCCGGGCCTCGACTTTGTGCCGTAAAGTAGTTTGCGTGGAACTCGACGATGATTCACCGCCCACCGACGCCGCAGCGGCGCTCCGGCTGATCCAGGACCAACGGTCGGCGACGGCACGCCGGCTCGATCCCGATGCCCGCCTGCTCTACTGGCCGTGGGGTGTCGCCTGGCTGGTTGGCTTCGGGCTGTTCTTCCTGCGGTTCGCCCCCGGTGACCGTGCGCTTGTCGACCTGCCGAGCTGGCTGCCGCTGACCGTCCTCTTCGTGCTGCTCGCGGCCGCCGGAACCATCCAGGCGGTGGTCAGCGTGCGGGCCTACGGCCAGGTGAGCGGCGACTCCGCCCGACGTGGGAAGTGGTACGGCTACGCGTGGGCGCTCGGATCGGTGAGCATCTACGCGGGGCTCGGCCGGATCTCCGAGCACCTGCCCCACGACCTGGCGGCGCTGCTCTGGTCGGCGACCGCCGTCGGGCTGACCGGCGCGCTGCACATGGCCGGCGGTGCGGTCTGGCTGGACCAGGACCTCTTCCGGCTGGGCGTCTGGATCAGCGCGATCAACCTGGTCGGGGCGTTCGCCGGGCCGGGCTGGCACCCGCTCATCGTCGCGGTGGCCGGCGGCGGCGGGATCCTGGTGGCCGGCGCGATCGCCCGGCGGCGACAGCAGCGGCGACAGCAGCCGTGACCGAGCTGGATCCGGTCATCCACGCGCAGGCCCGACTGCGGGTGGTCGCCAGCCTCTCGACTCTCAACGTCGGCGACAAGATCGCTTTCCCTCGCCTGCAGGAGCTGCTCGCGATGACCGCCGGCAACCTCTCGGTGCACCTGCGCAAGCTTGAGGAGGCCGGCTACGTGGAGATCAGCAAGACCCACCGTGGACGCACCCCGGCGACCCTGGTCGGGCTCAGCCGACGAGGCCGGCTGGCGTTCGAGGAGTACACCGAAACCATCCGCGCCCTGCTCGACCCCACCCCGTCGAAGGAGCAGCCATGACCCTCGCCCGCGCCGACCAGGCCAGCCGCCGGTACGGCGACGTCCTCGCCCTCGATCGCGTCGACCTGGAAGTCCGGGCCGGTGAGCTGGTCGGCCTGCTCGGACCGAACGGCGCCGGCAAGAGCACCCTGATGAACCTGCTGGTGGGCCTGCGCCGGCCCAGCTCGGGACGGGTCGAACTGAACGGCCGCGACCCCCGCGACCCGGCCAGCCGACGGCAGATCGGAGTCACCCCGCAGGAGACCGGCCTGCCCGGCACGCTGCGCGTCGGCGAGGTCGTCGACTTCGTCTCCGCGCACTACCCCGACCCGGTGCCCCGCGGTGAACTGCTCGACCAGTTCGGTTTGGGCGACCTCGCCCGACGACAGACCGGTGGGCTCTCCGGTGGGCAGCGCCGCCGGTTGGCGGTGGCGCTGGCGTTCGTCGGCCGGCCCCGGTTGGTGCTGCTCGACGAACCGACCACCGGCCTGGACGTGGCCGCCCGGCACACCCTGTGGGACGCGATCCGGGCCTTCCACGCCGACGGTGGCACGGTGCTGTTGAGCAGCCACTACCTGGAGGAGGTGGAGGCGCTCGCGCACCGGGTGGTGGTCATCGGGCAGGGCCGGGTGCTCGCCGACGACACGGTGGACGCGGTGCGCGGCATCGTGGGCGTACGCCGGGTCAGCCTGGTCGCCGACGGCCTGCCCGACCTGCCCGGGGTGGTTCGCACCGAACGGGTCGACGGTCGACTGCACCTGCTCACCACCGACGCCGACGAGTTGGTCCGGGCGCTGGTCACGGCCGGGACCCCGTTCACCGACCTGGAGGTACGACCGACGTCACTGGAGGAGGCGTTCCTCGCCATCACCAGCGGGGACGCGCCCGCCGGCACCGGCCGACCCACCGCCGCCACTGCCGGCGGCCGACCCACCACCGTCTGAGGAGGCGACAGTGCAGCTCGCCCTGGTCCACGCCCGCTACCAGCTCCTGGAGATCATCCGGATTCCGGTGGCCGTCTTCGGCAGCGCCTTCTTCCCGGCCGCCGCCATGATCTTCTTCGTGGTGCCGTTCGCCGGGGACGATGCGGTCGGCGCCACCTACGCCACGGCGTCGATGGTCACCTTCTCGGTGATGAGCGCCAACATCTTCCAGTACGGCGTCGGTGTCGCCGAGGACCGCGACCAGCCCTGGAATCCGTACACCCGGACCTTGCCGACCGGACCGGCGCCACGGTTCGCCGGCCGGGTGCTGGCCGGCCTGGCGCTCACCTACCTCTCACTGATCCCGGTCGTGGTGATCGGCGCGACGCTGACCGCGGCCCAGCTCACCCCGGCGGCGTTCCTGCTGGCTCTCGGCACCGTGGCGGTGATCTCGGTGCCGTTCACGCTGATGGGGCTCGCCATCGGCTACTCGCTGCCCAGCAAGGCGGCGATCGTGGTGGCGCAGGTGGTCTTCCTGCCGCTGGCCTTCGGCGGCGGCCTGCTCTCCGCGCCGGGCGACGCCCCCGGGTTCATCGAGACGATCGCGCCCTACCTGCCCACCCGGGGCGCTGCCGAGTTGATGTGGGCGGCGGTCGGCGACTACCGCGTCGAACCACTGTCGCTGATCATGCTGGGGGTCTGGGTGGTGCTGCTCGCCACGCTCGCCGGTTGGGCGTACCGGCGGGACGAGGGTCGCCGGTTCAGCTGACGATTCGTCCGTTTCCGCCCCGGGGCGCGGCGGGACGGTGCCAGGATTCCGGCAGGGGGCCGCTGTGGCCGCCCCGGCCGAGAGGGGTCTTGACGTGAGCACCGTCCCGCCGGGTACGCCCTGCTGGGCCGACCTGGCCACCCCGGACCTGACCGACGCCCGGCGGTTCTACCCGGAGCTGTTCGGTTGGACCGGCCAGGTCACCCCGGAGCCCGAGGCGGGCGGCTACACGGTCTTCCTGCTCAACGGCAAACCGGTGGCCGGCGTCGGCCCGCCCGCGATCCCGGACCAGGTTCCGATCTGGTCGACGTACCTCGCCACCGACGACGCGGAACTGGTCGCCGGCCGGGTCGAACGGGCCGGCGGGCAGGTCGTCGTCCCACCGTTCGAGGTCTTCGACAGGGGCTGGATGGCGGTCTTCGCCGACCCGGCCGGTGCCACGTTCAGCGTCTGGCAGCCGCTGGCCATGGCCGGTGCCGAGGTGTTCAACGTGCCGGGCGCGATGAGCTGGAACGAGCTGGTCACCCCCGACCCCGAGGGCGCGAAGGTCTTCTACGAGCTGGTGTTCGGTTGGCAGCCGGACGACCAGGCGGTGGGCGACATGACGTACACCGGGTGGCGGCTCGGGACGCAGATCGTCGCCGGGATGATGCCGCCGCTGGCCGAAGACTTCCCGGCCGACCTGCCCGCGTACTGGACGGTGTACTTCGCGGTGGCCGACGCGGACGCCGCTGCGGCCCGCGCCGCCGAGCTGGGCGGAACGATCCTGGTCCCGCCCCGGGACATCCCGGCGGGTCGGTTCGCCGCCCTGCGCGACCCCCAGGGCGCCCTCTTCTCCGTCATCGACCTGGGCCACTGACCCCGCGTCCGCGTGATCAGTGGCGGGTGGGGCGGACGGGCACCACCAGGGGGCCGTGCGCACCGGGCACCACCCGGACGCTGGCCCGGTAGTGGGCGGCGAGCAGCTCCTCGGTCAGCACCTCGGACGGAGTCCCGGCGGCCACCACCCGACCGCCGGCGAGCATCACCATCCGGTCGGCGTACTCACCGGCCAGCGAGAGGTCGTGCATCGTGGCCAGGACGGTCAGGCCATGCTCGCGGCGCAGCTGGTCGACGACTTCGAGCACGTCCTGCTGGTGCCCGATGTCGAGCGCGCTGGTCGGCTCGTCGAGCAGCAGCAGCGTCGCGCCCTGGGCGAGCGCACGGGCGAGGAACACCCGCTGCCGTTCGCCGCCGGAGAGGGTGGCCAGTTCGCGGTGGTGGAAGCCGGTGAGGTCCAAACTCCCCAGCACCTCGTGCACGGCGGCGACGTCGGCGGCGGACTCCCGGCCCAGGGTCGGGATGTACGGGGTGCGACCGAGCAGCACGTAGTCCAGCACCGACATGCCCGACGGCACCACCGGGGACTGGGCCACCGTGGCCACCACCCGGGCCCGGTCCCGACGGCGCAGCGCGGCACTCGGCGTACCGAAGAGGGTGATCACCCCCGGCGCGGAGAGCAGGCCGCCGACGGCGCGCAACAGTGTCGACTTGCCGGCGCCGTTCGGGCCGATCACGGTGACCCACTCGCCGGTGGCGACGGTGAGGTCGACGCCGGTCAGGATCGGCGTGCCACCGAGATCGACGTGCAGCCCGCGCACCTCGACGGCCGGCGCACCGGCGGTGGGCCCGCGGCTCACGTGAGCACCCGCCGGGCGGTCCGCAGCACGAGGACGAAGAACGGGCCGCCCAGCAGGGCGGTCACCACACCGATCGGCACCTCGGACGGAGCGGCGGCGGTCCGGGCCACCACGTCGGTCAGCGCCAGGAACGCGCCGCCGAACAGCAGCGACATCGGCAGGATCACCCGGTAGCTGGACCCGGCGAGCAGTCGGACGGTGTGCGGCACGATGATGCCGACGAAGCCGATCAACCCGGTCGCGGAGACCGCCGCCGCGGTGCCCAGCGAGGCGGCGGCGATCAACAGGTAGCGGGTGCGCTGCGGGTGCAGCCCGAGACTGCGCGCCTCGTCGTCGCCGACCGCGAGGACGTCCAGCTCGCGGCGGTGCAGCAGCACCACCACGGTGGTCAGCGCGGCGTACGGCAGCACCAGCAGCACGTCGTGCCAGCCGGCGGTGGCCAGCCGGCCGAGCAGCCAGGAGTAGACCGGCTGGATGCTGTCCGCGTTCCGTTGCAGCAGGTACGTCTGCCCGGCGGAGAGGAACGCGGAGACCGCCACCCCGGCCAGGATCAGCATCGCCGGTGACCCGCGTCGCCCGCCGGCAGCCCCGAGCACGTAGGTCATCGTGACGGCGAGCAGGGAACCGGCGAACGCGGCCAACGGAATGGTCATCGGCAGCCCGGAGAGCGTGCCCTGCCGGCCGCCGCCGCCGAGGGCGATCGCCGCGGTGACCGCGAGGCCCGCGCCGGCGGCCACCCCGAGCAGGTACGGGTCGGCCAGCGGGTTGCGGAACACGCCCTGGTAGCAACCACCGGCGAGGGCGAGCAGACCGCCGACGAGCAGACCCAGCACCACCCGGGGCAGGCGCAGCTCGGTGACGATCGCGATCTCACGCTCGGTCAGCCCGCTGTCGAGGTGCACCCCGGGAACGAGGTTGAGCAGCTCGGCGGCGACGCTGCCCGGGGGCAGGCTCACCGGGCCGAGCGACACCCCGGCGACGAGCGCGACGAGCACCGCGAACAATCCCGCGACCAGCCAACGCTTGCGCAGCCCGGCCGGCCGGGCGACGGGCGGCGGCCCGGTGGGCCGGGCCACCGGGAGCGGCCCGGCCGACCGGGGCGCGGGCAGTGGCCCGGTCACCGACTGACGACTGTCACGCGGGCACCTTGGCGACCGCGTCGACGATGACCCGGAGCAGCTCCACGACCCGCGGGCCCCAGCGCGAGGCGATGTCGTCGTCCAGGGCCACCACCTGGTTGTTCTTCACCGCGGTGAGGCCGGCCCAGCCGCTGCGCGCCTTGACCGTGTCGGCGTTCTGCTGGCAGCACTTGGCGTCGGCCAGGAAGACGAAGTCCGGGTCGGCCTTGACGACGAACTCCTGGGACAGCTGCGGGTAGCCGAAGTTCTTGCCGTCCGCGTCGGCCGGGTCGGCGATGTTGGTCAGGCCGACCTGGCCGTAGAGCGAGCCGATGAAGGTCTTGCTGGTGGCGCTGTACAGCTCCGGGCCCAGCTCGTGGAAGTAGGTGAGCTTCTCGGCGCGCTGCGGCAGGTCCTTGACCAGCTTGGTGATGTCGTCCTTCATCCGGGTCACCACGTCGGTGGCCTGGTCGGCGTGCCCGGTCAGCGTGCCCAGCTCGGTGATCTGCCGGTACGAGTCGTCGAGCGTGGTCGCCGCCGGGGTCTGGTACACCGGGATCTTCAGCTTGCCGAGCTGGTCGACGATCTTGTTGCGGTCGTCGGAGAGCACCACCAGGTCGGGGTTCTTGCCGGCGATCGCCTCGGCGTTCGGCTGGAACGCGGAGAGGTCGGTCTTGGGCGCGTCGGCCGGGTAGTTCGACTGGTCGTCGACGGCGGTCACCTGCGGGCCGGCACCGATCGCGAAGAGCATCTCGGTGGCGGTGGGTGACAGCACGACGATCTTCTCGGGCCGCTTGTCGAGGGTGAGCGCCCCGACCGTCACCGGGTAGGCGGCGGCCGCGGTGCCGGTGCTCGGTGTGTCGTCGGCCTTCTCGGCGCAGGCGCCGAGGGTGAGCGCGGCGACCGCGAGGGTCGCCGCGAGGAGCCGAGGGGTACGTCTGTTCATGGGGGCCTCCTGTCGGTCGAGGAGTGTGGTGCTTCGCCGACAGGGACTTTCGTGCGCCCGCCCACGAGGCGCCCTTCCTCGAGAGCGCGTATCGCGACCGGTCCGCAGGCGACCTGGCTCGTCCCCACCGGCCGGTGGGGCATCACAGTTGCGGGACAGCGCCGGGTTTCGCACCGGCTTCGCTGCGGGCTGGTCGGTAAGACGGTAGCGCACCACCGGGACGTGCCGGATCGATCAAGGATCGATCGGCGCGCGACGATCGGTTGGACCGGCGCGCGGAGAGGGATATGTCCCGGATCAGGAGGCTCGGAGTGGGTGGTGGGGCCCCGCCGGGGGGCGGGACGGGGCCCCACCCGATCAGGAGGACGTGATGGTGACGTTGTCCACAGCCGCCTCGACCAGACTCGCTCCGGAGGCGTCAGCCGCTTCGACGAGGATGCGGACCGACTGGCCGGCGTACGGGGTGAGGTTGAGGTTCGCGACCGCCCAACTGCCGTTGCGGTTGCTGGCCGCGCCGGCCTGGGTGAGCAGCGCTGTGGTGCCGCCGTTGTGCACCACGCTCACCCGCAGGTAGTCCGCCGACGAGGCGTTCGAGCCGTGCGCCAGGTACCAGGCGAGCGAGAGGGTCAGCGTGCCGGACGACGGCAGGGTCACCGCCGGCGACCGGGCGCTGGTCACGCCGCCGTCGACGTCGTAGTCACCGGCCGCCGAGCCGGCCAGCCGGCCGGTGACCAGGTCGTTGGAGCCGGCGTACGGGGTGAGCTGCTTGGCCCCGGAGGACGTGGTCGCCTGGGCGGCGCCCCGCTCGAACGCGCCGAGGGTGGCGGTGTCGGTGCCGGACGGGTTGATGGTCCAGCCGGTGGCGGTCTCGAAGGTGTCCGACCAGACCGTGGTGCCGCCACCCCCGCCGCAGTACTGCGCCTGCTTGCCGATGGCCCGGTACGGGCAGTCGGCGTACTCGCTGAGGATCAGCACCGCCTCCCGGTTGCGCGAGGTCTGCGCGGGGATCACCTCGTCGGGCGGATAGAAGCCGCCGCCGCTGGCCGAGCCCGGGTACATCTCGAAGGTGTACGCCCAGATGTTGTGGGTGGCCCACATCCAGTCGAGGCTGTCGCCGTCGGTGATGTAGAGGTCGCTGGACTGTTCCGGGGTGTAGTTGTTGGTGGCCGCCATCTGCTGGCCGATGGTGGCGAAGGTGTTGTACTGGTCCGCGTTCATCCCGGTCGCGGTGTTCGCTGTGGTGTAGCCGTACGGCCAGAGCACCAACTGCGAGTACGTGTGGAAGTCGATGTTGGCCTTGATCTGCTGCACGCCGCCGACCACCCGGCTGTTGACGAAGTTGCGCAGCGCCTGCGTCTCGGGTGCGGAGAACGCCGACGGCCCTCGGTAGGTCTCCGACGAGGTGGAGCCGGACGAGCCGCCGCAGCAACCCCAGTTGTAGCCCCAGTTGCGGTTCAGGTCGGTGCCCACGTTGGACGAGCCGCTGTTGGGCTGGCGGTTCTTGCGCCAGGACCGGTACGACCCGGTGGCGATGTCGTACTCGCTGCCGTCCGGGTTGACGGTGGGCACGATCCAGATCTCCCGGCCGTTGACGATGTTGGTGATCCGGGAGTCGCTGCCGTAGCTGTCGGTGAAGAGGTTGAGCAGATAGATCGCCATCTCGACGGTCAGGTGCTCGCGGGCGTGCTGTTGGGAGTTGAACAGGATCTCCGGCTCGTTCTCGTCGGTGCCGACGTTGTCGGAGATCTTCACCGCCATCAGGTCGCGGCCCTCGTACGACGAACCGATGCTGATCTTGCGAGCGATCGCCGGATGATCGGCGACCACCTGGTTCACGACGGCGGTCAGCTCCGCGTAGTCGTGGTAGTTGGAGTCGGCCGGCGGGAAGGCCAGGGTGCCGATCTCGCCGGCGCCGCGCTCTGCGTTGGGCGGCGGGGCGAGCGGTTCGAGCCGGAAGCCGAGCTTGCCGATCGCGGCGGCCTCGCCCGCGGTGGCCGAGATGTGCAGCACGCCGTGTTCGGAGTAGTCGATGGCGGCTCCGGTGCGGGCCACCGCGTTGCGGTCGGCGAGGGTTCGGGGCCCGAGGACCCGGTAGCTGGCGGCGGCCGACTCTGCGGTGCGGTCCGGCGCCGGTCGGGCGGCGACCGGACCCGCGGCGACGGTGACGATGCCCAGCCCGGTGACGACAGCGAGCACCAGGACACGGCGGAAGGGGATGGGCGTGCGGAGGGCCATGGACTACCTCCTCGAAGGGCGGGAGATCCCGCTGGGTGAAGGACACTTCACCACCTGTCACATGGTCATATCAATATTGATCGCTGCCTTATGCATCCCAGGAGGATCATCACGGCGGCAATGATTTTCCACGTATGAACATCTGGCGAAACTTCCCTCCAAGCGGAAAACTGACCAGCGACGATGCCCCCTCGACACCGCGGAGCACCCATGGCCAGATCCCGCCTGCGCGCGGCAGCCCTCGCCGGCGTCACCACGCTCACCCTGCTCACCACCACCGCGCCCGCGATGGCGGCACACCCGCCCGCCCCCGCCCACGACGAGCAGATCACCTACCAGGACTGGTCCGGGCCCGCCGACTGGCACCGGGGCAGCCGGGCCGGCACCCGCGTCGTGCCCGGCGCCCGCGCGGGCGTCACCCTGGCCCGCCCCGCCGGCACCATCGAGTACGCGGACCCGCACACCGGCGCCACCCGCACCTGGGAGTACGGCACCTGGACCTCGCCGGTTACCAGGATCGGGTTCGACGCCACCGAACTGATCGCCTCCTGGAACGCGGAAACCCCGGCCGGCACCTGGATCCAGGTGGAGATGCAGGGCAACTACACCAGCGGTGACCAGACCCCGTGGTACGTGCTGGGCCGCTGGGCGTCCGGCGACGCCGACATCAAGCGGACCAGCGTCAACCGACAGGGCGACCCCTGGTCGACGATCTGGACCGACACGTTCAGCATCGACGACGCCGCGGCCGGGGTGCTGCTGCGGTCGTACCAGCTCAAACTGACCCTCTACCGCGCGCCCGGGCAGAGCGCCGCGCCGGTGGTCCGGATGCTGGGCGCGATGAGCTCGACGGTGCCGGACCGGTTCACAGTGCCGCCGAGCGCCGGGCACATCGCCTGGGGCGTCGAACTGCCGGTGCCGCGCTACTCGCAGAACGTGCACAGCGGGCACTACCCCGAGTACGACGGCGGCGGCGAGGCGTGGTGCTCGCCCACCTCGACCGAGATGGTGGTCGAGTACTGGGGTCGCGGACCGTCGCCGGCCGACACCTCCTGGGTCGACCCCAGCTACCCCGACCCGACGGTCAACCACGCCGCTCGGATGACCTACGACTACGCGTACGACGGCGCGGGCAACTGGCCGTTCAACACCGCGTACGCGGCCAGCTTCCCCGGGCTGGAGGGTCGGGTGACCCGGCTGCACTCGCTCGACGAGCTGGAGCGTTTCATCGCCGCCGGCATCCCCGTGGTGACCAGCCAGTCCTTCCTCGCCAGCGAACTGGACGGTGCCAACTACGGCACCTCCGGGCACCTGTTCGTGGTGGTCGGCTTCACCGCCGACGGCGACGTCATCGTCAACGACCCCGCCTCGTCCAGCAACGACGTGGTGCGCAACGTCTACAAGCGGGCGCAGTTCGAGCAGATCTGGCTGCGGACCAAGCGCACCAACGCCAGCGGCGGCGTCTCCGGCGGCTCCGGCGGGATCGCCTACCTGATCAAGCCCACCTCAAAGCCCTGGCCCAAGGTCCAAGGCTCCACCAACTGGTAGGCCCACCCGCACCCACCCACCCACCGGGCTCAACCCGGCCGGTTGATCCTGAAGTTATTGCCGGATTCCTCGGAGTGTCGTGGCAATAACTTCATGATCAACGCTGGGAGTCGGTGGGGGGGGTGGGGTTAGGGGTGGGGGTGGGGTTTGGGGTGGAGGGCTGGGTTTGGTCTTCGCCGGCCAGGGCGGAGCGGAGGCGTTCCTTCTCCACCTTGCGGCGCTCGGCCGCTTCGGCGATCTCCCCGGCCATCTCGTCCCGCCAACCGCGCAGCAGGAAGAAGGAGAGCGCGGCGGAGAACACCAACGCCAGCATCAGCTTCAGGAACACGTTCATGTCGATCAGCCAGAGGCCCGCCAGCACGGCGACGAACAGCCCGATCCGGCCCAGCGTGTACTTGAGCGCGGCGCTCACCTGCACCACTCCGTTCTCTCCGTCGCCCGCCACTGCCGGCGGAAGGTTCGAGCCGCCCGGCGGGCGGTAGTGCTCAGCCGGTCCGCCGGGCCAGCCAGCGGACGCCCGGGAACCAGACGATCGCGTACGCCACAGTGAACGCGGCCGCCCCCAACGCGCCGGAGAGCAGCGGCGGCAGTCCGGAGCCCAGACCGGCGACCAGGAGCCCGGCGAACACCCCGACGGCAGCCGCGACCACCGCCGCCGCCACCCGGGCCGCGCCGAACTCCCAGGCCCGGAAGTCGTCCCAGAACAGCCAGGCCGGCAGGATCACCGCCAGCCAGCCGTTCGTGTGCCCGAACTCGCCACTGCCGAGCGACGCGAAGCCCCACTCGAACAGCACCAACGCGAGCACGCCGATGACCAGGCCGGCCAGGCACACCCCGAGCAGGTCGCCCAGGGTACGGATGCGGCCCTGGTCGTCCCGGCGGGGAAAGCCGCTCTGCTGCTCAGATCCTCGTTGCTCGGTCATCGACTGCGAGGGTACGTGGCGACTCAGGCCCAGACCTGCTGCGGCTCGGCGCGCCGCTCGGCCAGCGACGGGGCCTTGTCGTACTCCCGGACCACGTTGTAGCGGGTGTCCCGCTCGACCGGCTGGAAGCCGGCGTCCCAGATCAGGTGCAGCAGATCGTCGCGGTGCATGGTGTTCGGGGTGCCGTACGAGTCGGCGTCGTGAGTGATCTTGTATTCGACGACCGAACCGTCCAGGTCGTCCACGCCGAAGTTCAACGACAGCTGAGCCACCGACAGCCCGTGCATCACCCAGAAGTTCTTCAGGTGCGGCACGTTGTCGAAGAGCAGCCGGGAGACCGCGAACGTCTTCAGCGACTCGGCCGGCGAGGCCATCGTGGTGCGGGCCTGGATCCGGTTACGGATCTTGCCGTCCGCCGAGTCGACGAAGTCGTGCTGGTAGCGCAGCGGGATGAAGACCGCGAACCCGCCGGTCTCGTCCTGCAACTCGCGCAACCGCAGCACGTGGTCGACGCGGTGCCGGGGCTCCTCGATGTGGCCGTACAGCATCGTCGCCGGGGTCTTCATGCCCTTGCTGTGCGCCAGGGCGTGGATCCGCGACCAGTCTTCCCAGTGGCAGGCGTGGTCGACGATGTGCTGCCGGACCTCCCAGTCGAAGATCTCCGCGCCACCACCGGTCAGCGACTCCAGGCCGGCGTCCATCAGCTCGTCGAGGATCTCGTCGGCGCTCAGGCCGCTGATCTTCTCGAACCACTGCACCTCGGTCGCCGTGAAGCACTTGAGCTTGACGGTCGGCAGCGCCGCCTTCAGCTCACGCAGCACCTTCGGGTAGTAACGCCAGGGCAGCGTGGGGTGCAGACCGTTGACGATGTGCAGCTCGGTGAGCTGCTCGTCCTCCATCTCCTTGGCCTTGCGGACCGCCTCGTCGATGCGCATCGTGTACGCGTCCTTCTCGCCCGGCTTGCGCTGGAACGAGCAGTACGCACACGACGCCGAGCAGACGTTGGTCAGGTTGAGGTGCCGGTTGACGTTGAACATCACCCGGTCGCCGTTCAGCTCGGTGCGCTTGTGGTGCGCCAGCCGTCCCAGCCAGGTCAGGTCGTCGCTCTCGTAGAGGGCGACCCCGTCCTCCCGGGTCAGCCGCTCACCGGCGTACACCTTCGCTTCGAGCTCACGCTTGAGTCCGGCGTCCATGGCACGTCCCTTCCACCTGCGGTCCGGATCGAGCGTACGTCGCGGCGCCGACGGGCCCGGCGGCACGGTCGCCGGCAGCGACCCACTTCACCAGACTCTCAGGCTCCCGTAACCCGACAACGCATCGACATGAGTGGCGAGGTGCGGTAGTAACAAGGTGGGGCGGAACACACACACTGGTACCGTCCCGGCGGTCGCGCCCACCGAGCGCGACGACGAGCGGTTGGACGGGGAGCGGCATGGTCTACAGCGGGCGCGGGCGACGGCAGCGACGACGGAGCCCGGTGATCTCGCCGGTCCTGCGTCCGAAGCTCTGGGCCGCCCTGCTCGGTGCGATCGCCGCAGCGGTGCTCGCCACCCCCGCGTACGCGGAACCCGGCGTGCCCACCACCGTGCCGGACACCGGCTCCCGCCCGGCGGTCACCGGCTCGCTCCAGCTGCCCGGCGGCGCACCGGTCGCCGGCGTGCCCGCCCCACCGGTGGTCAACATCGGCAGCGGCCCGCTGGCCACCGCGATCGCCGCCGGCGAGGTTCAGGTCGGCACGCTCGGCGAGGCGTTACTGGTCAGCCGACAGAAACGCGTCGACGCGCAGGCGCAGCTCGACGCGGCCGGCAAGGCGCTGGCGACCGCACAGGACGCCCTGCTGCGGGCCCAGCAGACCGCCGACACCGCCGCCGCCGAGGCCATCAAGCAGGCCGCCGCGCTGCCGCCGGGCGACCTCGCCCAGGACATCCGTGGGCTGAGCCGCCTCCAGGCGATCACCCGTGGCGAGAAGGTCGACGGCGGCACCACCGGGGTGGCCGGGGAGCTGTCCCGCGCCCGCGCCGGTGAGCAGGCCGCGTACCAGAAGCACAGCGAGGCCAAGGACCTGCTCGCCGCCGCCGAGGTGGAGTTCACCACTGGCGAGACGGCGCTGCGCGCCGCCGAGGCGAGCCTGCTCAAGCTGCGCAAGGACAACGCCGCCGCGCTGATCGAGATCGAACGTCAGCAGGAAGCCACCGAGCAGCAGATCGGCGCCGGCTACGTCTCCAACCAGAGCATCAGCGGCATGGCCGCGCACCCCCGGGCACTGGCCGCGGTCCGGTACGCGCTCGCCCAGCTCGGCGACCCGTACAAGTGGTCCGAGGAGGGGCCGGACCAGTTCGACTGCTCCGGCCTGATGTGGGCGGCGTACCGCTCCCCCGGTGCCGACTACTTCGACCTGCCCCGGGTCTCCCGCGACCAGTACGCGGCCACCCGGGGACGCACTGTTCCGCAGAGCGCGCTGCTCCCCGGCGACCTGCTCTTCTTCGCCTCGGGCAGCAGCTGGACGACGATCCACCACGTCGGCATGTACATCGGCAACGGCAAGATGGTGCAGGCGCCCACCACCGGCGACGTCGTCAAGATCTCGGTGGTCCGCTGGTCCCGGCTGTACGCCGCCACCCGGGTGATCGGCGCGGTGCCGGCACCGGTAGTGACCAACCCGACCCCGCCCGTGTCGACCCCGAAGCCGACGCCCACGCCGACGAAGCCCACCAAGCCGACGCCCACCCCCACGCCCACGAAGACCACCACGCCGACCCCGACGCCCACGAAGACCACCACGCCGACCCCGACGCCGACCTTGACGACCACCCCGACGCCCACACCGACCGGCAGCACCACGCCGAAGCCGTCGAACACCCCGAGCAACACTCCATCGACCCTGCCGCCGGCACCACCCAGCGCACCGAACAGCGCTTCTCCGACGACCACGCCGACGACCACGCCGAAGGCCAGCACGAGCGCGACCGGCACCCGCAGCGCGACGGCCACCCCCAGCGACGCGGGCTGATCCGCCACGACCCGCTCCGGCTGTCCGCTCGGGGAGATCTGTGGCACCGTGACAACCAGGCACATCCGACCCGACGTCACGGGTCCGGGTGCGAGCATGGCGCGGAGGGCGGAAATGGCCGAGCAGAAAGATCCGGCGGAGACTGTCGACCCCGTGGTCGACCAGGCCGACCTACCAGGGCCGGCCACCACCGACCCGGTGACCGCCGCCAGCCCGGCAGGCACCAGCCCGGCAGACAGCGACGCCAGCTCAACCGCCAACGATGCCAATGCGGCCGACAGCAGCACGGCACCGGCCGTCGCGGACGCCTCGACCGACGCCGATGACGATGCGCCCGCCGCCCAGGCACCCGTCGGTGCCGCCCCCGGCGCGACCGGCGCCGCCGCGAACAGCGGCGAAACGGACGCCGCCGCGGACAGCGGCGGGACCGACGCCGGGGAGCCGGCAGTGGTCGACGCGCCCCCTGGTCAGGCCACCGCACCGGTACGCGCCCGCGCCAGCGTCGTGACCCCCACGGCGCGCCGGGGTGACCTGCCGGCCAGTGCTCCGGGCACGGCGACCACCTACCGGGCGACCGGCTCGGCCAGCCCGGCCGACGTGTCGTTGCCAGGTCAGCGACACGGCTCCCCCGCGCCCGCCCGGGCCAGCGCCACGGTTCCGAGCGGCAGCCGGGGCACGGCCGGCCCCCTGGGCAGCCCGGATCCTCGGGAGAGCACGCCCGGCGTCTACCGGTCCGCGCCGGTGGGCACCGAGCCGGAGCCGGCCCCGACGCCCTCGACTCCGGACCCGGAGCCCGCCCCACCCGGCCCCGGGCCGACGCAGCCGCCGCCACCGGAACCGGAGCCCGCGCCGGCCCCGGGTCCGTATCCGCCGACCCCGACGCCGACGCCGAACCCCCGCCCCACGCCGCCGCCCGGTCCGGTTCCGCCCGTTCCGGGCCCGCCCATCCCGCCGCCCTCGCCGGTGCCGCCCATTCCCGGCCCGCCGTCGCCGCCGGTCCCGAGCCCGCCGCTGCCGCCACCCGGTCCGCCGGTGCCGGCACCGCCAGCCCCGCCCGGTCCGATGCCGGCACCCCCGTTTCCGCCGCCGCCGGCGATGACCGACACGCCCGGCGTACGGGCCACCGCGTCGGTCTCCGCATCTCCGTCCGGGTGGTCACCCACCGGTGGGGCGACCCGCCCGATGTCCGCCGGCGGATGGACCCCGCCAGCCGCCGCCGCACCGCCGGTGGTGCCCGCGCCAGCCGCCTCCGCGCCGCCGGTGGTGCCCGCGCCAGCGCTGCCGAGCTGGCCACCGTCGACCGCCGGGGCTCCGTCGTCGACCCGGAACAGCACCGTGAACTCCCGGACGACCGCGCCGCCGAGCGGCCCTCCGGCTGGTTCCGCCGGACGGGTTTCGGCCACCCGCGGTGGGCGGCACGACGGCGGCTCCGACCTGGCCGGCACCGTCTACGGCAACGGCGAGGGGGCCGGATTCACCACTGTCGCGATACCCGCCAACGCGGTGGAGACCTCCGGCTCGTTGACCGGGCACATCCTGGCCCAGGGCTGGTCCGACACGCCGACCGAACGGTCCAGCAACGCCCGGGTGATGATCGTCCTGGCCGCCGCTCTGGGACTGCTGGTGGCGATCAGCGTCGCGGTCGTCCTGCTCGCCGGGGACGCCCTGGACGGTCTGGTGGGCAGCGTGCTCAACGGGTGAGCCAGCGAGCGTCAGCGATGGTGAGTCCGCCCACTACGGTCGGACAACCGGCTGGCGGCTTCGCCGGACCGCCGTACACTGGGTGAGATCACTGACCCGGCGCGCGTGGTGTGCGCCCCTGGGCGATCTTGCGGGCGATCCGGCGGCACAGCCGCGGCAGGCCATCGCGAAGATGCGCCCCGCTCGAAAGGTTTTTGTTGACCACCTCTGCTGACCCCAGCACCGTTACGTCCGTTTTCAACTCAGTCCCGGCGGCCGACACCGCACGGGAGCAGCTCGACGTCGCTCCGGGCGAGGCCGCCACCCCTCAGGCCGAGCCCGTGCCGACGGAGACCGCCGACCCGATCAGCTTCGCTACCCTCGGCCTGCCCGAGCCGCTTGTCCGCGCACTGGCGCAGCAGGGCATCACCAGCCCGTTCGAGATCCAGCGGGCCACCCTTCCAGACGCGCTCGCCGGCCGTGACGTGCTGGGTCGGGGGCAGACCGGTTCCGGCAAGACGCTCGCCTTCGGCCTGCCGGTGATCGCTCGGCTGGCCGACCGCAACCGGGCCCGGCCGATGCGCCCGCGCGCCCTGGTGCTGGTGCCCACCCGCGAGCTGGCCATGCAGGTCAACGACGCTCTGGTGCCGCTGGGCAAGGCCGTCGGCATCTTCCTCAAGACCGCAGTCGGCGGCGTCCCGTACGACCGTCAGATCGACGCGCTGCGTCGCGGTGTGGAGATCATCGTGGCCACCCCGGGGCGGCTCGGCGACCTCATCGAGCGGGGCATCTGCCAGCTCGACGACGTCGAGGTCACGGTGCTCGACGAGGCCGACCAGATGGCTGACATGGGCTTCCTGCCCGAGGTGACCGAGCTGCTGGCGAAGACGCCGGCGAACGGTCAGCGGCTGCTCTTCTCGGCCACCCTGGACGGTGACGTCGACGCGTTGGTCAAGCGGTTCATGACCGACCCGGTGACCCACTCCACCGCGCCGTCCACCGCCTCGGTGTCCACCATGGACCACCACATGTTGTTGATCCCGCCGCACGAGAAGTTCCCGGTGGCGGCCTCGATCGCCGCCCGGGACGGCCGGACGATGGTCTTCGCCCGTACCCAGCTCGGGGTGGACCGGCTGGTCGAGCAGCTCGCGGCCGTCGGCGTACGCGCCGGTGGGCTGCACGGCGGCAAGACCCAGCGGATGCGCACCAAGACGCTTGCCGAGTTCCGTGAGGGCCGGATGAACGTGCTGGTCGCCACGGACGTGGCGGCCCGGGGCATCCACGTCGACGGAGTCACCCTGGTGCTGCACGTCGACCCGCCGAAGGACCCGAAGGACTACCTGCACCGTGCGGGTCGTACCGCCCGGGCCGGCGAGTCCGGCGCGGTCGCCACGTTGGTGCTGCCCAAGCAGCGCCGCACCACCCTGGCGATGATGGAGAAGGCCGGCGTCGCGCCGGCCGAGACCCGGGTCCGGGTCGGTGACGCGGCGTTGGCCGAGCTGGTCGGCGCCCGCGAGCCCAGTGGCGTCCCGGTCCGCGTCGAGGCGGAGCCCCGGGGCTACGGCGACCGCTCCGGCGGCCCGCGCCGGTTCGACGACCGGGCCGGCGGCCCGCGTCGGTTCGGTGACCGCTCGGGCGGCGAGCGCCGCTACGGCGACCGCCCGCAGGGCGACCGGCGCTACGGCGACCGGCCCACCGGCGAGCGCCGCTTCGGCGACCGGGCCCAGAGTGACCGCCCGCAGGGCGACCGCGGCTACGGCGACCGCCCGCAGGGTGACCGGGGCTACGGCGACCGCCCGCAGGGCGACCGGGGCTACGGCGACCGCCCGCAAGGTGACCGGCGCTTCGGCGACCGGCCCACCGGCGAGCGCCGCTTCGGCGACCGCCCGCAGGGTGACCGGGGCTACGGCGACCGCCCGCAGGGTGACCGCCGCTTCGGCGACCGTCCGACCGGCGAGCGCCGCTTCGGCGACCGGGCCCAGAGTGACCGCCCGCAGGGCGACCGCGGCTACGGCGACCGCCCGCAGGGCGAGCGGCGTTACGCCGATCGGGACACCCGGGGGTACGGCGACCGGCCGCAGGGCGAGCGTCGGTTCGGGGACCGGCCGCAGTTCGGTGACCGGGACGGTCGGGGCGACCGGCCCACCGGCGAGCGGCGCTTCGGTGACCGGCCGCAGGGTGAGCGGCGCTTCGGCGATCGGGACGCTCGGGGTGGTTTCCGCCCGGAGAGCCGGGTCCGCGACGACCGGCCCCGCGACGACCGGCAGCGCGATGACCAGCGGCGCGACGACCGGCGCGGTTTCGGCGGGCGACCGCCAGCACGTACCCACTGATTGATCCACCGAACGCCGTCGCGAAGCCCAGGCTTCGCGGCGGCGTTCGCGCATGCCCTGCCGATGCCGACCGGGTCGCGTAACGTCCGGCTCATGCCGACCATGCCGAAGTCAATCTTCTGGTCCCGGACGGACACCGCCGGCAGCGAGCATGTCCTGCTCGACGACGGCCACGGGTTGGCGGCCAGGGGCACCCTGCTCGCTGTGGACCCGATCCCGTGGACCGCCCGCTACCAGCTGAGCACCACGCCGGACTGGGCCACCGCGCGGGTCGAGGTCGAGGCCGAGGGTCCCGGCTGGCTGCGCCGGGTGACGCTGGAGCGGGCCGCGGGCCGGTGGCGGGTCACCACCGCCGAGCAGGGCGACCTGGACGCGGCCCTCGTCGTGGCCGGTCATCCCCGGGCCGGGCTGCCCGGCACCGACGACCCGGACCGGCTGGCCGACGCGCTCGACGTCGACCTGAGCGGCTCGCCGCTGTTCAACGCCCTGCCGTATCACCGGCTCGGGATGGCGGCCGAGCCCGCCGACGTGGCACACCGGATCACCGTCGCCTGGGTGCTGCTGCCCGGCTTGGAGGTGGTGCCGGCCGAGCAGATCTACACCGGGCTCGGGCCGGGGCGGATGCGCTTCGCCAGTGGCACCTTCACCGCCGACATCGATCTGGACGACAGCGGCTACGTGGTGCGCTACCCCGGGCTGGCCGAACGGATCGACCCACGCTGACCGACACCGAGCCGGGCTGACCGACACCGAGCCAGGCTGACCGACACCGAGCCAGGCCACGGCCCGCTCGGCGGTCCAGCCGGACCACAGCCCGCTCGGCGGTCCAGCCGGACCACAGCCCGCTCGGCGGTCCAGCCGGACCACAGCCCGCTCGGCGGTCCAGCCGGACCACAGCCCGCTCGGCGGCTCAGCCGGGCCAGACTCCGGTGGCCAGGAAGCGGTCGATCGTGGCCAGGTGCGGGGTCAGGTCGAGGCCCTGGGCGCTCACCCAGTCGTCGGCGTAGTACGTGTCGGCGTACCGGTCGCCGGGGTCGCAGATCAGGGTGACCACCGAACCGGTCCGGCCCTCGGCGAGCATCGCGGCGATCAGGCCGAACGCACCCCACAGGTTGGTGCCGGTGGAGCCGCCCACCCGGCGGCCCAGCAGCGCCGATCCGGCGCGCATCGCGGCCAGCGACGCCGCGTCCGGCACCTGGACCATCCGGTCCACCACCGAGGGCAGGAACGACGCCTCCACGGTGGGCCGGCCGATCCCCTCGATGCGGGAGCCCTTTCCGGTTCGCACCGACCAGTCGGCGGCCAGCCAGGCCGGGTAGAACGCCGAGTTCTCCGGGTCGACCACGCAGAGCTTGGTGGCGAGCCGGCGGTACCGGGCGTACCGGCCGATTGTCGCGCTGGTGCCCCCGGTGCCGGCACCCACCACCACCCAGGCGGGGATCGGGTGCCGCTCCAGCTCCAGCTGCGCGTAGATCGACTCGGCGATGTTGTTGTTGCCACGCCAGTCGGTCGCCCGCTCGGCATAGGTGAACTGGTCCATGAAGTGCCCGCCGGAGTCCTCGGCGAGCCATCGGGCCTCGACCACCACGCTCGCCGGGTCGTCCACCAGGTGGCACCGGCCGCCCTGGAACTCGATCTGCGCGATCTTCTCCGGTGAGGTGGAGGCCGGCATCACCGCGATGAACGGCAGGCCCAGCATCCGGGCGAAGTACGCCTCGGAGACCGCCGTGGAACCCGACGACGCTTCGACGATCGTGGTGCGCGGCCCGATCCAGCCGTTGCAGAGCCCGTACAGGAACAGAGAGCGGGCCAGCCGGTGCTTCAGGGAGCCGGTGGGGTGTGACGACTCGTCCTTGAGATAGAGGTCGATCCCCCATTCGCGGGGCAGCGGGAACGGCAGCAGGTGGGTGTCGGCCGAGCGGTTCGCGTCCGCCTCGACGGTGGCGATCGCCTCGGTCACCCAGGTCCGGCTGGATTCGTCGCACCTGTCGAGATGAGTCACGCTCGGAAACGTAGCAAGCTGACCAGGGGTGGTCAGCGCCGGTCCGGCGATGCCGACCGACGGCGTTGGCGGCGCTGACCTGCGCGGCCCGCGGCGCGGACCAGTGGGGTCAGTGTGACGGCCAACCTGGGCAGCGCGTCCAACAGGCGCACCTGCGCTCCCCGCCAGCGGGGCAGGCTGACCACCGGGCGTGGCCGGCGGGCCAGCCGGACCACCCGGGCCGCCACCCGCTGCGCGGTCAGCATCGACCCGGTGAACGAGGCCACCGCCCCCGGATCGTCCAGCCGGTCGTGCAGCATCGGGGTCCAGATGCCGTCCGGGCAGAGGCAGGAGACGTGCACCCGCCGGTAGCCGGCCATCCGCAGGTCGGACAGGGTGCCGAGGCCGAACGCCAGCAGCGCGTGCTTGCTGGCCGCGTACACCGTCTCGCCGGGCGCGGCGATCAGCCCGGCCAGCGAGACGACGTTGAGCACGTGGCCGTGGCCCTGCGCGCGCATCACGGTCAGCGCGGCGAGGGTGCCGTTCATGGCGCCGTGGGCGTTCACGTCGAGCACCCGGCGGCGGGTCGGGGCGTCGTGCTCCCACGACGCCCCGGTGACCAGGATTCCAGCGTTGTTCACCCAGAGTGCGAGGTCACCCCGGCTCGCCGCGTTCGCGGCGACGGCGCGGCAGGCGTCCTCGTCCCGGACGTCCAGGGCGGCCGACCAGCCGCCGAGCGGTGCCGCGGCGGCCCGCACCGCCGCCGGGTCGAGGTCGGTGAGCAGCACCGACCAGCCGTCGGCGTGCAGCGCGGTGGCGATGGCGCGGCCCAGGCCCCCGGCGGCGCCGGTCACCACCGCCACGGGACGCGCCGGAGGGGTCATCGGCGCACGCTACCGCCGGCCGACCGGGCGACACCAGGGGTACGGGATGGTCAGGTCGCGGCCGGGCCGACCGGCTGCGGGCGGTTCTCCCACTTGGTGGAGAGCGCGATGGCGGTACGGGTGGAGGCGACCCCCGGTGTCCGGTTCAACCGCACGATCAACTGCTCCAGTTCGGCGATCGTGCCGACCCGCGCCTTGAGCAGGAACGACTCCACGCCGGCCATGAAGTAGCAGGACTCGATCTCGGGCAGCACCCGCAGCGACTCGAGCATGTCGTCGGTGTCGGCACCGGAGTCCTCGACGATGCCGATCAGCGCGGTGACACCCAGGCCGATCGACTCCGGGGCCACGTCCGCGCGGTAGCCCCGAACCACCCCGCTGCTCTCCAGCTTGCCGACCCGTTCGTGCACGGCCGGGGCGGAGAGGCCCACCTGCCGGGCCAGCTCGGCGTACGAGAGGCGCGCGTTGCCGCGCAGCAGGTCGACGAGGCTCAGGTCGATGGCATCCACAGAGAGTGACCCTAACCGTTGCCACGTAACGTGCGGCCTTCGGCACCCGTTGGACTGAGCGGTGAGTCACTGTTCAAAAACCGGCGGTCAGGGCAGAGGTAGCACCAGTAACATTACTAACTCCCCACTCAGTGCATTTTTCGCGTTTGGGCGGACAGGCCATGTCCCTGGTGCTGTAATTGCCATACGTCCCTCATGACGGCTCTGGGCTACGCACCAGCCGGGGGCAGTGTGTTCAGCCGGGGGCTTCGTCGACGCGAGGAGGGGGCTGTGGACACTGGAGATCGCCTGCTGACACCGGGTGAGGTCGCCGCGCTGTTTCGGGTAGACCCGAAAACTGTGACGAGATGGGCGGCGGCCGGCCGGATAGGAAGCATCCGGACTCCAGGCGGGCATCGCCGGTTTCGGGAATCCGAGGTGCGGGCCCTGCTTGAGGGGGAGGGCATGCTGGACGAGGTGGATGAGGTCGGAAAGCCACGCAATGTGGGGCCGGCCGCTTCCACGGGGCCGGGTCCGGCCAACGCCGGCATGTACTGAACTGGTGCGGACAACGCCACGCGGACCGGACACCAGTCCGGTCCGCGTCCCGCTTCGGCCGACCGTCGTGCGGCAACGCTGCTCGTCCTGAGCAGCATTGCTCGGCACGGGCGGCGGCTCAGCTTCGCGCTGCGCCGAGCTGGCCGGACCACCGCCGGAACAGGGTGTGTGGGACGCCGAGGGCGTCCAGCACCTTGCCGGCCACGAAGTCGACAAGTTGCTGCGCGCTGGCCGCCGCGCCGGCACCGTAGAAGCCGGGGCTGGCCGGCAGCACCACCGCGCCCGCGTCGTGCAGCGCGATGAGGTGTTCCAGGTGACTGCGGGTCACCGGTGTCTCCCGGGGCACCAGCACCACGGGTCGGCGTTCCTTGAGGTTGACCTCGGCGGCGCGCTGCAACAGGTCCTTGGAGAGCCCGATCGCGATGCCCGCGCAGGCCGCCGTGCTGGCCGGGACGACGGCCATCCCGCGTACCCGGTAGGAGCCGCTGCTCGGCCCGGCGGCCAGGTCACCGGCCGGCCAGTGCCGGACATCCGCAGAGGTCAGGTCCCGGCCGAGCCAGGTGGCGAGGTCCTCGGCCCAGTGCCCGTCCCGGAAGGGCCGGCCGGTCTCGTCGAGCACTGTGAGTCGCGCCGCCCGGGACACGATCAGGTCCACCGGCTCGCCCGCGTCGAGCAGCCCGCCGATGACGGCCGCCGCGTACGGCGTACCGGAGGCACCGGAGACCCCGACCACCCATGGTTCCCGCATACCCCCAGCCTGCCTGGTCCGGCTGGCCCACCGGTGGGCACCCCCGGGGTTGGTACGGTCCGACATGTCGGGCGGGGCACCTGCGCATCCCGCCGACCTGACATGCTGCGGCTGGCGATTCGCACCGGAACCATCTCGCAGAGGAGGCATCGGTGACGACCGGCGAGATCCTCCGGGCGCTGCGTGCCGAATGTCCGATCCCGTCCCAGCTGCCCGCACACGCCGACCGGGTGCACTGCTGGCTGCTCGGTCTGCTGCGCGAGCTTGGCCTGCCACTGGACGACGCCGCGCTGCGCCGGCTGTCCCGTGGGGCCTTCGCCCGGTACGCCGGGCGGCTCTACCCCGGGGCGACCGAAGCCGACCTGCGGGTGCTGACCGCGCTGTTCACCTGGTTCTTCCTGGTCGACGACGCCTGCGACGGGCCGAACCGGTTGACTCCGGAGCAGATCCGGGCGTTGCGCAACGGCACCCTGGCGCTGCTGCACGACGGCACCCGGCTGCGGCAGACCGGGCTGACCGGGCCGCTGCGGCGACTGCTGGTGCTGGCGTGGCGGGAGCCGCGCCGCCGGATGCCGGCCCGGTGGCGGCTGCGCTTCGCCGACGCGGTGGCCCGACACCTCGACGGCACCTGGCAGGAGGCGGTCAACAAGGAGACCGGCCGCCGCCCGAGCGTCGACGAGTACGTCGAACTGCGTCGGGCGACGTCGGCGGCGGAGGTGTCGTACCCGCTCGTGGAGTTCGTCAGCGGCCGACCGTTGCCCGACCCGGTCTACCACCACCCGCTGCTGCGTCAGATCGCCCGCACCGGCAACGACCTGCTCTCCTGGTACAACGACCTGGCCTCGCTGGACCGGGACCGGACGACCGCCGGCGGGCACAACCTGGTCCTCGCCCTACAGGCCGAGCGTGACCTGCCGGAGGCGGAGGCGGTCGAACGCGCGGCCGACCAGTGGCGGGAGGCGATGCGCCGCTTCGTCGCGCTGCGCGCCACGGTGCCGTCGTTCGGTCCGGCGTTGGACAGGGCGGTCGCCGACCATCTCGACGGGGTCGCGTACGCCGTACGCGGGACCATCGACTGGACCTTCGAGAGCGCCCGCTACCCGGTCAGCGCCGCACCACCAACCCCAGGGCCGTAGGCCGGGCGGATCACCCAGGGCCGTAGGCCGGGCCGGATCACCCGGCCTCAGGGCCGCAGGCCGAGCCGGATCACCAGGTCGAGCAGGGCGAAGAGGAACAGCGCGATGCCGACGAACCCGTTGGCGGTGAAGAACGCCCGGTTGACCTTGCTGAGGTCGGTCGGGGTGACCACCAGGTGCTGGTAGCCGAACGCCACAGCGGTCAGCGCCAGCCCGATCCACCAGAGCCAGCCGAGGCCGATCAACGCGCCGAACCAGATGAACAGCGCGAACGTCACCACGTGCGCGACCGTGGAGGCGTGCAGCGCGAAACGCCGACCGTACCGGGCGGGCACGCTGTGCACGCCGATCTCCCGGTCGATCTCCGAGTCCTGGCAGGCGTAGATCAGGTCGAAGCCGCCGATCCACAGGCCCACGGCCGCGCCGAGCAGCCAGGCCGGCCCGGAGCCGTCCAGGGTGCCGGTGACCGCCAGCCAGGCGCCGACCGGGCCGACCGCCTGGGCGATCCCGAGGATGGCGTGCGGCCAGTTGGTGAACCGCTTGGCGTACGGGTAGACGACCAGCGGCACCACGGCGAGCGGCGCGAGCACCAGGCAGAGCGGGTTGAGCAGGGCGGCAGCGACGAGGAAGACCACCAGTGCGACGGCCGCGCCGGTCCAGGCCGTCCGCACGCTCACCGCTCCGGTGACCAGTTCCCGTCCGGCGGTACGCGGGTTCCGCGCGTCGATCTCGCGGTC
Source organism: Micromonospora sp. DH14 (assembly GCF_029809455.1). Classification (NCBI taxonomy): domain Bacteria; kingdom Bacillati; phylum Actinomycetota; class Actinomycetes; order Micromonosporales; family Micromonosporaceae; genus Micromonospora; species Micromonospora sp. DH14. The sequence goes on along the minus strand of NZ_JARVKT010000001.1, from coordinate 145,475 downwards.
GAGGATCCGGTTGGCGGCCATCGCGAACGTCCGCGCCCCGACCATCGCCACGGTGATCAGCAGCAGGTCGAGCCACCGTACCCGCCCGCCGTCGATCTGCATGGCGGCCAGCGCGGAGAGGAACGCGAACGGCAGCGCGAACACGGAGTGCTCGACGGCGACGAGCTTCAGGAAGGACTTCGTCCGGCCCGGCTTCGCCGCCGGTGCGTCGAGGACGGCCATCAGATCCCGTACTCCTTCCAGCGCTTGTCAACCAGGGCCGTGACCTCGGGGGCCATGCTCATCTCCTCCGGCCAACCTCGGGTGTAGCCCTCGGTGGGCAGTTTGCGGGTCGCGTCGACGCCAGCCTTGCCGCCCCAGAACTGCTGGTACGACGAGTGGTCGAGGTGGTCCACCGGCCCCTCGGTGAGCAGCAGGTCGCGGGCGTAGTCGACGTTGCCGAAGGCCCGGAAGGCGACCTCGTTGTAGTCGTGCACGTCGCAGTCCTCGTCGACGATCACGATCAGCTTGGTCAACGACATCAGGTGCGCGCCCCAGATCGCGTTCATCACCTTCTGCGCGTGCTTCGGGTAGCGCTTGCGGATGGAGACGATCGCGCAGTTGTGGAAGACGCCGGCAGCCGGCAGGTCGTAGTCGACGATGTCCGGGATCATCAGCTTGAGCAGCGGCTGGAAGATCCGCTCGGTGGCCTTGCCGAGGCCGTGGTCCTCCTGCGGCGGCTTCGAGGTGACGATCGAGTGGTAGACCGGCTGACGCTGCATGGTCATCGCCTCGATGTGCAGCACGGGGAACGGCTCGACCGGCGTGTAGAAGCCGGTGTGGTCGCCGAACGGCCCCTCGGGCAGCCGCTCACCGGGCTCCAGGTAGCCCTCCAGCACGATCTGCGCGTGCGCCGGCACCTGCAACGGCACGGTGAGGCAGTCGACCATCTCCACCCGCTCGCCGCGCAGGAACCCAGCGAACAGGTACTCGTCGATGTCGCTGGGCAGGGGCGCGCTGGCCGCGTACGAGACGACCGGGTCGCATCCGATCGCGACCGCGACCGGCAGGCGCTGCCCGAGCCGCTCGGCGACCGCGTGGTGTGCTGTCGAGTCCTTGTGGATCTGCCAGTGCATGCCCAGGGTGTTGCGGCCGTGCTGCTGGAGCCGGTAGAGGCCCAGGTTGCGCTTGCCGGTCTCCGGGTGCTTGGTGTGGGTCAGCCCGTAGTTGTGGAAGATCCCGCCGTCGCCGGGCCAGACCTGCAACCCCGGCAGTCGGTTGAGGTCGACATCGTCGCCCCGGTAGACGACCTCCTGGCAGGGCGCGGTCTTCACCTTGCGCGGCGGCAACGACTTGAGCTGCATGACCTTGCCCAGGCCCTCGCGGATGCCGGACCAGCCGACCGGCAACTCCGGCTTGATCATCGCGCCGATCCGGGCACCGATCTCGTCCAGCGAGTCGACGCCGAGCGCCATCGCCATCCGCTTCTCGGTGCCGAACAGGTTGATCGCCACCGGCATCTCGCCCCGGGTCGGACGCTCGAAGAGCAGCGCCGGGCCGCCGGCCCGCACCGTGCGGGTGACCACCTCGCTGATCTCCAGGGTCGGATCGACCGGGACGTCGACCCGGCGCAACTCCCCCGCGCGCTCCAGCGCCGCGATGAAGTCCTTGAGGTCGGTGTACGGGAAGCCACGAGCCGCCATGTCGCCCAGTCTCCCGCACCGGCTCCCGCCCGGCCCAGGCCGGGTGCTGTGACGCGCGCGATGGCCGCCACGGCGAGCCCGGTGCGGACGGCGCGGCGTGCCTTGATCCACTCGGCTTGCAGGAAGTCGGGGTGTCCTGCGCCTGGCGATAGGCCGACTTTCTGAAAGCTGAGTGGATCAAGACCCGGCGCATCTGCGGGCTGCCGGCGTCCAGGCGTGGGCGGCCAGCGGCGGGTCGAGCGGCGCCTGGGTGAGTCGGTTGGCGAAGGTGGACATGGTGTACGCGCCGACGCCGAGCACCACGTCCAGCGCGTGCCGGGGCTGGTAGCCGGCGGTCAGGAAGTCGTCCACCTCGGCGTCGGGCACCGCACCCCGGTGATCGAGCACGGCCAGCGTGAACCGGCGCAGCGCCTCCAGCCGCGGTTCGGGCAGCGCCGAGCCGGACCGCAGTGCGGTGATCAGCTCGGTGGTCGCTCCCAGTTGGGTGAGCTTGCCGGTGTGCAGGGCGACGCAGACGTGGCACTCGTTGGTGGTGGAGACCGTCAGAATGACCACCTCCCGCTCCAGCGGGGCGAGGTCGGTCTGCTCGAAGCCCGCGCTGGCGGTGAGGAAGCCGGTGAGCAGCTGCGGCGACTCGGCCATCAGCGCCACCGGGGTGGGCAGCCAGCCGAACCGGCCGCGTACGCCGTCGATGGCTCGTCGGGTGGTGGCGGGCGCGGTCTCGGCGGTGTGGACGGTGAAGACGGGCACGGCTGCCTACTTTCCAGGGTTCGGATCGGGGGACGTAAGATAGTCAACGTGGTTGACGAAATAGTAAACGTGGTTGTCTAACATGGCAACCGCTGATCCCCCGCGCCCCGGCTTCGCGCTGCCGCTGCTGCTGCTGGCCGGCTTCCGGACGCTGATCGACGACCTGCACGCCGAGCTGGCCCGGGAGGGGCATCCGGAGCTACGGCCGCTGCACGGGTTCGTGCTCCAGGCCGTCGGCGCGGACGGCACCACCGCCACCGAGCTGGGCCAACGGCTGGGCATCTCCAAACAGGCGGCGGGCAAGACCGTCGACCGGCTGGTCGCCGTGGGATACCTGGAGCGGGTCGACGACCCCTCCGACGCCCGACGTCGGCTGGTGCGGGTGACGCCGCGCGGCGCCGACGGGCTACGCCGCTCGGCCGAGATCTTCGACCGGCTGCGGGCACAGTGGGCCGACACCCTCGGCCCGGAACGGGTCACCGCGATGGAGGACGACCTCGCCACGATGGCCTCGGCCAACTGGTTCCGGCTCGACGTGCCCGGCTGGTTCGGCGGCTGATCGCCCGCGGCCGTGCGGGGCTGCCCGACACCCGCCGGGCGGGCGAGCTGACCGGAGGCGTCCGTCCAGGTCGAGCGGTCGTGCGAGGCCGCTGACCGGCGCCGCAGGCACCCGACCGTGTCCTGTTTCGACGGAGATCACGACCCGCTCGACCGAGCAGAAACTGTCACAGGCGATCCCTAAGATCATGGATGCCGGTCGGGTCCGGGGTGTTGCAGACCTGACGTCTTCCGATCGGCTCACCCCTCAGCAAGGAGATCAATGAGATCTGTGCGCGTTGCCCGTGGTCGGCTTCTGCGTGGCGTGACAGCGCTGCTCGTCGGCACCGCAGCAGTCGGTGTGGCGGCCGGCCCGGCTGCGGCCGAGGACGACCCCGGCTGGGTCAGCGGATGGCTTGATGACGTCACCGTCGGCGGCCCCGGCGCTCCCGGCCGCACGATGCCGCTGACCCTGACCAGCACCGGGGCCAGCCAGCCCCGGGTGACCATCGACCTGTCCGGCCTGGCGGGCGTGGCCACCGCCGCCTTCCCCGACTTCTGCGTCACCGAGGGCACCTCGGTCACCTGCCCGATGCCGCCGACCGCCGTCGACGAGTTCGGCACGCTCACCGGCACCGTGCCGGTGGTGATCCGGCCCGCGCCCGGCGCCCTCGACGGCGCGAGCGGCACCCTCGACTACACGCCGCTCGGCGAGCAGACCGAGGCGTACACCCAGCAGGCGACCGTCACCGTGCGGTCCGGGCCCAACCTGCTCGACATGGTCGACGAGACCGTGACCGGCGTGCAGGTGGGCGACACCCTTCCCGTCCCGGTGGCCGTGGTCAACGCCGGCGACCAGCCGGCCGTGGACCTGCGGCTCACCATGCGCTTCCCGGTGGGCCTGGTGCCTGCCAGCTACCGCAACTGCCGGTACGGCACCGACCAGGTGCTGGCCACCGTGGTCGTCTGCACCGTGCGGGGCACGTTCGCGCCCGGCCAGCGGCACGAGCTGCGGGACGGGTTCGCCACCACTGTCGGCCCGGCGACCCTCGGCAGCAAGCGGATCACCCAGGCCGTGCAGCCGCTGGCCAGCGCCGACCCGCTCCCCGGTGGGGTGAGGCTCCGGAGCCGCGACGCCGACCAGGCGCTACGGCTACGGGCGGTGGGCGCACCGCTCGACGTGCTGCCGGTCGAGGCGACCCGGGCCGAAGGCCAGACCTACCTGCGGGGCGTGCACGGCGCCTTCGACATCGTCGCGAAGGGCGCGGCCGTCACCGGAGCCGTCGGTGACACCGTGCGGGTCACCGTGGGCCTGCGCAACAAGGGTCCGGGTGTGCCGGACGGCAGCCTCTCCGGCGAGGGCGTCGGGGCCTTCCTCTTCGTCCCGCCCACCGGGGTCACCGTGCTGGCCAGCCCGTCCGACTGCTGGCTGAACGGCGACGAGGAAGAGCCCGAGACCGTCCCGGCAACCTGGTACTGCAACGGACCCGGGTCGGTCTTCCCGGCCGGCACGACTCACAAGGTCGACTTCGACCTGCGGATCGACAGCCTCTCCGGGGCCCCCGGCAAGGTCGAGCCGTTCCAGCGCTACCCCCGGGTGGACGACAACCCGAACAACGACGTCGCCGCGGTGACGGTGAGCTGAGCACCGGGCCAGAACGACGCGGGCCGGTCACGGATCATCCGTGACCGGCCCGCATCGCGTAGCCAGGTCAGTGAGGACCCGGCCGACGGCCAGTCGATGCCGGGGTTGACGGTTGGCATCGCGTGATCCACTCGGATTTCAGGAAAGTGCGGTGTCCCGGCAGCAGGACACCCCGACTTCATGAAAGTCGAGTGGATCAACGGCGACCGGGGGGCTGGACATTCGTCAAGACCGCCGGACACATCTCACCGTGCCTGGCCGGAGGGCGGGACGCGGGAGCAGAGTGGATCCATGTCGGATGCGTACGTCGTCGGCGACCCGGACGGGTTGTCGCCCCTACAGGTCGAGCTTCGCGACGCCATCGCCCGGGAACTGCACGCCCAACTGGCGTTGCGCGGCGAGCGGATCGAGCTGGCCGACCTGCCCGAGGTGTCCTACCAGGTGACGATCCAGGTCGAGCGGGCCATCCGGGCCTGGCTGCCCACCCGGTAGACGCGCGGCCCCGACAAGGCCCCGGATGGCCGACCACCCGAGCAACGCGACCTGACCCCGCTGACCGGAACCGAGACCGGCGACCGCGGGCGGGGCCGGTGGAACGACGCGGGCCGGTCACGGTTGTTCCGTGACCGGCCCGCACCGCGTTGCGGCTGTCAGTCGAGCCCGCCGTAGGAGTGCAGGCCGGTGAAGAAGATGTTCACGCCGAAGAGGTTCATCAGCACGGTGAGGAAGCCGAGCACCGCGATCCAGGTGGCCACGTTGCGCTTCACGCTGGGCGTGGCGCGGGCGTGCAGGTAGCCGGCGTACACCACCCAGGAGATGAACGCCCAGGTCTCCTTCGGGTCCCAACCCCACGGCCGGCCCCAGGCCGCCTCGGCCCAGATGGCCCCGGCGATCACCGCGAAGGTGAAGATCGGAAACGCGAAGGCGTGCAGCGTGAAGGTCAGCCGCTCCAGGCCGGCCGCGCCGGGCAACCGCTTGGCCAGGATGTACGGGAAGCTCCGCTTGCCCTGCTCGTACCCGCTGCGCATCAGGAAACCGACCGCCGGCACCACACCGAACAGGAAGATGCCGGACGCGAAGACGATCGTCGAGACGTGGATGATGAACCAGTACGAGTTCAGCGCCGGCACCAGCGGCACGATCGGCACGTACAGCACCAACTCGGCGGTGGCGACCAGCAGCACCATCACCAGGGTGAGGAAGAGCCCGAGCTTGCGCAGCGACGGTCGCTTCCAGAGCACCACCAGCCAGGCGGCGACCCCGATGAACGTCACGGTGAGCACGAACTCGTACATGTTGCCCCAGGGCATCCGGTCGGCGGCGAGCCCCCGGGTGACCAGCGCGGCCAGGTGCAGCGCGGCGGCGACAGCGGTGGCACCCACCCCGACCAGGCCCGCGAGCCGCGCCTGCCGGGCGGAACGGTCGGCCGGGGGCGGCGACGGGACCGGCGCGGGCGGCGTCGGGAGGACACCACCGCCGGCACCGACCAACTCGCGCACCGGAGGCGCCGTGGCGACCCGGGTACGGGCGTTGCCCAGCGCGTACTCGACGGCATGGCCGATCATCGCGACCAGGTAGGCCAGGATCGCGAAGGTCACCAGATTGTCGGAGAGTGCGGACATCACTCGGCTCCTTCTCGCACGCCGGCCCGTTCGGCCGCTGGGTCAGCATCACCCTTGACCGCAGCGATGAGCTGGGTGAACTCGTCAGCGAACCCCGGATAGTCGGTACGCGGCAACCCGCCGACCTCCACCAAGCTACTACCGCTCGTCGGAGATCCTTCCCCGGGGTCGGCCGGCACCATCCGGAAGAACACCCGGCGGCGCTTGCCGAACAGCGAACCCATCAGCCCGACCAGCAGGACACCGCAGCTGACCAGCAGCATCGTCGAACCGGGGTCGTGCCGGATGGAGAGGGTGACGTACCGCTCGGTGCCCAGGAACTCGACTGTCGTGCCGTCGTCCAGCGTCCACTTCTCGCCCTTGCGGAGCAGTTTGGTGCCGACCTCCTTGACCTTCCCGGTCCGCACCTGCCTCTGGTCGAGTTCGTAGACCGAGCCGGGGATGCCGGCGTCCAGGCCGAGGTTGCCCCGGTAGGCGACCAGGTTCAGCGCCGGGTTGCGCTCGGTCGGGTACTGCGAGCGGACGAACGGCGCCTGCTCGGGTGCCGTGGGCAGGTAGATGCCGGTGAACGCCATCTGCTGGTCCGGTGCCCGCTGGCCGGTCGCCGGGTCGACGTTGGCGTCCGGGAAGGCGGCCAACCCTTCGCTGGTCAGGCCCATGTCACCGGTGGTCAGGAACGGCTCGTCACTGATCTGGCTGTTGCCGAACCGGTCGGTGTAGCGGATCACCGGGGCGTACCCGTGACCGAGCAGGTAGACGTTCGCGTCGTTCAACCGCAGCGGCGAGTTCACCGAGAAGTCGGCGCTGCGGGTCGGCTCGTCCGGGCCGTCAACCGTCACCGTGGCGTTGAAGAACTCCGGCTGACCGCTGGCCAGGAAGCGGGCCTGGAAGTCGTCCAGCCGCAGGCAGAAGCGGGGCAGGTCGGCGCTGTCCACCCGGGGGCCGAGCTTCGCCTCGGCGTACTGCTGGCGGGTGTTGCAGAACGCGTTGTCCGCGCCGGCCACCAGCAGCCGGTTGCCGCTCCAGCCGTACCAGGAGCCCAGCGCCACACCGATCAGCACCGCGATCAGCGAGGTGTGGAACAGCAGGTTGCCGGTCTCCTTGAGGTAGCCCTTCTCGGCGGAGACCTCGTCGCCGCGCACCTCGACGCGCCAGCGGCGCTTGCGCAGCACCTCGGCGATCGCCGCCGTGCCACCGGGCGGGGCGGGCAGCACTGTGTGCTGCGGCAGCCGGGCCATCCGCTTCGGCGCGGCCGGCGGCCGGGACCGCAGGGCGCGGATGTGGTCCCGCAGGCGGGGCGTGATGCAGCCGATCAGGGAGGTGAACAGCAGCAGGTAGATCGCGGAGAACCAGACCGAGCCGAAGACCTCGAACGCGCCGATCCGGTTCAGTCGGGGGGCCCAGTCGGGGTGGTCGACGAAGTACTGGTTGACCTTCTCCGGGCTGATCCCGCGCTGCGGCAGCACCGAGCCGGGGATGGCGGCGATGGCGAGCAGGAAGAGCAGGATCAGGGCCGTACGCATGCTGGTCAGCTGCCGCCACGAGTTGCGCAGCAGGGCCAGCAGCCGGTTCGGCCGGCGGCGCGGCGCGGGCGCCACGGTCTCCGGTCGGTCGTCGACGACCGTCATCAGATGCTCACCTCGCCCACCCCGACGGTGGTCTGCAACCAGATCACGAAGCTCTGCCATCCGCCGCTGACCAGGGCCAGGCCGATCAGGATGAGCAGGGCGCCGCCGACCCGGGTGACCCAGCGGCTGTTGCGCCGGACGGCGCGGAAGACCCCGAGCAGACGTTCGAAGCCCAGCCCGAAGACGATGAACGGTATCCCCAACCCGAGGCAGTACGCCACGGCGAGCACCACCGCGCGGTCGCTCTGCCCGCTGGTGGCGGCCATGCCCATCACCGCGCCGAGGGTGGGGCCGGTGCAGGGCACCCAGCTCAGCGCGAAGACCGCACCGAAGACCGGTGCGCCGAGCAAACCGGCCGACGGCAGCCGGGAGATCCGGAACTCACGTTGCAGCGCCGGGATCATCCCGAGGTAGCCCAGACCGAGCACGATGATCAGCGCGCCGACGACGATCTCCAGCTGCCGCTCGTACTCGAAGAAGACCCGGCCGATGCCGGCGAACAGGATCGCGGTGGCGACGAAGACGACGGTGAAGCCGGCGATGAACAGCAGCGTCCCGGCGAGCACCCGGCCCTTGACCGCGCCGACCCGCGCGACCCGCTCCTTGACGGCGACACCCCCGCCGGTCGGCGCCGGGTCCGCCGCCGGTCGGCGGCCCTCCAGGTCGGCGCCGGCCAGGCCGGTCACGTACGACAGGTAGCCGGGGACGAGCGGAAGCACACACGGGGACAGGAAGCTGACCAGGCCGGCGAGCGCCGCCGCGGCCATGGCGAGCAGCAGCGGCCCATCCAGCGCGAGTTGCCGGAACGTCGCGCCCATCAGTTCGGTGCCGGCTTCTCGGCGGCGATCCGTTCGACGATCGGTTGCAGGCCCTCCTGCTTGACGGCGGCCCGGATCACCGCGGCGATCCGGCCGTCCCGGTCGAGCACCACCGTCGCCGGGACGGTGTTCGGCGGGATGTCCAGGTCGAGCGCCAACCGGCTGGACGGGTCGAAGAGGCTCGGGTAAGTGACCCGCCCCTTCTCGAACGCCTTGGCCTTGTCCCGCGAGTCCTGGACGTTGACGCCGAGGAAGTCCACCCCGGAGCCCTTGGTGGCCTGGTAGACGGCTTCCAGGTCGTCCGCCTCGGCGCGGCACGGCGCGCACCAGGAACCCCAGAAGTTGACCACCACCACCTGACCGCGAGCTTCGCTGACGTCGTAGCTGCCGCCGAGGAGCAGCTCACCGGCGAGCTTCGGAGGGGCCGAGCGCTGGTCCGGGGCGCACTCGAAGATCCCGTCGGTGGTGGTCGTGCAGGTCTTCTCCTGCGCCTTCGACGACGTGCAGCCGACCAGCGCCATCGCGGCGACGCTGGCGAGCAGACCCGCGGTCCACCTCCGGGCGTTCATCAGGCCCCCTTGGCCGTCCGGGCGGTCGCGGAGAGAGCGATCAGGTGCGCGGCCGGCTCGCTGTAGCCGATGCCCACCACCTTCGCGCCGTCGAAGTGGAACGAGGTGAGACTCGCCAGCCCGCACTGCCGCTTACGCGGGTCGTGCCAGAGCCGCTTGCGCTCGACGTAACGGCGCAGCGTCCAGATCGGGAGCTGGTGCGACACCAGCACCGCCTCGCGGCCCTCGGCGGCGACCCGGGCGGCGTGCACGGCGGCGAACATCCGCTCGGCGATCACCCGGTACGCCTCACCCCAGGACGGGGTCACCGGGTCGCGCAGCACCCACCAGTTACGCGGGTCGCGGAACGACCCGTCACCCGGGGAGACCTTCTTGCCCTCGAACCAGTTGGCGCTCTCGATCAGCCGCTCGTCCACCCCGACCGGCAGCCCGAACTGGCCGGCGATCGGCTCGGCGGTCTGCTGGGCGCGTTCCAGCGGACTGGCCACCACGTGCACGATCTCCCGCTCGGCCAGGCCCTGCGCAGCGGCCTTGGCCATCTGCACGCCCAGCTCGGAGAGGCGGAAACCGGGCAGCCGGCCGTAGAGGATCTGGTCGGGGTTGTGCACCTCGCCGTGCCGGAGCACGTGAACCACCGTCTTGCTCACCGTTGACTACCCCCCGTGACCGGCCGCTGCCGCCGCGTTCGCCGCCGTCGGCAGCGCGTCGGCGATGTGCTCCAGAGCGGCGTCGTCGATCGCCGCCGACACGAACCACGATTCGAACGCGCTGGGCGGCAGGTAGACCCCGGCGGCGAGCATCGCGTGGAAGAACGCCTTGAACGCCGGCACCTGCTGGGTGCGCGCGCTGTCGTAGTCGACCACGTCGGCGTCGGTGAAGAAGATCGAGAACATGCTGCCCGCGTACGACAGGCGGTGCGGGACCCCGGCGGCGGCCAACGCGTCGGACGCCAGCTTGCCCACGACGGTCGCCGTCTCGCCGAGGCGCTGGTACAGCGCGTCGTCGGCGAGCCGCAGGGTGGCCAGACCGGCGGCGCAGGCCAGCGGGTTACCGGACAGGGTGCCGGCCTGGTAGACCGGGCCGGCCGGCGCGAGTCGCGCCATGATGTCCGCCCGCCCGCCGAACGCCGCGGCCGGCAGGCCACCACCCATGACCTTGCCGTACGTCCACAGGTCGGCGTCGGACGCGTCGAGGCCGTGCCACCCGGCGCGGGAGACCCGGAACCCGGTCATCACCTCGTCCACCACGAGCAGGGCGCCGTGGGCGTGGGCGATCCGGGCGAGCTGCTGGTTGAAGCCGTCGCGGGGGGCCACCACGCCCATGTTGCCGGCGGCGGCCTCGGTGATCACCGCGGCGATGTGCTGGCCCTCGGCGGCGAACGCCTCCTCGACGGCCCGGATGTCGTTGTACTGCAGCACGATCGTCTCGCTGGCCGCCGCGCCGGTCACGCCGGGCGAGTCGGGCAGGCCCAGCGTGGCCACGCCGGAGCCGGCGGCGGCGAGCAGGGCGTCGACGTGGCCGTGGTAGCAGCCGGCGAACTTGACGATCTTCGAGCGGCCGGTGAAGCCGCGGGCCAGCCGGATCGCCGACATGGTCGCCTCGGTGCCGGAGTTGACCAGGCGAACCTGCTCGACCGGGGTGCGGGCGACGATCTCGGCCGCCAACTCCACCTCACCGGGGGTGGGCGTGCCGAAGCTGGTGCCTCGGGCCGCGGCGGCCTGGACGGCTTCCACCACCTCCGGGTGGGCGTGCCCGAGGATCAGCGGACCCCACGAGCAGACCAGGTCGACGTAGCGGCGACCGTCGGCGTCGTACAGCCACGGCCCCTCACCACGGACCATGAAGCGCGGGGTGCCGCCGACCGCCTGGAAGGCGCGCACGGGGGAGTTGACCCCGCCCGGCACGATGGCGCGGGCGCGGTCGAACAGGACCTCGGAGGCCGGTGCGTCGGCCGGGTAGCGGCCTGGTCCGGCGGAAAAGATGTCGGTCACGATGCCGCCATTGTGACAGCGTCAGACGGCCCACCAGCAGCCACCCCGTTGTCGGGTTACCCGGCTCACCCATGACCCGCGCCCGTCGGCAGCGCCGAGAAGGGGACCCTCGTGGCCTCGACGACCATGCTCACTGCCTCGACAGGCCAGGTCGGTCGGATCGCGCTAGGCTGATCGGGTGGATCGTGCCGAACTGTCCATCACGCTACACCGGACGGGCGACGAAGCAGTGCTGCGCCTGGCCGGTGAGATCGACATGCTCACGGCGGCGCAGCTCTCCACCGTCGTCAACGAGGTGCTGGCCGACCCACCCCCGCGGATCGTGCTCGACCTCGGCGGTGTCACCTTCTGCGACTCGCAGGGGCTGGGCACCCTCGTCGTGCTCAGTCGCAAGGCCAGCCACGCACAGAGCCTGCTGATGCTGACCCACGTGGGCGACTTCCTGATCCGCGTGCTGGACATCACCGGCCTGCGCAGCGCCCTGATGATCCGCAACGACCAGCCCACCGGCTGAGCCACTCGCCGCCTCAGGCGGTGTTGCCCCAGCGGGCCTGTTCGAGCAGCCGTACCGCCCGGTCGCGGACCTCCGGGTCGTCCGAGCGGAGCAGCGCCGTCGCCTCGTCGACAGCGTCGGTGAGCCGCCGCCACTGCGTGTCGCGCTCCCGGACCAGGTCCGACTGGGTGGCCAGCTGCCGGGTCTTCACCCACAGCTCGACGAAGACCGACACCTTGGCCCGCAGCACCCACGGGTCGAACGGCTTGGTGAGATAGTCCACCGCACCCACCTGGTAACCCCGCAGCGCGAGCTGGGCGTCCCGGTCGGCGGCGGTGAGGAAGATGATCGGCACGTGTCGGGTCCGTTCGCGGCGCTTGATGTGGCTCGCCGTCTCGAAGCCGTCCATGTCCGGCATCTGCGCGTCCAACAGGATGACCGCGAAGTCGTCCACCAGCAGCTGCTTCAGCGCCGCCTCGCCGCTCTCCACCGCCACGGACTGGACCGGCAGCCCCTGGAGGATCGCCTCCAGAGCCGTCAGATTCTGCCGCCGGTCGTCCACGAGCAGCGCTTTGGCCATCTGGGTCACGAAGTCTCCTCGGTGCGGCTGCCGTTGATCCAGGACGACATCAACTCGATCAGGTCGTCCAGGTCGACCGGCTTGGTGATGTAGTCGCTGCCCCCGGCAGCGAGCGCCGACTCACGGTCGCCCGGCATCGCCTTCGCGGTCAGGAAGACCACCGGAAGGTCCGCGAACCGGTGGTTGCGGCGAATCTGACGGGTGGTCTCGTAACCGTCCTGGTCAGGCATCATGGCGTCCATCAGCACGATGTCCACCTCCGGGTGCTCGGCCAGCAGGCGGACACCGTCCGCCCCGTTGTCCGAGTACAGCACGGTCATCCCGTGCAGCTCCAACGCGCTGGTCAGGGCGAAGACGTTGCGGACGTCGTCGTCCACGATCAGCACCGTGGCGCCGTCCAGCTGGCGGGTGGCCGGCGCCTCCGGCCGGTCCGGCAGCAGCTCCAGCGGCGGCATCAGCAGCGACGACGGCAGGCCGGCCCGCTGCGGCGACGGGGTCTGCGGCGCGACCACGGCGTCCGGGGCCAGCACCTGCGGCACGAACAGGGTGAACGTCGACCCCTGACCGGGCGCGGACGAGACGGTGATGGTGCCGCCGATCAGTCGGGCCAGATCGCGGCTGATCGACAGACCCAGGCCGGTGCCGCCGTACCGGCGACTTGTCGTGCCGTCGGCCTGCTGGAACGCCTCGAAGATGATCGACAACTTGTCGTCGGAGATGCCGATCCCCGTGTCGATCACGGTGAACGCGATCACCTGCTGGGCGTTCGTCAGCGCCGGGACGTCGAAGACCGCGTTCTCCACGGCCGGGGCGATCCGCAGCGTCACCGCACCGTTGTCGGTGAACTTCACCGCGTTGGAGAGCAGGTTGCGCAGGATCTGCTGCAACCGCTGCGGGTCGGTCACCAACGCCGGCGGCAGATCCTTGCTCACCCGTACCTGGAAGTCCAGGTTCTTCTCCTCGGCCTGCGGCGCGAACGCCTGCTCGACGTAACCGCGCAGCTCGGTGAAGCGGATCTCGGTCGGCTCGACGTCCATCCGACCCGCCTCGATCTTCGACAGGTCGAGGATGTCGTCGATCAGACGCAGCAGGTCCGAGCCGGACCCGTGGATGGTCCGGGCGAACTCGATCTGCTTCGGGCTGAGGTTCTGCTCCGAGTTCTCGGCCAGCAGACGGGCCAACAGCAGCAACGAGTTCAGCGGGGTCCGCAGCTCGTGGCTCATGTTGGCCAGGAACTCCGACTTGTACGCCGACGCCCGGGTCAGCTGCTGCGCCTTCTCCTCCAGGCCCAGCCGGGCCAGCTCGATCTCCCGGTTCTTCGTCTCGATGTTGCCCTTCTGCTCGGACAGCAGCGTGGCCTTCTCCTCCAGCTCGGCGTTGGTGCGCTGCAACTCCGCCGACTGCTCCTGCATCTCGTGCGCCAGCCGCTGCGACTGGGCCAGCAGCTCCTCCGTACGCCGGTTGGCCTGGATGGTGTTGACAGCGATGCCGATGGTGAGCACCAGCCGCTCCAGGAACGACAGGTGCAGCTCGGAGAAGGCCGACACGCTGGCGAACTCGATCACCCCGAGCAGCTCACCCTCGAACAGGACGGGCAGCACCACCAGGTCGGACGGGGGTGTCTCGGCCAGCCCGGAGCGCAGGGTGAGCCGGCTGTTCGGGGAGGCGCTGACCCGGATGGTGCGACGAGAGAGCGCCGTCTGACCGACCAGCCCCTCACCCGGCCCGAAGGTGACGTCGTGCCCGCGCGCCACGTACCCGTACGAGGAGGTCAGCCGCAGCCGCATGCTGCCGTCGGCGTCGTCGGCCAGGAAGAAGGCACCGAGCTGGGCGTCGACCAGCGGGGTCACCTCCGTCATGATCATGCGGCAGACCTCGCCGAGGTCGCGCTGGCCCTGCAACAGGCCGCCGATCCGGGCGAGGTTGGAGTCCAGCCAGCCCTGCTCGGCGTTCTTCTTGGTCGTCTCCCGGAGGGTGACGATCATCTGGTTGATGTTGTCCTTCAGCTCGGCGACCTCGCCCTGCGCCTTGACCGCGATCCGCTGGGTCAGATCGCCGCGCGTCACCGACGTGGACACCTGGGCGATGGCGCGCAACTGCGTGGTCAGCGTCGAGGCGAGCTGATTGACGTTCTCGGTCAGGTCCCGCCAGGTACCGGAAACGCCCTTCACCTGCGCCTGACCGCCGAGCTTGCCCTCGATACCGACCTCGCGGGCGACCCGGGTCACCTCGTCGGCGAACGACGACAACTGGTCCACCATCGTGTTGACTGTCGACTTCAACTCCAGGATCTCGCCCTGGGCGTCCACGGTGATCTTCTGCGACAGGTCACCCTTCGCCACGGCGGTGGTCACCGAGGCGATGTTGCGGACCTGGCTGGTCAGGTTCGACGCCATCGAGTTGACGTTGTCGGTCAGGTCCCGCCAGGTGCCGGAGACGCCCTTCACCTGCGCCTGGCCACCGAGCTTGCCCTCGGTGCCCACCTCACGCGCGACCCGGGTCACCTCGTCGGCGAACGACGACAACTGGTCCACCATCGTGTTGACAGTCGACTTCAACTCCAGGATCTCGCCCCGCGCGTCCACCGTGATCTTCTGCGACAGGTCGCCCTTCGCCACCGCGGTGGAGACCTGCGCGATGTTGCGGACCTGGGCGGTCAGATTGGAGGCCATCGAGTTCACGTTGTCGGTCAGGTCACGCCAGGTGCCGGCGACCCCGCGTACCTGGGCCTGGCCACCGAGCTTGCCCTCGGTGCCCACCTCACGGGCCACCCGGGTCACCTCGTCGGCGAACGACGACAACTGGTCCACCATCGTGTTGACAGTCGACTTCAACTCCAGGATCTCGCCCCGCGCGTCCACCGTGATCTTCTGCGACAGGTCACCCTTCGCCACCGCCGTGGTCACCGAGGCGATGTTGCGGACCTGGCTGGTCAGGTTCGACGCCATCGAGTTGACGTTGTCGGTCAGGTCCCGCCAGGTGCCGGAAACGCCCTTCACCTGCGCCTGACCGCCCAGGTTGCCCTCGGTGCCCACCTCGCGGGCCACCCGGGTCACCTCGTCGGCGAACGACGACAACTGGTCGACCATCGTGTTGACGGTGTTCTTCAGCTCCAGGATCTCGCCCTGGGCGTCCACGGTGATCTTCTGCGACAGGTCACCCTTCGCCACGGCCGTGGAGACCTGGGAGATGTTGCGGACCTGGCTGGTCAGGTTGCCGGCCAGCTGGTTGACGTTCTCGGTGAGGTCCCGCCAGGTGCCGGAGACGCCGCGCACCTGGGCCTGGCCGCCCAGCTTGCCCTCGATTCCCACCTCACGCGCGACCCGGGTCACCTCGTCGGCGAACGACGACAACTGGTCCACCATCGTGTTGACGGTGTCCTTCAGCTCCAGGATCTCGCCCTGCGCCGCCACGGTGATCTTCTGCGACAGGTCGCCGCGCGCCACCGCGGTGGAGACCTGCGCGATGTTACGGACCTGGGCGGTCAGGTTCGACGCCATCGAGTTGACGCTGTCGGTCAGGTCCTTCCAGGTGCCCGCCACGTTCGGCACCTCGGCCTGGCCGCCCAACTTGCCCTCGGTGCCCACCTCGCGGGCCACCCGGGTCACCTGCTCGGCGAAGAGCCGCAGGGTGTCGGTGAGGTAGTTCATGGTGGCGGCCAGCTCGGCGACCTCACCCCGCGCGCCGACAGTGATCTTCTGCGACAGGTCACCCTTCGCCACCGCCGTCGCCACCTGCGAGATCGACCGCACCTGGCCGGTCAGGTTCGACGCCATGGTGTTCACCGAGTCGGTGAGGTCCTTCCAGGTGCCGGCGACGCCCCGCACGTCGGCCTGGCCGCCCAGCTTGCCCTCGGTGCCCACCTCACGGGCCACCCGGGTCACCTCGTCGGCGAACGACGACAGCTGGTCCACCATCGTGTTCACGGTGCGCCCGATGCGCAGGTACTCACCGCGCAGCGGCCGACCGTCGATCTCCAACGCCATGTGCTGGGACAGGTCACCGTCGGCCACCGCAACGATCACCCGGGCGATCTCGGTGGTGGGTCGACCCAGGTCGTCGATCAACGAGTTGATCGCACGCTGCCCCTCCGCCCAGGAGCCGTCCAACCCCTCGTCGTCGAGCCGCTCGGTGAGCCGGCCGTCGCGGCCGACAATCCGGCTGATCCGCCGCAGGTCCAGGTACTGCCGTTCCTGGAGCGAGACCACCTCGTTGAACGCGTCCGCCACCTCGCCCGCCTTGCCGGCGCGGCGGGGAAGCCGGACCTTCAGGTCGCCGCGACCGATCCGTCGCAGGGCCTCGGTCAACTCGCCGAGGAGCGCCTCGTGGTCGGACGCGGACGGATCCGCGAACGACTGCTTCGCCGTGGTCATCATTCCTCGCTCAACTTGGGGGCGCCGGTCCGTGCGGACACGCCGGCACCCCATATTGTGCCCGCGCACGCCGTGGTGCCAGGGTGCGCGACCCGCCAGATCGCATCGATCACCCCGCCGACCCGCCCGGTCGGCGCCGAGCCGGCACGGCGCGCCGCAAACCTCGCCCGGCACCCGCGCCGGCCCTTTCGACGCGTCGTGGCGTGCCCCGCCGCAGGTGGGACTGACCGACGCGACAGTCCCGATTGATGATCCGCTTGGCACCCGGCAGGGGGACGGTGGAGGATACGGGGGTGTCAGCCGAGGCGGGGCCCGCGACGGCCGGGGCCCGGGACGGGGCCGTCCGGCGTGTCCGGCTGCCCGCCGACCGCCGTACGCCGGCCGCCGCCCGCGCCGTGGTCCGCTCGGTGTTGACCGAGTCACACCTGGACGAGTTGGCCAACGAGGCACTGCTGCTCACCACCGAGCTGACCACCAACGCCGTCGAACACGCCGGCACCGAGTTGGACATCGAGGTCGTCGCCGACGAGGTCGGGTTGACCGTCACCGTCTCCGACTTCGCCCCCGGCTCCGGCGACGAGCTGACCGTCGGCGACCGCAACGACGCCACCGAGATCAACGAGGTCTCCGTGCGGGGCCGGGGTCTGCTGCTCGTCGACCACTTCGCCAGCCGCTGGGGCACCACGTACCTGCCCACCGGGAAGGGCGTCTGGTTCCGGCTGGACCGCCCCGGCGTCGACCCGTCCGCCGGGGGCACCGTCGGCGAGTCGACACCGGCCAGCGCCGGCCCACCGACGGGCGCCGACCCGTCCGCGCCGAGCGCCAGCGCGATGAGCGAACTCATGCAGACCGCCCCCGACCTGTACGGGGACGACCCGCTGCCCGAGTTCGCCACCAGCCTGCTGAGCCGGGTCGCCGAGATGGTGGGCGCGGCCGGCGGCACGATCCGGCTGGACCGGGGCGACGGGCAGGGCCGTCAGGTGCTGGCCCGCTTCGGTCGACCGCCCCGCCCCGGCAGTGAGCTGCTCCGGGTGCCGCTGACGGTGCACCGCCCGTACGCCGGCGAGTTGGAGCTGGACGCGGCGCCGTCGGCGTACGCCCAACCGTTGGCGGTGCTCACCGCCGAGCGGCTGTCGCTGCACCTGGAGAACGACCGGCTGCGCCGGGCCGACATCCGCCGACAGGTGTGGCTGACGTTCCTGGCCGAGGCGAGCGAACTGCTGGCCCAGTCGTTGGACGTCGACCTGACCATGGCGCTGGTGCCGCAGTTGGTGGTCCCGCGACTCGGTCAGTGGTGCGCGGTGCACACCACCGACGAGTGGGGCCGGCTGCGGTTGGCGGCGGCCAGCCACGCCGACGAGTCGATGCTGCCGCAGTTGCACAAGGTGCTGGCCGAGACCGGGCCGGATTCGGTCCAGGCCCGCCTGCGCGAGGCGTCCCGCAGCGCGGCGCAGATCCCGCTGGGCGGGCCGATGGAGGGTTTCGCGGTCCCGCTGATCGCCCGTGGGCAGCGGCTCGGCACCCTGGCGGTGGGGCGGCACCAGCGGCACCGGCACGACCCGGACGAGGTGGCAGTGTTGGAGGACGTGGCCCGGCGGGCCGCGCTGGCCATCGAGAACGCCCGGATCCACGCCGAGCGCCGTCGCGTGGCGCAGACGCTGCAGCAGTCGCTGCTGCCCCCGGTGCTGCCGGTGGTGGACGGGATCGGGTTCGCCGCCGAGTACGTCCCGACCGGCGACGACGCCGAGGTGGGGGGCGACTTCTACGACGTGGTGCCGCTGCCGGACGGGCGCTGGCTGGTGGTGATCGGTGACGTCTCGGGCAAGGGTGTCCAGGCCGCCGCGGTGACCGGGCTGGTCCGCGACGTGATCAGGGTGCTGGTCGGCGACGGCAAGCCGTTGCCGGAGGCGCTGGCCCGGCTCAACGAGACGCTTGTCGAGCGCGGTGGCGGCCGTTACTGCACGCTGGCGCTGGCAGCGGTCGGGCCGGGCGAGGGTGACCAGTTGGACGTCTCACTGCACCTCGCCGGGCACGACCGGCCGGTGCTGCTGGCCGGGACGGGCGGCGCCGAGTTCGTCGGCACCGGCGGCACCGCGCTCGGCCTGCTCGACACGATCACCTCGCCGACGGCGGAGATCGCGCTCGCCCCGGGCGATGCACTGATCTTCTACACCGACGGGGTCACCGAGCGGCGGCACGGCCGGGAGCTGTTCGGCACCGACCGGCTGCGGGACGCCGCCGCGCCCCTGGCCGGATACTCCGCCGACGTGGTGGCCGCCCGGCTGCGCGCCGCGGCGATCAACTTCTCGGTGGAGCCGCCCCGCGACGACATTGCCGTGCTGGTGCTCCGCAACGACGCGGTCTAGACGTTCGTGCGGTGCCGCCCCCAACGGGGAGACGACACCGCACGACGCCCCACCTCAACGTGCGTGGGCCAGTCCCCAGTCCAGGGCGGCGTCGGCGACCTGTTCCCAGCCCGGCTCGGCGCAGGTCCAGTGGGATCGTCCGGGGAACTCGCGGTACTCGGTGACGGTGCCGGGCGCCTTGTAGTGACGGGCGTTCGACTTGTTCACGGACGGCGGCATGATGTGGTCGGCGCCGCCCGCGACGAACAGCAGCGGCGCCCGATCCGGGTTGTGGAAGTCGACCCAGGTCTCCTGCTTGCCCGGAGTGAAGTTGGCCAGCAGCCCGTACGCCCAGACCCAGCTACCGGGCGCGGGGATGGCGTAGCGGTCGTAGGCCGCCCGTGAGTCCTCCTCGGACAGCGTGTTGGTGAACGCGTAGTGCCACTGCTCCGGTGTGAACCCGGCGGCCTGGTGGCGTTTGGCGGGGTTGTTGAGGATCGGAAATAGCGACCTGATCTGCGAGGGTGGGTTGACGCGGATGCCCTCCGGCGGGGCAGAGTCGATGACCACTCCGGCGGCACCATGGCCCCGGTCGAGCAGGAGCTGAGTCAACGTGCCGCCGAACGAGTGACCGATGATGATCGGCTTCTCCGGCAACGCCGTGATGACCTTCTCCAGGTGCGCGACAGTCTCGGGCACGGTGACTGTCGCGATCCGGTCGGGGTCGGCGCGCAGCGCCTCCACCTCGACCTCGAACCCGGGATAGGCGGGCGTGTGGACGATGTGCCCCTTGGCCTCGTAGTACGGCACCCAGTGCTCCCAGGAGCGTGGGGTCACCCACAGGCCGTGGACCAGAACGATGGTACTCATGCGTCGTACTCCTTCAAGAAGTCGAGCAGGTCGAGGCCGAGCTGCTCCCGATGGGTGTCGGTGATGCCGTGCGGTGCGCCGGGGTACGTGATCAGCCGCGCGTCCTTGATCCGGGCCGCCGACGCCTGGCCCCCGACCGCGTACGGGACGACCTGGTCGTCGTCGCCGTGGATGACAAGTGCGGGAACGTCAACGGCGTCCAAGTCCGGACGGAAGTCGGTGGCGGAGAACGCGGCGATGGACTCGTACGCGTTGCGGTGTCCGGCCTGGAGTCCCTGACGCCAGAACGCCTCCCGGACGCCTCGGGAGACGTCCGCGCCGGGCCGGTTGTGGCCGAAGAAGGGTCCGTCCGCCAGATCGTGGTACTGCTGGGAGCGGTCGGCCAACGAGCCGGCACGGATCTCGTCGAACACCTCGACCGGTACGCCGCCGGGGTTGTCCTCGGTACGCAGCATGAACGGCGGAACCGCGGAGACCAGGACGAGTTGGGCGACCCGGCCGGTGCCGTGTCGGCCGATGTAGCGGGCCACCTCGCCCCCGCCGGTGGAGAAGCCGACCAACGTCACCTCGCGCAGGTCGAGGTGGTCGAGCACAGCGGCCAGGTCATCGGCGTACGTGTTCATCTCGTTGCCGTGCCACGTCTGGGTGGAGCGACCGTGGCCGCGCCGGTCATGGGCGATCGCCCGATAGCCGTTCTCGGCCAGGAACAGTTGCTGAGCCTCCCAACTGTCTGAGTTCAGCGGCCAGCCGTGCGACAGCACGACCGGGCGGCCCGCACCCCAGTCCTTGTAGAAGATGCGCGTTCCGTCCGGGGTCGTCACGAAGCTCATCGGGCTGCCTTTCGGATCAGGTCGGCGGTGGCTGCCGGCTGGGAGATCATCGCGACGTGTGAGGCGTCGACCTCGGTGGTCCGAGCGCCCGCCCGGCGGGCCATGAAGCGCTGTGCGGCGGCCGGGATGAGGTTGTCCCTGCGGGCGACGAGGTAGAACGACGGGACGGACCGCCACGCCGGCTCGCCGGAGGGCTCACCGAGCGTGTGTACGTCGCCGGGTCGCTGCGTGGCCGCCATGACGTCCGTGGTGGCCCGGGGCAGGTCGCCGGCGAAGACGTCGCGGAACACCTCCGGTTTGACGTAGCCGTCGAAGCTGCCCGCGCCGTCGGAGGTCGGGTACGCCCGCAGGTCGAGCGCCTCCTGGCCGAGTCTGCTGCCCGGGAACTTCAGTTGCAGGCCCTGTACCGTCTCGCCCCGGTCGGGCGCGAACGCGGCGACGTACACCAGTGCCTTGACATTGGGGTTGCCGACGGCGGCGTTGGTGATGACCACGCCGCCGTAGGAGTGGGCGACGAGGACAATCGGGCCGTCCAGGGTGGCGAGGATGCTCGTGAGGTACGCGGAGTCGGCAGCGACGCTGCGCAGCGGGTTGGCCGGTGCCAGGACCCGGTAGCCGTCGCGCTGGAGCAGACGGATGACGTCGGCCCACCCGGAGGCGTCGGCGAAGGCGCCGTGCACGAGGACGATGGTCGGTCGGGTCGGGTGGTGTCGAGGCGCCGGGGCCGCGCCTGCGGGCAGACCGACGAGGGCGCCGGTCGCCGCGGCGGATCCCGCGAGCAGGGACCTGCGGGTGATAGCCATGTGATGCCTTCCGTTCGACGAGGTGGCTGTGGCGACCAACGTGCCGGGAAGCTCGACTCGACGAATCCGTATGTTGACTGTCCGTTCCTGGTACGGCTCTCAACAGGCGGTGCCGGCACCCGGCCGGGGCAGCCAGTGCAGCCGTTGGCCGAGGTTGTCCGGCGTGGCCGCGAAGGCCGCCGTCACCGCCTCGCGTCCCTGACTGAAGTGGGACCAGCCTTCGTAGTGCACCGGGATGATGGTCCGCGGCTGCGCCAGCCGGCACAGTTCCACGGCCTCAGCCGCGGTCATGCTGTAGTGCAGCGGTCCGGTGAGCGGGAACCGGACGGCGCCCAGGTGGAGCAGGACGGTGTCCACCGTCAGTCGACGGGGCACCTGGCGCAGACCCGGGAAGAGCACCGTGTCACCGGTGATCCAGAAGACGCCGTTCTGCTGCGTCGGCCACCGCAGGGCGAAGCCGATGACCGGCCCGGCGATGGGCCGGCTCAGGGGCGGACCGTGCCGGCACGGCGTCGCCATGACAGTGAGCGTGGGCTTGTCCGGGGCGTCGAGAGTGGTGGTCGCCCACGGGCGCAGTCCGCGGGCCCGGGAGCCGAGGCGGCGGGCCCCCGACCGAGTGGTGACGACGACCGGTGCCCGACCCACCAACTCGCGCCCGGCGTCGTCCAGATTGTCGGCGTGGTGGTTGTGGGTGAGCAGCACCGCGTCGACCGGCTCCACGTCGTTCACGGCCAGCGCCGGACCGCTCTGCTTGCGTGAGCTGGTGCCCCACCCGAAGGAGTAGCGGCGGCCCGGCGGATCGAAGGTGGGGTCGGTGAGGATGCGCCAGCCGCTCACCTCGATGAGCGTCGTGGGGCCGCCGATGTGCGTCACATGTACGTCATGCACTGGGTTCCTGCCCTCGTGTCAGTCGGTGCCTTCCACCCGGGCGTCCAACGCTGCCCGCAACTGAGCACGGCCAGCTATGCCCAGCTTCGGGTATATTCGATAGAGATGTGAACTAACCGTACGGTGGGACAGAAACAGGCGCTGACCGATCTCGCGGTTGCTGAGTCCCGCCGCGGCGAGCATCGCGGTCTGGAGTTCCTGCGCTGTCAGCCGCTCACCCGAACTGATCCAGCGGCCGGCGCTCTCCTCACCCGCGGCACGTAGTTCCTCCCGGGCGAGCCGCGCCCAGCCGTGCGCGCCCAGCAGGTCGAAGCCGTCCCGAGCGACACGCAACGGATTCCGCGAGTCGAGGATGCGTTTGCGCCGGCGCAGCCAGGTGCCGTACGCGAGGTTCAGCCGGGCCCGGTGCACCGGCCAGTCGGTGAGGTCCATCGCGAACGCGTGCGCGAACGCCGTGTCCGCTTGCTCGTCGCCGGCCAGGACCGCTGTGGCGTACGCCAACGAACGGTGCAGCATGGGCGAGGGGAATCGCTCCGCCCGCTCCCGGGCCGCGCTCAGGATCTCGTCCACGTCACGCTGCCGTCCCGAGCGGACAGCGGCGTCCGCCAGGTCGGGCAGAGCCCATCCGGACATGTCGAGGTGGTGGGTGGCGTCCGCCGGGTCGAAGATCCGGAGCAGGATGTCCATCGCTTCGTCGTAGCGACCGGCCGCGTACATGGCGAGACCTCGGGCGTGCTGGGCAGCTTCCGCTGCGAACCGCACCCCCGTGACCAGTGGACTGGCCAGCACCGCGTCGGCGAGCCGCAGCGCGTCGTCGCTGTTGCCGCTCATCGCCTCGTGCAGGGCCCGGCTGGCCCTTGCGGCCATCACCCAGAAGTGCTCGCCGGTCTCCTCCGCCAGCGCCTCGGCCTCCTCGGTGCCGGCGCGCACCTCCGGCCAGCGGCCCAGCCACAGGCGGATGAAGCCGACCGACGACAGGGTGCGCGCAAGCAGCGCGGCACGGCCCTGGGTCCGATATCCGGCGGCCACCGTCGCCATGAACGAGGACGCGGTCACGAAGTCGCCGAGAATCAACGCGGCTCCGCCCAGATACCGCATTCCGTCGATGTCGGTGCGGTCCGGGACCAGCGTGCGGAGGTGACGCAGGACGTCCGGACCGAAGACGTCCGGCTGGGCGTACGCGCCGATCGCGAGCCGTCGAGGATCGTCGGGGGCGAGCCCGAGCTTGCCGAGCACAGCGGTGACCCGTGCGCCCGTCTCCGACGGCAGGCACGCCCACCAGCAGCGTGAGGCCGCCCGCCAGCACAGCATCGCCGCGAGGTCGGTGTCGCCTTCCGCGTGGACCTCCAGGGCACACTCGCACAGCAGGTCGATCCTGGCCGGATCACGTACGTCGCCGGGTTCCACCACGTCACGGACCAACGCCAGCCGACCCCGGTCGGAGGGGTCGACCGGACCTGCGTCGATCTTCCTGATCAGCTGCGCGGCGACGCGCCGGTCGTTGAGTTGTGCGGCGAGGTCGGCCGCCCGGATCAGCAGGGACGTCCGCCGGGCCGCGTCACCTGTCAGCTCACCAGCGCGACTCAGGCCGGTGACGGCGACCGCCAGGGCACCCCGCTCCAGCGCCCGGGCGGAAGCCGCCTCCAGCTCGTCACTCACCTTCTCGTCCGGGCCGAGCGTCGCCGCGCTGCGGTGCCAGACACGCCGATCGGGGTCGTCACCCAGCGCGTCGGCGAGCATGGAATGGATGGCCAACCGGGCCATGTCGCCGACGGATCCGTACACGCCCGAGCGCACGAGCGGATGCCTGAAACACAGCCGCTGTTTCCTGATCTGCAACAGCCCCGCGTCGATGGCCGGTTGTATCGCGTCGGCGTTGACGTCCGTCCCGGCCAGCACCCCGGCGACGGCCAGCAGAGTGCGCAGCGGGCAGCCGGTGTCGGTGGCGAGGACCGCCATCACCGCCCGGGTGTCGGCCGGTAGTTGCGCGAACCGGTCCGTGAAGGCGCTCTCCAAGCGCTCGTTGAGGGGAAGCGGCGCCGACTCGCCGCCGTCGACACCCATGGTGAGCAGGCGGGGAAGCTCAACGAGGGCGAGCGGATTGCCGGACGCCTCGGCCAGGATCCGCTGTCGCAACCCGGACGGCAGGTCGGGCGCGTGGTCGTGCAGCACGCGTCGCGCGGCGTCGTCGTCCAACTCGCCGAGGTGTAGCTGGCTCAGCCCGGTGCCAGCGAGCACTTCGGAGTGTTGGGCCCGGACCGCGAGCATCGCGGCGATCGGCTCCACCGTCAGTCTCCGCGCCACGAAGACCAGGACGTTGAGCGTCTCCGGGTCCAGCCAATGCGCGTCCTCGGCGATGATGAGCAACGGCCGACGCGACGCACAGTCGCCGAGCAGTTCCAGTACCGCCAGCCCGACGGTGAACAGGTCGGGGCGAATCTCGTCCTCACCGAAGGCGCCGCGCAGTGTCCGCCGCAGCCGTGGCGTCAGCGTTTCCAGTTTGCCCAGCAGCGGCGCCAGGACCTGATGGAGCCCGGCGAACGGTAGCGCCATCTCGGCTTCCGCGCCGTTCGTCTGAAGGACGGTCATGCCGGCGTCGACCGCAGCGCACCGGGCCGCGTCGAGCAACATCGTCTTGCCGATCCCGGCATGCCCGCGTACGACCAGGGCGGCGCCGCGAGCCGCCCGGGCGTCGTCCAGCAGCCCGGCCACCGCTGCGAGCTCGCGATCACGGCCGTGCATGACCGGTGCTCGGTCGTCCACCCTATGCGTCAGCATCGATCCACCTCGGCTGCGGACATCAGTCGTACGGCGAGCACTGTCGCACCGTGTCGGGCCCGACGGTGTTCTCAGACCGCAGACTTCTGTCCTCTGTGCGCAGCCACGAGTTGGCGTGGGGTCACCCCGAAGGCAGCCCGGAACCTGCTGGTGAAGAAGCTGGGATTGGCGAAGCCCCAGGCCCGGGAGACCGCCGCGATGGAGGTGTGGCGCGGGCGGGACGCGGTCAGGTCGGCGCGGGCGCCCTGGAGGCGCTGCTCGATGATCGACTGTTCCAGGCTCTGCCCCATCTCCTCGTACAGCTTGTAGAGGGCACGTACCGAGATGGCGTTGGCCGCCGCGATCCGCGCCGGGGTCAGCTCCGGATCCCGCAGGTTGTTGCGAACGTACGCCTGTACCCGCGCCCGCGTCGACGCGTGCATGGTGTCGCGCAGCAGGCGGCCGCCGACGTCCGCAGCGGAGACGACGAGCGCGCCCATCAGCTCGGCGGACGCGGCCCCCAACTCCGCCGCCCCGGCCTGGCCGGCGAGCGTGTCGGCGTGCGCTGTCACCCGAGCGACGTGGTCGCGGACGAGGTCGTAGAGCGGACTCCCACGAAGCTGCCGGGCGGCGGTGTGGATCATGTCCCGGGGTACGCCCAGGTGGCCCACGTCGACGTGCAGCGCGTAGGAGGCGCCCTGCCCCTTCCAGCCGTACACGTACGGTAGCGACAGGTCAACCAGGAGGAGGTCACGCGGCCCGAACAGGCGTTCCTCTCGGGCCCAGATCATGTGGTTGTCGGTCCGCATCGGCAACGCCAGCACGACCGACGTCTCGTTCTCCGCCCGCGACATCTTCGGGGTACGACGCAGCGTGGTACCCGAGGCTTCGATGTTGAACACCTTGGCCGGGCCGAGGTCGAAGACCGTCATCTTCGCCTGGATGGCGTCCGGGTCCTCGAAGGTCGCCATGCTCGACGAACAGTTGCCACTGACCGTGGCCTGGAATGCCTCGGCACGCGCACCGGCGACCAACGACCGGGTGTCCAGTACGAGCACGGCTGCCCCTCCCCTTGCCGCGAGCGCGGCGTACCGCCGACCGTAACGATCGGCCCCTGCGGTGGATCGGCTCCGAGCGCAGCGTCCTCGGCTCACGCTGCATATGCGGTCAGGACCGGGCGTCCGCCGACGAGCGCCGCCACTGGCTCGGCGTCACGCCGTACCGGGCCTTGAACCTGCGGGTGAAGTGCGTGGGATCGCGGAAGCCCCACCCGTGGGCGATCGCGCCGATCGGCACGTGCCGCCGGTTCGGCTGGGTGAGTTCGTGTCGTACCCGTTGCAGCCGCTCGTCGATGACCCACTGTTCGAGGCTCAGATTCGCGTCGGCGAACAACTTGTAGAGCTGCCGCACGGAGACGCCGTGCACCGCGGCGATCGCCGCCGGGGTGAGATTCGGATCGGCGAGGTGGGTCCGGACGTACGTCCGGACCCGGGTCAGCAGCGTCTCGGCGAACACCTGCCGGGCGTGCCGGCCCGAGCGGGCCGCCGAGACCAGCAGGGCCCGCGCCAGGTCGATGCTGGCCGCCGCTACGGTCGCCGAGGCGGCGTCGTCGGTGATGCCGGCCGGGTCGGCGGTGAGCTGCGCGATGTGCCCGGTGACCAACCGGTACAGCGGACTGGCCGCCACCTCGAAGGCGGCACGTCGCACCACGTCCAGCGGGAGACCGAGCTGGTCATAGGGAATCTGGAGGCAACCGGCCGCGCCGTCACCCGACCACGAGAAGTCGTACGCCCCGGACAGGTCCACCACGAGCAGCTCTCCCGGCGGCACGACTCGTTGCCGCCCATGCTGCTCGATCCGCCCGTCCGCGCGCCGCTGCACGGACAGGGCGATGACCGGCATCCCGTCCTGGCGTGCCAGCCTCGCCGTACGCAGCAGCCGAATCCCCGAAGACCGATGCGTGAAGATGTTCGCGTTGCCCAGGTCCCACACCTCCATCCGGGCGTGGACCTCACCGTGCGGGTCCTCGTGCAGCACGTGGCAGGGGGCGGAGGCGTACATCATCGCCGCGTGTATGGCCTCCACCCGGTCGACGGCGGGTAGGTCGGAGGTGTCGAGGACGTACCCCATGATCTCGCCTTCGGTGCGGCTCGCGGCGCCGGCGGCTCCTGTCTCAGCGAGGATACGGCCGGGAGCTGTTCGGCACCGACCGGCTGCGGGACGCCGCCGCGCCGCTGGCCGGTTACTCGGCGGACGTGGTGGCCGCCCGGCTGCGCGCCGCGGCGATCAACTTCTCGGTCGAGCCGCCCCGCGACGACATCGCCGTCCTGGTGCTGCGCAACGACGCGACCTGACCGTCGCGCCGCACCCCCCGGGTTTCGCGTCCGCTCGGTAGATTGACGTCCATGTCGAGCGTCGCGCAGGTCTCGTCGTACTCCCGGCCGTTTGTCCGTGTCCTGGTCGTCGCGCAGCTCGCGATCATCGGCGCGTTCCTCGCCGTGCTTCTGCTCTACCTGGGCCGGATGGCGACCGCCGGGGTCGGTCCGGCCGAGATGCTGACCGGCGCGTACGACCCGAAGGACGCGATCCCGTTCGGGATGGGTGGGCTGAACCCGTTCCTCTGGCTCTATGCCGTGGTCGGGATGCTCTATGTGGCGGGTGCGGTGCTCGGGCTGCCGTTGGCGATCGTCGCTGGGGCACTGGCCGCCCGGGAGCGCGATGCCCTGCCCCGGGCGACGAGGACGCTACTGCTGGCCGGCGCGGTTGGCGGTCTGCTGGTGCTGGTGGCCCGCTTCACCCCGCCGCTGCTGGACATGCACCGGTGGTGGCTGGACTGACCCGGGCCGGGTCACCTGGACCGGCCCGACCTCACAGGCCGCCGGGGAGTCGCCCGGGGGCGAGTCGGTGCTCCGGATCCAGGTGGCGCTTCGCGGCGCGCAACTGGGCCAGGCCGGCCAGCTCACCCCAGAGGTCGACCGCCTGGCGGACCGCCGCCGGAGCGGAGATCACCACGCAGCGACCCTGCCGTGCCAGCAGCACACCGCGGACGGCGGCCAGGATGGACGCCACCCGGTCGGGTGCCAGCGCCCCGGGCAGTGCCGCGTGCACCATGCCCAGCCCGGCGGACCCGCGCACCGGGACGGGCGTGCCGGCTGCGTCGCGGAGCGCGTAGACGGCGGCGTGCAGATCGCCGATCGGCACCTCCAGGCGCAGCGCCGTGTCACCGGGCGCGAACGGATAGCGGCGCCACCACGTCGGCGCCGAGTGGGCGATGGTGGCCTCCCCGTGCAACAGGCCGACCAGCCGCTCGGCCCGCTCGGTGACGTCGGCGGGGCCGCCCTCCAGCAGCACCACCAGGCTGCCGGCCCGGGACGGGGCACCGGCCCGGCCGGACATCGACGGGTGGCGCTCCCGGGCGGTGGCCGCCGGGTGACCGGGCGGGTACGGCGTACGCGGGCGGGGGGTGCCACCGGGCAGATCCAGCTCGATGGCCGACGGCTCCAGTCGGGCGGCGAGGATCGTCCGGACCAGGTCGTGCACCTCCAGCGGCGTCCACACCGGGCGGGACACCCAGAGCCTGCTGGCCGGCAGCGGCTGCACCCGCAGGCTCGCCGAGACCAGCACACCGAGCGCGCCCTGGGAGCCGCAGAGCAGGTGGGCCAGGTCGAGGCCGGGCGCGCCGCCGCCGATGCTGATCAGCTCGCCGTCGGCGGCGAGGTAGCGCACACCGAGCAGTTGGTCGCAGGGGCTGCCGTGGCGGTGCCGGAGCGGACCGGCCTCTCCGGCGGCGAGCACGCCACCCAGTGTCGCGCCGGGTGACGGGGCGTCCATCGCGAGCCGCTGCCCGGTGCGCTCCAGGGTGGCCTGCACCGCCCGCAGTGGAGTGCCGGCCCCCACGTCGGTGACCAGCGAATCGGCCTGCTCGTGACCGATGCCGGCGAGCCGGCCGGTGTCGAGCAGGATGTCGACCTGAACGGGCGTGGCACCCCAGTCGATCTTCGTGCCGGCGCCTCGGGGCACCACCGTCAGATCGTGTCTGGCGGCCAGCCGCAGCACCTCGGCGGCGGCGTGCGGGCCGCCGGGAACGGCCACCCAGCGTGCCGGTCGCCCCGCCACCTCGTCGGCGGGACCGGCCAGCCGGGAGAAGGGCGGGCCGCAGATCGCCGCCAACCGCCGGGTGATCTCAAGGGCTCCGGACCGGCCGAGGGAACTCGCTGCTGCCGCCATGCCGGCCATCGTACATGTGTTCGAATGCAGTGGTAGCGGGTATCGGGATGCCGCTGGTCCGGCGCACTGCCGCTGCCGGCCGGTAACGTGGCCGCCGTGACCACCGAGACTGCCCCGCCCGCGGCGAAGCGGGTGCCCAGCGAGCGCACCCACCACGGCGACACCGTCGTCGACGAGTACGCCTGGCTCGCCGCCAAGGACGACCCGGAGACGATCGCCTACCTGACCGCCGAGAACGAGTACACCGACGCGCGGACGGCACACCTGGCCGACCTGCGCGCCGACCTGTTCGAGGAGACTCGCCGACGCACCCAGGAGACCGACCTGTCGGTGCCGACCCGCAAGGGCGGGCACTGGTACTACACGCGGACGGTCGAGGGGCAGCAGTACGGGGTGCAGTGCCGGCGGGCGGTCCGCGACGGTGAGACCGACCCGCCGGTCAGCGTGGACGGCGCTCCGCTCGACGGCGAGGAGGTGCTGCTCGACGGCAACCTGCTGGCCGAGGGGCACGACTTCTTCTCGCTCGGCGCGTTCGACGTCAGCCCGGACGGTCGCTGGCTGGCCTACTCCACCGACTTCTCCGGCGACGAGCGGTTCACCCTGCGGGTGAAGGACCTGACCACCGGCGAGCTGCTGCCCGACGAGGTGCCGGACACCTTCTACGGCACCGCCTGGTCGACCGACGCCTCGGTGTTGTTCTACGTGACGGTGGACGACGCCTGGCGACCGAACCGGGTCTGGCGGCACACCATCGGCTCCCCCGCCGCCGACGACGTGGTGGTCCACCAGGAGGACGACGAGCGGTTCTGGGTGGGCGTGGAGCTCACCCGGTCGGAGAAGTTCATCCTCATCGACGTGCACAGCAAGATCACCAGCGAGGTGCTGGTGATCCCCGCCGGCAACCCGACCGGCGCGCCGGCCGTGATCGCGCCCCGCCGGCAGGGCGTCGAATACACGGTGGAGCACCACGGGCACCGCTTCCTGATCCTGCACAACGACAACGCGGAGGACTTCGCACTGGCGTTCACCTCGGCGGACGTACCGGGCGACTGGGTGCCGCTGATCGAACACACCCCCGGCACCCGACTGGAGGCCGTCGACGCCTTCGCCAACCACCTGGTGGTGTCGCTGCGCACCGACGGGCTCACCGGGCTGCGGGTGCTGCCGGTGGGCAGCGACGACGGCTACGACATCGACTTCCCCGAGCCGCTGTACAGCGTCGGGTTGGACGCCAACCCCGAGTACCGCACCGGTCGGGTCCGGCTGCGCTACTCCTCCCTGATCACCCCCGACTCGGTGTACGACTACGACCTGGTCACCCGGCAGATGGTGCTGCTCAAGCAGAAGCCGGTGCTCCCCGGGCCGGACGGCCGACCGTACGACCCGGCCGAGTACGAGCAGCACCGCGACTGGGCGCTCGCCGACGACGGCACCCGCGTGCCGATCTCGGTGGTCTGCCGGGTCGGCACCCCCCGGGACGGCTCGGCGCCCTGCGAGCTGTACGGCTACGGCTCGTACGAGGCCAGCATGGACCCGTGGTTCTCGGTGGCCCGGCTGTCCCTGTTGGACCGGGGCGTGGTCTTCGCGGTGGCGCACATCAGGGGCGGCGGTGAGCTGGGCCGACGGTGGTACGACCAGGGCAAGCTGCTGGCCAAGAAGAACACCTTCACCGACTTCGTGGCGTGCGCCCGACACCTGGTCAAGGCCGGCTGGACGGCCAGTGACCGACTGGTCGCCCGGGGCGCCTCGGCCGGTGGCCTGCTGATGGGTGCGGTGGCCAACCTCGCGCCGGACGCGTTCACCGGGATCGTGGCGCAGGTGCCGTTCGTGGACGCGCTCACCTCGATCCTCGACCCGTCGCTGCCGCTGACCGTCACCGAGTGGGAGGAGTGGGGCAACCCCCTCGACGACCCCGAGGTGTACGCGTACATGAAGTCCTACACGCCGTACGAGAACGTGGCCGCCGTGGACTATCCCGCGATCCTCGCGGTGACCAGCCTCAACGACACCCGGGTGCTCTACTCCGAGCCGGCGAAGTGGATCGCCCGGCTGCGGGCGGTCGCCCCGGGCGGCGACTACCTGCTGAAGACCGAGATGGGTGCCGGGCACGGCGGCCCGAGCGGTCGCTACGACTCCTGGCGTGAGGAGGCGTTCATCAACGCCTGGATCCTGGACCGCCTCGGCCGCGCCTGACGACGGGGCGGCGGCGATGACCGACGAGGACGAGCCGGGGTCGACGCCCCGGCGCGCCTCCGCGTGGATGATCCTCGCCGTGGTCGCCGCCGCCCTGCTCGTCTGCTGCTGCTCCGCCGCCGTGGGCCTGCTGATCTCCTGGTCGGCCGGGCTCTTCCACACCCCGACCTGACCGCCGACGCGGCCTCAGCCGCGGCCGGCACCGACCAACGCCGCCGCCTCGCCGGTACGCACCATCCGCTGCCAGCGCAACCGGTTGCCGATCAGCGCGGTGACCACCGACTGCACCACCACCAGGTACATGAGCTGCCGGTAGACCAGTTGCTGGAACGGCAGCGCCCACAGCGGCCCGTACCGCTCCCGGTCCAGTCGCAGCGCGTACCCGGCGGTGGCCGCCTGGAGCAGCAGCAACCCCGCCCAGGCCAGGGCGAGGGTCGACCAGGGCAGGAAGAGCAGGCCGTACACGGCGAACACGTCGACCGCCGGAGCGGTGAGCGGCAACACGATCTGGAACACCGTGAGGTACGGCAGGCCGCGCCGGCCCAACTTGCCGCCGGCACCCGACTCGCGCAGCGCGTGCCGGTGCTTCCACATCGCCTGCATCGTGCCGTAGCACCAGCGGTAGCGCTGTCGCCAGAGTTGACGCAACGACGACGGGGCCTCGGTCCAGGCGATGGCCGACTCCTCGTAGACGACCCGCCAGCCGGCCCGCAGCACCTTCATGGTCAGGTCGGTGTCCTCGGCCAGCGTGTCCGACGGCACCCCACCCACCCGCAGCAGCACCTCGCGGCGGAACGCGCCGATCGCACCGGGGATGGTCGGCATGCACTCCAGCACGTCGTACATCCGTCGGTCCAGGTTGAAGCCGATCACGTACTCCAGGTGCTGCCACCGACCGAGCAGCCGACGCCGGTTGGCGACCTTGGTGTTGCCGCTGATCGCGCCCACCGACGGGTCGGCGAAACCCTGCACCAGTCGGTACACGGTGTCCGGCTGGAAGACAGTGTCCCCATCCACCAGCACCAGCAGGTTCGCCCGGGCGGCCCGGATGCCGGTGTTCAGCGCCGCCGGCTTGCCGGCGTTGGCCTGTCGGATCACCCGTACCCCGCGCAGTCGCATCCGCTCGACGATGTCGGCGGTGCCGTCGTCCGACCCGTCGTCGACGACGATCACCTCCAGCGCCGGGTACGCGCTGGCCATCAGCGACCGGACCGTGGCGGCGATGTTCGCCGCCTCGTTGTACGCGGGCACGATCACCGAGACGGGTTCCCGCACCTCCGGTCGGTCCCGCCGGGGACGGCGGACCCGGCGCACGTGCCGCTGGGCACAGACCACCTGCACCGCGAGACGTGCGACCCCCAGCACGAGGGCGGTGGCGAGCAGCACGTTCATCACATCGGCCGCCCAGCGGGCACCGGTCTGGGTCCAGCGCAGCGCGGTGCCGCTCAGCCGGGCACCAACGCCGGCCGGCACCATCGAGGGCGCGGCGTCGATGCCGGCGGAGACGGTGGTGAACCGGTAGCCCTGTTCGCCCAGCGCGGGCAGCAGCCCGTCCAACGCGGTGAGGGTCTGCGCCCGGTCACCGCCGCCGTCGTGCATCAGCACCACCGCTCCCCGGCCCTGCTTCGGGGTGGCCGCCCGCACGATCTGGTCGGCTCCGGGGCGCTGCCAGTCCTTGGTGTCCAGGTCGGTGAGCACCGCGACGTGCCCGGCACCGGCGGCGGCGCGCAACGCGGCGTACTCGGGCCCGGTCAGCGCCGTCGGCACCGAGGAGAACGGCGGCCGGAACAGGGTCACCTCCCGGCCGGCGGCCGACGCGACCGCCTTGCGGGTCAGCGACAGTTCGAGGTCGCGACGCCACGGCGAAACGTCGGCGAGGTTGGCGTGGGTGAACGTGTGCGACCCGATCTCGTGCCCCTCGGCGAGGATCCGCCGGACCAGTTCGGGGTGCTCGTTGACCCGGGCACCCACCACGAAGAAGGTGGCGTGCGCGCCGTGCCGGCGCAGCACGTCGAGAACCTGCGGCGTCCACCGCGGGTCCGGCCCGTCGTCGAAGGTCAGCGCGATGGTGCGGTCCGGCAGCGCCCGGCTGGCCGGTTCGGCGCGGTCCAGCCGCAGCACCGGGCCGCCCGAGCCGACGGCGGCCGGGACATCCGGCGCGGGCCGCGCGGTGGCGTTTCCCGAACCACCGGCGAGGCCACTCACCAGACCGTTGACGGTGAGCGCCGCGAGCAGCAGGAGCAGCCCGAGAAGGAGCAGCAGCCAGTGTGCCCGGGGGTCACGGCGGGCCACGTGTCTCGCCATCGTCACTGCGGCCTACCGGGCGACCTGCTCGGCTTGGCGGTGTTGCGGTGCTCGTCGCCGCGACCCGGTCGGTCGGTGGCCGACGGCGCACCGGTGACGTCGGCGGTCGTACCGGCCGGGGTGGGGCTTCGGTCGCCGGCGGTCGGGGTGACGCGCGGCAGCGGCGCCGACGTGCGGGTCGCCGGTGACGGCGACGGCGAGGTGGCTACCCGAGGCTGGTTGATCTCGTCCACGCCGGCCTCCACCGGGCGCGTCCCCCGGGAGTCGTCCGACCAGCCGGGCAGCGGCACCGAGGTGTCCAGGAAGAGCCCGGCGACGATCAGGGCGAGGCTGGTGAGCAGGCCAAGGCCCATGGCGGTGCCCGCGATGACGGTCAGCCGTCGACGACGCCCGGTGCCGTCGACGAACACCGGCGGGGCGGCGCCCGGTTGGTTGTGCATCTGGCGAACTCCCGTGGTCACCGTGCCGGGACCGTCCGGTCCGGCACCGGAAACCCGATCGTCCGGGCCTCCGGTGCACACAGCGACGCCGCCACCTGCTGTGTTACATCGACTCAGGCCGTACGCAGCTCATCCAACGCCGTGCTGGTGCGCAGGAAGAGCAGACCGACACCGACCGTCACCAGCACTGCGGCCAACGTGCCGGCACCGAGCCAGGCCAGGTGCTCCAGGGGTACGGGAACGGCTCGCTCGATCCCGGGGGTGTACACGATCCGGGTGTACTGCTCGCGGGTGGCCGGGTCGTCGCACAGCGCGGCCGTGGCCTCGCAGATCTCCGCCGATGAGCCGCCCGTCGACACCTTCGGGACGAGCCCTCGACCGAGCAGCGTGCCCACGGTGAGCGCGAGCAGGATCGCCGGCACCGCCGGGGTCAGCGCCTGCCAGGCCACCGAACGGCTCAGCGTGCCGCGCGGCACCCCGGTGGCCACCAGCGCGGCGTAGGCACGTCGGCGGGCGACGATCCCCTCGACCAGCGCGACGATCAGCCCGCCCGTCGCGATCAGAATGGCCACGGCCACCGCGCCGTCGACCAGATCCATGGTGGACAGATAGAAGGGGTTGGCGACACCGTCAACCCCGGCGAGTCGACTCTGCTCCCGCTCGATCTGGTCCTTGGTGGCGAAGTAGGCGCGCTGGGCGGCCGCGCCCCCGCCGAAGATCACGGCGGCGAGCAGCGCGGCGAACGTGCGGCTGCCCGCCCACGGGTCGGCCATCAACCGGCCGGCCGCGAGCAGGGCCGCGGGACGGCGGGCGTGCCGGCGCAGCAACAACCCGCAGTGGTACGAGATCCAACCGGTGCCGATCACCACGCCGACCATCGCCGCGATCCCACTCGCCGCGAACATCAACGGCAGCAGCCAAGCCGCCAGCTCTGAACCGTCGTCGTACCGGTGCGCCACCGGACGGATCGCCGCGAACGAGAGCACACCAAGCACGATCAGAACGCCGGCCCACGGTCGCGGGCCGCGCTCACGAGGGGCCTTACGGCTCACCCCGAGCGGGCTGGTGGTGACCGTACGCAGCATCACCGCGGTGGCCAGCGCCGCCACGACCGGCAGACCGAGCACCACGCCGGCCAGCGCGCCGGGTGACGGCAGCACGTCGGTGGGCAGGGCCAGTTGACCTCGCCCGTCCGGGCGGTCCAACAGAGCCCGGCCCGCCAGGTAGACACCCAGCCCGACGAGCGTGCCGAACAGAGCGGCCACGCCGGTCTCCAGCACCGCCAACCGGGTGACCTGCCCGGGAGTGGCGCCGGCCAACCGGAGCGCGGCCAACCTGCGGTCCCGTGCCGGCGCGCCGAGCCGGGCGCACTGACCGGCCAGCGCCAGCACCGGGACCATCAGCATCAGCAGCGCGAACGCCGTACCACCGCGCAACCCGGGCTGCACCAGCAGCGCGTTGTGGTACTGCTCCGACCACCTGTTCGGGTTCTCCTCCGTCGCGGTGGGCGTGGGGATGGCCAACACGGTGAGCGCCGCGAGCCCGGCCAGTGTCGCCAGCAGGGCACTGAGCGCGGTGAGCACCACCCGGGCGGTGTCGGTGCGGGTGCCGGCGAGCGCGAGCCGGACCAGCGTCGCCGGTCTCACCGCGCGCCGCCGGCCAGCGGCACGTCGAGCCCCAGGCCGGTGTGGTCCACCAGGCCGTCGCGCAGCACGATCTCCCGATCGGCGTACGCGGCGATCCGCGGCTCGTGGGTGACCAGCACGACGGAGGTGCGCTGCTCACGGGCGAGCCGGACCAGTTGGGTGAGGACCTGTTCACCGGTGAGCGTGTCCAGCGCGCCGGTCGGCTCGTCGGCGAAGAGCACCCGCGGCTCGGTCACCAACGCCCGCGCCGTGGCGCACCGCTGCTGCTGACCGCCGGACATCTCACCCGGCCGGACGTCGGCCAACTCGGCCACCCCGAACCGTTCCAGCCAGGTGAGTGCCGCCGCCCGTGCCTCTCGCCGCCCCGTGCCGGCGAGAAGCAGCGGCAGGGAGACGTTCTCCGCCGCGGTCAGCTCGGCCACCAGCTGGCCGAACTGGAACAGCACCCCGAACTCGGTACGCCGCAGCCGGGACCGGGCCGCCTCCGACCAGGTGTCGATGCGGTGCCCGCGCCAGCTGACCTCACCGGCGTCCGGCCGGAGGATCCCCGCCAGGCAGTGCAGCAGGGTCGACTTGCCGCAGCCGCTCGGCCCGGTGACGGCGACGATCTCGCCCTCGGCCACGTCGAGCGTCACACCGCGCAGCGCGGGCGTCGGACCGTACGCCCGAACCACGCCGCGAGCCTGGAGTTGCGTCACGGATGCACCTCCCGGTGCCAGTCGGCGACCCGGCCCAGGGTGGCGTGCAACCACCCCAGATCCGCGTCGAGGTGGGCGATCGCGAAGTCGGCCGCGATCACATCGCTGAGGGTGGCGGTCGGGTCGGTCTTGACCACTGTCAGTTCCCGCAGCCGTGCGGTGTGCGCGGCCCGCTGGGCGACCAGGTAGGACCGGGCCCGGTCGACGTCGGCGACCAGCAGCGCCACCACGACCTTCGCGAAGAGCGTGCTCGCCACGTACGGCATCGGCGGTTCCACTGTGGACAGCCACTGGTCCAGCGTGTCCCGCCCCTGGTCGGTCAACACGTACGCGGTGCGGTCCGGCCCGGCCACGCGGTCCTGCCCGGCGGCGGCCACCAGCCCGTCGCGTTCCAGCCGGCCGAGAGTGGCGTAGACCTGCCCGAAGGCCAGCGGCCGGGCGCGCGGCAGTCGCTCGTCGTGCGCACGCTTCAGCTCATACCCGTGCCGACTGCCCCCGGCGAGCAACCCGAGCAGAACATGCGGCGTCGACACTCCGCCCACTATTCACCCAGCGAATACCCAAGTCAACACCCCCACCCCCACCCCCACCCCTCCCGGGGTGGATCTGGCCCGTTGATCATGAAGTTATTGCGCAGACACGCCGAGGTAGATGGCAATAACTTCATGATCAACGAAACGGGGGTGGGGTTAGGGGGTTTGGGGCCAGGTGGGGGTTCGGCCGGTCTGGGTCAGCAGGTGCGACAGGTCGGAGGTGGGCGTCTCGGTGGGGGTGGCGGGCGGGACCGGGTCGGCGAATACGCCCATCTTGCGGGCGGTGGGGCCCAACTGCTCCACCAGCGCGTGCAGCTCGGCCACCGCCTCCGGGGCCGGGTGGTACGGCTGGCCGGTGGCGACAGCGAGGTCCCAGCCGTGCACGGTCAGGTCCAGCAGAGCCATGCCGCCGACGACGGACTGCGGCATGCCCATGCCCGGTGACACGCCCTCCAGTGTGGACGGCTCCGACCAGGCAGCGATCAGTCGGCCGGTCTCGACCTCGAAGCGGTCCCGCCAGCCGTCGGCCAGGTGGTCGGGCTTCTCGGCCCACTCCACCTGCCGCTTCTCGGCCAGGTCCTGAAAGTTGACCACCACCTGGAAGAGGTGGTTGAGCAGATCACGGACCAGATAGTCCTGGCAGGGCGTGGGCAGGTCGAGCTGGTCGTCGGAGATGCCGCGTACCACGCCGATGGTTCCCGGAGCGGCAGCGGCCAGCAGATCGCTAGTCTGAGTGGACATAGGGCCAGCGTATGAGGGTGGTCTTGAACAAA
Source organism: Micromonospora sp. DH14 (assembly GCF_029809455.1). Taxonomy (NCBI): domain Bacteria; kingdom Bacillati; phylum Actinomycetota; class Actinomycetes; order Micromonosporales; family Micromonosporaceae; genus Micromonospora; species Micromonospora sp. DH14. The sequence goes on along the minus strand of NZ_JARVKT010000001.1, from coordinate 107,480 downwards.
TGCGACAGCGACCGCGTGGCGACAGCCGGGGAATTCTGGACCCCGGGCGGCTGCTGCGCGAGGTGCGCTTCCGTCGGCACCTGCCGACGGAGTCGCTGCGCCAGTGGGTCGAGCACTACTGGTTGATCGACTGGTCGTTGAGCACACCGTTCGAGCAGCGGGTCGTGCCACACCCGGCGGTGAACGTGGTGTTCCGACGTGACGACGACGGGCCTGAGGCCGGCGAGGTGGCCGGGGTGGGCCGCGACCTGTTCCGGATCACGCTCAACGGCACCGGCCGGGTGTCCGGGGTGCAGTTCCGCCCCGGCGGGTTCCACCCGTTCTGGCGTCGCCCGGTCAGTGAGCTGACCGGGCGTAGGGTGCCGCTGCCCGCCGGCCGGCTGACCCACCCGGATTTTTCGATGTTCGCGCTCTCGGGGCCAGCCCCCTCGACGGCCATCGACGATGAGCGCTGCCGGGCACTGGACACCCTCCTCACCGGCTGGCAGCCCGAGCCGGACCCGATGGCCGAGGAGGCCGTCCGGCTGGCCGAGGCGATCCGCACCGACCGGACCGTGCTGCGCGTCGACGACCTCGCCGCCCGGCACGACGTTCCGGTCCGCCGGTTGCAACGGCTCTTCATGGAGTACGTGGGGGTCGGGCCGAAGTGGGTGATCCGCCGCTACCGGCTCCAGGAGGCGGTCGAACAGGCCGCTGGCGCTCCGCTGAGCTGGGCCGACCTCGCCGCCGACCTCGGCTACAGCGACCAGGCCCACCTGGTCCGCGACTTCACCGCAGTGGCCGGGGTGTCCCCCGCCGCGTACGCCCGCTCGGTGCGCTGAGGAAACCGGACGTCAGCGGCGACGGAGAACGACCACGGCGACGTCGTCCTGGATCTCCGGCGGGGCCAGTTCCACCAGCAGTCGGGCGCAGAACTGGTCCAGGTCACCGTCGACGGTCGCGGCGACCCCGGCCAGCGCGGCCAGCCCTTCGTCGATGGTGGCGTCCCGCCGTTCGATCAGCCCGTCGGTGTAGAAGACCAGCGTGGCCCCGGCCGGCAGCACGAACTCCAGGTCGGCCGGGCGGGGGGCGCGAACGCCGAGCAGCGGCGCCGAGTGCTGCACGAACTCGACCTTGCCGTCCATGACCATCAGCGGCGGAAGGTGCCCGGCGCTGGCCAGCCGGACCCGCCCGGTCGGCGGGTGCAGCAGCAGTACGCAGAGCGTCGCCAGCTCGTTCGGCAGCAGTGTCCGCATCAGCTCGTTGACCCGGTGCAGGATCTCGCCGGGTTGGTGGCCCTCGACCGCGTACGCCCGCACCGCGTGCCGAAGCTCGGCCATGACCGTCGCCGCGTGCAGCGAGTGGCCGGCGACGTCCCCGATCGCCAGCAGCAGGTGCCCGTCGAGCATCACCAGCTCGTAGAAGTCGCCGCCCACCTCGGTCTGCGCGCTGGCCGGCTCGTAGCGCACCGCGAGGTCCAGCCCGGCGACGGTGGGCAGCCCGCGCGGGAGCAGGCTGCGTTGGAGGGTGACGGCGATCCGGTGCTCCTCGTCGAACGAACGCTGCGCCTCCACGGCCGCCGCCACCGCCTGAGCCAACTGCACCAGCACCGGGGTCCGCGCGGTCTGGGTGGCGGTCGGGACCACCACGTACAGCGGGGCGCGGTCCTCGCGCAGTCGGGCGGCGGCGACGGTCACCGTGTCGTCCGCCGGCCAGTCGACAAGCCCCCAGTTCGCGGGGGCCTCCACCCGCACCGTGGCGCCGGTCGGCACCCCGGTGTCGTCGACGACCCACGGCACCACGGCGGCCACCGCACCGGGACCGGCGCAGACGCCCGCGAGGCAGTCACCGTCGAAGGTCTCGGCGATCACCGCCGCCGGGCTCTTGAAGATCTGGGCGGCGCCCTCGGCGGCGGCCTCCAGCACGCGCGCGAAGGTCGGCGCGGCGTGCACGGCGACGGTCGTGTCGGCCAACCCGAGCAACCGTTCGGCGAGCAGTTCGGCCCGCTGCCGGGCCTGGTAGTAGCGCAGCACCGCCCGGGTGGTGGCGATCAGCTCCTCGGGCTCGATCGGCTCGGTCAGGTACGCGTCAGCGCCCCGGGTCAGCCCCTGGGCGCGGTCGGCCACGTCCACGGCGTGCGCCGACACGTGGATCACGGGCATCGCCGGGTGCCGCGCCTTGATCTGTTCGCAGACCTCGTAGCCGCTGAGGTCGGGCAACCGGACGTCGAGAACCACCAGGTCGATCCGGTCCACCTCGACCCGGGCCAACGCCTCGGCGCCGTTCTCGGCCTCCAGCACCGTGAACCCGGCCCGGGTCAGCCAGCTGACCAGCAGGTAACGCTTGGTACGACTGTCGTCGACCACCAGGATGGTTGTCGGCACGCCGTCCACGTCGTCACGCCCCGCCGGTGGGCAGGGAGACGGTGAACGTGCTGCCCTCGCCCGGTGCGCTGGTCAGCTCCAGCGTCCCGCCCAGCAGCGTCACCAGCCGCCGGGCGTACGGCAGGCCGAGGCCGGTGCCGCCGACCCGGGTGGCGCCGGGCACCTGGTAGAACTCCTCGAAGATCCGGTCGTGCAGCTCGGGAGCGATGCCCGGCCCGGTGTCGGTGACCTCGAACTGCCAACGGTCGCCGTGTTGGCTGGCCCGCAGCCGCACCTCGCCGCGCTCGGTGAACTTCAACCCGTTGTGCAGCAGGTTGCGCAGCACCTGGCCGAGCAGCACCTCGTCGGTGCGCAGCACTGCCGGCCCGCTCGGCTCCTCCACCACCAGCTCCACCTCCGGGCGGGTGGCCAGGGCGCGCAGGGTGCCGCGCAGTTGACCGAAGACCGGGCGCAGGTCGACCTCGGTCACGTCCGGCTCGATCCGGCCGGATTCCGCCTTGGCCAGGTCGAGGAGTTCGTTGACCAGGTTGAGCAGGTCCGCCGCCGACGAGCGGATCAGCTCGACCTGGCGGCCCTGCTCGTCGGTGAGCGGATCGGAGGCGGAGTCGGTGAGCAGCCGCCCCAGGCCGATGATCGCGGTGACCGGGGCGCGCAGCTCGTGGCTCACGTTGGCCAGGAACCGGCTCTTCGACTCACTCGCCGCGCGGAGCTGGGCCGACTTCTCGTCCAGCTCGGCGTAGAGGGCGACGACGCCGCGGTTGGTCTCCTCAAGCTCCTCGGTGAGCTGGTTGTAGAGGGCCAGCACACCACGGTTGGTTTCGGCCAGTTCCTCGTTCAGCACTGCCAACTCGTCGCGCTGACTGCGTACCTCGTCGAGTGCGGCGATGAGCTGACCGTTCTGGGTGGTGAGCTCGTCCAGCGCGCTGGCCGGCGCGGTGCGGCCGAGTTCGGTGCGGAACTCGGCGAGCCGCTCCGGGGTCGGCGTCGGCGCGCTGGCCGGGACTCGTCGGGACATCCTCACGACCGTAACCCCCTCGACGGTCGACACGCTCAGTGTGTCAACCAGTCGGGACACCGCGCCGGACTGCGGCTGGTAGCTGCCGTCCGGCAACGGGGACACCGGGGCCAGGTCGGCGCGCAGGTGGAACCGGCCGTCGGCGCCCGCGTCGACGTGGAAGGAGACGTCCGCTCCCGCTGTCGTCCGCAGCAGGTCCCGGGCGACCTCGCTCAGCGCGGTGGCGATCCGGACCTGGTCCTGGTGTTCCAGGCCGACCACCATGGCCACCTCGCGGCCCCGCTGGCGGATCACGAAGATGTCCTGTTCGACCCGCAGCGCCATCTGGAGCAGCGGCGGCGCGGCCGACTCATCGGTCATGCCCACGACCTCGCTACCAGTACGCAGGCGTCGTCGCGGCGCACCCCGGCGTCCCGTAGCAGGGTGGCCGCCATGACCAACGGGGATCTCTCCGCGAGGCCCGGGTAGTCGGACATCCGCCACCGGTCGACCACCCCGTCGCTGTGCATCACCAGCCGGGCACCGGGGCCGAACGGGTAGTCGTACTCCCGGATGGCCGGTCGTTGGTGGCCGGCGATGCCGGGCAGCGACACCAGCCCCCGGCGCTGGCCGCCACCCTCGACGATCACGCCGGAGATGTTGCCCAGGCCGGCGTAGTGCAGCACACCGGCCGTCGGCACCAGCTCCGCGACCGCGAGCGCCGCGCCACGGGTGTGCGACATGCTCCGGTGCAGGTGACCGACCACCGCCGCCGGCGGGCCGGCGGGGGCGTCGCGGAACGCGGCCAGCGCCGCCTCGGTGGCGGCGCCGGCCAGCGGGCCGTGCCCCAGCCCGTCGCTGACCAGCACCTGATGGCGCCCGTCGGCGACCCGGACGGCGTAGCCGTCGCCGCTGACCGTCTCACCGGTCAGCGGTCGGGTGAGGGCGCCGGCCCAGGACTGTCGCGCCGCCTCGGCCGGCCAGACCTGCACGGCGAGGACTGTCCCCCGGCCGGACAGCGAGTATCCGTCGAACCAGCTGGCCTGCCGGACGATGGCGCCCAGACCGATGCCGAGGGTGCCGGTGGTGGAGTGCCCGTCCCGGGACGAGACGGTCAGGTCGGCCATGCCGGGCCCGGAGTCGATGGCCACCAGCTCCACCCCTGCCTGCCCGGCGCGGCGTACCGGCCGCAGCAGCAGGACACCCTCGTCGGCGTGCTTGACGAGGTTGCTGGTCAGCTCGGCCGCGACGATGGCCAGGTCGGCGATGCGCGCCGCGCCCATCTCCACCTGCGCGCCGAGGCGCTCGGCGGCGCGTCGGACGGCGCTCGCCGCGCTGCTGGCCTCCACCCGGAACCAGATGCCACTGTCGGTGACCGCGTCGGCGTTCACCTGGACCACTTGGTGACCGTGATCCGCGTGCCGGTTTCCGCTGACGTCTCGATCTGGAACTCGTCGACCAGGCGGCGCGAACCGCTGAGCCCGAGGCCGAGGCCGCCGCCGCTGGTGTAGCCGTCGGTCATGGCCAGGTCGAGGTCGGCGATGCCCGGCCCGGAGTCGGCGAACACGATCTGCACACCCTTGCGTCGGCCGTTGTCCACGACCGTCACCTCGACCGAACCGCCGCCGCCGTACACCAGGGTGTTGCGGGCCAGCTCGCTCGCCGCGGTGACCAGCTTGGTCTGGTCGACGAGGGACAACTTGCTGGCCACCGCCACGGCGCGGACCAGCTGCCGGACGCGCACCACGTCCTCATCGCTGCGGACCGACTGCGCCTGTGGTTGGCCCAGGTCGATGCCCGTGGTCACGGCGTGGCCGTCTCGGCGTCCGGTTCGTCGTCGAGCTGGTGGTCGAGCTCTTCGGCGTGGGCCGCCGCGATCAGCTCCATGCCGCGCTCGACGTTCAGCGCGGTACGGATGCCGTTCAGCGACAGCCCCAGTTCGACAAGGGTGATGGCGACGGCGGGGCGCATCCCGACCACCACCGTCTCCGCGTCGAGCACCTTGGAGATCGACGCGATGGTGGAGAGCATCCGCCCGACGAAGGAGTCGACGATGTCCAGCGCGGTGATGTCGATGATGACGCCGTGGCAGCCGGTGGCGACGATCCGCTCGGCGAGGTCCTCCTGGAGCTGCACCGCCGTCTGGTCGGACATGTCGAGCTGGATGGAGACCAGCAGGATGTCCCCGATCTTGAGGATCGGCACCCGTTCCATCAGGCGTCCCTGCGTGGCTGTCGGCGGGAGGTTTCCACCCCGTTGAGCCGTAGCACGTGGCGCAGCGCGTCGGCGAGGCTCGCCTTGGTGGCGATGTCCCCGAACTCGATGCCGAGCGCCACGATGGTCTGCGCGATCTGCGGGCGGATGCCGGAGATGATGCAGTCGGCGCCCATCAGCCGCGCGGCCACCACGGTCTTCAGGATGTGCTGGGCGACCTGGGTGTCCACCGCCGGCACGCCGGTGATGTCGATGATCGCGTACGGCGAGCTGGTGTCGACCAGGGTCTGCAGCAGCCGCTCCATGACGACCTGGGCGCGGGCCGAGTCCAGGGTGCCGACCAGCGGCACGGCGACGACGCCCTCCCAGAGCTTGACCACCGGCGTGGAGAGTTCGAGCAGCTGCTCGGCCTGGTCGGCGATCAGGCTCTCCCGGGTACGGACGAAGCTCTCGAACGTGAACAGGCCCATCTCGTCGACAAGCTTCGAGAAGGCGACGTAGTCCGGTAGCGCGTTCGGGCCGCCGGCCTCCTGCACCAGCTCGGCCAGCACGTCCTTGAGCGCGAAGATGCTGATCGTGGTCTCGCTGGCGGAGAAACCCTGCCGGGCCCGACCCCGGGACAGCTCGGAGAGCGCGGCGCGCAGTTCGGCGGCGCTGTCGGCGGACAGGTCGATGGTGCCCTGGTCGCTGGTGGCGACGATGGCACGGTGCAGGTCCTGGACCTGTCGGCGCAGCTCGGCCTGGCTCAGCCGGCCCCGCAGCGAACTGGTGACGATCTCGGTCCACCGAGTCGTGACCCGTTCGTCCTGCTCGCTCAGCAGCGCGGCCAGCCGACCACTTTCTTCGGTGCTCAACGCCATTTCGAACCCCCTTGACCTGGACCGGGCGGACTCTATCACCGGGGCCTGACCAACTACTTGCCCCGTAGCAACGGAATGACGATGGCCACCGGATCACGGCTCCCGTTCTACCTCCGAGGGTGGTCGTGGGATACCGTTCCCCCGATAACAGGAGGTCTGGCGAATGTCGTTGACGGTGCACACGGAACAACGCGGCGACGTGGTCGTCGTGGCGGTCGCTGGCGAGCTGGACATGGCCACCGCACCGCAGCTGCAGGACCAGATCACCGACCTGCTCGACAAGGGCCGCAACCGGCTGGTGTTCGACCTGTCGGACGTCTCGTTCTGCGACTCGACCGGTCTGTCGGTCTTCGTCCGCGCGAAGAACAGCTGCGACGAGGCTGGCGGCGTGGTCCGGCTGGCCGCCCCGCAGCGGGGTGTGCTGCGCATCCTCGAGGTGAGCGGTCTGGTCGAGGTGCTGCACACCTATCCGACGGTGGATGAGGCAGTCGCCGGCGAATCGACGCCGGCTTCCTCCTGACCGCTGCGGCTCGTCACTCGTCCTCGACGTAACGGGGACGAGCGATCGCCATGCCCGCCGCCGTCTGCACGGCGAGGGCGCCCAGCAGGAACCCGATCGGCGCGGTCCAACCACCGGTGGCCTCGTAGAGGATGCCGACCATCAGCGGGCCGAGGGCGGCGATCACGTAGCCGGTGCTCTGCGCGAACGCGGAGAGCGCGACGGTGCCCTCGGCGGTGCGGGCGCGCAGGCCGATGGCGGTCAGGATCATCGGGAACGCGCCCTGACCGATCGCCAGCAGGGCGACCCAGAGCAGCGCGGCACCGTGCGGTGCGAGGGCCAACCCCAGGTAGGCCAGCGTCGACGCGGTGGTCAGCCCGAGCACCAGCGGACGCAGGCTGCCCAGCCGGCCGGCCAGGGTGGGCATCAGCAGCGCGATCGGCACGCCGAGCGCGGTCACCCCGGCGAGCAGCAGCCCGGCCGACTCCGGCTGGTAGCCGGCGTCGCGGAACAGTTGGGCCAGCCAGCCCATGATCGCGTACCCGCTGAGCGACTGCGCCCCAAAGTAGACGGCCATCGCCCAGCCGAGCCGGGTCCGCGCCGGCCGGACCCGGGTGGGTGTGGCGACGGCCGCCGTCGGCGTCGCCCGCCGTGCCGCGGCGCGGGTCCGCAGCGCCAGCGGCACCCACGGGAGTACGGCCACCGCGGCCATCGCGGCCCAGACGCCGAGCCCGGCCCGCCACGACCCGAAGGCGTGCGCGATCGGCACCGAGGAGGCGGCGGCCACCGTGGTGCCCACCGTCAACGCCATCGTGTACGCCCCGGTGACCAGGCCGGTGCGGTGCGGGAAGTGCTGCTTGACGAGCATCGGCAGCAGGATGTTGGCGACCGCGATGCCGGACAGCGCCAGCGCGCTGGTGAGCACGAAGATCAAGGCCGAGTCGGTGACCACCCGGAGCACCTGGCCGACGGCGAGGGCGAGCATGGCGACCACCAGCACCCGGGCCGGTGCCACCCGGCGGACCAGCCACGGGGTGAGCGCGCCGAGGCCGGCGAACGCGATGGTGGGCAGGGTGGTGACCAGACCGGCGGTGGCGCCGGAGAGGCCCAGCCCGTCGCGGACCTCGTCGAGCAGCGCGCCGAGGCTCGTCACCACGGCCCGCAGGTTGAGCGCCACCAGCAGCATTCCGACCAGCACCAGCGCGCCACCGGTCGCCGGGTGCGTCCGCCGCCCGGCACCGGGGTCCCGCGTCGGGCGGGGGTCGGCGGTGGCGGGGGCGGGCAGCGCCGGAGCGGCGGTTGGTGGCGGGGTCATGACCGCTAACCTACAATCATGGGATGAATTTGGGACCGGTGATGTAACCAGTGCCACCGTCTGTGGAATTCCCCTCCGCGCCGCCCGCGCCGCCCCACGGCCAGCCGCCCGTCCCGCCGCGCGGCCATCGGGTCCGGCAGACCACCGAGCAACTCCGCGCCCGGATCCTCGGCGGCGAGTGGCCCGTCGGCGCGCGCATCCCCACCGAGCCCCAACTGGTCGCCGCGCTGGGTGTCGGGCGCAACACGGTCCGCGAGGCGGTCCGCGCCCTGGTGCACGCCGGGGTGCTCGAATGCCGGCAGGGCTCCGGCACCTACGTGGTGTCCACCGACGAACTGGCCCCCGTGGTCGCCCGCCGGCTCGGCGACGACCGGATGACCGAGGTCGTGGAGGTACGCCGCGCCTTCGAGGTGGAGGCCGCCCGGCTCGCCGCGCTGAGGCGTACCCCCGAGGACCTGGCGGCGCTCGACGGCGCGCTCGCCCAGCGCGAGGCCGCCTGGCACGGTGGCCAGGTCGACGCGTTCGTCGAGGCCGACGCGGCGCTGCACACGGCGGTGGTCGCCGCCGCGCACAACGCGATGCTCGCCGAGCTGTACGCCTCGGTGGGCACCGCCCTGCGCAGCACCGTCACCCAGGCCATGGGTGGGGCGCTCACCCCCGAGCGCTACGTCGACCACACCCGGCTGGTCGAGGCGATCCGGGTCGGCGATCCCGGCCGGGCGGCGCTCGAAGCCGGCGCTTTTCTGGAACCCGCCGTACGGGCATAGGTTGTGCCCGACAGAAAAGCGGACACCTCGGGAGTACGGATGCTCAAGGGTTTCAAAGACTTCATCATGCGCGGCAACGTCGTCGACCTGGCGGTCGGTGTCGTCATCGGCGCCGCGTTCACGGGCGTGGTCACCCAGCTCACCACCTCCTTCCTCAAGCCGTTGATCGCCTTGATCAGCGTGCTGATCACGGGCAGCGACAAGGGCATCGAAGGCACCGCCTGGGATATCGAGGGTGTCAAGTTCGACTGGGTGAGCTTCATCAACGCCGTGATCACTTTCGGTTTGACCGCGCTGGCGCTGTACTTCCTGGTCGTCTACCCGATGAACCGGCTGGCCGAGCGGCGCAAGCGGGGCGAGGAGCCGCCGCCCTCGGCGCCGAGCGAGGAGGTCAAGCTGCTCACCGAGATCCGGGACGCCCTGGTCTCCGCCGGTCACACCACCCCCGGCCAGCAGCGCGGGGCGCTGGACGACGTGCTGGGCCGCCGTCCCGAGCCGCCGACGCAGCGCTGACGCCGAACGGATGCACATCGGCCCCTGTGGGATTCCCGCAGGGGCCGCACCTTCTCGTACGTGTGTTCGATAGAGTCCCGCCATGGAGCAGCGAAAGCACTGGTGGAACGGGAAGTGGGGGCGACTGGCCCGGCGGGACGTCTTCCTGCGGGTGGACGCCGACCGATGGCATGTCGAGCAGCGCGCCGGTGGCGCCGAGGGCATCTCCCGTTTCTACGAGTACGGCAGTGCGGACGAGGCCGAGGACACCGTCCGGGCACTGCTCGACGGCCCGGACACCTGGCGCGAGCTGTCTCCCCGCCCGCCCGGCGGCTGGACCCTCCCGAACACCTGAGCGGGCTGCGTGTCGCTGGCGTGGCGGCCCGTCGCCCGCGACCTTGCGCGGGCCGCCTCCGCATCTGTCACCTCCGGGCCGGCGGCGTTTAGCGGCGTACCGCCCTGGGAACCGCAGCGGGATGGACCAGCAGGACGAGCAGCAGGCGACCATTTCACGGATCACCACCGGGATGCCGGTGGTCGACTCAGCCGGCACCGAGGTCGGAACCGTGGACCTCGTCCAGCGGGGCGACCCGAACGCGGTGACCGTCCAGACACCGACCGCCGACCCGGGCAGCAGCCTGGACGAGCTGATCGAGGCGACCGCGGTCGAGGAGCCGGACGTGCCGGCCGATCTGGCGGCGCGGCTGCTGCACAGCGGCTACCTGAAGGTCTCGACCGAGCTGACCCGCACCGGCGCGGTCTACGTACCGGCCGACCGGATCGGCTCGGTGGCCGACGGCCGGGTCCTCCTGGCCGTCGGGGTGGCCGACCTGCCGTCCGAGGAGTAGCCCGACGGCCCCGGCTCGGCGGGGGTGGCCTCGACCGGCGGGGCGGCTGGGCGGCGTTGGAAGAGCAGCAGCATCAGGCAGCCCGCGACCAGGCCCCAGAACGCGCCGCCCACGCCGATCAGCGTCACCCCGGACGCGGTCACCACGAAGGTGACCACGGCGGCCTCGCGGGTCGCCGGGTCGGTCACCGCCGAGGCGAGCGCGGTGGCGAGGGCGCCCAGCAGCGCCAGCCCGGCGACCGCCTCGATGAGGATCGGTGGGGCGACGGCGACAAGCGTGGTGGCCACCCCGGCGCCCAGGCCGAGCACTGCCAGGCCGGCGCCGGCGGTGACCGAGGCGATCCACCGGCGCTCCGGGTCGGGGTGCGCGTCGGGGCCGGCGGCCAGTGCTGCGGTGATCGCCGCGAGGTTCACCGCGTGTCCGCCGGCCGGGGCGGCGAGCAGGCTGGCCAGGCCGGTGGTGCGTAGCGCGGCGCCGAACGGCGGCCGGTAGCCGTAGCCGACCAGCACCGCCATGCCGGGTACGTTCTGCGCGGCCATGGTGACCAGGAACAGCGGCAGGGCCACCCCGACCAGGGCGGACGCGTTCCAGGCCGGCGCGGTCAGGGTGACCGACGGGATCAGCGCGGCACCGGTCAGACCGGCCGGCGGTGCGGTGAGCGCGATCGCCGCCACCGCCACCACCAGCGCACCGGGCACCGCCCAGCGGCGGGCGAACCGGTGCAGCACCAGCCAGGCGACCACTACCGGCCCGGCCACCACCGGCAGCTCGACGAGCGCGCGGACCGGGGCTGTGCACAGCGGCAGCAGCACCCCGGCGAGCATCGCGCCGGCCACCGGCTTGGGGATGGCGGCCACCGCCCGACCGAGTGGCGGGAACAGTCCGGCGGCGACGATCAGCACGCCGGAGACGAGGAAGGCGCCCACCGCCACCCGCCATCCGCCCGGTGGCGGCCCGGTCGCCACCAGCAGCGCCGCGCCCGGAGTGGACCAGGCGGCGCTCATCGGTATCCGGTACCGCCAGCCCAGCCAGGCCGCGGCGAGGCCGCTCGCCACGCAGAGCGCGAGCAGGCCGGAAGCGGCCTGCGCGTCCGACGCGCCAGCCGCTCGGAGCCCGGCCAGCACGACGGTGAACGAGCTGGCGAAGCCCACCAGCGCGGTCACCACCCCGGCCAGCACCGGTTGTACGGGTCCCGCCACTCCAACCCTCCCGACTGTTCCGTTTACGGAACGGCAGCGTGTAGCACCATAGCCGGATGCCACACCCACCACCAGCCCCGCGTCCGGGCCTCGACGTGGATCCCGCCGTCGTCGGACGCCGGGTCCGCGCCCTGCGCGAGGAGCGGGGGATCTCACTGTCCACACTCGCCCGGCTCGCCGGTGTCGGAAAGGCCACCCTCTCCGGCCTGGAGAACGGCACCCGCAACCCCACCCTGGAGACGCTCTGGGCGGTCACCGCGCAGCTCGGCGTACCGTTCACCGCCCTGCTGACCGAGCCGGCCGCCGGGCCGGTCGTGCACGGCACGGCGGTCACCGCCACCCTGCTGGAGGTGTTCGACGACACCGACGCGACCTACGAGCTGTACCGGATGCACGTCGCGCCGGGCGTCACCCAACTCTCCCCCGCCCACGCGTCCGGGGTCACCGAGCACGTCACCATCTTCGCCGGGGTGCTGCGCGCCGGGCCGGCCGACGCACCGCTGACCGCCCCGGCCGGCGGTCATCTGCGCTGGGTGTCGGACGTGCCGCACAGCTACGCGGCGGTGGGTGACGAGGAGGTCGCCGCCAGCCTGCTCCTGCGCTATCCGCGCCGCTGAGGGCGGGCCGACCGGTCACGCACCGTCGGGGCCGCCGACGAAAATCGCAATCATTTCTCGACCTAGGTAGGAGGCGTAGAGACGAATGCGGGTTGTTCTTGGCAAGCTTGACCCCATGACGCTGATCCTCCGCTCGGTCATCCTCAACGACATCGGCTTGGTGCGCACCAACAACGAGGACTCCGCCCTCGCCGGTGACCGCCTGATCGCCGTCGCCGACGGCATGGGCGGGCTGCCTGCGGGCGAGGTGGCGAGCGAGATCGTGATCCGGATCCTGGACGAGCTGGCTCCGCCGACCGACCCCGACGGCGCCGCCGACGCCCTGCGTGCCGTGGTCAGCACCGCCAACCAGCGCATCCACGCCGCGATCACCGTCGACCCGAGCCGGGACGGCATGGGGACGACGCTCACCGCAGCGCTGCTGGCCGGGGAGACGCTGGTGCTGGCCCAGGTGGGCGACTCCCGCTGCTACCTGCTGCGCGACGGGGAGCTGACCCAGCTCACCCGGGACGACACGTTCGTGCAGGCACTGGTCGATCAGGGCACCCTCTCGCCCGAGCAGGCCCGCCACCACCCGCAGCGGTCCCTGGTGACCCGGGCCGTGCAGGGCGCCGACACCCCGCCCGCTGTCGGTGTGCTCACCGTGGTCCCCGGCGACCGGCTGCTGCTGTGCAGCGACGGGCTCTCCGACTACGTCGAGGACGAGGCCATCGCGGCGGCCCTGGGCATGTACGCCGACCGCCAGCAGTGCGGCGAGCAGTTGGTGAAGCTGGCCCACCACGCCGGCGCACCGGACAACGTCACGGTCGTGGTCTCGGACGTCGTCACCCGCTGACCCGTACGGCTCACCCGGCGGCCGGCTCCGGGCCGGCCGTCCGGGGGCCGTCGGCAATAGTAGGTGGTTGTGCCATCTAGCTTGCGCCGCTACTGTCCACCGAGTGGATTCCGACCGGCGCGGGCAGTGGCTGCGGGGGGTGCTCGACATCTGCGTCCTGGCCCTGCTGTCCGAAGGCGAGTCCTACGGCTACCAGCTCGCCCAGGCGCTCGACACGGCGGGCGTCGGGCCGATCCAGGGCGGCACGCTCTATCCCGTGCTGCTGCGCCTGCAGAAGACCGGCCTGGTGACCGCGCAGTGGCGGGAGGGCAACGCCGGGCCGGCCCGCAAGTACTACCGGCTCACCGACGACGGGTACGCGGCGCTCCGCGCCGGCGGCAGCGCCTGGCTCACCTTCGTCCGGCCGGTGAACGACATCGTCACGAAGGGGGTCACCCGGTGAACGCCGACGATTGGCTGCGTACGCTCACGGCCGAGCTGCACCAGCGGCGGGTCGCGGCGGACGCCGCGCGGCACGTGGTCGCCGAGGCCGCCACGCACCTGCGCGAGGGAGGCGGCGACCCCTGGGTCGTCTTCGGCCCTCCCCAGCAGTACGCGGGCGCCGTCGTGGAGAGCATCGGCACCGCGCCCGGACCGCGCCCCGGGCCGGTCCGGCTGCACGCCGCCGGCATCACCAAGAGGTACGGACGGCGGAGCGTGCTGCGCGACGCCACACTGACGGTCCGGGCCGGACAGATCGCCGCCGTCATCGGCGCGAACGGCTGCGGCAAGAGCACCTTCCTCCGGATCTGCGCCGGCCTGATGTCACCGGACGCCGGTGAGGTCACCGTCTCCGGGCGGCTCGGCTACTGCCCGCAGTCCGGCGGCACCGCCGACTTCCTGCTCGCCGACGAACACTTCGTGCTCGTCGGCGCCGGTCAGGGCGTGGCCCGTGGCCCGGCCCGCCGCGCCGGTCGGGCGGCTGCCCGGCAGCTCGGTTGGGAAGCGGGCGGGGACGTGCAGGCCCGCCACCTGTCCGGCGGCACCCGGCAGAAGCTCAACCTGACCATGTCCACGCTCAGCGCGCCCGACGTGCTGCTGCTCGACGAGCCGTACCAGGGCTTCGACCAGGGCACGTACGTCAACTTCTGGGACCAGCTCAGCAGGTTGCGCGACACCGGCACCGCCATCGTCGTGGTGACCCACCTGCTCAACCAACTCGACCGGGTGGACATCGTGCTCGACCTGACCCCGGCGCGGGAGACCGGGTGGCACGCGCCCGGCATTCAGGGAGGTCGCCCGTGAACCGCCTCGTCACCGTCGCCGAGATGACACTGCGGGAGCTGCTGCGGCGTCGGGGCGTACTCCTGCTGTTGCTGTTGATGCCGTTGACCTTCTACCTGATCAGGCGGGACGGCTACCTCGGGCAGTCGGTTCGCTCGCTGCTGCTCGGCGTGGGCTGGGCGGTGAGCACCGCCGCGCTGTTCGCCACCACCGCGGCTCGCGAGCTGGAACCGAGGCTGCGGCTGGCCGGCTACCGTCCACACCACCTCTATCTCGGACGGATGCTCGGCCTGTGGACGGTGGGGTTGGTCATCTCCGTGCCGTTCTTCCTGCTGCCGATGATCGACGGCGCGGACCTGCGGTACGGCGGCCTGGCGGCGGCGATGCTCTGTTCCGTCGCGGTGGCCGCGCCGTTCGGGATGTTGATCGGTGCGCTGCTGCCCCGCGAGTTGGAGGGCACGCTGCTGCTGCTCACCGTGGTGACGGTGCAGATGCTGATCGACCCGGCCGGGTCGGGGGCGAGGTTGACGCCGTTCTGGTCGAGTCGGGAGATCGCCACCTGGACTGTCGACAACACCGACCAGGGCTACCTCTCCCGGGGGTTGCTGCACGGGCTCGTCGTCACCGCGCTGTTGGCAGTTGGCGTGGCCACGGTGGCCAGCGTCCGCCTGCGCCGCCGCCGGCACCTGCGGCACCTGCCGGTCGGGTGACCGTCGCACGGCGCGCGGATCGGGCCAATCCGGTTGCTGCGATTCGCGCGGCGGGTTGAGATGGGCGAATGACCATCCGCCGGGTGACCGATGACGACCGTCTCACCACCAGCTTCCCGCTGGCCGCATACGCCTTCGAGTCCTCGCCACTGAGCGCTGCCCGGACGGCCGAGTTCCGCGACTACCTGCCCTACAACCAGGGCAACCGGACGCTCATCGCCGAGGAGGACGGCACCACGTTGGCCGCCGTCTCGGCCATTCCGATGCGGCAGAACCTGCGCGGGGTGGTGCTGCCCATGGCCGGGGTCGCCGGGGTGGCGACCCATCCGTTGGCCCGCCGGCAGGGACACGTCCGGACGTTGCTGCACCAGCTCCTCGACGAGATGCGCGACGAGGGTCATCCGCTCAGCGCGCTCTATCCGTTCCGGCCCAGCTTCTACGCCCGGTTCGGCTACGTCGGGCTACCCAAGCCCCGCCGGGTCACCTTCGCCCCGGCCAACCTGGGCTCGCTGCTCCGGGTGGACCTGCCCGGCGAGGTGAGCTGGGAACGCATCGCCGCCGGATATCCCGCGTGGCGGGCGTTCACCGAACGCAACCTCCGGGAACGGCACGGCTTCGCGATCTTCCCGGACTACCGGGCGGTCGGGATGCGCGACCGTGACGAATACTGGCTGCTCACCGCCCGGGTGGCCGGGGAGGTCACCGGCGCGGTGACGTACCGGATCGACGAACACGGTGGCACGCTGCACGGCAACGAACTGCTGGTCACCGATCCGCTCGCGCGGGCGCTGCTGCTGCAGTTCTTCGCCCGGCACGTGGACCAGATCGAACGGGTCACCGTCCAGGTGCCGCCCGACGAGTTGCCCGAACTGTGGCTGACCGACCTGGACGTGCACGTCGAGGCCCGCACGGTCGTGCCGGGCGCGTCCGCGCCGATGGCCCGGCTGCTGTTGCTTGACGCGTTGCGCGGGCTGCCCGCCGGGCCGGGCCGGGTCCGGGTCGAGCTGACCGGGGACCGCTGGCTGGCCGGCACCCACCTGCTCGACGGCACGACCGGCGCGCTGGAGCTGGTCGACGACAGCACCGGCCGCGCGCCGACCGCCACGCTCACCGCCGCCGGGCTCTCCGCCCTCGCGTACGGGGTGCTGGACCCGGCCGAGCTGCCGCTGCGCGGTCTGGGTGAGGTGCCGGGGGACGCCGCAGTGGAGCTGCGCGGCCTGTTCCCCCGCCGGGTGCCGTACCTCTTCGCCGACTTCTGAGCCCTGCTCGGGATGGCGTCTTAGCAGTGCATTAAGCCGGCTCGGCGGATTCGTCACGGCGCGGTCGCGGCTCCTAGCATCACCTGGTGCGCATGACGTCGCTTGCCGCTCTCCTCGTCCTCGGTATCGCCGCCGCGACCCTGCCCGGCTGTGCACCCGACGACCCGGGCCCCGCCTTCGAGGCCGGCTCGACCGCTTCGTCGACCGCAGCACCGACCGGGGGTCAGAGCGCAGCGCCGCAGGCTCGGGACGGCCTCGGAGGCCCCGGGGCCAGCGCGAGCCCGAAGCCCGCCAACAAGGTGCTCACGGCCGGCAACCCGAACGGCAGGGCCACCGTACCGGCCGAGGCCCGGGCGGTGGACACCTCGAAGCCGACCCGGACCATCGGCACCGGCACCGCGGCGAGCTGCACCTCGGCGGCGGTGGTGAAGGCGGTGGCGGCCGGCGGTGTCATCACGTTCAACTGTGGACCGGCCCCGGTGACCATCAAGATGACCGCCACCGCGAAGGTCCGCAACGCCAACGGGCCGAAGGTCGTGCTGGACGGCGGCGGCACTGTCACGTTGAGCGGCCAGGGGCAGCGCCGGATCCTCTACCTGAACACCTGCGACCAGGCCCAGGGCTTCACCACCTCGCACTGCCAGAACCAGGATCACCCGCAGCTCACCGTGCAGAACCTGACCTTTGCCGACGGCAACTCCACGGGCGAGAAGGCCGAGGGCGGCGGCGGTGGGGCGATCTTCGTACGAGGCGGGCGGCTGAAGGTGGTCAACTCGCGCTTCGTCCGCAACCGCTGCGACCGGACCGGCCCGGATCTGGGTGGCGCGGCCGTGCGGGTGCTGAGCCAGTACGAGAACAAGCCGGTGTACGTGGTGGGCAGCACCTTCGACGGCGGTTCCTGCTCCAACGGAGGGGCGCTGAGCAGCATCGGCGTGTCGTGGGTGGTGCTGAACAGTCTGCTGAGGAACAACGAGGCGATCGGCAACGGTGCCAACCCGGCGAAGTCCGGCACGCCCGGCGGCGGCAGCGGCGGCGCGATCTACTGCGACGGCAACGAGTTCACCGTACGGATCGCCGGCACCATCATCGAGAACAACAAGGCCAACGAGGGCGGCGGCGCGGTCTTCTTCGTGAGCAACAACCGCACCGGCACGATGAGGATCGAAAACTCGACGCTGCGCCGCAACCCCAGCGCCACGTTCGAGACCCGCGGCTTCCCCGGCATCTTCTTCCTGGGCGCCCGCAACCCCACAGTGACAGCCTCCAAGCTCTCCTGACCCGAACCCCCTGCCGGCCCGCGCCTGCACCGCCGGTGATCAAGAGATTTCGGTTCCCGGGGCGGCGATTGTTGACGAAACGTCTTGATCAACACACCGGGGTGGGGGTCAGTAGGGGTTCCCCTGGCCTGGAGGACGGGAGCGCAGGAGGGCGGCGGGTCGGCCGGGCAGGTCCCGGGCGCCGGACATCGGTGGGCTCGCCGTGTGGTCGCCGTCGGCCATGCCGGCGAAGAGTTCCCTGAGCGCCGTCAGCGCACTGACCTTGGGCTGCCAGCCCAGCTCGGTCTCCGCGCGCTCGCTGGACATCAACGGGGCGTTCAGACCCAGCTCCACCCAGCCCGCGTCGACCGGTTGCAGCCGCGCCCGCCAGGTCAGCGCGGCCGCCGCCCGCAGCACCGGCGCGGCGACCGGCACCGTCCAACCGTGGAAGTGCCGGGCCACCAGCTCCGGAGTGAGCACCGGGTCCGCGGCGACGTTGAAGGCACCGCGCGCATCACCCAACACCGCCCGGGCGTACGCATCAGCCACGTCATCGGCGTGCACCGCCTGCATCCGCAACCGGCGGTTGGTCGGCACCAGCGGGATCCGGCCGAAGCGCAACAGCCGCACCGGCGCCAGCGGGCCGAGGAAGTACCGCGTGATCTCCGCACCGGCCGCCCGCTGGAAGATCAACCCAGGTCGCATGCGCACCACCCGCAGCGTCGGGTGATCGCGCTCGACCTGGTCCAGCAGCGCCTCCACCTCGGCCTTGTGCTCGCTGTACGACGAGCCGGGCACACCGGTCGCTGGCCACCGCTCACTGATCGGGTGGTCCTTCGGGCCGGGCGCGTAGGTGCCGACCGACGAGGCGTACACCAGGGCCGGCACGCGCGCCCCGACCACCGCGTCGATCACCGCCCGGCTGCCCTCGACGTTGGTCCGGCGCAGCACCCGCTGGTCGTGGCTGGGCTGGATCTGCCAGGCCAGGTGCACCACCGCGTCCGCACCCGCGAACACCTCGGCGAGCTGACCGGTCGCGCCCGGCGCGCCGATGTCGCAGGAGTGCCACTCCACCTGGTCGTACGGCTCACCGGCGTCCGGGCCGGGCAACCGTCGTACGACCCCGGCCAGCTCCACGCCCCGCTCCCGGCGCAGCCGCCGCAGCAGCGCCGTACCGACGTTGCCACTGGCCCCCACCACCACGATCCGCATGCCCGACCCCGTACCCGCCCAGCCGCAGCTCAACCACCCATCCGCAGCGCCCCTCGCAGCGCGCGGCCCTCGCCCCGCGCCCTTGATCGACTCGGCTTCCTGAAAGTCGGGGCATCACCGCGCGCAGCACACCCCGACTTCCTGAATGCCGAGTCGATCAGGGGCGAGGCCAGCGCCGCGTCGCCGATCCGGCGACGTCAGGTCCCAGTCGTTGCGGTCGAACGGTGTCCGCAGGTCGGGCAGGCCTTGTCGAGCACCTGTCGACGTACGCTCCGGTGGCGTGCGGCCTGGCCGGCGAGGGCCGCTGCCAGCAGCGCCGCACCGACAAGAAGGATCGTCCCGGTTGTGGTGGCGTAGGCCGCCGAACTCGGTCCGCCTCCCCGGCTGCCCCAGATCCCTTGGCTGAGCTGGTCGGCACCGAACAGGCCGGCCGGGGCGGCGAGCAGCAGGGCCGCCCAGAGGCCGGCGTCGTCGGCTCGCAGCGCGCGACCGAGCCCGACGAGCAGGACCAGCATGAACATCAACCCCCCGGCCATCGCCAGCAGCTCGGGCGTCGAGCCGTACGACGTGAACATGTTGCCGCCGTTCTCGGCGGCGCTGAATGCCACGGACGCGGCCGCCACAGCGCCGGCCGTGAGCGGCGGCAGGCTACGCGCGACCCAGCCGGGATGGGCGGGCAGTGCGAGCGTGGCCAGGCCGAGCGCGACGGCAGGGACCAGCACGAACATCGGCGGTCGGGGTTGTCCGGCGAGGGCGGCCACGGGCGGCACGGCGATGGTCAGGAGGAGACCGCAGGCTGCGGCGATTCGGGTCCAGGAGCCGGGCAGCACAGTGGCGGTGAGGCCGACGAGCAGCCAGCCCAGCCAGATGACGGCGCCGAGGGTCTGGAACGGGCCGACCGGGTCCAGTCCGGCGAAGCGGGGATCTTCGAACTCGACCTGCAGGAGGAAGAACGCGGCGACCGCGGCGAGGGTGCTCAGCGCGGCAGTCGCGGCCAGCGGGAAAGCGACGGCCAGCCCAAGGGCGCCGTACCCCCGTAGTCGCTCCCGAATTCCGGCGCCGAGCAGGTCGAGGGCGTCGTGCGGGGATGGCCAGCGCCGACCCGGTTCGACGGTGTCGAGGTACGTCCCGACGATCTCGTCGCCCCGCTCGGCCTGGTAGTCAGCCGGGTAGGCCCAGAGCAGTCGCCGGTAGCGGGACTCCAGCGGCGACCCGGCCTGCTCCGGGGCAGGGTTGGGCTGGTTCATGCCGGGCCTCCGGTCGGTCGAAGGATGGGGCGGGCCGCCGTTCCGGGGACGGTGAACGGGCCGCGTGCGGTGCCGCCAGCGGTGCGGGTGCCCGCAGGTCGAACAGCCAACCGCTTGGCGGCGGCCTCGACGTTGCGGCGCAGACGTTCGGTCTCGGCGGTGAGCACTGACCGGCCCGCGTCGGTGAGCCGGTAGTAGCGGCGCAGCCGTCCCTCGACGACCTCCTCGCGGTCCCGCTCGACCAGCCCTTCGTCGGTGAGGCGGTCGAGTGCGCCGTAGAGGGTGCCGGGCCGCAGTGCCAGCCGCCCGCCGGAGAGGGCCGCGACGTCGCTGATGATGCCGTAACCGTGCATGGACTCCCGCGCGAGGGCGGTGAGGATCAGGAAGGTGGGTTCCCGCAGTGGCGTGGGTGTGGCCATGGCCCTCAATATATCGGTGACGAAGCTATACCGGTGGCAAAGTGGTGCAGACGTTCCTTCCAACACCGACGCCGCCCCGGTCTTAGATCAACATCGCTGAACCAGAGCGGGGGCGGACATCAGCCGGGGCGAAGACGTTCGGGTAACCTGAGCGCGCGGGCCGCTAGCTCAATGGCAGAGCTGTGGACTTTTAATCCATAGGTTCAGGGTTCGAGTCCCTGGCGGCCCACCGCATAACGTGATCTCACTCTTGACCTGCTCTTCCATGGTTCGCATGCCTGAGGAATGGCCAGGTAGGCAAGGGTTTCGCCCGTGGCGCCGGCGGTCATTACCGAGCGTGTATAGCCTGAGCTATAGTTGTCCGGTGACCAATGGGCCAGCCCACCGCTGGGCGATCAGGACGACAGGCGATGTCCGTGACTGGTTACGCGCCCTGCGTCAGACCGATCCTGAGACGTACCGGTCCGTGAACGTGGCGATCGACATGCTCGCCGAGACCGGTCCGGGTCTGGGGCGTCCGCTGGTCGACACTCTCCGGGGTTCGAGCATCAGCAACCTCAAGGAGTTGCGGCCGAGATCTGGCCGCGACGTCGCCATCCGGCTTCTGTTCGTCTTCGACCCTTGGTCGCAGGCGGTGCTGTTGGTCGCTGGCAACAAGGCCGGAGACTGGACGCGGTGGTACGAGAACGCGATCCCGATCGCCGAGGTCGCCTACGAGGGTTGGCTCGCCTTCGAGAGAAAACGGAGGGAAGGTTGATGGTCGACTTCCATGACTGGGACGACATCCGCGCCGAGTTGCACGATGGGGACGACGACGCGCTCGATGCGGAACGTGCCCGCACCGAGGCGTGGGTCGGCGCGTTCCACCTCGCCGAGGAGCGCAAGCGACTCGGTCTTACCCAGCGGCAGGTGGCCGAGCTGATGGGAGTCACACCCGGCAGGGTGAGCCAGATCGAGAACGGCGACCTGGACGCCAACGAGGTGGCGACCCTCAGTCGGTACGCGCGAGCACTGGGCGCCCGGATGCGGATCATCTTTGACTACGGCAGCGACCTCCGGCAGATCGCCTGACCTCCGCGAGTAGCCGACATCGTGAACGACGGGCTAGTCGTTCTAGCGAACCGCGCCGGTCGGCAAGTCGAGGTCACAGAGCATCGTCGGACGCCCGGCCCACTCCGTTCCAGCTCAGCGGCCCTCTATGGGGCCCGCTGTTCTTGTGATCCGGGCCGGTACAGCAACGAAGTACAGCAGTAGCCGCCTACAGACCTGATGACGTAAACGAATCACGAGTCAGCGGTCGAGCGCGCTGCCGAGCCGCTTGAGGGCGTCGCTGGTGGCCGCCGAGGAGACCACCGTGTAGATCTCCATGGTGATGGCGAACTGCGCGTGCCGGAGGATCTGCATCGTTTCGATCCAGCTCAGCGGAGGCGTTCACGGCCGCCGCGCTTCCGGATGCCCGGGGCGGGCGGTGACCGTGGGGCCACGGTCACCGCCCGGATGGTCGTTCCTGCCTGAGGTTCACCCACCGCAGCCAGGGCCGGGGTCTGCGCGTCGACGGGGGAGCCGCAGCCGGTATTGCTAGGACGTGACCCGGAAGGTGGCGGTCTGGCGGTCCGCCGCCGACGAGCTCGCGTTGAGGGGGTCGATGCGCAGCACGTTGTTGCTGTGCCGGAGGTAACGGTCGGGGAAGTTGTAGGAGCGGAACGAGGACCAAGAGCTGTCGGCCAGCCCGGCGGTGCGGTAGAAGGTCGCGTCGGCCCGGAAGAGCGAGGTGTTGTCGTTGGCGGCGAGCTGTGCCACGTAGCCGCTGTGCCGCAGGTAGTTGCCGGGGCGGTTCACCGACTCGAAGGACACCGCGGCGGAGTCGGCAAGGCCGGGAACCATCCGCCACATCTGGTCCTGGTACGGGTCGAACGGGTAGGGGTCGAGGCGGACCGCGCCGTTGGAGTGCCGTACGAAGTAGTCGGGCAGGTTGGAGGACTTCAGCCGGACCCAGTTCGGGGCGCCCCAGCGGCTGATCGCGGCGTTGTACTCGGCGTCGGTGATGCCGGTGATCGAGCCGTGCTTGGAGTTCAGCGGCGGCGTGTAGTCGCGCTGGTTCATGACCGACCACGAGTTGCCACCGACGTTGCTGGTCGACCAGAGGTACATGTCGTTGTTGACCGGGGAGAACGAGTCGCCCCACAGCCACCAGGCGCCGCCGTCGTTGCGCGGGACCAGGTGCGACCCCTCGATGGCGTTGCCCTGCCGCAGGCCGCTGGTGTAGGTGGTGAAGCTGTTGGGGGCGCCGGTGCTGGAACGAGCGCCGTACAGGTTCCCGTTCGCGAGGTTCTTGTAGAACATGTACGTGACACCGCCACTGACCCGGATGTCCGCGTCGAGGATGGGGAAGCCCGGGCTGAAGTAGGTCTGCGGCGCGCTCACCGTGCGGAAGTCGGAGGTGTAGTTGACCAGGAAAAGGTCCGTGCTGGTGTTGGCGGAGTAGACGATGGCGTACTGGCCGCGTCCGGCGTCCCAGAACACCGTCGGCGCCCAGGTGTGCACGTTGCTGTAGGTATGCATCTGGATCCGCCGATACCCGGTGAAGCTCGTCAGGTCCGTCGAGTCGTACACGTGCAGGTACTGGCTGTTGCGTCCAAAGTTGGTGCCGTACAGGTCGGTGGCGACCACCACGAACGTGCCGTCCTGCTTACGGTGGATGTACGGGTCGCGCAGGCCGAGGTCGCCGGCGGTCGGGGTGACCACCGGGTTGTTCTGGTTCAGCGGGGTCCAGTTGAGGCCGTCCCGGCTCACGGCGAGGTGCAGGCCGTAGTTGGCCCCGGTGAAGCTCGGCGACTCGGTGAAGTAGGTCATCGCGTAGGCCGTGTAGGTGGCCGCCAGGGCCGGCCGCGCGCCGAGGGAGAGCCCGGTCGTGGTGAGTGCGGTGGAGGCGAGTGCCCCCAGAGTGAACTGCCGTCGGGTCATCGTCATGGCTGTTGGCTTTCTGGTCGCAGGGCGCGGAGATGGACTCGGGCAAAGAGGTGGCCCGTGTTCGTGTCGGGCCCGTCGCCGCGTTACGGCCCTGGCATACGGGCTCTGGTCGAGCAGAACGGACAGCGCCGCCGGGCTCGGGGCGCCGCCCGCCCAGGTCGTGGACCAAGCCGCGACCCGGACATGAAGGACAGCGTGTCGTGGCACGTGACATGCATGTGAATTGATGTTATCGATAACATAACCTGCCCGCTACATCGCCGCAAGGTTAATCAGCGCGGTCGGGCGCCGCCCTCGTGGAACTACCCCTGCCGGGCCGACAGCGCATCGATTATTACGACTTGACGAACATCGTGTTATCGCTCACAGTCGATACGCGAGTTGCCGGGTTGGCCTGGGGCCGGGGCCAATCGTCGCGTCTCAACTCAGGGTGTCGCTCCAGCGGGCATGCGCATGCCCTGGTGGGCGACCCAATCAGATGGCCCCGGCAGCTGCGCTTCATCGCTGCGCCCCCGCCCGGCACGCCGTTCGGTCCGACCATCACCATTGGAGGAAACATGGTTGCTCTCGCAGGGCTCCTGTCACCCGCGTCGTTCCGGCGACGGGGGTGGATAGCCCGAGTCACCGCCGCGGCTGCGGCGACAGTGCTGGTGGGTGGCGCGGCGGTCGCGGTGAGCTCGACACCGGCCGCCGCCGCGACCGTGGACACCAGCGCCTGGTACGTGCTGGTCAACCGCAACAGCGGCAAGGCGCTGGACGTCTACAACCTGGCCACGAACGACGGTGCCCGGATCACTCAGTGGACCCGGAACAACGGCAACCAGCAGCAGTGGCAGTTCGTGGACTCCGGTGGCGGTTTCTACCGCTTGAAGTCGCGGCTGTCGGGCAAGGTGCTGGACGTCTCCGGCGTGTCGACGGCCGACGGCGCGGCGGTGGTGCAGTGGTCGGACGTCAACGGCACCAATCAGCAGTTCCAGCTGGCGGACTCCGCAGGTGGGTACGTGCGACTGCTCGCCCGGCACTCCAGCAAGGCCGTGGAGGTGCAGGGCGCCTCGACCGCCGACGGCGCGAACATCGTGCAGTACGCCGACTGGGGCGGCAACAACCAGCAGTGGCAACTCGTCCGGGTGGACGGCGGCGGGCCAACCACCCCTCCGCCGGGCGGCGGCACCTCGGGTTGCGGTAAGGCGGCCGGCATCACCAGTGGTACGCACACCATCACCAGCTCCGGCAAGAGCCGCAGCTTCATCCTGCGCGTCCCGGCCAACTACCAGCAGAACAACCAGTACCGGCTGGTCTTCGGGTTCCACTGGTGGGGTGGCACCGCAGTGGACGTGGACACCGGCCAGACTGTGGACCGCAACACCTGGTCCTACTACGGGCTCCAGCGGTTGGCGAACAACAGCACGATCTTCGTCGCACCGCAGGGCATCGGCAACGGTTGGGCCAACTCCGGCGGTGAGGATGTGACGTTCGTCGACGACATGCTGAGCCGGATCGAGGGGGCGCTGTGCGTCAACACGCGTCAGCGGTACTCGATCGGCTTCAGCTACGGCGGCGCGATGAGCTTCTCACTGGCCTGCTCCCGGCCGAACATCTTCCGGGCGGTCGTGGTGCAGTCCTCTCCGGGCACGTTGAGCGGATGCAGCGGCGGCACCCAGCCCGTCGCGTACATGGGTGTGCACGGCATCGGTGACAACATCGCCAGCGGACGGTCGCTGCGTGACCGGTTCGTCACCAACAACGGCTGCACCCCGCAGTCACCCCGTGAACCGTCGGCGGGCAGCCTGACCCACGTCGTCACCACCTACGCCGGCTGCCGGTCGGGGTACCCGGTGGTGTGGGCCGCTTTCGACGGGGGACACATCGCCGCGCCCCAGGACGGCGCCGGCGGCGACAGCGGGCCCCGCACCTGGGTTCCCGCGGCGGCGTGGAGCTTCATCACGCAGTTCCAGTGACAGCATCGACGGTAGCGCCGTAGCGGGCTGGTCGGCACGCCCCGCCGACCGGCGAGCGACACGGCCATGACCGTCATCGGCGGGCTCCTGGCGTCGGGCGTTCCCCACGCTCCGCGAGCCAGGGGCCCGCCGGGTGCGACGGCGTGACGTTTGGCAGGTCACCGCTCGCCACACACCGGCACCTGCTCGATGTGAGCGTTAAAGGACTTGATGTGCGGGGGTTGCGCCGCAGCTCTACTGGAGTCACCTATTGACATCGACGATTGTCGTCCTGTTACATGACGGTTACCGGGCCATGTTAGCGATAACAGAACATCAACGATCCGGCCGGCGGGTGCCCGCGATCGCCTCGAACAGGCGTCGCCTCGGTGCCGGCCGCGGATGCCCACGACAGCCGGCGAACGCGGACCACGAGTGTCCGGGTGCGTCGCTGGCCAACACCTCCGGGCGCGCATCGGGCGACCCCAGCCTGCTCGCGCTACAGCTGCCGCCAGGCTGACCCGGTTCCGGGTCACTCCGGCGCACGAGCCACGTCCCGGTCCTGCACGCCCCCACGCGCGCACCGCACCGGCAGCGAGCAGAGGCGAGTCGCCGGCCCCACCGTCCTCCGGCCGGAGAGCGCCAGCTCCGAGCCACGAGAAGGGATGTCACCGATGGATCCAACCACCCCGCACTTCAGCCGCCGACGGCTGCTGACCACCGTCGGACTCACCGGAATCGCCACGGCCACCGGCCTGTCCCGGATGGGGCTGGCCCTGGCCACCGAAGGGCCGCAGAGCTACACCCCCACCTGGGCGTCCGTCGACCAGCACCCGCCGGCGCCCGAGTGGTTCCAGGATGCCAAGTTCGGCATCTACTACCACTGGGGGGTGTACAGCGTCCCGGCGTTCGCCAACGAGTGGTACCCGCGCAACATGTACAACAACGGCTCCGGCGAGAACAACCACCACAAGAGCGTGTACGGCGACCCGGCGGCGTGGCCGTACCACAACTTCATCAACGGGGCGCGGGACAAGGCAGGCAACTTCGTACAGTTCGCCCCGAAGCTCAAATCCGCGGGCGGCAACTGGGACCCCAACGAGTGGGCGCAGTTGTTCGTTGACGCCGGGGCGAGGTTCGCCGGGCCGGTGGCGGAGCACCACGACGGCTTCTCGATGTGGAACAGCCAGGTCAACGAGTGGAACTCGGTGGCCCGGGGGCCACGCCTGGACCTGCTGCGGTTGCAGGCGGACGCCATCCGGGGCAAGGGACTCAAGCTGTGGGCGTCGCTGCACCACGCGTTCAACTTCACCGGCTTCTTCCAGTGGGCGCCGTCCCAGTCCGACGCCAGCCTGCGCAAGCTGTACGGCCAGCTCGGCGCCACCGCCGAGTACCAGCTCTGGTACGACAAGCTGCGCGAGGTCATCGACGGCTACCAGCCGGACATCATCTACCAGGACTTCGACCTGTCCAAGATCCCCGAGTCGCACCGGCTGAACTTCCTGTCGTACTACTACAACAAGGCCGTCGCCTGGAACAAGGACGTCGTCGCCACCTACAAGGACGGCTTCAACAACCGTGGTGAGGTCTACGACTTCGAACGCGGCGGTCCAGCAGCCATCCAGACGCCGTACTGGCTGACCGACGACAGCGTGTCCAGCTCCAGCTGGTGCTACACCCAGGGCCTCGGCTACTACTCCACCAAGTCACTGTTGCACGCGCTCATCGACCGGATCAGCAAGAACGGCACGATGGTGCTCAACATCGCGCCGATGGCCGACGGCACCATCCCCGCCAGCCAGCGCACCATCCTGCAGGGCTTCGGCGACCACCTGCGGCGGTTCGGGGAAGCGGTCTACTCCACCCGCGCCTGGGCGGTGCACGGCGAGGGGCCCACCCAGATGGGCGGCGGTTCCTTCCAGACCCCCCGCGAGGGCAACGGCCAGGACATCCGCTTCACCCGGACCAAGGACAACACCGTCCTGTACGCCACGGTGCTCGGTTGGCCGGGCGCCACCTTGCACATCACCACGTTGGGCTCCAACCGGATCAACCTCAGCACCCTGACCTCGGCGCGGCTGCTCGGTTCGACGGCCGGCACGTACATCGACCTGCCCAACCGCACCCAGGACGGCTCCGGGCTGCACCTGACCATGCCGTCGTCCACGGCACCGTACAGCGCCCTGGCGTACGTGGTGAAGCTGACCTTCTCGGGCCAGATTCCCGCGCTCGGCTCCGGCCCCACCCCCACCGGGTACGTGAAGATCGCCAACGGGGCGACGGGTCTGGTGCTGGACAGCGGTGGGAGCGTCGCCTCGGGCTCGGTGGTGAAGCAGTGGAACGACGTCAGCAGCACCAACCTGCAGTGGCAGTTGGTCGACGTCGGCGGCGGCTACTACCGCATCGTGAACCGGACCAACGGCATGGTCCTGGACAGCTGGGGCAACGCCGCGAACGGGGCCAGCGCCCTGCAGGCACCGTGGAACGGTGGGAACAACCAGCAGTGGCGGCTGAACAGCGTGGGCAACGGCCGCAACCAGATCATCAACCGGGGCACCGGCACGGCGCTGGACGGTCTGGGCAGTGCCACCTCCGGCTCCACTGTGGCCATGTGGGCCCCGAACGGCAGCGCCAACAACCAGTGGAGCATCACCGCCGTCTGATTCCGGTCAGGGGTCGACGGCGCAGGTCGTGACCTGTCGGATCAACGTGTTGCCCGACCAGCACCACACCCGCACCGGGATGCCGGTGCGGGTGTGGTGGGTCGGCGCACGGGCCGGTACGCGCAACGCGCGTACCGGCCGACGGAGTCCAACTCCGGTGCGTCAGGAGACCGGAACCGGTTCCACCTCGTTCTCGGGCACCGGCGCGGGGCCACGCGAACGGGCCTGGCGGCGTTCCCGACGACCTTCCACCATCGTGTAGAGGACCGGGATCAGGACCCGGGTGAGCAGGGTGGAGGTGAGGAGGCCGCCGATGACGACGACGGCCAGCGGGGTGGAGATGAACCCACCCTCACCGGTGGTGCCCAGCGCCATCGGCAAGAGGGCGAAGATGGTCGCCAGCGCGGTCATCAGGATGGGGCGCAACTGGCGCTGACCGCCCTCCACCACCGCTTCGGCGACGCTCATCCCCCGCTCGCGGTACTGGTTGACCAGGTCCATCAGCGCGATGGCGTTGGTGACGACGATGCCGATCAGCATCAGGATGCCGATCAGCGCGGCGACCCCGAGCGGCGTGCCGGTGACCAGTAGCAGGGCAAACGCGCCGATGAACGCGAACGGGATGGACACCAGCAGGATCAGGGTCTGGCGGATGCGGTTGGCCTGGTTGGATTCTTCTCGGCGTGCTGTTCCTCCTCGCGGGATCATTGACGATGGCTCTGGTCCGACGACAGGTGGACGGGTCTCTGTCGTCTGCCTAGAGACTGCCGCTCCGGCATGCACCACCTGCGATTCGACGCCGTTGCTGGAGCAGGAGAAGCCCGAAGGCGCCCGATATCGCGACGGCGGTCAGGCCAAGGACGGCTGCGGCTGGGACTCCTCGGGTAGCGCCGTAACCCGCGCCTGCCGCGACAATTCCGGCGGCGCTCGCCGCTGCCGACACCTGGGGCAGTGTGAGCATCGGGAGCACGCCGGGTGCCGACCACGTGAACAGGCCTCTGACAAGGATGGCGCCCAGCGCGACAAGGCAAGGCCACATCATCCAACGAGCGTCCGTTGACCTGCCGGTGTCTACCGCGAACCAACCAAACAGCAGCACGATCGCGGCCGGGAGGATCACCAGGTGCATCGCGACGGCTAGGTTCCGGCGATGGAGCCTTCGATATTGCCTGGCCAGGTGCCGTGCAGGGGCACTGTCCGGATTCACGGTGAGCGCCCGCCCGATGAGCTCCTTGAACCGCGCTATGTCGCGATCGACCTCGATGACGTTCCGGGCGAGCAGGCTCAGCGCCTCGTGGTCATCGGGTGCAAGCTCCACCGCGCGCTTCGCGTCGGCATACGACTCCCCGTCCCGCTTGAGCATAAGAAGAGCGAGCGCCCGGTAGCGGTAGGCAGCCACGTCCTCGGGGTCGATGTCGATTGCTCGACCAGCCGCATCGACCGCAGCGGCATGTTCGCCGAGTCCGATCAGGGCGCCGGCGAGGCGGCGCCAGGCGATGCCGTCATCCGGGTGCGCGTTCAGGTGCTCGCGCAGCAGTTCGATGGCGGGCCCGAACTGCTCGGCCCGAACCAGCTCGCGCGCACGCGCGACCGCATCATCACCGTTACCGGACTGCGGTTCCATGCCGCTGCTCCCCATCCCCGCCTGATCAGCCAGTGAAGAAGTATCACCCAGATCGGTGAACGCCCGTCAGTGTGGAAGTGTCACATAGGTCCTGATACCGCTCTGTCACGCGGGTCCCGAGCCCGGACAGCCGGCTGCCGGACGCAGCCGTACCCACGGGTGCACCGCCAGCGCGGCCAGGAGCCAGACGCACCGAGGTACAATTTTCTGTACTTTCCTGGAGGTGGCTATGCGGACCGTGAACTTCACCCAGCTACGGCAGAACCTGGCCGCCGAACTCGACAGCGTCATCAACGACGCCGAAGAAGTGGTGGTGACCCGATCCGGCCACGAGCCCGTGGTGATCGTGCCACTTGCGGAATACGAGTCGATGAAGGAGACCGAGTACCTCCTACGCAACCCGGCCAACGCCGCCGCGCTGCGCCGGTCGATGGCAGAGCTTGAAGAAGGCGATGCGGCCGAGCGGGATCTGATCGACCCGGCCTCCGTCCGGGACGTCGCGTGAGGCTGGTCTTCACCGCGACGGCCTGGAGTCAGTACCTCAGCCACACGGACCGGAAGCTGGTCAAGCGCATCAACGATCTCATCGCGGACGTGATGCGCAACGGATACGAGGGCATCGGAAAGCCAGAGCCCCTTCGGGGAGAGCTGTCCGGCTTCTGGTCCCGCCGGATCGACCGCGAGCACCGACTGGTGCATCGGATCAGCAAGGACGACGTCGAGATCATCGCCTGCCGGTACCACTACGGCGACCGTTAGCGGACCGGACCGGGACAAGCAGCGCGGCGGTCACCGGTCGAGCGTCTGGCCAAGTCGCTGGAGCGCAATCTCGGCCATCCGGCCTGCGCGGGCCTCACGAATGCGGAGCGGCCGAGGCAACCAGCATGTCGCCGAGGTCGGAGCGGCGGTAGAGCACCGATCGGCCGTGTCGGGTGCCGACCAGCAGTCCACCCGCACGCAATGCTCGAAGGTGCTGATTGACCGCTGTCGGGGTGACGCCGAGGCGGGCGGCCAACTCGGTGGAGGATGCGGGCGTGTCGAGATGGCTGAGCAGACCGGCCCGGGTGGTGCCCAGAAGTCCCGCGAGACCGTCTGGCGCGGGCAGGGCCTGCGGCTCCCACAGGGTCGCCGCGCCACGTGCGGCATAGAGGATCATCGGTGGCTCGTCGGCCGAGATGGGTGTCGAGGCGTTGGTGGTCCACAGGCTCGGCACCAGGGTCAGCCCGGCATTGGCCGGTCGCGCGTAGTCGAGCTTCGAGCGCAGCCGTACCTCGACCACGTTTCCGACGAGCCGCACCGTGTCCGACAATCCGCTGAGCATCGTGGCGAGACCCCGCTGGGCGATTTGTCGTCCTCGGAACGTGACGTCGCCTTCGAGGATCGCCCGCATCCGTGGCCAGTGCGGCTCGAAGCAGAACCGCCAGTACGTGGCGAGCGCATCGATGATCCGATTGAGCACCTCTGCGGCGGAACCCTGTAGTGGTTCAGGAAGTGGCGTCGCGCCGTGCACCGCTCGCAGGTCTCGTTCGATGACCGCCGGGTCGGTACTGGCCAGTTTCGCGAGTTCGTCGTCGAAGCGGGTCAGCGGTGAGCGCGGACGCGGGTTGAGAAAATCGGGTGTCCACAGCCGGACGTCCGTCAATGCGAGCAGCATGGCCTCGTCAAGGCTGCCGCGCACGGCTTCGAGCGCGTGCAGCCAGCGCAACTGAAGCGGAAATCGTCCTGGATCGCGCCACGCCCGCAGGGACAGCACCGCCTCGTTGAGCGGGGACACCGCGAAGCGGAGATCGGCCACATCCATGCCGAGCAGCTCGTACCGGACCATGAAGCAAAAGGCTACATCGTTAGCGTGGTCGGCGGGTACGCTGCGACAACTGACGGCATGCTTCTTGTGACAGACCGCCAGTCAGCGGCGGCCGGCTGGGTTCGCCGGTACCTGCGTCCGGACGATCCCGTCGCCCGCGCGCTGACCTGGGCCACCATGACCAGCTCGCTTTCCAAGGGAGTCTTCTACAGCGTCAGCGTGCTGTTCTTCACCCACGTCGCCGGCTTCGCCGCGACCACGGTCGGGCTCGGGTTGACGATCGCCGGGGCGGTCGCCGTCGCGGCCGCGTTGGCTGCGGGCTACCTGGCCCGTGTCGTCGGCGCGCGCCGGGTGCTGCTCGCCACGACCGCCGGCCAGGGCGTGGCACTGGTGGCCTACCTCCTGGTGCACACCCCGGCCGCGTTCGTTGTCGTCGCCTGTGCCGCCGTCGGACAACAGGCCATGCAGCGCACCGCCCTGACGACGATGATCGCCGAGTCATTCACCGGTCCGGACCGCGTGGAGATGCGCGCCCGCCTGCGGGTGGTCACCAACGCCTTCATCGGCGTGGGAACCGCGCTGGCAGCCGTCGCCCTCGTGCTTGACACGAAACTGGCATATCTGCTGGCGATGCTCGCCACCGGAGCGCTGCTGTTCGTCTCCGCACTCTTGCTGCGCCGGTTGGGCCGCAGCGCCGAGCGCACCGCGACCGACAGGTCTCGGACGGCCGTCGTACGCCAGTCACCACTGCGCGACCGGACCTATCTGGCCATCACCGGCCTCTACGCCGTCATGAGCATGCAAGTTGGCATGCTCACGGTGGGGGTACCACTCTGGGTCGCCGGTTCGACGAAGGCACCCCCGGCGACCATCGCGGCGCTGCTGGCGTTGAACACCGTCATCGTGTCCCTGCTTCAGGTCTGGGCGGCGCGCGGCGCGAAAACCATCCGCTCGGCCGGCCGCGCGGTCGCCGGGGCCGGTACCTTGCTCACGCTGGCCTGTGGCCTGTACGCCCTGTCCGCTTACGGCACGATCGCTGTCGTCGTGGTCATGCTGACGCTCGCGACCGTGGCACACAGCCTCGCCGAGATCCTGTCCGAGGCAGGCAGTTGGACGCTCGCCTTCGAGCTTGCCGACCCGGCCAACGTCGGCGCGTACCAGGGTGTCAGCCAGACCGGAGCGGCGCTGGGCTCGATGCTCGCGCCGCTGGTCGTGACGGCGACCGCGCTTGCGCACGGTTGGCCTGGTTGGATTCTTCTCGGCGCGCTGTTCCTCCTCGCGGGATCATTGACGATGGCGCTGGTCCGACGACAGGTGGACGGGTCTCTGTTGTCTGCCTAGAGACTGCCGCTCCGGTATGCACCACCTGCGATTCGACGCCGTTGCTGGAGCAGGAGAAGAAGCCCGAAGGCGCCCGATATCGCGACGGCGGTCAGGCCAAGGACGGCTGCGGTGGGGACTCCTCGGGTAGCGCCGTAACTCGCGCCTGCCGCGACAATTCCGGCGGTGCTCGCCGCTGCCGACTCCCCGTCCCGCTTGAGCATGAGAAGGGCGAGCGCCCGGTAGCGGTAGGCGGCCACGTCCTCGGGGTCGATGTCGATTGCTCGACCAGCCGCATCGACCGCAGCGGCATGTTCGCCGAGTCCGATCAGGGCGCCGGCGAGGCGGCGCCAGGCGATGCCGTCATCCGGGTGCGCGTTCAGGTGCTCGCGCAGCAGTTCGATGGCGGGCCCGAACTGCTCGGCCCGAACCAGCTCGCGCGCACGCGCGACCGCATCGTCGCCGTTTCCGGACTGCGGTTCCATGCTGCTGCTCCCTATCCCCGCCTGATCAGCCTGGCAGGCGGTACGCGCCTCCGATCGGCCCGACCCCTACATGGTCATCATGGCTCGTGCCTGTCGGCCGGGCGGTCGGGGGCTGCCTGGGATGGCTGACCTCCAGCCGGCGGCTGGGCCGCGATCACCCGATCCGCTGCCGCCAGGGCGGCCAGGGCCTCGGCGCTGCCCGGTTCAGGCGTACCGACCAGCAGTTGTTGACCGGGAGCGTCGCGGACGTCGAAGGTCTGGTAGGTCAGCTCGACCCGTCCCGCCTCGGGGTGGTTTATGACCTTGAACATCCGGGTCAGACCCCGCACGGTCTGGTCCGCCCAGAGGGTGCGGAACGTCGGCGAGTCCCGTCGCAGGTCGGCCACGAGCGCCCGAATGTGGGGATCTTCCGGGAAGCGGCCGGCGTTGAGTTGCAGGGCGTGTACGACGTTCTCGGTCAGGGACGGCCAGTCGGGGAAGACGGCGCGGGCCTGCGGATGCTGGAACAGCACCCGGACCATGTTGGTCGGGCCGGTGAACGGGGACAGCAGGGCAGCCGCCACGCTGTTGGTGGCCAGCACCTCGAATGCGGGACTGAGCACGTAGGCGGCGGCGGTGGGGAAGGCGTCCAGCAGCCGCAGCAGCGCCGGGTGCACGGAGTCCCGGGAGTTGTCCGGGCCGAGGCGGGGGTGGAGCCCGGCGAGCCGGAAGAGATGGCGGCGCGCGTCGGGGTCGAGGTGCAGGGCCCGTCCGATCGCGTCGAGCAGCTGTGCGGAGGGGTTGCGCTCCCGGCCCTGTTCGAGGCGGGCGTAGTAGTCGGCGCTCACCCCGGCCAGGACTGCGAGTTCCTCGCGGCGCAGCCCGGGTACCCGGCGGTCGCCGCCCCTGGGCAGTCCGACCTCTTTCGGGTCGACTCGCGCGCGGCTGGCCCGGAGGAATTCCCCGAGCCGGTTTGCATCGGGCATGTCGATCAGCCTAGGACTTCGGGCCGGAGTCGCCGGCCGACTGGTGACTTCGGTGCGGGTTACGCGATCCACGGGTCGAGACGGTTCGGGACAGAGAATCCTTAAACCGGATGAAAGGTACGCGGTGCCGGGGTGTGGCGCACCCCGGAAGCCTCGCCCTTCCAGGGCCCGCGTACCGGCCGGATTGTTGAGCTACGGCGCTCGGGCAGCGGGCCCGACGGGCAATAGGAGGATCAGTGGAAGACAGTGCCGGCTCGAAGATCGTTCTCATCACCGGTTCGAGCAGTGGTATCGGTGCGGCGACCGCCCGCCGGCTGGCCGCCGACGGCCATCACGTCGTGCTCGGTGCCCGACGCGTCGACCGGCTCGCCGCGCTCGTCGACGAACTGCGCGCCGCCGGTGGCACCGCCGAGCACCATGAGCTGGACGTCACGAGCCGAGACAGCGTGCTCTCCTTCGTCGGGGGCGCCCACGAACGGCACGGCCGCGTCGACGTACTGGTGAACAACGCCGGCGTGATGGCGCTGTCCACCCTCGACGCGCTGCGGGTCGACGAGTGGGACCAGATGATTGAGGTGAACCTGCGCGGCACCCTGTACGGCATCACCGCCGCGTTGCCGTTGATGCGCGCCCAGGGCACGGGGCACATCGTCAACATCGGTTCCACCGCCGCCTACCGGGTCGACCCGACGGCTGCGGTCTACTGCGCCACCAAGTACGCGGTCCGGGCGCTCACCGAGGGATTGCGCCAGGAGAGCCGGGACATCCGGGTGACCCTGGTGAGCCCCGGCTACACCCACTCGGAACTCACCGAGCGGGGTGGCGACCCTGCGGTGCGGGCTGCCGCCCACGCGGCGGCCGAAGAGCTGGGAATGCCGGCCTCGGCGGTAGCTGACGCGATTGCCCACGCGATCGCTCAGCCGGGCAGCGTCGACGTCAACGAGATCATCATGCGGTCGACCGCGCAGGGCTGACCGCGCATCACGAGGAGTGCACCAATGAGCGAAGCGCTTGAGATGACGACGTTCCGGCTCGTCCCCGGCCTCACCGGCGCCGACTTCGTCAACGCCAACGAGGACATCAACGACTACCTGCGGCGCCAGCCCGGCTTCCGGTGGCGTCGGATCGCGCAGGACGACGACGGCACCATCACTGACATCGTCGCGTGGGACTCCGCCGCGGACGGCCGGCGCAGCGCCTCGGGGATCATGACCGAAATGGCCGATTCCCCGGTGCACGCCACCATCGACCACGCCACTGTCGACTTCCGGATCGTCCCGGTGCTGCAGCACCTCAGTTGATCCCGATCTGCCGGGACCACCCCTCCTGGACGACGCGTCCGAGACCTGGCGTCGAGGGCTGACGTAGATATCCTCTTCAGGTGCCGGCCCGTGTGGAGATCGTTGACACGGGCTCGGCACTGCGAAGGGACTATCGACATGCCCCGTGTGGTACCGGCGGTCAACCGCGCACTCAACGTCCTCGAGCTGTTCCTGGACTGCCCGCAACTGTCGGCGCGCCAGGTGATGGAGCGGCTCGACCTGCCCCGCACCACCGTCCACGAGCTGCTCGTGACGCTTGAGGCTCGTTCGTACCTGATCTCCGTACCGGGTCAGCCGGTGCAGTATCGGCTCGGCATGCCGCTGTTTCAGCTCGGCGCGGCGTTCGCGGGTCGGCTTGATCTGGTTCGGGAGGCGCAGTGCGTGGTGCGGGACGTGGCTGCCGCGTGCCACGAGGCGGTCCACGTGGCGGTGCTCGACGGCCCCGATGTCGTTTATCTCGTCAAGTTCGACAGCACGCACCCTGTCCGGATGGTCTCCGGGGTGGGGCGTCGGTTGCCGGCGCACTGCACGGCGGTCGGCAAGGTTCTGCTGTCGAGCCTCGATGAGGAGAGCCTGGACGCTGTTCTGACGAAGGGCGAGCTGCCGGGCATGACGCCGGACAGCATCACCGACCCGGGCCGCCTCCGCGAGCACCTCGATCGGGTCCGGGCGGAGAGTGTCGCTGTCGACATCGGCGAGTCTGACAGCGCCATGCGCTGTGTCGCCGCGGCGATCCGGGACCATTCCGGTGCCACCATCGCCGCGATGAGCCTGTCCGCGCCGATCATCCGCTGGACGCAGCAGGCGCACGTGGAGTGGACGGGGCTGGTTCGTGAGGGCGCGGCCGCGCTGTCGGCGCGCATGGGCTACCGGGCGCAGTCGCGGTAGTCGGCCTCCCGTTTTCGGTTCGAAATCACATCGAAACATTGACAGCTGTCTTGGCGCTGCTCTAGCGTCGCGACCACTCAATCCGGTATCTCGAACTCAGTTCGAAATCTCGAACGGTGGTGGTCTCGTGGCCCGACCGAACTGCAACGTCAGCGCAGCTTTCTCGGCCCGGTCGCCGATCGCCTCAACCTCGTCGCGCTACCCGACGAGCGGCGCGCGGAGTCTCTCGCGTGGCTCGCTCGGATGCCACGACGACGCGTGCGTGAGCGGACTCCCGACGGTGAGCGGCGGCAGGGCAACACCCGTCGCCGCAACCCCACCAACTCCATCAACGGGTACGCGAGCGCACTGATCGATGCGGGCGACGCGTCCGTGGTCGCCGTCATAGGCACACCTGGAGCACAGGCACGCCTTCGGCGTGCGGTGGTGCGGGGAGACAGAGGAGGCGAATTCCATGAACGACAACCTGGCGTGGTCCCGGCGTGGCTTTCTGGGGATGGGGGTGGGGGTGCTCGGCGCGGCCGGTCTGGCCGCGTGCGGGGGCACCTCCGAGTCCCCCAGCAGGGTGCAGCCGGACGTTCCGCAGGAACTGATCGACGCTGCGGCGTCGATGAAGGGTTCCTCGATGGGGATGCTGTCGCAGAAGCTGTACTCGACGGCGGCGAACGAAGCACTCGACAGCTCGATCAAGAAGTTCGCCGACACCACCGGGACGAAGATCGAGAACAGTCTCGTCCAGGCCGACGCCGGCGACGTGGTCGCCAAGATCGACGCCGAGGTCAAGGGCGGGGTGGCCCGTGACCTGGCGTTCATGACCGACTCGCGGTTCGTCGCTCAGTTCCAGGCGCTGGGCGACCTGGAGGACGTGACGGACGTCGTCACGGCGTTGACCGCCAAGTACGGCGAACCCTGCGCCGAGGCCAAGAACTTCTGCGTCTTCGACGGCAAGTGGTTCGCGATCCCGTACCACTTCATCGGGATCGGGTCGTTCCTGCGCAAGGACTGGATGCAGGACAAGGGCATCACCCCGAAGGACATCTACAGCTGGGAGGAGCTGCGGGATCTGTGCCTGGAGATCTCCGATCCGACCAAACGCCGGTTCGGCTGGGGCATGACGGTCAACCGCTCCGGTGACGGCAACGGCATGATCGAGGCGCTGATCAACGCCTACGGCGGGTCGATCGCCACCAACGACGGCCGGAAGGTCACCTTCAACTCGCCCGAGACGGTGCAGGCGGTGACCTTCCTCGGCGACATCTACACCAACCCCAAGTACAAGCCGATGCTGCCGCCGGGGATCGCCAGCTGGACCGACACCAGCAACAACGAGAACTGGCTCGCCGGGATCCTCGGTTACACCCGCAACCAGTTCAGCGTCTACGCGGACTCCAGGACCAAGAAGAATCCGGTGCACGCGAACACCCACGTGTTCTCCGACTGCATCGGGCCGGCGACCGACAATCCGCTGCTGCTCGGCCAGTCGCAGGGCTTCGTCGTCTTCAAGGGGGCCAAGAACCCGGCGCTCGCCAAGCTCCTGGCGCAGTACCTGGTCAGCGCGCCCGCTCTGCTCGGGGTGGCGAAGGAAGCACCCGGCCTGGTGATGCCCGCCTGGGAGAAGGTCTGGGACGCCGACCCATTCTTCACCAGCGGCGACCCGGCCTTCCCCATGCTGCGCAAGATCACTGAGTTGAAGCTGCCGCTGAACACGAAGAACGGCCTGGCCTTCCCGCAGAAGGCCAGCGCGGGCCAGCAGGCGGTCGGATCGGCCTACGTCCTGACCGACATGATGCAGCAGGTCGTGCAGGGCACGTCGCCGGCGCAGGCAGTGACGGCCGCCCACGCGAAGATGGTGCAGATCTTCAACCAGCAGGGGCTGCCGCAGTGAGCTCGGTCCGTCCTGCACGGGTCCCGACGGCGGCGAGGAAATCACCGCCGTCGGGGCCTGGCTCCCTCACGGCCGTCCAGCGGCGGCTGGGGCGCGACTGGCGACTCGCCGCCCTGTTCCTGGCGCCGATGGCCGTGCTGGTCGGCGGGCTCGTTCTCGTGCCGATCGGCCGGTCGATCATCACCAGCACCACCGAACGGCACGGGCAGGACAGCGTCTTCGTCGGCCTGGACAACTACCTCGCGCTCGTCGGCGACGACCAGTTCCACACCGGCGTGGTGAACTCGTTCGTCTTCACCGCGTACGCCGAGGTTTTCAAGGTCGTGCTGGGATTGGCCGCGGCCCTGCTGCTGCACCATCGCCGCCGTGGCCGGGCCCTGCTGGCCGGCCTGCTCCTGGTGCCGTGGGTGGTGCCGACGGTGGTGACGGCGTTCAGCTGGCGCGCGCTGCTCGACCCGATCTTCGGCAGCGTCAACACGCTGCTCACCGCCACCGGGATCGGGCCGCTGCTGGCCAGCGCGCACCTGGTCGACAGCTGGCCGGCGGGTTGGTTGTCCGACCCGTCGCTGGCCATGCCGTCGGTGATCCTGGTCAACGTCTGGAAGGGAGTGCCGTTCTTCACCGTGTGCTTCCTCGCCGGGTTGAAGGCCATCCCGGCGGACCTCTACGAGGCGGCGACCATCGACGGTGCCTCGGCGTGGCAGCGGTTCGCCAACGTGACGCTGCCCGGACTGCGCCACGTGATCACCGTGACGGTGACCCTGTCGTCGATCTGGACTTTCAACAACTTCGACCTCATCTGGTTGCTGACCCAGGGTGGCCCGGGTGACGTGACAGCACCGTACGTGCTGATCGCCTACTCCAAGGCGATCCTCCAGCTCCAGTACGGCGCTGGGGCGGCGGTCACGCTCGTCATGCTGCCGATCATCGGCGGGCTGGTGTTCGTCCTGGTCCGGTTGTTGCGTCAGGACAGCAACATCAAACTGCCCCGGCGTCGCCGGGCCGCACGATGGATCGGAACCCAGCGGTGGACCGGTCCAGCCCGCAGGGCCCTGCCGTGGGGCATCACCGCGCTGGTCACCGGTCTGCTGCTCTGGGCATCG
The DNA here is from genome assembly GCF_029809455.1 of Micromonospora sp. DH14. Taxonomy (NCBI): domain Bacteria; kingdom Bacillati; phylum Actinomycetota; class Actinomycetes; order Micromonosporales; family Micromonosporaceae; genus Micromonospora; species Micromonospora sp. DH14. Next base: position 68,145 of record NZ_JARVKT010000001.1, on the reverse strand, counting down.
CCGGAGATCTTCTGGAAGGCGGCGGTGGTCCTCGGGGTGATTCTGCTGGTCGCGGCGGCGGTCGGCCGGGTCGTCTCGACCCTCCAGTCGCGAGGCGGTCGTTGGTCGTCGTCGGCGGTGTCGGGCGTGGGGTCCTGGGTCGCGCTGGCCGGTCTGCTCTTCTTCGTGCTCGGCCCGCTGTACTGGATCGCCGTCACGGCCTTCAAGTCCGAGGGCCAGGTCGTCATGCGTACCGACGACCTGTGGCCGACGCCGTGGACGCTGGAACAGTTCAGCGCCCTCTTCGCCAACCAGCCGTTCGGCCGTTGGTACCTCAACACCCTGCTGGTGTCGGCGGCGTCCACCGCGGTGGCGCTGGTCTGCGCCGCCCTGGCCGGTTACGCGCTGGCCCGGCTGCGGTTCCGCGGGGCGCAGAGCTTCACCGTCACGGTGCTGCTCACCTACGTGATGCCGGGCGCGCTGCTGTTCATCCCGCTGTACCAGATGCTCATCGGCGCTCGGCTCACCGACTCGTTGTGGTCGCTGGTGGTGACGTACCCGACCTTCACCCTGCCGTTCGCCACCTGGCTGCTGGTGGGGTACTTCTCGTCGATCCCCATCGAGCTGGAGGAGGCCGCACTTGTCGACGGTTGCAGCCGCGTTCAGGCGTTCGGCCGGGTGGTGCTGCCGCTGGCCAAGCCGGGGCTGCTGGCGGTCGCGCTCTTCACCCTGACCAACGCCTGGAACGAGTTCCTCTTCGCCTTCGTGTTCATCACCAAGGACGAGTACAAGACGCTCCCGGTGGGGATGCAGTCGATGATCGCCGGAGACGTCGTGCCACAGGGACAACTCGCCGCGGCGTCGCTGCTGGTCAGCATCCCCGTGGTGATCATGTACGCCCTCGGGCAGCGCTTCCTGACCGAGGGACTCACCGCAGGGGCGGTGAAGGGCTGAGCAGAGTGCCGCTGCCCCGCGCCCAGGGAAGGCGCCGCCGGACCCGGCGATCCGCCATCGCCGGGTCCGGCCCGCGCAGCGTCAGGTGTACGCGAGCAGCAGGTCCACGGTGCCGGTGCCGCCCGGTTGGCCCGGCGGGGTCGAGAGGCCGGGTTCGCTGTTGAGAACGTAGAACCCGCCGTTGCCGATCAGGCGTGGGGTGACCGCCAGCGCCTGGTTTCGCATGTCCGCCCCGGTCGGTCGTACGACGGTGTCGCGCAGCAGGGTGAACAGGTTGGTGTTCAGGTTCGAGACGTGCAGTACCCGGTAGGAGCGGGGGGCGGGCGCCCCCGCACTGGTGAGGCCCCAGATCGGGATGATCTGGTTGCGCCAGTTCGCCGGGTTGTTGCTGATCGCGTTGTCGTAGTTGTTGAGCTGCGTCTGGATGCCACTGTGGATGCCGGCCAGGTGGATGTGCAACTGGTCCTGCTGCCGGGCGTCGGCCGAGTTGATCCCGAGCCCGATGTTCGGGTACACGACGTGCGACGGTTGCCCGGGTTGGGCGTTGATCCAGGCGTCCAGCCAGTAGTTCGGCGCGGCGGGGGTCGCGATGAACGGGCACTCGATGCCACTCACCCGGCAGGTCGGCACGAGCAGGAAGTTGTGGTTGTTCGGCGGCCTGCCGTTGAGCACCACGTAGTCGGACGTCGTGGTCAGGCAGGTGGTCGGCGGCGTGGTCCTCGTACCCAGGCAGACCTGCACCCGGTCCCAGAGGTCGTACCTGCCGCCGGTGTCGGCGCGGAAGCCGCACAGGGTCGACTCGGTGGGGCAGTTCGCGCCACCGGGGGCGGGCGGTGGGGGTCCGGGTGGCTGGCCGCCGTCGGCCATACCGCTGTCCGCGCCGGCCAGCGTGAGGAGTCCGCCCGCACTGGCGACTCCGGACAGCTTGACGAACTGACGTCGGTGGATCAGACCCATCCGCTTGTTATCGCTCACTGTCACCCTCCGCACGACGACTCCGACGTCCCCACCTCATCCGAATTCGGACGTGAGGGACGGAACGGACTCACGTTAGGACGAATGACCGTCGTGCCACCTGGCCGCCGGAGGCTGGTCCCCTGATCGTGTTCCCGGTGCGGCAGCACGCCACCCGGTCAGAGTTGCTTCTCGAACCAGTGGTGGGCGTAGTGCTCGGTGTTGTACGCCTCGATCTCCCGGTAACCGGTCGCCCGGTACAGGGCGATCGCCTCGGTGAGGTTGCGGTTGGTGTCCAGTCGGACGGCGGTCGCGCCATGCTCGGCGGCGTACCGTTCCAGCTCGCCCAGCAGCCGCCGCCCGACGCCGAGGCCGCGTACGGTGTCCGCCACCCACACACGTTTGATCTCGGCGGCCTCGCCCCGGTAGAGCTTCACCCCGCCGCAGCCGATCGGTTCGCCGTTGAGGGTGGCGAGCAGGAGCACACCGTTGGGCGGGGCGAGCGCATCGTCGTGGAGCGGCTTGCTCAGTGCGGGGTCGAACCCCTCGTCGAGTCGCCGGGCGATGTCCCGGACGTAGGCCCGCAGGCAGGCACGGGCCCGCGGGTCGCCCGGCGGGCACGGCTCGATGACGACCATCGACCCGATGAGCAGCCGTTCCACCTCGGCCATGGCGGTGACGAGTCGTTCCCGGCGGTGCTCGGTGAGCGGTTCGAGGATCGAGGCGGCAAGGTCGTCCGAGCGCTGATCGAGGTCGGCCCACTGGGCCCGGCCGGCGTCGGTGAGCGTGGCGACGCGTACCCGGCCGTCGCCGCCGGTCCGGTCGACCGGTCCGACGGTGATGAGGCCGTCGTTCTCCAGGGTGCGCAGGAGCCGACTGAGGTGTCCGGAGTCCAGGCCGAGCCGGGTGCGTAGCGCGGCGACCTCGGCGCCGGCGGGGCCGATCTCCCAGAGCAGTCGAGCCTGCCCCAGGGGACGGCCCTGGGCCATGTACTCGTCGTCGAGCGCGCCCACCCGTTGGGTGACCGTCCGGTTGAACCGCCGTACGGCGGCGATGAGAGCCGAGTCCATAAACCTGACTTTAGTCAGGTTGTCGGGCTTGGCGGTAGGACATGATGCCGGCGTGGTCCAGAACGACCACCACGAGCACCACCACCGTGCCGACCGCGCTGAGGGCCAGCAGCGGTGGGCGCAGGGCAGCCGCCACACCGCCCAGCACGAACAGGGCGGCCACCCGGGGCCAGGAGATCCGCCGGTGGATCGCCAGCGAGAACAGGATCCGCCCGACCAGGAACAGCGTGGGACCGCCGATGATCACCAGGGCACTGGTCATGTCGCTGGCCTCGTTGGGGTGCGCGATGCTCAACTCCGCCCCGACAGCGGTGACCACCAACCCGGCGATCATCACCAGGTGCAGGTATCCGGTGATGACGCCCAGCCGGGCCGGGTCGGCGTGCTCGATGGCCGGGCCCAGGCGCTGGCCGGCGGGCGTCACGTAGAGCAGACCGATCAGCACCGCCGTCATGAACACCAGCAGGAAGGCGGCGGCCTCCGGCAGGTGGAGTGCGGTGTCGGCGAACGAGAGACCGGCGACCAGAACGAGCTCACCCAACGCGATGATCATGATCTGTTGGTACCGCTGCGCGAAGTGCCCACCGGCGAGGTGCAGTTCCTCTCGCCGGGTACGGCCCAGCAGCGGGATGGGCCAGCCGATTCGTGGGCCGGTGTAGTCGATCGCGAGAGCGAGCGCCCAGAGCGGCACCCGCCACTGCACCCAGAAGGCACCCACCAGCCACGGCACCGCGGCGACGAGGTACCAGCTGACGATCCGTACCGCCCGACGTTGCCGTGGGTGCCCCCGCAACGTCACGGCGGTGACCACGCTCCGACCAACGTGCAGTCCGACGTACGCACCGGCGAAGAGCAGCCCCCGGCCGTCCAGCGCCTGTGGAATCGCCACCCCGGTCAACAGGCTGGCCAGCGCGGCGGCGATCAGCAGCCCCCGTACCGCAGTGCTTCCCGGGTCGTACCAGTCGGCGAACCAGGTGGTGGTCACCCAGATCCACCAGACCCCGGCCAACAGCAGGGCGGTCCGCAGGGCACCAGCCAGGGTGAGGTCGTGCAGCAGGTGCTCGGCCAACTGACTGAGGGCCAGGACGAACGCCAAATCGAAGAACAACTCCAGGAACGAGGCGCTGAGCGGCGCCTCGCTCGTGCGCAACAACCGTTCAGATCTGCTCGCCATCCGCGCCTCCCCCGGTGGCACGTACGCCCGGTCTCCGTCGTACCACCCTGGAAGGGCTGCGGGAGGAAAAAGCGGGTCAGCGGCGAACGCCCACTCCGGCGTAACCGTGGGACTCGACGAGATCCGGCTCGCCGTCCGGGCGCCACCGGGTGGTGCCGACCAGTCCGGGTTCCACCAGGTCGTACCCGGCGAAGAAGCGTGCCGTCTCGGCGCGCGTGCGGGGCACCAGTGGGGCGCTGCTGTTGCGGTAGACGGCCTGGCCACGCTCGGCCAGCTCCGGCGGAACGCCGTCCAACGTCAGGTGGGACAGCACCAGGTGACTGCCGGGCACGGTGGCATCGCGCAGTCGGGCGATCGCCGCCCACGGGTCGTCGTGGTCCGGCACGAAGTGCAGCACCGCGAGGAGCAGCACCGCCACCGGTTCATCCAGGTCCAGGGTGGCCCGGACGTCCGGGTGGGCCAGCAGTTCGTCCGGCCGTCGCACGTCACCCTGAACGACCGCGGTGCCGGGCACTCCCGTCAGCAACTGCCGGGCATACCCGACGGCCACCTCGTCGTAGTCGACGTAGACCACCCGCGCATCGGGCGCCACGGCCCGCACCACCTCGTGCACGGCGTCCTGCGTGGGCAGTCCGGCGCCGATGTCCAGGAACTGGCGTACGCCCTGCTCGGCGGCGTACCGGACGGCTCGGCGCAGGAAGTGCCGGTTGGTCTGGGCGGCGACACCGGTCTCCGGGAAGATCTCCAGCACCCGGTCGGCGGCGGCCCGGTCGGCCGGGAAGTTGTGGCTACCCCCGAGGAAGTAGTCGTACATCCGGGCGACGTTGGGTGTGGTGGTGACGTCAACTGCCGGCTGATCGGACATGCGGGATCCCTTCGGCGGCGGGGAGCGGAACTCGATGTCTAGCACCAGCGGCGACGACCCGCTGACCCCTCGTGTCGTTGATCCGGCTGCGCCCATGGTCACCGCTGACCACGGTGGGGGCACCGACTCAACGAGGAGGGAAGCCGATGACCGCTCAGCGCGAAACCGTGCAGGTCGACCACGACCTGTTCCGCGCCGTGTACGACTCACCCGCGTCACTGCCCGGCCGACACCGCTGGACCACCCCGGAGTCGGACGTCCGGCGGCTGGAGAAACTGCTCGGCATGCCGGCACGCAGCATCGGCGCCCCGCTCTGGGTCAGCGGCGACGAACCCGACTGCCCGAAGTGCCGCCGGCGGATCACCTGGTACGACATCGTCTCGTCGGCCCTCTCCGGCCTGCACGACAAGACCATGATCGCCACGGTCATCCTGGGCGAACGCAAGTACGTCAACACCGAGATCCCGGATGCCATCGCCGGGGTGCGCTGCTCCGACTGTCACACCGCGATCGACGGTCTGCGCAGCTTCAAGTGCCACAACTGGGCGTACGCCTTCGAGGACCTGGCGGCCGTGCGCGAACGGATGGCAGGTGGTCCCGCGCCGATCTGAGCCGAACACCGATTCAGTCGGCCGAGCGGCGGGTGGGGCGGCGGCCGGGCGGGGAGGGCGGTTCCGGGCCGGGGTCGGGCACCGGCGGCATCGGCCGGGTGACCGGCTCGGTGCCGGTGACCCGCAACGACTCGCCGTGGTGCCACAGCTCGACCTCGGCGTCGCCGGCGGCGTCGGGCAGCTCGTAGCGGGCCTCCGTCGGAGTCAACGTGACCCGCAGCCGGTGGCCGCGCCAGCGCAGGCTGAACGCCAGCCGGTCGATCCGCCGGGGCAGGCGGGGGTCGAAGGAGAGCACCTCGCGGTCGTCGCGCAGCCCACCGAAGCCCTGCACCAGTGCCAGCCACGCGCCGGCCAGCGAGGCCAGGTGCAGCCCGTCGGCGGTCTTGTCCCCCAGGTCGGCCAGGTCCTGCAGCACCGACTCGGCGAACAGGTCGTACGCCAGGTCCAGGTGCCCGACCTCGGCGGCCAGCACCGCCTGCGGGGCGGCCGACAGCGACGAGTCGCGGACCGTGCGGGCCTGGTAGTACGCCAGGTTGCGAGACTTCTCGTCGGCGCTGAACTCACCAGGGTGAAGTTGCATGGCCAGCACCAGGTCGGCCTGCTTGACCACCTGCTTGCGGTACAGCTCCAGGTACGGGAAGTGCAGCAGCAACGGGTAGTCGTCGTCGCCGGTGTTCGCGAAGTCCCACTCGGGTTGCTCGGTGAAGCCGGCGGCCTGCTGGTGCACCTCGCGCTCGCTGTCGTACGGGATGGCCATCGCGTCGGCGGCGGCCCGCCAGCCGGCCACCTCGTCGCGCTCCACGCCGAGCCGGCCGGCCACCTCCGGATGCCGCTCGGCGGCGTCCGCCGCGCCGCGCAGGTTGCGCCTGGCCATCAGGTTGGTGAAGACGTTGTCGTCGACAAGTGCGGCGTACTCGTCCGGGCCGGTCACACCGTGCAGGTGGAAGCCGCCGTCGCCCGACCAGTGGCCGAAGCCGTGCCAGAGCCGGGCGGTCTCCACCAGCAGTTCCAGCCCCGCCTCGGCCAGGAACCGCTGGTCGTCGGTGGCCGCCACGTAGCGCAGCACCGCGTCGGCGACGTCGGCGTTGACGTGCAGCCCGGCGGTGCCCGCCGGCCAGTAGCCGGAACACTCCCGGCCGCCGATGGTGCGCCACGGGAAGGTCGCACCGGTCAACCGCAGCTCGGCGGCCCGCTCCCGCGCCTCGGGGAGGTGGGCGTGCCGCCAGGTCAGCGCCGACCGGGCCACCGCCGGGGCCAGGTAGGTGAGCACCGGCAGGACGTAACTTTCGGTGTCCCAGAGGACGTGACCGTCGTAGCCGTTGCCGGTCAACCCCTTGGCCGAGATGGTCCGGTCGCAGTCCGGGCGACCGGCCTGGATCAGGTGGAACATCGCGAACCGGACGGCCTGCTGAAGCTCCGGATCGCCGTCGAGCCGCACGTCGGCGACCTGCCAGGCCGCGTCCAGGGCGGCGCGCTGGTCGGTGAGCAGGGCGTCGAAGCCGTCCGCGCGGGCGACGTCCGCCTCGGCGGTGACCAGGGCGGCCAACTCGTCGGCGGGCGTCTCGTCGACCATCGCCCACTCGTAGGCGGCGAACTTCGTCAGCCGCAACCGCTCCCCCGGGCGCAGGCGACCCGTGACGGTCAGCCGTACGCGGTCCGAGGTGCAGTCACCGCTGGTGGTCACCGTGTCCGGCCCGTCCAGCAGGTGACTGACGGCGACCGCGACGCGTTGGCCGCTGCGCTCGGTGCGGTGCACCAGCACGCCGTCGAGGCCGGTCGCCCGGTACGTCTCGGCGGTCAGCGGGTCGGTGGGCACCGAGGCGGCCCGAGGGTCGTCCGAGCGTTCCGGCACCTTCTCGTTGGCCAGCAGGTCCGAGCAGACGCGCAGCTCGACGGCGGTGTCCAACGGCTCGACCTCGTACCGGACGGCGGCCACCGGACGACGCGGCAGGGACACCAGCCGGGTGCTGCGCAGGCGCACGCCCCGACCGGCTGGTGAGATCCACTCGGTCTCCCGAGTCAGCACGCCGGTACGCAGGTCGAGCACCCGTTCGTGGCGGCGCAGCGTCCCGGTCCGGAGATCGAGTGGCTCGTCGTCGACCCAGAGCCGGATCAGTGCGGCGTTCGGTGCGCTGATGACGGTGTCGCTGGCCGACGGGAACGCGTACCCCTCCTCGGGGTAGCTCAGTTCGCGCCGCTCGTGCAAGCCGTTGACGTAACTGCCCGGCATCCCGCACGGGGCGCCCTCGTCGAGCACCCCGCGCCAGCCGATCCACCCGTTGCTCAACGCGAAGATCGACTCGGTCTCGCCGAGCCGGTCCTGGTCGGCCGCTGTGCGCCGGATCCGCCAGGTCTCGTCATCCGCCGTGCCGGCGGTGGACTGCGGTTGATCGGTGGTCGAACCGGTCTGCACGAGGCCTCCTGTCGATGCCGATGTCCTGCACCAGCCAACCAGAGCCGGCTGGACGAATCCTGGACGAAAGTCGTCAAAGTCACTCGACCTTCGACAGCCGCGGTGCCCTCTGCCGCGTTCCTAGGGTGTCCCCGAGGTGAACGAGGTATGAACGTGAAGTGAGGTGATGCATGGTCGACAACGGCAGCGTTGACGTTCCGGAGATCAGCGCCGAGTGGTACCGCGACGTCGTCGACGCCGCCGCCGGCAGCCCAGAGCCGGTGCAGTGGTTCGTCGGACACGCCACCGAGGGGGTGATCCTGCTGCTCGGCGCGCTGCTGCTGATGGCCGCGCTGAGCCGCCGGGTCGGCGGCCCGCACGACCGGGCGCTCGCCCTGATCGCGCCGCTGCCGGCCGTCCTGGCGTACGTGGGCAGCGAATTCCTGAAGACCGTGGTGGACGAGGAGCGCCCCTGCCGGACCATCGGCCGGGAGATCATCGCGAGCGCCTGCCCACCGCCGGGCGACTGGTCGTTCCCCAGCAACCACGCCACCATCGCCGGCGCATTGGCGGTCACCACGTTGCTGCTCTCCCGCCGCCTCGGCCTGGTAGCGCTGCCCCTGGCCGCGCTCGCCGCCTTCTCCCGGGTCTTCGTGGGCGTGCACTACCCGCACGACGTGATCGCTGGGGTGCTGTTCGGCGCCCTGGTCGCCGTGGTGATCACCCCGTTGCTGGCCCGCCCGATCGGCGAGATGCTGCGCCGGCGGGCCGACCGTCAGGACAGCCCGGTCCCCAAACTGGCCGGCCGCTCGCGACACTGACCGGCGACCCGGCCGGTCGCCGCCCGCCGGGTCAGGCCGCCAACAGGACGGCACCCACCGTGCCGAGCAGCAGGAACGGGCCGAACGGCAGGTGGCTGCTCCAGTTGGCTCGGCGGGTCGCCAGCAGGCCCAGGCTCACCACTGCGGAGAGCCCGAAGGTGAGCAGCATCCCGAACAACAGCAACGGCCAGCCGTACCAGCCGAGCAGCGCCCCGACGCTGAGCGCCAGCTTGGCGTCGCCCAGGCCGAAGCCCCGGCGGCCGAGCAGCACGGCCGTGCTGGCGAAGAAGAGCGCCAGCCCGGTGCCGCCGGTGACGGCCCGCAGCCAGTGCCCCGGGTCGGCGTCGAGCGCGGCCACGCCGAGCAACAGCCAGGTCCCGGCCGCCGCGGGAAGGGTGAGCCGATCCGGCAGCCGGTGCACGGCCAGGTCGACGAGGATCGCCGGGATCGTCCAGCCGAGCCACCAGATCAACGCCGGCAGCGCCCCGTCCGACGGGCCGCCGACCGCCAGCAGCAGCACCGCCGCGAGCACGGCCACCTCGACGGCGCCCGGCGGTGGGCCGACCCGGGCGAGGCAGTGCCCGCACCGGGCCGCCGGGCCCAGCGCCGGCCAGGGGCGGGTCAGCCCGACCGGCGCGCCGCAGGCGTCGCAGCCGGTCCGGCTGGGCAGACCCGGGGGTACGGCGTAGCGCAGCGCGGCCAACCGCATCAGCGGGCTGATCGCGAGGATCGCGAACATGGCCCGCCGCAACCTCGCCACGGCGAACACGGATGGTGATTGAGGGCTCGCTGTGGTGTGACGGATGGCGCGGAAAGCGACCTGCCGACCCGAGCCGGCCGGGGCGCTTTCGACCGCTTCGGCGTCGGGCGGGGCGGCCTGCCGATCGGCCGACGACCCCGTTCGAATGCCGGGATGACGCCACGATGTCCCACTCCTGCGACCCGTGCCGAGACTCCGATGAGCCCGTTCGACCCAGCGACGACCCATCAATAACGACCTTTCGCTCGGCCTTCGCTCCGGGCGCGGTGCGGACACCCGCCACCACCACCTGCCATCACGCAGAGTGTTCACTTGAATTGCCTCTGTTGCATCGGCGAGCGTCAGCCTATGCTCGCCCCTTGGGTGTGACGCAAGCCTCACCTTCGCCATCGGACGACACAGGGACCTGAATTCGCAAAAGATCCGTAACGGTGAATGCCGAAGCGCAATGAACGGCTCCGGATGTGCTGATCCGGGCGCGCTTCCGCATGCCCGGCGGCGGTGAACAGTCACCGCCCCGGGCGACCACGAGGAGGCTCGACGGTGCGCGGACGGCAGCTCAGGCGAGCGGCAATCTGCCTGCTGGCGATCGTGGCGGCGATACCGGTCACCGCCTGCGCCAGCGGACGGGAAACGGTCGAACGGCCGACCGCGGTACGCGACGACGGGCACCGGACCAATCCCGACGTCGATCGGCACGCTGCCGAAAAGGCGGCGCTTGACGCGTACTCCGGTTATCTCACGGCCTCCCGTAAGGCGGGCCAACGCAGTGATCCGCGCGCGCCGGAACTGTCCCGGTTTCTCGCTGATCCACTTCTGACTCGGGTCCGGGTGTCCATTCGCGAGGCTAAGGAGCACGGCGCCATGCGTACCGGAACGGTGAAGTCCGACCCGACAGTGACCGCCGTCAGCCTGGACGCGAAGCCGGCCACCGTGGAGATCCAGGACTGCCTCGACACGACCGGCTACCGGCTGGTCTACGCCAAGGACAAACGTCCCGTGCCGGGCAGCGGCGGCGGCAGGCACCTCTCCACCGCCACCGCGACCCGGTACCCGGACGGCCGTTGGTTGATCAACTATGGCGCGACGCACCGGGACCAACCGTGCTGACCCGGCCTGCGACAACCCGGCGGGCGCTCGCCGGGATCGGCCTCGCACTCCTGCTGGTGCTCGGTGCCACGCTGCCGGCCACCGCCGCCCGACGGGCCGACCCGGGGGCCGGTTGCCCGCCCGACCAACCCGACTGCAGCGTCTGGGACGACGAACCCGGCAACCCGGGCGGTCCCGGCGGCGGAGACGACGGTGGGGGTGGAGACGGCGGTGGCGGCGGGGGCGGTGTCTGCCAGTGGAACGGGCGGACCATCCCCTGCTACGACGAGGACCTGGGCTGGTTCAACAACGGCGACGGGTGCTACTACAAGCTGACCGAGGGGCCGACCGAGCCACCCGAGGGCGAGCAGTGGTACCTGCAGACCTGCAACGGCGGCGACCTGGGTGCCCAGGACGTGGTGACGCTGGCCGACCCGCCGGCCGGCTTCGGCGCACCGCCGGACCCGGAGGAGCTGGCCCGCCGCGCCCTGGCGTCGATCAAGCTGCTTCCGGCACCGCTCAGGGTCGCGCCCCGCAAGAGCATCGGCCCCGGCCTCGTCGGTCTGCCCGTGTGGATGTGGGCGGCACCGAGTACCAGCTACTTCGGCCCGCTGACCGCCTCCGCGTCCGACCGGGACGTGACCGTCTCCATCGAGGCGAAGGTCCGCGAGATCGTCTGGGACATGGGCAACCAGGAACAGGTCTCCTGCGACGGCCCCGGCACCCCGTACGACCCGAAGGGTGACCGGGCCGGCGGCACCTCCCCGGACTGCGGCTACGACAAGGGCTACCAGAAGGCCGGCACCTACCGGGTCACCGCCACCACGTACTGGACGGTGACCTGGAGCGGCGGCGGCGAGAGCGGAGTGATCCCGGTGACCCGAAACAGCGGCACGGTGCCGATCCAGATCAACGAACTCCAGGTGGTGACCCGATGAGCCTCGCGACCCGCAACGGGACCGGATCCGTGGACGCGCCCGTCAACCCGCCCACTGTGGTCCGCCAGCGGCGGGTCCGCCCCGGACTGCTCGGTCTCGCCGTCCTCCTGATCGCCCTGGGCGGGCTGGGCGCGGCGTTCGCGGTCACCTCGGTCCGGGCCACCGGCAGCTATCTGGCGGTGGCCCGCCCGGTGGAGGTGGGCCGCGAGATCAGCGCCGCGGACCTGGTCACCGTGCAGGTCGCCGGTGGTCAGGGGCTGCGCCCGGTGCCCGCCGGACGGCTCGACGAGGTGGTCGGCAAACGGGCAGCTGTCGCGCTGCTTCCGGGCACACTGCTCACCCTGGGACAGGTCACCGACGATCCGCTGCTCGGCCCCGGCCAGCAGCAGATCGCGCTCGGTCTGAAGACCGCCCAGGTGCCGGCCCGCGAACTGCACCCCGGCGACAAGGTCCTGCTGGTCAGCACTCCGGACACCAGCACCAACGGCGACCCGCCCGCCGCCGCCGGCACCCGGTTCCCGGCCACCGTCATCGACATGGTCAGCCCCGGCAACGACGACAAGGTCCTGTACCTGGCGCTGCTCACCCGTGACGTGCCCGCCGTGGTGGCGCTCGCCGCACAGGAACGGCTCGCCGTCGTGCTGACCGAGGCGGCCTGAGCATGGCGATCATCGCGCTGGTGTCCGCGAAGGGTTCACCCGGCGTCACCACCTCGGCGCTGGCCTGCGCGCTGGCCTGGCACCGACGGCTGGTGGTCGCCGAATGTGACCCGGCCGGCGGCTCGATCCTCGCCGGATACCTCGGCGGCCAACTGGACGGCCCACGCGGCATCGGCGAGCTGGCCGTCGGGGAGCTGCGCGACGGCAACCTGGAAACCGGGTTCTGGTCGCAGCTGGTCGACCTGGACGCGCCCCACCGGGAACGGCTGCTGCTGCCCGGCCTCGTCGACCCCGCCCAGGGCGGCAGCGTCACCCCGCTCTGGCAGCGCTTCGCCGACTACTTCGACGCCCTCGACCGTGGCACACCCGGCTACGACGTGCTTGTCGACTGTGGCCGGCTGCACGTGACCGGGCCGCCGTGGCCGGTGTTGCGGGCCGCGTCGGTGGTGCTGCTGGTGACCCGGGCGCACCTGCCGGACCTCTCCGGCACCCGCGCGGTGGTCACCACCATCGAACGGGACTTCGCCGAACACCGGGTGGCCCCGGGCACCCTGCGGCTGCTGCTGGTCGGCGACGGGCACGGACGGGCCGAGATCAGCCGGGCGCTGAAACTGCCGGTCATCGCGCGGCTGCCGCACGATTCGCGTACCGCCCGGGTGCTCGCCCTGGGCGGAACCGTGCGGGCCGGTCGGCCGCTGATGCGCGCGGCGGCCGCATTGGAGGTCCCGATCGGGGCGCTCCTGGAGCGGCGACGGGCCCGCCTGGCGTGGCCCGTGCAGCAGGGGGTGCCGGATGCGGTTTGAGCCGGTCTCCACCGATCCGCGCCAACAGCCACCCGCCGTGACCTCCACCGCGCCGCCACTGGCCGTGCCGAACGGCCGGCACCACCAGTCCGTGCCGCAGCCGATGCCCGCGGTCACCGCGCCGCCGGAGCCGCCGCCCCGGCCGCGAATGGACTTCCAGGTGGTCCGGGAGCTGCGCCGGGAACTCACCGAACGGCTCACCCTCTGGCAGCGCGGCCGGGAGTTCACCGTCGACGAGGAGGACACGGAGCGGGCCCGCCTCGCCGTCACCGTCGTCGCCGCGTACGCGGACTCGGTGCGCCGGGCCGGTACGCCGATGGCCGCCAGCGAGGAACGTCTGCTGCTCGACCAGGTGACCGCCGAGCTGGTCGGGCTCGGCCGGCTACAGACCCTGCTTGTCGACGACACCATCGAGGAGGTGCACATCCTCGGCTGCGACCAGGTGCGCATCACCCGGCACGGCGGTGGGGTGGACTGGGCCGAGCCGATCGCCGACAGCGACGCCGAACTGGTGGAGATCCTCCAGGCGGCGGCCCGCCGGGCGGGCGCGACCGAGCGGTCCCTGTCCACAGTGAAGCCGACCCTCGACCTGCAACTGCCCGACGGCAGCCGGTTGGCAGCGGTGTTCCTGGTCAGCCACCGCCCGTACGCGGTGATCCGCAAGCACAACACCCTGGACGTGAGCCTCGACGACCTCGCGGGCGCCCGCAACGACCTGGACGAGATGATCGACCCGCTGCTGCGCGACTTCCTCCGCGCGGCCATGCGCGCCGGTCTGAACATCATGGTCGCCGGGTTGGCAGGTGCCGGAAAGACCACTGTCATCCGGGCGCTGATGAACGAGATCCCGCAGGATGAGCCGTACGTGCTGCTGGAGGAGAGTCGGGAGCTGCTCCCGGCCCGTCGCCGGGAACGGCACCGGGCGGTGATGAGCTTCGAGGCCCGGGAGGGCCACGGCGAACGCGGCTTCGACGGCCGTCCGGCCGGTGAGGTGACCATCGCCGACCTGATCCCGCTGTCGCTACGGATGGGCGTCCTGCGGATCATCGTCGGTGAGGTGCGGTCCCGGGAGATCGTGCCGATGCTCCAGGCAATGACCACCAGCCGGGGGTCGATGTGCACCATCCACGCCCGTACCGCGGCGGGGGTGGGTGAACGGATCGTCGAGCTGGCGTTGGCGCACGGCCGCGAGATGACCGTCGACCAGGCCCGCCGGATGGCCGGCAACGCGCTCGACCTGATCGTCTACGTCACCGTCGAGGACGAGACCGCGATCGGTGGGCGCAAACACCGGTTCGTCTCCCATGTGGAGGAGGTGATCGGGGCCGGCGAAGCCGGTCGGATCACCACCACCACGGTCTTCGGGCCCGGCCCGGACGGTCGTGCGGTCCCCCGGCACCTGCCGGAGCGGGTCCGTGACCAGTTGCTGCGGGTGGGTTACGACGCGCGGCTGCTGACCCGGTGGGTCGAGGCCGGTGCCGGTGCGTGGCGGCGGCCCCGGCAGACCCGACTGGCCCGGCGGTGACCTGATGCTCGGCAGCCTGGAACTGATCGCGGTGGTCTCCGGGGCCGCCTGTGTGGCCGGGCTGTTGCTGGCCGTGGTCGCGCTGGTCGGCACCCGCCGGCCGCCCGGGCCGACCCCGGGCGGTGGGCCGGGGCTGAGCCGGCTGTGGCGGGGGCCGGGCAGCACTCCGGCCGAGCAGCGGGCCTACCAGGCGCTGCTGGTCGCCGCGGTGGCCGCCGGCGCGCTGGCGTTCCTGTTGACCGGCCTGCCGGTGGTGGGCCTGCTGGTGGCGGTGGCGGTGCCCGGCACTCCGTGGCTGTTCGGGGTGGGCAAGGCTGAACAGCGGGCGATCGCCCGGATCGAGGCCGTCGGCGAGTGGACCCGCCGACTCAAGGACGTCTCCGGCACCGGGCAGGGCCTCCAGCAGTCGATCATCGGCACGATCGGCAGCGTGCCACCCGGCATCGAGGACGAGGTACGGCTGCTCGCCGCCCGTCTACAGGCCGGCTGGCTGGCCCGTTCCGCACTGCTGGCGTTCGCCGACGAGATCGCCGACCCGGTCTGCGACCAGGTGGTGGCGGCGCTGATCCTGCACCTGTCGGACCGGGGTGAGCGGCTGGGTGACGTGCTCGGTTCGATCGCCGGCGCGGCGTCCGCCGAGGTGGCGACCCGTCGGGAGATCGAGGCCAAGCGCACGCAGCCCCGGTTCGCGGTCCGCTTCCTCACCGGGATGACCCTGGCGACCCTGGCGTACGGGCTGATCAACATCGAGTACATCAAGCCGTACGGCACGCCGGTGGGTCAGCTGGTGATGGCCGCCCTCGGCGCCGCCTTCGTCGGCCTGCTGGCCTGGGTGCGGTCGATGAGCCAGCCGCGACGTCCGGCCCGGTTCCTGCCGGCGCCCGACCCGACCGAGGTGATCGCGTGAACGAAAGGTCGCTCCCGTGATCGTGAACTGGCAGTTGGTCCTGGCGGTCTGCGGTGGCGCCGGGATCGGTCTGGGTGTGTTCCTGGTGGTCCGGGAGTTGGTGCCGGCGACACCGGCGCTCGGGCCGGCGCTGCGCCGGCTACACCAGCCACCGGGCACCGGCCGGGTCGCCACGCCCGCGTCCCGGCGGCTCGACTCGCTGACCGGGTTGTCCCGCTGGTTGCGACCGCCGCAGCGGCAGCTGGCCCTGATCGGTCAGACGCCCGAGCAGTACGCGCTGTCGGTGCTGCTCTCCGCGCTGATCGGGCTGGCCACGCCGACGCTGCTCGGGGTGACGCTGTGGGCGCTCGGCGTCTCGTTCCCGCTGGTGGTGCCGGTGCTCGGCAGCCTGGGCCTGGCGCTGCTGGGCGGTCTGCTGGCGCACCGGGCGGTGCTGACCAAGGCGGACGCCGCCCGCGACGAGTTCCGCCAGGCCGTCTGCACCTACCTCGACCTGGTGGCCCTGCAACTCTCGGCCGCGCACGGGCCGGTGCAGTCGCTGGAGCGGGCGGCGGCGGTCTGTGACGGCTGGGTGTTCGACCGGCTCCAGGAGTCGCTGCGGATCGCCCAGATGCAGATGCACTCGCCCTGGGACGAGCTGCGCGACCTCGCCGACAAGATCGGCATTCCGGAGCTGGGTGACGTCGGCGCGATCATGCGCTCCTCGGGCAGCGAGGGCGCGCAGGTGCACGAAACCCTGCGCAGCCGGGCCGACTCGCTACGCGACCAGATCCGTACCGACAACCTCACCCGCGCCGAGGCGGTGACCAGCAAGCTCGACATCCCGGGCGCGCTGCTCGTCTTCGTGCTGCTCGGGTTCGTCCTCTATCCGTTCGTCGCCCGCCTCTGATTCCATCCCCTGAAGGAGAAACGCCATGTCCATCATCAGCTACCTGCACGTCGTGCTGACGACGCGCCTGGCAGAGCTGCGCCGCGACGGTGAGCGTGGCGACAGCCCGGTGCCCACCGCGGTGATCATCGCGGGTCTGGTCGCCGTCGCCATGGCCGTCACCGCCCTGGCTCTGACCAAGGCCAACAACTGGATGGAAAAGATCCCGGACTACACGAGCCCGGGCAAGTAGTCGGGATGCGCCGAGCCGCGTACCCGTGGTGGAGCCGAGCGGTGACCGCCGCCCGGCGTCGCCTCGCGGCCGGCGACCACGAGCGGGGCGCCAACCCGGTGGAGTTGGCCGTGATGATGCCGCTGATCCTGGTGCTGCTCTTCGCCTCGGTCCAGGTCGCGGCCGTCTTCCTGGCCCGCTCCACCGCGTTGAACGCCGCGCAGAGCGGCGTCAACGCCCAGCGGACGTATGAGGCGGCCGACGGCGCCGGGGTGGAGAGCGCCTCCCGCTTCCTGCGAGCCGCCGGCGGCTGGCTGGTGGGCTGGGACAAGGCCGGCCCGACCTGCGTGACCACCACGACCGAGGTGACCTGCACGGTGAGTGGCCGCTCGCTGTCCGTGGTGCCCGGCGTGGACTTCGCGATACAGCAGACCGCCCACGGGACGGTGGAGCGGGTGACCCCGCCATGACCCGGGCCGCCGAGCGGGGCTCGGTCTCCATCGAGGTGGCGGTGCTGGCGCCCGCGTTCATCGCGCTGATGGTGCTGGCCGGCGTGGTCGGGCGCAGCGCGGTGGCGGCGGAGGCGCTCGACGCGGCCGCGCACGACGCCGCCCGGGCGGCGTCGATCTCCCGCAATTCCGCCACCGCCAAGACGGAGGCGTTGGAGGCCGCCCGGAAACAGCTGGACTGGCACGGTCTGGCCTGCGCCAACGACCTGGAGCCGACGTTCACCGGCTCGATTGCCGGCAAGGATTCCGGGTTCGACGACGCCTTCAGCAGCGCGGTCGGAACGGACGCCACGGTGACGGTGACGATCAGCTGCCGGGTGTCCTTCCGGGACATCACCCTCGACATCCTGCCCGGGATGACGAGTGAACGGCTGATCACCGGGCAGTTCACCTCCCCGCTCGACCGTTACCGGAGCCGGCGATGACGGCCACCACGTCGGCCGCAGTGTCCTCCCGGGCAGGTGAGCACGGCCGGGTGAGCATCTTCCTCGCGGTGACGATGGTCGGCGTACTGGCCATCATCGGCCTCTCCTTCGACGGCGCCGGTCAGCTCCGCACCCTGCAACGGGCCCAGAACCTGGCCGCCGAGGCGGCTCGGGCCGGCGGTCAGGCCATCGACCGGGCCACCGCCATCGAGGGCGGCCCGAAACGGATCGACCAGCCGCAGGCACGCGCGGCGGTCGCCGACTATCTGGCCGCCGCGAAGGCCGCCGGCCACACCGTGAGCTTCCCCGAGGTCGACGGGGAGGTCCTGATCCGGGTGACCGTCACCATCACCTACCACCGCTCGATGCTCGGACCGTTCGTCCAGGACAAGACGGTCACCGTCACCGGCGAGGCGACCGCACGTGCCATCACCGCAGCACCGTAGGAAGGAAGGCAGCCATGCCCGTATCGGCTGGGTCCGTGGTACGGCGGACCGGACGGATCCTCACCGGCATCGGCGCACTGGCCGTGCTGCTGGTGCTACTGGTCGGCGCACCGATCGCGCTGCTCGCCTTCGCCGGTAACCCTCTGCCCGATCACCTGCCCACCATCGGGGAGGTGGGAACCGCGCTGACCAGCCGGGACGACGGCCAGCTCTTCCTGCGGGCGTTGGCCGTGGCGGGTTGGTTCGGCTGGGCCACGTTCGCCTTCTCCGTCCTCGTCGAGCTGGGCGCGCAGACCCTGCGCCGGCCGGCGCCGAAGCTGCCCGGAATGGGCCGCCAGCAGAAGGCCGCCGCCGCGCTGGTCGGCTCGGTGGCGTTGATCCTGGTCGCCAGTCCGGCCGCCGCCAGCGCCGCGGCGGTCTATGGGGCTCCGGCGTACGCGCATCCGGGCGCACCCGCCGTCACCACGCTGGCCGCGCCGACCCGCGCGGCGACGACACCGGACACTGCCGCGCCGGTGGCCCAGGGCCGGCTGCTCGGCCTGGCCGGGGCAGGGCTCGCCGCACCCGGCGGCCCGACGGCGACCGACGAGGCCGCGCCGGTGTACCGGGTGGCGCGGGGCGACTACCTCGGGGAGGTGGCCGAGCGGTACCTGGACGAGTTCGGCGACTACCGACAGCTCGCCAAGCTGAACAAGCTCGACGACCCGGACCGGATCCGCCCCGGCCAACTCCTCCGACTGCCCAGCGAGGCCACCGACCAGGGGGCCCGGCAGCACGCCACCGGCCGGCTCGTCGACCGGCCCACGGCGTCGAAGCCGCCCGCGCCTCGGCCGGCGCCCGAGCAGGCCGCCCCGCCGCGGGTGGCCCCGGCACCACCCAGCGGTACGCAGTCGACGGGCCAACCACCCGCGATGACGGTCGGTGCGGCCCGGGCCGGTGACGTCGATCGGGTGAACCGCCCGCTGGCGGTCTCCGCCGTACTGGCAGTGGCGAGCATCGTCGGCGCCCAGATCGGCGCGGTCCTGGGGCTGCGCCGCCGCCCGGTCACCGCAGCCGGCGCTCCCCGGCTGGCCGCGCCCTCCCGCAGACCCCGAGGCGGGGCGGGCCGGAGCGGCGATGGGGCGGGGCTGAGCACTGGCGGGGCTGGCCGGCTGAGCAGTGGTGGGGCGGCCGGGAGCGGGGCCGCGTGGGCTGCCAGCCGGGCGGCGGCCATCGAAGGCCCCTCGACACCGACCGGTGGCCCGGCACCGGGCGGGAACGATCTCGCACTTCGCGGCACCGGGATGACGCCTACCGGCAGCGGCGTCGCACCTACCGGCAGCGGCATGCCACCCTCCCGCGGCGGCGCGGCACCCGCCGGCGGCGGAATGGGTACCGACGGCCCCGGCGAGTGGAGTGGCGACGACGGCTGGGCCGGCGCGGGCGCTGAAGGCGGGTTGTTCAACGGTGAGCACGGGTTGGATTCCGTACCGGACGGACCGCCGGTCGGCCGCCACCGACGCAGCTGAGGCGATCGACCAGCGCGACGCTGTCGCCGGCTGGCCCTGTTGGGCTCCGCATCTGGTGCGGGGGGTGTGGGTGTGCCGCCTCGCCGCAGGCCACGGCGGCCGGCCAGCACGGCGGCGACGGTCCGGTCACCCGGCCGCAGCGGGAGCGCCGGAGGCAGTTCCTCGGGATGCGCGATGCCTGTGAGTCATAAAGATGACCCACAGGCATCAGCGTCGAGCGTGTCATTGCCTCCGCAGCCGCCACGGAGTGTTACCGGGTGCGCCGACGTGCCGCGGGCCGGCCCGCTCGAAGGGGTCCATGCACGAGCATCGCCGCCGACCATTGCAGCAGTCGGGGCCGGTGGCCGGGACAAGCGGGTCGGGGCAACGGGTCAGGGCAGCCGGGTCAGGGCAGGCAGGTCGGGGCAAGCAGGTCAGGGTAGGCGGGTCTGGAGCACGCCGTTCTGGATCCGGGTGGGCAGGACCTGCTGGTCGTTGCCGGACGGCCCCTGCACTACCTCGCCGCCGTTGAGCCGGAACGCGCTGCCGTGCCACGGGCAGACCACACAGGCGTGACCGTCGATCTCCTGCACCTCGCCCTCGCCGAGCGGCCCACTCTGGTGCGGGCAGCGCTCCAACATCACCGTCACCTCGTCACCGTGCCGGTAGAGGATCACCGAGATGTTGTCGTCCACCTCGCGGGTGATCAGGGTGCGCTGCGGCAACGTCGCCATGTCGGCCAACGAGTGCCAACCGTCGGTCATCCGGTGCAGCTCGGAGATGCTCTGGTTGACCTGCGCCCCCTGCTTGTACGCGAGGTGACCCCCGATGTACGCCCCGAGGCTCACGGTGGAGAGCCCGAGGAAGCCGAGCGCGCGGCCCATCCCGTGGCGACCGGACATCCGAGCGGCCAGCGAGCCGGCGTAGATCGCCATGCCGACGGTGTTGGCGGCGGCGTGCACGAGACCGACCCGGCGCTGGTCCCGGGCGAGTGCCGCCCAGTCGTTCAGACCGGCGACGGCCGCTGGCAGCGCGCTGACCGTGCCCAGACCGACCAGCACGGCGGCCGGCCGGCGCTGCCCGGGCATGAGGTCCAGCACCGCGGCGCTGATCCACGCACCGACGGGCACCTGCACCATCGCCGGGTGCAGCGGGTGCCCGAGGGTCACCCCGTGCAGCAGATCGCGCAGCCGGCGCGGACGCAGCGTCCCCAGGACGACCTTCTGCAACCGGTCACCCGCGCCATCCAGCCGGGAGTCCTGCTCAACTTTCGTCAATAGCGCTCGCACGAGTACCGACTTCCCGGCGATCGTCGTCGCAAACCGGTCGGCGGCGACAAACCTGCCGCACCCCCACGTCGCCGATCTCGCGGGCCCTGCACTGAAGGTCCGGGCACAAAGCGCATAACGTCACCCGAAAGTGCAAGATCGACGGGGATTGTGGGGGTGCGGTGGGCCGGGCATGCTGGCGGGATGGGTGTGCGGGTGGAGCGACGCGGACCGGTCAGCACCGTGGTGCTGGATCGGCCGGCGACTCGGAACGCCGTCGACGGTCCCACCGCGCGGTCGCTGGCGGACGCGTTCCGGGCCTTCGAGGCCGACCCGGACTCGGCGGTGGCGGTGCTCTGGGGTGCCGGGGGCACGTTCTGCTCCGGTGCCGACCTCACGGCGATCGGCACGCCGAGCGGCAACCGGGTGGAGCCGGAGGGGGACGGCCCGATGGGTCCGACCCGGATGACGCTGAGCAAACCGGTGATCGCGGCGATCTCCGGGTACGCGGTGGCCGGCGGCCTGGAGTTGGCGCTCTGGTGTGACCTGCGGGTCGCCGAGTCGGACGCGACCCTCGGGGTGTTCTGCCGCCGCTGGGGAGTGCCGTTGATCGACGGCGGCACCGTCCGGCTGCCGCGGTTGATCGGCGAGAGCCGGGCGATGGACCTGATCCTCACCGGCCGCCCGGTGCCGGCCGATGAGGCGTACACGATGGGGTTGGTCAACCGGGTGGTGCCACCCGGCCAGGCGCGGGCGGCGGCCGAGGAGCTGGCGGCGTCGATCGCCCGGCACCCGCAGACCTGCCTGCGCAACGACCGGGCCGCGGTGCTGGCCGGCGCGGGGCGGCCAGAGCCGGAGGCGCTGGCGACCGAGTTGGCGTACGGGATGGACTCGCTGGCGACGGACGCGCTGGCCGGCGCGGCCCGGTTCGCCGCCGGCGCGGGCCGGCACGGCACGACGCCGCCGGAAGAGGGGACCCTCCCGACGGCGTCGACCACGCGCTAGCTCAGTTGCGGTTGATGGTGAAGGTTGTCGTGGTGTTGCGGATGTCCTGGTAGTTGTTGGTCAGCCGCAGGTTGGTGAAGGTGACCGAGCCGACCGCCGGGCCCTGACCGGGTTCCGGCATCTCGTTGGCCCAGATCGCGTAGCCGGACTTCGCGTCGTACGCGTCCCCGCTCTTGCGGACGCCGCTGATCGAGACGTTGGTGAAGACCGTGTCGGTGATCGGGTTCTCCGGCTGCGACCCGTTGTACTTGGTCTGGAACATGATCCCGGTGTACGTCGGGTCGACGATGTCCACGTCGGACACCCGGATGCCGCGGAACTCCTTGGATGCGGAGAAGACCCAGATCGCGGGGAACGTCTGGGAGCCCCAGAAGTGCCCGCCGGCTCTGACGATCGAGATGTTCTGGAACTGGGTGGGCGGGCTGGATCCGAACCCGATGAACGGGTAGCCGAAGTCCAGCGAGCTGATGGTGATCCCGGAGTACGTCAACATGTCCGCGATGTAGAGGTTGCGGAAGATGTTGTTGTAGCCGCCGTAGACCGCCAACCCGGCCGCCCGCCACGTCAACGTGGCCGTCAGGTTCTCGAACACGTTGCCGTTGTTGCCGACCGAGGCACCCTGGTCGGTCGCCGAGAAGAGGGCGAACGCGTCGTCGCCGTTCGACCGCCCCTCGGTGTTGGTGATCAGGTTGTTGGTGCTGCCGTTCGTCAGGTTCACCCCGTCGGCGAAGGTGTTGCGGAAGCGACTGTTCTTGATGGTCAGCCCGCTGACGCTCACCCCCCAGTACGCGCAGACGGTGTGCTCGACCCAGACACTGTCCAGGGTCATGTTGTCGACGTCCTTCAGCTCACCCCAGACCTTGCCCGGCCCGTCGATCCGGTTGGTGTAGTTGCCGAAGAAGGCCAGGTGGGAGAAGGACGACCCGCTGGCCGAGGACTCCACCCGGAAGCCCGCGTCGGTGTTCTGCTGTCCGGTCGGCGTCTGGAAGCGGGTGTACCACATGCCCGCGCCCGTCACGATTACCGGCTTGCCGTACACCTGGAACTTCTGGGCGGTCTCGTAGGTGCCGGCCGGCAGGTAGACGCCGACCAGGTTGCCGGTGGTGTCCATCCGGACCGCGTCCAGCGCGTTCTGCACGTCCTGGTGGCTGAAGCCGGACGGCACCCGGTAACGGGCCGGGTCCGGGTTCGCTCGCGGTGCGACCAGCTCCAGGTTGACGAAGTCGATCGCGTACGTGGTGGTGTTGGCCGGGTCCTTCTGCAGACGGATCTTGCTGCCGGCCGGGATGGTCGAGTTCAGCATCACGTTCGCCTCGTCGTACAGGTGGCGAGGCGGACCGGCGCTGGGCGAGTCGCTCGGGCTGGCCTCCGAGCCGTACAGCCAGATGTGCTTGGAGGTCAGGTTGATCGGCTTGTGCAGGGTGCCGTTGACGTAGATGTTGAGCGTCGAGTCGATCCCCCCGCCGCCCGCCGAGTCGGGAATCGAGAAGCGGGTGACCAGGGTGTTGGTCGCCGCCCGGGTGGTCCACTCGACGTACGCGCCGGTGCTGTTCAGGGTGACCGCCCGACGCCCGGACGCCTCACCGCCGAGGTTGCCGATGTCCCGGTTCGGGCCGACCTGCCCGGCGCCGCCGCCGGTGGTGCCGTCCTCGGCCTCGTACATGTCGTAGCCGAGGTTCGCGCCGCGCCCCACGAAGAGCGGGCGGTCGGTGGTGTTGTTGGTCTGCTTGACCGGTAGTTCGTTGCCGTCCACGGCGAGCACCACCCGGACGGTGTACTTGCCGTTCGCGGCGGTCCAGGTGCCCAGGTTGACCGGTCCGACCGTCGCACCGGCGTTGATCACGCCGGAGTACGAGCCGGTCAGGGTACGGACCACGGTGCCGGACTCGTTGAGCACGGTCAGCGTGATGCCGTGCGCGCCGGACGCGGACGCCTGGTTGCCCGCGTTGCGGATCGACACGGAGAAGGTGACGGTGCTGCCCGGCGGCGGGTTGCCCGGCGACCAGTCGACGGCCGAGGCGACCAGGTCGGAGCTGGCCACCGCGCCGACCACCAGCGGGCTGGGGTTGGAGTAGCTGTTGTTGGTGTCGTCGGACTCGACGACGGTGTTCGACTCGTCGACCTTCGCGCTGAGCGGGTAGCTGCCCGAGTCGCGGGTGCCGATGCTGGCGCTGACCGTCGTCGACGCGCCGGCTGCGAGGCCGCCGACCGACGCGGTGCCGACCCGGGTGGAGCCCAGGTAGAAGTTGACGTTCGTCGCGCCGGAGGCCGCCGAACCGGCGTTGCGCACCGTCGCGGAGAGCGTGATGGTGCTGGTCTCCACCGGTGCGGACGGGTTGAACGACATGCCGGTCACGGTCAGGTCCGGGTTCGGCGCGGGGGTGCCGAAGACCTGGAACTCGGCCACCTGCCCGGCCGGTGCGCCGGTGTTCGAGGCGATCGAGAGCCGCACGTCGGCAGCCGCGCCGGAGACCGGGATGGTCACCGTGTTGCCGCTGCCCGGGTTGAAGGTGTAGTTCGCCGCGCCGACCAGTGTGGTGAAGGACGACGAGGCCTGGTCCCGGCCGAGCACCGTGATGTTCTGGGTACGGGTGCCCCATGCCGAGTCCGGGTTGAGCTTCAGCACGATCTGGCTGAGAGTGGCGTTCGCGCCGAGCTGCACGGTCAGCGTGCTCGGGTTGCCGTTGCCCTCCCAGTAGGTGGCCACGTTGTTGTCGTTGGCGTTGGTGGCCACGAACGTGTGCACGAACCCGGAGGCGGTGATCGGCTTACCGACCGCCAGGTTGCTGCCGGTGGGCGGGGTGCCGGTGCCGGTCCGGGTCACGGTGTTGCTGTTCGCCGACTGGTTGCCGGCCGCGTCCTTGGCCCGCACGTAGTACGAGACGGTGGCGCTGTCCGCCTGGTTGTCGGTGTACGTCAGCGTCGAGCCGTTGACGCTGCCGCGCAGCGCGCCGTTGGCGTAGATGTCGTAGCCGGTCACGGCGACGTTGTCGGTCGACGCCGACCAGGTGAGCCGGATCTGCCCGCTGGCCGGCTGGGTGTACGCCAGGTTGCCCGGGACGCTCGGGGCCTGGGTGTCGGTGCTGCCGGTGGCGCCGTACACCTCCACCTCGGAGAACTGCGCGGCCGGCCAGCCGGTGTTGCCGGTGACCTGCACGCGTACGTAGCGGGTGCTGGCGGCGGTGAAGCTGACGGTGGCGGTGTTGCCGCTGCTCGGGTTGAACGTGTAGCCGGCGGACGCCTTCAGGGTGGTGAAGGACGAGCCGTTGGTCGAGCCCAGCACCGACAGGGTCTGCGTGCGGGTCTGCCAGTCCGACGAGGGCGGCAGCTTCAGCACCACCCGGTCCACGGTGACGGTGGCGCCCAGGTCCGCCTGGATCCACTGCGGGAACGCGTTGTTGGCGCTCTCCCAGTAGGTCGTGGCGTTGCCGTCGTTGGCGTTGACCGCCACGTAGTTCTGGTTGTAGCTGCTGGCGGTCATGGTCGCGGACAGGCCGGCGAGCATGGCCGCGCGGGCGGCTGAGGCGGACGGGTCGACTTTCGGTGCCGCGCCGGCCGTGGGGGTGACGACCGGCGCGGTGGCGAGAAGCATTCCGGCGAGCGCACCGGCGAGCAGCCGGCGACCGGTGCGGGTGGTGGCGGGGACGGGGTGGGGCGGGCCGCTCGGCGGCGTGCCTCGTGTGGTGCCAGTTCTGGACATGGGTCGCTACACCTCTTTCGGGGGTGGGTGTCGGTGCGTTGCCCGTCGACGGGTGCGGGGGTACGCCCGTCGTTCCTCCTTCCTGGGGTGAGGTGGTGCCGGCGGCAGGGACGGGGCCGCCGGCACCGAGGCGGTCAGGTCAGGTCGGCTCCGTTCGCCGCGCGCGGCCCGTCCGCCACATCGGGGGTACGCAGCCAGACCGCGGTGTCGCAGGGCAGCAGCCCCTCGTCGAGTGGCCCGCTGGCCAGCAGCAACTCCGCTTCGGCGGGCAACGGCACGGCCATGTCGGCGAGGTTGACCAGGCAGGTGAAGCCACCGCCGCGGCTGAACGCGAGCACCCCGTCCGGGGCGGGCAGCCAGGTGAGCGTGCCGTCACCGAGCGCCGGTTCGGCCCGCCGCGCCTGGATCGCCGCCCGGTACAGCTCCAGCATCGAGGCCGAGTCGCCGCTCTGCGCGCGGGCCGTGCGGTCCTTCCAGTCCGCCGGCTGCGGCAGCCACGGCCCGGCCGCACCCTCGGGGCTGAACTCGAACGGCGGCTCGTCCCCGGCCCAGGGCAGCGGCACGCGGCAGCCGTCCCGACCGGGGTCGATCCGGCCGGACCGTTCCCACATCGGGTCCTGGCGCAGCGCGTACGGGATGTCCTCGACCTCGTAGAGGCCCAGCTCCTCGCCCTGGTAGACGTAGGCGGCGCCGGGCAGCGACAGGGAGAGCAGCGCGGCGGCCCGGGCCCGGCGGGTGCCCAGCTCCAGGTCGGTGGGGATGCCCTCGCGTTTGGCGGCGAAGCTGAACCGGGTGTCCGCCCGGCCGTAGCGGGTGACGTGCCGGGTGACGTCGTGGTTCGAGAGCACCCAGGTGGCCGGGGCGTTGACCGGGGCGTGCGCGCTCAACGTTCCGTCGATGCTCTCCCGCAGCGCCGCGGCGTCCCACGCGCAGCCGAGGAAGTCGAAGTTGAACGCGGCGTGCAGCTCGTCCGGGCGCAGGTAGTTGGCGAACCGCTGCCGGTCCGGCAGCCACACCTCACCGATCAGCGCCCGGTCGGGGTACTCGTCGGCGACCCGACGCCAGCCCCGGTAGATGTCGTGCACCCCGTCGAGGTCGTGGAACGGGTGCGGCTGGTCCGGTCGGACCTCGGGCAGCGTCCCGTCCTTGACCAGGAGCCCGGCCGAGTCGATCCGGATGCCGTCCACGCCCCTGTCGAACCAGAACCGCAGGATGTCCTCGAACTCCGCCCGTACCCGGGGGTGGTCCCAGTTGAAGTCCGGTTGCTGCGGGGCGAACAGGTGCAGGTACCAGTCGCCGGGGGTGCCGTCCGGGTTGGTGGTGCGGGTCCAGGTCGGCCCGCCGAACTCGCCGACCCAGTCGGTGGGTCGCTCGTCGCCGTTGGGTCCCCGGCCGGGCCGGAACCAGAACAGGTCCCGTTCGGGTGCCCCCGGCCCGCCGGCGAGCGCGGCCTGGAACCAGGGGTGCGCGTCCGAGCAGTGGTTCGGCACCACGTCGACGATGCTCCGGATGCCCAGCTCGTGCGCCTCCGCGATCAGCGCCTCCGCCTCGGCCAGGGTGCCGAAGACCGGATCGATGTCGCGGTAGTCGGAGACGTCGTATCCGGCGTCGGCCATCGGGGAGGGATACCAGGGGCTGAACCAGATCGCGTCGACGCCGAGCGCGGACAGGTGGTTCAGCCGGGACCGGATGCCGGCGATGTCACCGATGCCGTCGCCGTTGCCGTCGGCGAAGCTCCGGGGATACACCTGGTAGATCACCGCTCCCCGCCACCACGGACTTCTGTCAGCTGTGGACACGAGCACCTGCTTTCTGCGTCAGTACGTCGGCGGGTTCGCCGGACCTGGTCATGTGTCGGGCGAACTGTCGTTGTTCGCCGCGCGGAAGGATGCGGTGGTGGCTATCCCTTGATGCTGCCCGTGGTCAGACCGGACATGATGTTCCGTTGGAAGATCAGGAAGATGATGACCGTCGGGATCGCGGCGATGACCGACGCGGCGATCACCACGTTCATCGGGGTGCCGCCGGCGAAGGTGTAGATGCCGACGCTCACCGTCCGGGTCTCCGGCGAGGGCATGACCAGCTTCGGCCAGAGGAAGTCCTTCCACACCGCCGTCACGGCGAAGATCGAGACGACGCCGAGGATGGGACGTGACAGCGGCAGGATGATCGACCAGAGCGTACGCAGCGACGACGCCCCGTCCATGAGGGCGGCGGCCATCAGCTCCTCGGGGATCGAGTCGAAGAACCGCTTCAGCAGGAAGATGTTGAACGCGTTGGCGACCATCGGCAGCCAGATGGCGAACGGCGAGTCCAGCAGGTTGATGTGCAGGATCGGCAGGTCGAGCACCGTCACGTACTGCGGCACGATGAGGACCATCGCCGGGAT
Source organism: Micromonospora sp. DH14 (assembly GCF_029809455.1). Taxonomy (NCBI): domain Bacteria; kingdom Bacillati; phylum Actinomycetota; class Actinomycetes; order Micromonosporales; family Micromonosporaceae; genus Micromonospora; species Micromonospora sp. DH14. The sequence continues at coordinate 40,315 of NZ_JARVKT010000001.1, read as the reverse complement.
CATCAGCGTCGCCAGCATCAGGCCGAGGATCGCGTTGCCGAAGATCGGCCGGAGCTTGGACAACGAGTACGCCGCCGCGCTGTCGAAGACCAGTTGGAACAGCACCGCGCCGATCGCGTAGTAGAAGGTGTTGAAGAGCAGCTTGGCGAGGGCCAGGTTGTTCCACGCGTCGATGTAGTTCTGCGGCTGCGGGTCCTTCGGGAACAGCGACGGCGGGGTCTGCGCGATCTCCTGGCCGGACTTGAGCGCGCCGGTGACCATCCAGTAGAGCGGCCCGAGGAAGACGAGCGTGAACCCGGCCACGACAACGACCAGCAGCGTCCAGTAGATGACTTTGCCGCGCCCCCGGCTGAGCTGGGAGTGGGAGATGAGGGTCCGGGTTCCGGAATCCTGTGCCATTCCTCGCCGTCCTAGTCCTGTTTCGCAGTCAGCCGCACGTACACGGCGGAGAAGCCGGCCAGCACCACGAGCATGATCACGCCCAGCGCGGCGGCGCCGTTGAGGTCGTTCTGGAAGAACCCGTGCTGATAGATGAGGTACGCCACCGAGGTCGCCGAGTCCTCAGCGCCCGCGCCGTTGGCGAGGATCAGTGGCTCGATGAAGAGCTGCATGGTGGCGACGATCTGGAGCATCGCCAGGAGCGCGAGGATCAACCGGGTCTGCGGGATCGTCACGTGCACGATCCGGCGCCAGATCCCGGCGCCGTCGAGCTCGGCGGCCTCGTAGAGCTCGCCGGGGATGTTCTGCAACGACGCCAGGTAGATCAGCACAGCGCCGCCCATGTTCATCCACGTCGAAGCGACCACCATCGCCGGCATCGTCATCTCCGGCGACTGCATCCACTGCGAGGTGGGCAGGTGCAGCGCCTTGAGGATCGCGTTGAAGAGCCCGGCGTCGCTGGGGTCGTACGCGTAGAACTTGAAGAGGAACAGCGCCGAGGCCGGCGGCAGCATCACCGGCAGGTAGACCAGGATCCGCAGGTACCCCTTGGCGTGCCGGAACTCGTTGAGCAGGATCGCCACGAAGAACGGCACCACGTACCCGAGGGCCAGCGCCAGGACCGTGAAGTAGAAGGTGTTCTGCCAGGCCGTCCAGAAGCTGGGGTCGGCGATGATGCGGGAGTAGTTGTCCCAGCCCACCCAGGTGGTCTCGCCGCGCCGGGTCCGCTGGAAGCTCATGATGATGCCGCGGATCATCGGGTACCAGGAGAAGACGACGAAGCAGAGCACCGCACCGATCAGGAACGCGTGACCGGTGAGGTTGTCCCGTACCTTGCGGCCGAGGCTGGTGCGCTGCGGTCGCGCCGAGTACGGCGACGGCGGGCGGCCCGGTTTCCTGGGGGTCTCCGGGACGGCGGTGATCGCCAAGGCAACTCCTGGGTGAGTCGGTGACGTCGAGGCGTAGTGGGGGTGGCGTGGGGGTCGGGTCGGCGTCCCGACCCCCACACGAGCGGTCAGCTCTCGGCGGCGAGGAGCTGGTTGACCTTCTCCTCGGCGGTCTTGAGCAGGGCGTCGATGTTCGAGTTCGGGTTGGTCAGCACTCCCGACATCGCGGCGTCGAGCACCGCGTAGATGGCCTGGGCGTTGCGCGGCTCACCCTTGATCGGGACCGGGGTCGCCTCGAAGAGCGCGAAGTTCGTCGTGTCGACGTTTGCGTTCGCCTTCCGCAGCTCCAGTTCCTGCTTCTGCGCGTCACTGCCGTTGGCGAAGAGCAGCGGCTGGGGCAGACCGACCGGGTAGTTCTGCGGCTTGGCCCGGACGTAGTCGAACTGGCCCTTGCCCGGGGTGAGCTTCTGGTACGCGATCCACTTCAGGCCGGCCTTGACCTGCTCGGGGGTGAGGTCCTTCTTGAAGAAGTAACCCTCGCCGCCGCCGAGCGTCCCCTTCGCCGCACCGTCCTGGCCGGGCAGCGGGGCCATCGCCCAGTCCTGGAACTTGCCCTGGAACTGGCTGACGATCGCCTGGGTCGCGTCCGGCGCGCCGATGAACATGCCGACCTTGCCAGCGCCGGCGTTCGTCAGCAGGTCGCCCCACTGGAGCAGCTGACGGGCGCCCATGCTGTTGTCGCCGTACCGCATGTCCTTGAGGTTCTGCAGGACCTGCTTGCCCATGGGGTTGTTGAAGTCGGCCTTCTTGCCGTCCTCGCTGAGCACCCGGCCGCCCTGCGAGTAGAGCAGGGAGGTGAAGTGCCAGCCACCGGTGTTGCCGGCGCTGTACTCCGAGTAGCCGGCGATGCCGTTGCCGAGCGCGGAGATCTTCTTGGCGGCGGCCCGGACGTCGGCCCAGGTCTTCGGCGGGTTGTTCACGTCGAGCCCGGCCTGCTGGAACAGGACCTTGTTGTAGACCAGGCCCATCGAGTAGTTCTTCACCGGGACGGCGTAGAGCTTGCCCCCGTCGGTGAAGACCTCCTTGAGCGCCGGGTCGACGCTGTCCCAGGTGGGGATGGTGTCCTTGTTGGCGTACTGGCTGATGTCCATCGCCTGACCGGAGTCGAGCACCTGCTGCAGGTCGGTCATGTACCCGTAGAAGACGTCGGTCACGGTGCCGCCGGCGAGGCGGGCGGTGAAGTCCGGCGGGTTGTTGCACTGCTCGCCGACGCTGACGCTCTTGATGGTGATGTCCGGGTTCTGCTTCTGGAACTCGGCGACGTCGTCGTTCCAGTTCTTCAACAGCTCTTTCTGGGCGCCGACCGGCTGGCAGTCCACCGTGATGGTGACCTTGCCGCCGGCGGTCGCGCCCTTGTCGTCGCTCTTCGTGGAGCACGCCGTGAGGCTGAGCCCCAGGCCGGCCACGAGCGCGACCGCCGCAGCCTTTCGGTATTGCGGTACGGACATCTGTCCATCCCTTCGGGAACGGGTGTCTCCAATGACCTTCGCTGATCTGCGGTGATACGACCTGACGCCCAGTAGCTGCGTCGGAGCCAGGTGTGAGTGGAGTCACTGTAGCGAGACCGACTCATTCCAGCAAGGTTTCGATCGTGCTCTGAAAGGACACGACTTACTAACGACAGATGCCGACGGAACACTGGAACTGCCCGGACTTGGTGGCTTTCGGACAGTTATGGGCGGGCGGCGGTTCGGACCCGGCCGGCGGGGTTCCGGCAACGACGAACGGCCGCCGACCGCGCGAGGCGGTCGACGGCCGAAGCGTCGTTTCAGCGGGGGCGGATCACCCCGGGTCGGTCAGCGACGAGGGGCGGGAGCGGTCGAGCCGCGTACCACCAGCTCGGGCTCGAACAGCAGCTCGTCCTGCAACACGCCGGCACCCTCGATCTGGGTGACCAGCAGATCCACGGCGGCCTGCCCCATCGTCTCGATCGGCTGCCGCACCGTGGTCAACGGCGGGTCGGTGCACGTCATGAACGCGGAGTCGTCGAAGCCCACCACCGACACGTCGGCCGGCACCGAACGGCCCAGCCGCCGGGCCGCGCGGATCGTGCCCAACGCCAGGACGTCGCTGGCGCAGATGATGCCGGTCACGCCCCGCTCGACCAACTTCGTCGCGGCGACCCGCGCCCCCTCCATCGAGAAGCTGGAGCGCTCGACGCACTCCCGCTCGGCGTCGCCCCAACCCGCGGCCTGGACCATGGCGTCCAGCTTGCGCCGGGACGGCACGTGCCCTTCCGGGCCGAGCACCATGCCGATCCGTTCGTGCCCGAGCGAGCGCAGATGCCCGTACGCCTGCTCCACCGCCACCGCGTCGTCGGTGGAGACCCGGGGGAACCCCAACTCGTCGACACCCGCGTTGACCAGCACGACCGGAAGCCCTCGGTCAGTCAGCCGGCGGTAGTGGTCGTGCCGGGCGTCGGCGAGCGCGTACGAGCCACCAGCGAAGATCACCCCGGAGACCTGGTGGTCGAGGAGCATCTCCACGTAGTCCATTTCGGAGACCCCGCCGATGGTGCGGGCACAGAGCGCCGGGGTGTAGCCGCGCTGGGCGAGCGTGCCGGTGACGACCTCGGCCAGCGCCGGGAAGATCGGGTTCTGCAACTCGGGCAGCACCAACCCGACCAGCCGGGCGCGTTCGCCACGCAACTTGGTCGGCCGCTCGTAACCGAGCACGTCCAGCGCCGTCAACACGGCAGTCCGGGTCGCCTCGGAGACGCCGTCCCGGCCGTTGAGCACCCGGCTGACGGTGGCCTCGCTGACGCCCGCCTTCTTGGCAACTTCTGTCAACCGCTTGGTCACGGCCGCAATCGTACGTCACCTCTGTGAAAGAAATGAACAGCAAACTGCGCCGCACTTGCTGGCCAGCTGCTCGCCCAGTCGACGCGCGTCGACGGCGCAGGGCGTCAGGACAGGTCACGCAGGGCGGACTCGATGGCCCGGTGGAAGGTCGGGTACGCGTAGATCATGTGCCGGAGCTGACTCAGCGGCACCGCCGCGTGCACCGCCACCACCAGCGCGGACAGCACCTCACCGCCGGCCGGGCCGACCGAGGTGCCCCCGATCAGCACGCCCTGGTCGGCGTCCGCGATCAGCTTGATGAAATCGTCGTCGCCGACCCGATGGATCCAACCTCGGGTCGAGCTGCCGAGTTTGGTGAAACCCACCTGCACGTTGATGCCGCGCTCACGCGCCTGCTGCTCGGTGAGCCCGACCGCACCGATCTCGGGGTCGGTGAACGTCACCCGGGGCAGCGCGCGGTAGTCGGCTCGCGGGACGGTGCCGGCCGATCCGCTCGAACCGCTGGCGGCCAGTGCGCTGGACGCGCCCATCGCGCCGCCGACCACGCTGGAGGTGCCGCTGGCGTCCGCCCCGGCCTTCGCCTTCCGGGCGTGGGCCAGGACGTCGGCGATCACGATCCCCGCCTGGTACATGGCGATGTGGGTGAAGGCGCCCTCGCCGGTCAGGTCGCCGACCGCCCAGACATGCTCGGTGACGTGCATACGGTCGTCGACCGGCAGGAACCGCTGGCTGGCGTCCAGCCCGATCGTGTCCAGACCCAACTCGGCCAGGTGGGCCTTGCGCCCGGTCACCACCAGCAGCCGGTCGGCGGTGAACTCCGCGCCGCCCTCACCCCGCACCGTGAACCGGGTCCCGTCGTGCTCGACCCGTTCGGCGCGTACCCCGGTGTGGATCTCCACGCCGTCGGCGCGCAGCGCCGCGGCGGCGACCTCGGACGCCTCGGGCTCCTCGATGGCCAGCACCCGGTCGAGCGCCTCGACCACCGTGACCCGGACCCCGAAGCGGGCGAAGACCTGCGCCAACTCCAGACCGATGGCGCCGCCACCGAGCACGAGCAGCGACTCCGGCAACTCCTCGACCTCGATCGCCTGGTGGTTGGTCCAGAACGGCGTGTCGGCCAGGCCGTCGATCGGCGGCACCGACGGACGGGTACCGGTGCCCAGCACCACCCCGTACCGGGCCTCGAACACCTGGTCACCGACGCGAACCCGGCGCGGACCGTCGAGCCGGCCGCTGCCCCGCACGAGCCGGCCGCCCTTGCCGATGAACCGCTCGGCCGCGACCGTGTCGTCCCAGGTGTCGGTGGCTTCCTCGCGGATCCGCTTCGCCACCGGCGCCCAGTCCGGCTGGACCTGCGCCGTCCCGGCGAGCCCGTCGACCCGGCGGGCCTCGGCGAGCGCGTTGGCCGCCCTGATCATCATCTTGCTCGGGATGCAGCCCCAGTACGGGCACTCCCCGCCGACGAGATCCCGTTCGACGCCGACGACGCTCAGGCCGGCCTCGGCGAGTCGTTCGGCCACCTCCTCGCCGCCGACTCCGAGCCCGACCACGACCACATCCACCAGCTCCGGCTCCGCCACACCGAACAGCATCCCCCAGCGACACCACCCCGGCCACCGAGGTCGGCGGAAAAGCCGGCACGCGCACCGGCCCGGACGCCTACCGTGACCGGATGCACGCACGCTTCGCTCCGGTCCGGGACCACTTCCACGACCTGCTCGCCTCCGGTCGGGAGACCGGGGCCGCCCTGACCATCTGGTACGACGGGCAACCGGTCGTGGACCTGGTCGGCGGGTCGCGCGGCGGCCACCGGCCGGGCGGCGCGCCGTGGCTGCCGGACACGCTGGTCAACGTCTACTCGGTCGGCAAGCCGGTGGCCGCGCTCTGCCTGCTGCTGCTCGTCGACCGGGGAGCTGTCGACCTCGACGCGCCGGTGGACCGGTACTGGCCGGAGTTCCGCACTCCCGCCACGGTGCGGCAGGTGTTGTCGCACACCGCCGGGCTGCCGGCCTTCCCGGTGCCCCGACCGGCCGCCGCGGTCGCCGACTGGGCGCTGCTCACCGGTGACCTGGCCGCCGCCGACCCCGAATGGTCGCCGGGCTCGGTCGCCGGGGAACACGCCTGGACGTACGGGCATCTGGTGGGCGAGCTGGTCCGCCGGGCCGACGGGCGGTCGCTGGGTCGGTTCCTGGCCGAGGAGATCGCGGACCGCTGGCAGCTCGACCTCGGCTTCGGGCTGGCCGAGGCGGACCAGCTGCGCTGCGCTGACCTGCGGTACGGCGACCCGCAGTGGCCCGCTCGGAAGCTCGGCGAACCGCTGTCACTGCGGGCGCGGGCGCTGGGCAACCCGGCCGGCGGGCTGGACCTCGCCGTGCTGAACAGCCCGCTGTGGCGGGGGGCCGAGATGCCCGCGGTCAACCTGCACGCCACCGCGCCCAGCCTGGCCCGGCTCTACGCCGGGCTGCTGGCCGGCGGTGTCCTGGACGGTGTCCGGCTGGTCAGCCCGGAGCTGATCGCGGAGACCACCCGGGTCCAGTACGACGGGCCGGACCTGGTGCTGGACCGCCCGGTCCAGTGGACGTTGGGCATGCAACGGGAGCCGGACGGCAGCTGGGGCATGGGCGGCATCGGCGGCAGCAGCGCGTGGGCCGACCCGGAGCGCGGCTACACCTTCGCGTACGCCACCGCGCACCTCGCCGAACACGACCGGGTGGACGAGCTGGTCGAGGCGTTGCACTCGGTGCTCTGACGTGGTGGTCAGCGCAGCCAGACCGGGTCGGTGCCGGGCACCGACAACGGTGGCGGGTAGTCCACCGCCCGCCGGAGCTGGTCGGGCAGCTTCCACGGCTGGTGCACCGCCCGGCCCTGCACCCCCGCCAGCTCCGGCACCCACCGACGCACGTAGTCGCCGGCCGGGTCGTACCGTTCGGCCTGCCGGACCGGGTTGAACCCCCGGTAGGGCTTCGTGTCGTTGCCGGTACCGGCCACCCACTGCCAGTTGCCGGAGTTGTTCGCCACGTCGCCGTCGAGCAGCCAGCGGAAGAACACCGCCACCCCGGAGCGCCAGTCCTGCCCGAGGTGTTTGGTGAGGTAGCCGGCCGTGATCAGCCGGGCCCGGTTGTGCATCCAACCCTGCGCCCGCAGCTGCCGCATCCCGGCGTCGACGATCGGCATCCCGGTCCGGCCCTCGGTCCAGGCCGCCAACGCGTCGTCGTCGTAACGCCACCGCTCGGTGGCGCCCCGCCGGTACGCCATGGTCGAGATCTCCGGGAAACCGGCGGTGACCTGGTAGTAGAAGTCCCGCCAGCAGAGCTGCCGGACGAACGGGCCGGACCGGTCCCCGGCACGGTTCGCCACCGCCAGCGGCGACACGCAACCGAAGCGCAGGTACGGGCTCAGCCGCGAGGTGTCGTCGCCGGCCATGTCGTCGTGCTGATCGCCGTACCGGGTCAGCTCGGGCAGCCAGTCGGTGAGCCGTTGCCGGGCCACCCGCTCGCCGCCGACGGCCGCGTCCGGCGAGTCGCCGGCGGGCGGCGCCGGCAGCTGGCCCACCCGGACCCGGTCGGGCAGCGCGATCCGGTGCGGTGCCGCCAACTCCTCGCGCCACCGGTTGGCCGCCCAGGCCCGGTGGTACGGGCTGAACACCCGGTAGTGGTCACCGCCGCCACCGGGCCGCAACGCACCCGGCTCGACCACTGTCAGCCCGGGAAACAGTCGCAGGTGCAGCCGGTGCCGCTCGCACTCGGCGCGTAGTCGCCGCTCCCGCCGGCTGGCGTAGTGGCTCACGTCGGCCGAGAGCGCCACGGCGGTGGCGTCGACCTCGGCGGCCAGCCGGATCGTCTCGGTCACCGGGTCACCGTGCCGGACCACCAGGTCGCCACCGAGGTCGCGGAGTTGGGCGCGCAGGTCGGCCAGTGCCTGGTGCAGGAAGCGGGTGCGGTTGGCGGACCGGCCGGTCAGCACCGGGTCGAGCACGTACAGCGGCACCACCTGGTCGAAGGCCGCGCAGGTGCTGGCCAACGCCGGGTGGTCGTGCACCCGCAGGTCGCGGGTGAGGAGCACGATGGCCGTACTCGCTGTCACCGGCTCTCCGGGTGGATCGCCGGCCCGGGGATGACGACCGGGGTCCCGGTCGGGGTGAGCAGGGCCCGCGCGGCCACCGCCATCCGTCGCCGCTGTGGCACCAGGGCCCGCCGAACGAAGACGTCGTAATCCTGCGCGGCCACCTCGTCGAGGATGCCGCCGTAGAGCGCGTACGCGGTGCGCATGCAGGCCTGCGAGGCGGGCGCGAGCATGGTGATGCCCGGTGCGGCGGCGGCGTAGTGCGCCTGGGCGCGGGTCACCTCGTACTCGATCAGCTCGCGGATCCGGGGCGTACCGCGGCCCCGGTCGCGGGCCGCCACCAACTCCTCGCGGGTGACACCGAACTTCGCCAGGTCCTCGTCCGGCAGGTAGGTGCGGCCCCGGTCGAGGTCCTCGGCGACGTCCCGGATGAAGTTGGTGAGCTGGAAGGCGAAGCCGAGCTGTCGGGCCGGCTCCCGAGCCGCCAGCGGGTCGGAGCTGCCCAGGATCGGCAGCATCATGGTGCCGATGACCGCCGCCGAGCCCTCCATGTAGTCGAGCAGGTGGTCGTAGGTCGGGTACGCGGTGACGGTGAGGTCCATCGCCATGCTCTTCAGAAACGACGCAAAGTCGTCCCGGTCGAGGTCGAAGACGGCGATCGTGTGCAGCACGGCCGGCAACAGGGGGTCGTCGACCGACGCACCGTGCAGACCGGCCACGAACTGGCCGGCCCAGTTGTCCAGCAGGGCGGCCCGCTCGGCCGGCGGCAGTGCCTCGGTGCGGTCGACGATCTCGTCCGCGTACCTGGTGAACCCGTAGAGGGCGTGCACATGCCGTCGTTTCCAAGCGGGAAGCAGGCGGGTGGCGAGATAGTAGGTGCGGCCGTGGCGTTTGTGCAGCTCACGACACCGGTCATAGGCAGCGGTGAGATCGGTTTCCACCGGCCCTCCTCTAATTTATCGACGCACCAATCGACGCAACCCGTAGCCTAGGGTACGCTCGGCCACATGGCCAACGACGCAGTTGCGGGTGACGTGACCCGCGTGGCGCCGGCTGGGCCGGCGGACGGGGACGATCCGGTCCGCGCCGTTCTGGCCGCGTACACCCACGATCTGGTAACGGCGGTCGACGAGACCCTGGACTCTTTCCTCACCGCCGAGGTTGACACCCTCCACGACATCGACCCATCGATGGGAAGCTTCGCCGCCACCGCCCGGGAGGCCGTCCTGGCCGGCGGCAAACGGATCCGGTCCACGTTCGCCTACTGGGGTTGGCGCGGGGCGGTCGGCGGCACCGCGGCACTGCCGCCGGTGCTGCCCGCGCTGGCCGCGCTGGAACTGCTGCACACCTTCGCGCTGGTGCACGACGACGTGATGGACGCGTCCACCACCCGCCGTGGCCGGCCCACCGCACACGTCGCGCTCGCCGAACAGCACCTCGCCGCCGGCCACCGCGGCGACCCCGGCCGGTTCGGCGAGGCCGTCGCCGTGCTCGTCGGCGACCTCTGCATGGTCTGGGCCGACCAGTTGCTGGCCCATGCCTCGGTGCCGTCGAACCGACTCTTCGAGGTGCGCCGCTGCTACGACCAGATGCGGGTGGAGACGGTCGCCGGTCAGTATCTCGACGTGCTCGGCGAGAACGCCCCGGCCAGCTGGTCGGTCGACCGGGCGCTGCGGGTGGCCCGCTACAAGACCGCCAGTTACACCGTCCAGCGACCACTGCTCTTCGGGGCCGCCCTGGCCGGGGTGCCCGCCGACGAGCCGCTGGTCTCCGCCTACACCCGCTACGGCCTGGCTGTCGGCGAGGCGTTCCAGCTCCGCGACGACCTGCTCGGCGTCTACGGCGACCCGGCGGCCACCGGCAAGCCGACCGGTGACGACCTCCGCACCGGCAAACCGACAGCGCTGCTCATGCTGGCCCGGGAGCTGGCCACCCCGGCCCAGCTCACCGCGTTGGAGCGGGCCGCCGACGGACCGGTCGACAAGCTCGCCGGGCTGGTCGCCGAGACCGGCGCGGTGACCCGGGTGGAGCAGATGATCGCCGAACGGGTGAGCGACGCGCTGGCCGCGCTCGACGCCGCACCCGTGGACCAGACGGCGCGCACCGCGCTGACCGGGCTGGCCACCGCCGCAACCAACCGGCGGGCCTGATGAGCGACTTGAGCAAGGAGGTGGTCACGTGCGGACGGTGAGCGGACGGACGGACCGGGTGGTGGTCGTCGGAGCCGGGCTGGGTGGGCTCGCCTGTGCCCTGCACCTGGCCGGCAGCGGTCGGCAGGTGACAGTGCTGGAACGCGAGCCGGTGCCCGGTGGGCGGGCCGGCCGGCTGGGCGTGGACGGCTACGAGTTCGACACGGGGCCGACAGTGCTCACCATGCCCGACCTGATCGCCGAGGCGCTCGGCGCGGTCGGCGAGGAGCTGCGCGACTGGCTGGACCTGACCCCGATCGATCCCGCCTACCGGGCGTACTACCCGGACGGCTCGACCCTCGACGTGCTCACCGACACCACCCGGATGGCGGCCGAGATCTCCCGGGTCTGCGGGCCTCGGGAGGCCGACGGCTACCTGCGGTTCGTCGAGTACGCGCGGGAGCTGTGGCGGCTGGAACGCACCGACTTCATCGAACGCAACCTGGACGCGCCGACCGATCTGATCACCGGGAGCCTGCTCAAGCTGCTCGGCGGCGGGGCCTTCCGACGCCTCCAAACGAAGATCAACCAGTTCTTCCGCGACCCGCGTACCCAGCGGATCTTCTCCTTCCAGGCGATGTACGCCGGCCTCGCCCCGCACGACGCGCTGGCCATCTACGCGGTCATCGCGTACCTCGACTCGGTGGCCGGGGTCTACTTCCCGCGCGGCGGCATCCACGCGGTCTCCCGGGCGATGGCCGGCGCGGCCGAGAAGCACGGCGTGCAGATCCGGTACGACACCACGGTGACCCGGGTGGAGACCGCGAACGGTCGGGCCACCGGCGTGCTCACCGCCGACGGCGAGCTGGTGCCGGCGGACGTGGTGGTGCTCAATCCCGACCTGCCGGTCGCCTACCGGGACCTGCTCCCCGCCGCGCCGCGCCGTCGGCTCACCTACTCGCCGTCCTGCGTCGTTCTGCACGTCGGCTCCCGACAGTCCTATGCGAAGATCGCCCATCACAACATCCACTTCGGACGCACGTGGAAGGGCACCTTCGATGAGGTCATCCGGCGGGGCGAGTTGATGACCGATCCGTCGCTGCTGGTGACCAACCCGAGCCGGACCGACCCCGCGGTGGCCCCGGCGGACCGGCACACCTACTACGTGCTCGCCCCGGTGCCCAACCTGCACCGGTCGCCGTTCGAGTGGCGCGGCGACCTGACCAAGCGCTACACCGAGCAGCTGATCGGCACCCTGGAGGAGCGCGGCTACGTCGGCTTCGGCGCCGGGGTCGAGGTGCTACGGGCGGTCACCCCCGCCGAGTGGGAGGAGCAGGGAATGGCAGCGGGCACCCCGTTCGCCGCCGCGCACACCCTCTTCCAGACCGGCCCGTTCCGCCCGTCCAACCTGCACCGCGACCTGTCGAACGTGGTGTTCGTCGGCTCCGGGACCCAGCCCGGCGTGGGCGTACCGATGGTGCTCATCTCCGGCAAGCTCGCCGCCGGCCGAATCACCGGGGAAGGTCGATGAGCAGCCGTGAGAAACATCTCGTCGAACTCGTCGACGAGACCGGCAAGGCCCACGGCGAGACGACCGTCGCTGCCGCGCACCAACCCCCGGGGCAACTGCACCGGGCCTTCTCGGTGCTACTGATGGACCCGGACGGCCAGGTGCTGCTCCAGCGTCGGGCCGCCGCCAAGACCCGGTTCCCGCTGCGCTGGGCCAACTCCTGCTGCGGCCACCCGCAGCCCGGGGAGTCGCTCGCCGAGGCGGCCAACCGCCGGCTGAGTGAGGAGTTGGGCGCGGGCCCGGTCGAGCTGACCGAGGTCGGCATCTACGTCTACTACGCCGAGGACCCGGCCACCGGTCGGGTCGAGTTCGAGTACGACCACGTGCTGCGAGGCGAGTTCCTGCCCGGCGCTCCGCTGCTGCCCGACCCGGACGAGGTGGCCGAGCTGAGGTGGGCCGATCCCGCCGCGCTGGAGGCCGAGTTGGCCAGTGACCCCCGGTCGTACGCGCCCTGGCTGGGCGGGGTGGTGAACCGGCTGCTCCGCCCCTCGGGGTCCCGGTCGGGCGCAACCGGTCCGGTCATGACCCCGCCCGGATCGTCGGCGGATGACACGGCGGAGCGGTCGGGTGGTCGATGAGGCGCTGAGCGCGGGCGCTGTCGCACGCCGGCTGGGGGTCGCGGTGACGACCCTACGCACCTGGCACCAGCGCTACGGGCTCGGTCCCAGCGAACACATCCCCGGGCACCACCGCCGGTACACCCCTTCCGACCTGGTCCGCCTCGAGATCATGCGGCGACTCACCGCCGAGGGGGTGAGCCCCGCCGAGGCGGCCCGCTGGGCCCGCCAGGCTCCGGATCCGACGGTCAACGGCACCGTCACCCCAGCCCGGGTCCACCCGACCGGCCGTGACGGCGGCGGCACCATCCCGGTCGGCCGTTCCGGCCCGGCAGCCCGCGGGCTGGCCCGGGCGGCGATGCGCCTGGACGCGGCGGCGATCAGCGAGACGATCGCGCACGCCCTGGCCGCCGACGGCGTCGTCGCCACCTGGGACAGCCTGTTGCGCCCAGTCCTCGCCGGCATCGGCGAACGGCACGCCGCCACCTCCGGCCTGATCGAGGTGGAACACCTGATGTCCCGCTGCGTCTCGGAAGCGCTCGCGGCGGCCAGCCGGGCCAAGGTCCCCACCGGGCCGGCCCGGATCCTGCTCTCCTGCGCCGACGAGGAACAGCACACCCTGCCGCTGGAGGCGCTGGCCGCAGCGCTCGCGGAGGCCGGTGTCAGCTACCGGATGCTCGGCGCGCGGGTGCCGGTGGCCGCGCTCGTCGAGGCGGTCAACCGGACCGGACCGGCCGCCGTGGTGCTCTGGTCACACACTCGGGCCACCGCGGACCCGGCCCAACTCAGCGCGCTCCTGGCCGCACCCCGACGCCCGTTGCTGGTGCTCGCCGCCGGCCCCGGCTGGCGCGCCGACACCCTGCCCGCCGGGGTGGTGCGGCCGGTGGACCTGGCCGAGGCGGTCTCGCTCTCCGCTGCCGTGCGCGACGCCCTGCATCAGTCAGGGCGTGACTGATCGCACTGTCGCCGACTGGCGGCGTGAACTACCGTCGGGCGGGTCCGCCTACCCCGACCCCTCCGGGAGCGAGCAGATGCAAGCCCGCGCCGTCCTGGCGTCCGTCCTCGCCGTGGCGCTGGTCTTGTCCGGTTGTGCCCAGCCGCACCGCACCATCGCACCCGTCGCTGCCCCACCGCCGGAATCGACCGCGCCACCCACCCCGAAACCGCACCCCAGCGTCACCAAGCCGGCCAAGCCGCCACTGCGGCCGCTGCCGGCCAAGCTGCCCGCCGGTCTGGGTCGCAACACCGGCGTACGCCCGGTGGCCCTGACGTTCGACGACGGGCCCAGCCCAGCCTGGACACCCAAGGTGCTCGACCAGCTGAAGGCCGCCAAGGTGACGGCGACCTTCTGCGTCGTCGGCCGGGAGGTGCAGCGCCACCCGGAGCTGGTCCGACGGATCGTCCGGGAGGGACACCAGCTCTGCAACCACAGCTGGCGACATGACCTCGATCTCGCCCGCCGACCCGTCGCCGAGATTCGGGCCGACCTGGACCGCACCAACAAGGCCATCCAGAAGGCCTCTCCCGGCGCGAAGGTGCCTTTCTACCGGCAACCGGGCGGCCGGTGGACGTCGGAGGTGCTCGGGGTGGCCAAGAACCTCGGCATGCGCCCGCTGCACTGGTCGGTCGACCCGCAGGACTGGGACAAGCCCACCGCGGCCACCATCGGCAAACGGGTCCACGCCGCCACCCGCCCCGGGGCCATCGTGCTGCTGCACGACGGGGGCGGAAATCGGGCCGCGACCCTCGCCGCCTGCCCGAAGATGATCGCCGATCTGAAGCGGCGCTTCGGCATCACCCGACTCCACTAGAACCGCCCTGACCTGCGGTTATGACCCGTCCCAAGCCCTTGGTGATACCGATTTTGTCGACCGGCCGGGCATCACGTATGCTTTCGAAGCCTCCGGCGGGGCCGGATGGGAGCAAGTCCGCTTGAAGTTGCGAGTGTGCAATGATGGCGGGGCCGCCCTCATCGTCTAGCGGCCCAGGACGCCGCCCTTTCAAGGCGGTAGCACGGGTTCGAATCCCGTTGGGGGCACGACCGGCGCAAGCCGGAGCAACACAAGCTAGGTCCTGTGGAGCAGTTGGAGTGCTCGCCGCCCTGTCAAGGCGGAGGTCGCGGGTTCAAGTCCCGTCAGGACCGCAGCGCTGACGCCGCGCCCCGCGCGGCGTTCTGCGTATCGGAGCAGGTCGCCTTGCCACCGGTTCGTCCGGTTGCCGGGTAACATGATCCGAGCGGCACGGCCAGGTAGCTCAGTTGGTACGAGCGTCCGACTGAAAATCGGAAGGTCGGCGGTTCGACCCCGCCCCTGGCCACATAGCCTTTCGCCGGGCTACAGAGGTCCCCACCAGCGGATTCGCAGGTGGGGATCTTGCTGTTTCCGGTGCTTGCGCCAACGACCTCCGGCCGGCCCGCGCGCCCAGCCCACCCGGCTGCGTGATCAGCAACACCCCGATCCGCTTGATCGACTCGACTTTCGTGAAATCGCGGTGTCCCAGCACGCGCGACACCGCGATATCAAGGAAACCGAGTCGATCACCTCGCGGCTACCTGTCGGTCGCGGCGGGCGACGGGGCGGCGTCAGACGCGGCGGGCGACGGGGCGGCGTCAGTCGCGGCGACCCTGCGGGCGGTGCTGCGCGACGCTGCCCTGAATCGCCTCCCACACGCTGCGTCCGGCCTGTCGCAACGTCTCCCCCGCCTGCTCGGCGAGTTGGGCCGCGTTCTGGGCCGCCGCCTGCGCCGCGCCCGGCAGACCACCGTCGCCATCCCCGGACGGGCCCGGACCGGCCCCGGCCGACTGATCGGGCTTGCCGCGGCTTTCTCCGGCCGCCGTTCCCGCCGGCCCCTTGGGGCGGTGCGGACCCTGGCCCGCCCCGGCGGGCCGCTGTCCGTGCGGATGCCCCTGGTCAACTGACCCGGGGCCGCCAGCTCGCGGTCCGGGGCCGCCCGCATCCGGTGCCGACCCGGCCGGACCGACCCCGGACCGACCGGCATCCTCACGACCCGCATCCGCCCGACCTACATCCGCCCGATCAGACGCGGGCCGACCAGGCCCAGGCTGACCAGACGCAGGCCGGCCAGACGCAGGCCGGCCAGACGCAGGCCGGCCAGAACCAGGCCGATCAGGTCCGGGCTGACCAGACGCAGGCCGACCAGAACCGGGCTGATCAGAACCCGGCTGACCGAGACCCGGCCGATCGGAAGCCGGCCGATCACGGTCGACCGACGGTCCGGCTGTGCCTAACTGCCGGCCCGGCTCGTCGCGTGCGCGGTCCGAGTGCCGGTTCGACGCTTTGATCTCCGCCGAGCCCGAGGCCACCTGTCGGGTGCTGCGCTCCGCGTCGTCGACGGCGGTGTGCGCGAGCGACTCGATGATCTGTGGGTTGTTGTCGAGTGTGTCGAGCGCTCGCCCCAGGATCCTGGTCAGCTGCTCCAACCGGACCCGCAGCTGCGCCTCGGCGTTCACCCCGTTGACGTTCAGCTCGCCGCCGTTGAGGTGCACCCGTACGCCGGCGTCGACCTGGAGCAGGTTGGCCACTCGGGCGCGCAGCGACAGGTCGGCCTCCAGGCCGTCGACCGCCAGTCGGATGGAGTCGACGGAGACCTTCGGAATGTCGAGCAGGACGTCCGGGTCCCCGCTGTCGACGTCCCGGTCCGGCTCCCGCTGCTGCCCACTCTCGCTCATGCTGTCCCGCCCCGCCTGCGTTCCGGCCCGGTCGTCCGAGCCGTCGGGCGCGGTTACCCGCTTTCCGGTCGGGCATCCCGTCCGTGACGGCCCGGCGACCCTCTGTCTGGAACCGGGCACCGCGCGAAGCTGCACAGCCGGGCATCAGCCGGTATGGTCCGGGCCTATGGGACAGGAATTGACTGATCCGGCCGACATCCGGCAGGACGTCGGCCAGTTCTCTCTCCGGTGCGGCCTTGTCGTCCCGGGCTCCGCCGAGCACGCGTTCGCGGTCTTCACTGATGAGCTGACCGACTGGTGGGTCACCGAATACACCTGGTCCGGCCCGCACGCGTTGGCCGAGCTGGGCATGGAGCCGCGGGCCGGTGGCATGCTCTACGAGTTGGGCCCGTACGGTTTCCGCGCCGACTGGGGTCGGGTGCTCACCTGGGATCCGCCTCGCCGGCTTGTCTTCGTCTGGCAGATCGGCCCGGATCGGGCACCGGTGCCGGACCCGGCCCGCGCGAGCGAGGTCGAGGTGCTGTTCCATTCCGAGGGGCCGGAACGCACCCGGGTCGAGCTGGAGCATCGGCACTTCGACCGGCACGGCGAGGCCGCCGAGGGTTACCGCAAGGCGCTCACCGCCGGCTGGCACGAGTTGCTCACCCGCTATGTCGCCGCGGTGTCGCGCCACCGCCCCACCACGACGGCCTGACGGCCCACGAGGTCACCGGCCGAGTTGCCGTCCGGCAGCGGCGCCGCCGAGGTCCCGACCACCGAGGTTGGCGCGTTGGCCGGCTTCGGCCCCCGAGCCGAAGCCGGTGCCACCCAACCGGCGCGGCGGTGCGGTGCGCAGCCGCGGGTACTCCTCGGTGAGCCGTCGCTGGACCCGGTCGGACCGGTCGGCCAGCACCAGCGCCATCGACGGCGTGCCCGATTCGCTGGCCGCCGCGGTTTCGGCCGCCCAGAGTCGGCCGCCCACCACCTCGGCGAAGCCGGCCAGCCAGGAACGCCGGAAGGCCGCAGGGTGGTCGTCGGCCGGCACCTCGGTGGCGGCCAGGCCGTGCGCCGCCTGCACGAGCAGTGAGGTGAAGAGCAGGTCGACCCGTTCCAGGTCGCTGGCGAAGCCGAAGAGGTGCAGGGCGAACCCGTTGCCCTGCCGGCGGCGTACGCAGCGGCAGCGCAGGGGCTCGGCCACTGCGGCGAGCAGGCCGACCTTGTCACGGGCGTACGGGGCGACGATGTCCAGCACCCGGTCGCCGACCGGGTCGGTGGTGGGGTCGCGGGCGGCGAGGAGGGCCCGATCCACGCCGTAGCGGGCGATCAGGTCGGTCGCCTTGGCGGTGAACGCGGCCGACTCGGCGGGCGTGCAGGCTGGATCCTCGGCCTTGGCCAGCAGCTTGCGCACCTTGCTGAGGATGGCCTCGGACATGCCTACAGAGCTATCACACGGGCCGGACATCGTCGGGGCCACGCCGGGATCGATCGATACGTATCATCGTCACGATCAGATGGTCAGTCCTATACGGACGGTCAGTTGCCCTGTTTCCGGAGGAACGAATGCCATCCCCGACCGCTCGCCTGCTCGCCGTCGCCACCGCCACCGCACTGCTCGCCGCCGGCACGCCCGCTCAGGCGGAGCCGACAACACCGACCACACCTGTCAGCTCCGGGCCGAACGCGTTCGCCCCGCTCGCCACCTGTTACGGCGGGGCGGTCCGGTCGTACTTCGAGACGGGCCGCTACGGCGGCTCGGCGGGCCAGTACCGCACCACGACGCGCTGTCGCGACATCAACGTCCGCAACGCGAGCGTGTACGCCACCGAAGCGTGCGTGATCTTCGTGGACAAGACGAGCGCCTGCAACTACTGGACGTACCTGCCGGCCAACTCGGGCTGGATCACGGTGGCGACCAACGTCAAGGACGGCGTCAACTTCCGGGTCCGCTTCGAGAACCTGCGCTACGAGTACGAGCCGCTGATCGCGTACCACGCGTTCTGACCGACCCGCGGACAGCGCCGCACCCGCCGCAGCGTCAGCCGGCGCGGCTGCGCAGGGTGGCGATCGTCGAGCCGGCGAGCGTCAGCAGGCAGTCCGGGAGCAGCCCATCCGCCGCCGCCGCGCCGAACAGGGCCTCGCCGGTGGGTTCGTCCTGATTCGCGTACGCACTGACGAAGCGGGCCACCCAGCGGGTGTCGTACCCGGCCTGGTCGATCCCCGGGAAGTCGAGCGCCGCCCCGCTCGCCGCCGGGGCGTCACCGAGCATGGTCGCCGCCAGGCACCAGGCGACCCCGTACGCGCCGCTCAGGCCGGCCCGGTCGACGACCGCGTCGAACGCTCCCACCACCGCGTCTCCATCGCCGGTCAGCGCCGAACGGAGCACGGCGGCCGCGTCATCGAACGTCTGCTGTGGTAGGTCGGTCACTCAGCGCACAGTAGGACGGGTGGTCAAGTCTCCCCAGCAACCGTCACTGTCCGTGTTCGATGCGAGCGACCTGCGCATTACGCCGCCTCCACGGTCCCGCCGCCGGCCTCGGCACGCTAATGTGCGCAGCGGACCTTCGCCGGAGGAAGGACGACCCATGTTCGTAACACGCCGCTCGCGGGTAGCCACACTGGCTGCCTGCGCGACGATCCTGCTCGCCACGAGCGCTTGCGGGGATGACAAGCCCGAGGAGGCGAGCGCCCAACAGGTGCGCCTCTACGGCACGGACGGCAACATGCTCAACTCCTATCCTGCCGAGTTGAAGGACCGGGCGAGCCTCGTCGACGGGATGAAGGGCACCACGCCGCTCACCCCGCTGCCGGACGACTTCAAGAGCCGGCTACGGGCCGTCAATCCGGGGCTGACGGACTACCTCTACTCCGCCGAGACGTACGACGCGGTGGTGATCGCCGTGCTCGCCGCGCAGTTGGCCGGCAGCACCAACCCGGCGGACATCGCGAAGCAGATCGTCGGTGTGACCAACGACGGGCAGCGCTGCGAGGACCCCGCCAGCTGTCTCGCGTTGGCCCGCAACGGGCAGGACATCGAGTACCGCAGCGTCTCGCTGACCCGGGCGGGCTTCACCGACAAGGGTGAGCCGGCCACCGCGAGCTACGCCACGCTGACCTTCGACGGGCAGCAGATCAACGACGGCAAGACCGAGTTCGTCGGCGCGGGCATCGAGTCGGCGGCGAGCACCAAGACGCCGCCGAAGCCGAAGAAGCAGCGCGCCGGTGGGGACCCCGACCAGGAGCCGCTGGTCCTGGGCGGCCTGCTGCCGAAGACCGGTGACCTCGCGATCGCCTACCCCCCGATGGCCGCTGGCGCCGCGCTGGCGATCAAGGAGATCAACGCCGCGGGTGGCGCCCTGGGCAAGCCGGTGACGTGGAAGGACGGCGACGACGGCACCAGCCCGGCGGTGGCCAAGGCGACGGTGGCCAAGCACGTGACGGACGGCGTCAGCGTGATCATCGGCGCGGGTGGTTCGGGTATCTCCCGGGAGGTGCTGCCGGACGTGGTGCAGGCCGGGAAGATCCTCTTCTCCCCGTCCAACACCGACAGCGGCCTGACCGACGTGGAGGACAAGGGCCTCTACTTCCGCACCGCCCCGCCGGACAGCCTCCAGGGCCGGGCACTGGCCGACGTGATCCTCCGCGACGGGTCCCAGAAGATCGTCATCGTCGCCCGCAAGGACTCCTACGGCGAGGGCCTGCAGGCCACCGTCCGCGACGAGCTGGCCAAGGCGGGCATTCCCGCCGACCGGCTCAAGCTGCTGACGTACGAGCCGCCGGCCGACGCGAAGGCGGCCCCGGTCGACTTCAGCGGTGGCGCGAAGGAGATCAAGGAGTTCGGTGCGGACGCCGTACTGATCATCGGTTTCGGTGAGTCCGCCCAGGTGATCCGCGGCCTGGCCGACGCCGGGGTGCAGATCGGGCAGTAAGCAGGACCCGAGGCCACGACGGCCGCACCGGCTTCCCGCCGGTGCGGCCGTTTTCGGGTACGGGGTCAGCGCGGCCGGCGGCGCTGCAGGAACTCGGTCATCCGGCGGTGTTTCTCGTCGTCCTCGAAGAGCACCGCCTGGCTGACCAGGTCGAGGTGCGGGTGCGCGGCGGCCGGCGCGTCCACCGCCAGCTTGGTCAGCCGCACCGCCAACGGTGAACCCAGGGCGATCTCGTCCAGCAGCGCGTGCGCCACCGTCAGCAGCTCGTCGGGCTCGTCCACCACCCGGTTCACCAGGCCGATCCGCAGCGCCTCCTCGGCGTCCACCCGCCGGCCGGTGAAGAGCAGCTCCTTGGCCCGGCCCTCGCCGATCAACGCGGGCAGCCGGTGGGTCGCGCCGGCGCCGGCCAGGATGCCCAACCGCACCTCCGGCTGGCCGAAGACCGCCCGGCCCGTGCACACCCGCAGATCGCAGGCGTACGCCAGCTCCGCGCCACCGCCCAACGCCGGGCCGTCGACGGCCGCCACCGTCGGCATCGGCAGCGCCCGGATGCGGGCGAAGGCGGCCGAGTTGATCGCGGCGAGGGCGTCGGTGCGGCCCCTCTCGCGGAGCTGGCCGATGTCGGCGCCACCGGCGAAGATGCCCGCCGCGCCACCGGTGAGCAGCAGCAGACGCGGACGGGCCTCCAACTCGGCGCAGACCTGGTGCAGCTCGGCGATCAGGTCGGCGTCGATGGCGTTGCGCTTCTCGGGCCGGTCCAGGGTGACCACCAGCCGGTCCGGCCGCTCCTCGATCCGCAGCCCGCTCACTGTGCCGGCCTTTCGTTCGCGACTGCGGGGCTCGCGAGCTCACTCCTCGCGCTCACCGTGCTGGCCTTTCGTTCGCGACTGCGGGGCTCCGCTGCGCTGCACTCCTCGCGCTCACTGTTTGACACCGCCTTCCCAGCGGTAGAAGCCGTGCCCTGACTTCTTACCCAGCCGCCCGGCGGCCACCATCTCCTCCAGCAGCGGCGGTGGCGCGAACCGGTCCCCGTACGCGGCCTGGAGGGTGCGGGCGATGTCCAGCCGCACGTCCAGGCCGACCAAGTCGGTGAGCTCCAACGGCCCGATCGGATGCCGGTAGCCGAGCACCATGGCCTTGTCGATGTCGGCCGGGCTGGCCACCTCGTCGGCGACCATCCGGATCGCCTCCAGGCCGAGGGTGACCCCGAGCCGGGAGGTGGCGAAGCCGGGCAGGTCGCGTACGACGACGGGGTCCTTGCCCAGCCGGCCGGCGAGCGCGACGGCCGCGGCGGTGGTCTCCTCGGCGGTGGCCGGGCCGACCACGATCTCCAGCAGCGTCATCGCCCAGACCGGGTTGAAGAAGTGCAGGCCGAGGAAGCGCTCGGGCGCGTCCAGCCCGGCGGCCAGCGCGCCGATGGCGATGCTGGAGGTGTTGCTGCCCAGCAGCTCCGGGCGCAGCGCGGCGGCGTCCCGCAGCACCGCCCGCTTCAGATCGAGGCGCTCCGGCACCGCCTCCACTATCACCTGGGGGGCGGGTGCCACCTCGGCGAGGGTGGGGCGCAGCGTCACCCTCTGCCGGTTCGCGGCGGCCTCGTCGGCGCCCAGCTTCCCGCGCTGCACCGCCCGCTCCCACAGCTCGGCGAGCCGGTTCTGCGCGGCCGCGCCCCGCTCGGGGTCCACCTCGACCACCTCGACGGCGTGTCCGGCGCCGGCCGCCACGTACGCGATGCCGAGCCCCATGGTGCCGGCCCCGACGACCACGAAACGATCGCTCATCACGCCTCCCTGTCCCGACCACCGACGCGCGGGGTCGCCGCCGCGCCGGCCCGGGTGTCCCGCCCGCTCCGCTCGCTCATGCTGCGACAGTAGACAGCGCGACGACCCGGCCCATGCGTGGGGGAGCGCCGGATCGGGTACTGACGGCCCGTCAACCGAGGGAAGGACCGCATCGAGATGAGCCAGGCACCGGAGAGCGTCACCGACACCGAGATCGTGGAGACGCGGGGCGACGAGCGGGTTGAACTGTTGCGCGCCGACACCAACAACGACGGCAAGACCGACGTGTGGGTGGTGGACACCGACGGCGACGGTAAGGCCGACCTGTTCCAGTTCGACACCGACGGCGACGGCAAGGTGGACATCACCATGGTCGACATCGACGAGGACGGCCAGCCGGACGAGGTGGTCGACGGCGACGGCGGTCTGCCGCCCGAGCAGCTCCCCCCGACCGTCCAGGTCTGAGACGTACGACGGCCCCCGCGTTCCGCACCGCGGAGGCGGGGGCCGTCGCTCAGCCGACGAGGCGCAGGGTGGCCAGGTAGTAGGGGGCGTCGCGGTCGTCCACATCGGTCAGCCGCCAGCCGGTGCCGTGCACCAGGGCGGCGAACTCGTCCGCCGAGCAGACCAGGTAGTCGAACCATTCGGTGCTCAACTCGCGGTAGCGCAGCCGCAGCCGCAGTTGGCCACCGAGCCGGCCGCGCCGACGGTTGCGCTCGTGGTAGCCGGTGTGCACCGGGTCGCGGGTGCCGTACGGGTCGGTGCCCTGCGCGATGATCTGCGCCCCGGGTCGGGCCAGCGCGGCGAGCGCGGCCAGGAACCCGGGGGCACGCTCCCGCCCCTCGAACAGTCCGAGGTTGTTGCCGAGCAGCAGGAACGTGTCGTACCGGGCGCCGTCGGCGATGTGCGTCTCGACGGTGCCGTGCACCAGCCGCCGGACCCCGCGCCGCCGGCACACCTTGAGCGCGCCGGCGGAGGTGTCCAGCCCGGTGACCGGTACGCCGCGCTCCTGGAGGTGCAGCGCGATGCGGCCGGCTCCGGTGCCGATGTCCAGCGTCTCGCCGTGCGCCCGGTCCACCGCGCGGTGGTCGTACGGCTGCCACTGCGTTGGGCCGTCCAGGTAGTGCGCGGCCGGGGCACCGTTGATCAGCCCGTCGTCGCGTTCGATGATCTCGATGACCGGTCGCGGTAGCCGGCCACCGACCAGGGGTCGGGGGCCCACTCCGGTGGCCACGGCGAGCGTGTCCTGCAGCAGTTCGCCGATCACGTCACCGATTAGAGGCTCAACCGTCACGACGTTCACGCTATCTGGCAACTCAGCGGCCCGTGCCGGTCGTATCCTGGCGGCGTGACCATGCTGGACCGGCTGTCGGCCGAGAAGTACATCCTGCTCACGACCTTCCGTAAGGACGGTCGGGCGGTGCCGACCCCGGTCTGGGCGGTACGCGACGGTGACGCGTTGGCGGTCTGGACCCGGGCCGACTCGGGGAAGGTGAAGCGGATCCGCCGCAACGGCGACGTGACGGTGGCACCGTGCGACGTGCGCGGTCGGCCACACGGGGCGGAGGTGTCAGCTCACGCGACGATCTACGGGGGTGGTGACACCGGTCGGGTCCGCGACCTGCTCAAGCACAAGTACCGCCTGATCGGTCGGCTGAGCCTGTTGGGCAGCCGGTTGCGTCGCGGCGAGGGCGGCACGGTCGGCATCCGGGTGACGTTGGCCGAGCCGCGGCGCTGATCCGCTGCCGGCGTCGTGCTCGGCGGGCATGGAAAGGGGCGGCGGATCGAGATCCACCGCCCCTTTCCCGAAAACTGTTGCCGGCTCAGTCGCCCTGCCGCTGCTGCGGGATCTGGCCCTGCAGCAGCGCCCTGACCTCCGACTCGCGGTACCGACGGTGGCCACCCAGGGTGCGGATGGCACTGAGCTTGCCAGCCTTGGCCCAACGGGTCACCGTCTTCGGGTCGACCCGGAACATCGACGCCACCTCGGCCGGCGTGAGTAGCGGCTCTGGTTCGTGCGTTCGCGATGCCATCGGTCACTCCTCCACATGTATAGACATCGGCCGGGGTCCCGCCGGCCGACGCGTCTCCCATGGTCCGGCTAGTCCCCGATGTCCGACATGGGCCGAACGGATGAAGGTCCCTAGACGGACGGATGAACCATGCCCGATTTTTACGACTTTTACACGGCAGAAAGTACCTTATTGGGACTCATGATCACGGTTCGTGATGCGTCAACTACGAGCGCAACTCACCTTGGGAGCGCTCCTAGAGCGAAATGCCCTAGTTGCACCGCTCCAGCAGCTGCACCGCGCGCCACCGGGCCACCAACTTGTCGTACGCGGCGGACGCCTCCTCGGCCTCGCCGCGCGACAGCCCGGCGAGGCCGCCGGCGACCAGCTCGGGCGAGTCGTCAGCGGCGAGGGTCTCGTCGGAGAGCAGGTCGACCAGACCCCCGTAGTCCAGCTCGACCATGGACCGTGGGTGGAACTCCTCCAGCCAGCGGGCCGCCTCCTCCACCGCCTCGGTGATCGGCGCCTCGCCCACCGACTTGCGCAGCACCGACAGCGCCCGGGACGAACGGCGTCGGGCCTTGGAGATCTCGGTGCGGTAGCGCAGCGCCCGCCGGCCCGGCTGGGTGACCAGGTCCCGCTCCGTCGGGTCGAAGAGCACGAACCACCGCAGGGGTACGCCCCAGGTGGCGATCTGCTCGTGCACCCGGGGCACCCCGTGCTCCAGCACCCGGGCGCCACTGCGCCAGTCGTCCACCACCGCCCTGGCCTGCCCGGCGAGCACCGGCGGCACGAAGGCGTCGGCGAGCACCGAGGGCACCCCGTCCCGGGCGCTGAGCGCGGCCTCAGCGACCCGGATGCGCAAGTTCCACGGGCAGACCAGCAGGCTGTCGTCCGTCTCCAGGACGTACGCCTCCTCCGGCAGGTCGGGCAGCCGGGTCCAGCCGGCGCCCAGCGCCTCGATCACCGCCGTCCGCTGCCGACCGGGCCCCTCGGCCGGGCCGATCGCGCGCCCCTCCGAGACGTACCGGCGCCAGTAGCTCTGCCGGTCTCGATCGAAGGCGGCCAACGGTTCGTACACGCGCAGGTAAGAAGCGAAGAGCGACGGCACCGCGCGATCCTCCCACGAACCACGCCCGTACGCGGTCAGCGGCCGGAGCACGCGCGCCGCACCGTGGGACGACGCAGGCGTGTCGAGCGCCCGCACGGCGGCCGATACTAGGCTCGATCACACCGGCAGCATCCCCGCCGGGGTCCACCAGGTCCGCGCCCCACAAGGACGCACACCACCGTAGGAGCCAACCATGGGCGTATTCGCCAGCACCGACGACCCGGGATCGACAGGTCACGAACAGGTCGTGTTCTGCCAGGACAAGCAGAGCGGCCTGAAGGCGATCATCGGGATCTACTCCACCGCTCTGGGCCCGGCGCTCGGCGGCACCCGCTTCTACCCGTACGCGAGCGAGGACGAGGCCCTCGCCGACGTGCTGGACCTGTCCCGGGGGATGGCGTACAAGAACGCGCTCGCCGGGCTGGACCTGGGCGGCGGCAAGGCGGTCATCTGGGGCGACCCGGAGCAGATCAAGAGCGAGGCGCTGCTGCGTGCGTACGGCCGCTTCGTCGAGTCGCTGGGCGGTCGCTACTACACCGCCTGCGACGTCGGCACCTACGTGGCGGACATGGACGTCGTGGCCCGGGAGACCCGGTACGTGACCGGGCGCAGCGTGGAGCACGGCGGGGCCGGCGACTCGTCGATCCTCACCGCCTGGGGTGTCTTCCAGGGGATGCGCGCCGCGGCCGAGCACGTGTGGGGCACCCCGAGCCTGCGCGGCCGGCGGGTCGGCGTGGCCGGCCTGGGCAAGGTCGGCAAGTACCTCACCGGGCACCTGCTGGAGGACGGCGCCGAGGTGGTCGCCACCGACGTCAACCCGAAGGCGCTGGCGTGGGTGCGCACCAACCACCCGCAGGTCAGCCTCGTCGACGACTCCAGCGCGCTGGTCGCCGCGGATCTCGACGTGTACGCGCCGTGCGCACTGGGCGGCGCCCTGAACGACGACACCGTGCCGGCGTTGCGCGCCAAGGTGGTGACCGGAGCGGCGAACAACCAGCTCGCCCACCCGGGCATCGAGAAGCTGCTGGCCGACCGGGGAATCCTCTACACCCCGGACTACGTGGTCAACGCGGGCGGCGTCATCCAGGTGGCCGACGAGATCGAGGGCTTCAACTTCGAGCGGGCGAAGCTGCGGGCGACCCGGATCTACGACACCACCCGCGAGATCCTGCACCTGGCCGACGCGGAGGGCGTGCCGCCGGCGGTGGCCGCCGACCGGCTGGCCGAGCGGCGGATGGCGGACGTCGGCCGGTTGCGCGCGATCCACCTGCGCTGAGCGTTCCCGGGGGCGGATCGACGAGATCCGCCTCCGGGCCCCGGGTGCCGGCATGGCTGGGTAAGCTGAGCTCGGGTCAAGTTTGATGCGGTTTGTCCGGTGTCACGGGTGCTAACCGTTCCGCTCCTTACCCGGTACACTGGGTGACGGCCGGATCGACGCGACGCGCAGAGCCGGCTGACGGTAACCCGAGGTGCCGAACGTTGGCATCCCCATGTACCGTAAGAGCCACGAGAGATGCCTGACGTCATCGGGGCCCGCCTTCGGGCTGCCCCGCATTCTGTGCGAGGGGGTCGAGCCATGGGGCGCGGCCGTGCTAAGGCCAAGCAGACTAAGGTGGCGCGGGAGTTGAAGTACCACTCCCCGAACACCGACCTCACCGCCTTGCAGCGCGAACTGGCGGGTGCTGGTAAGTCTGAGCACCACTTCGACGACGACTCTAAAGAGTTCGTCGACGACGATGATGAGGATCACGCGGACGACGATCCGGATCCCTGGGTCCGTCCGACCCGCTGACCTCTCGACGCAGCTGAGCACGCGGTAACCCCCGCGTGCTCACGCACGTCCTGTGCAGATGCAGTCGCCGACGATCAGGGGCCTGGCCCGACCGGAGCCATCCGGCCGCTCGACAGGCCCCTGACAACGGTTCCCCTCAGCGCGGGCGGTTGTTCCAGTTGTAGAACGTCGGGATGTTCTCGAAGTGGTTCCATGCGCAGACCGCGCTGGAGCCGTCTCCGCCCGACACCTCCGCGCGCAGCCGCCGTGCGTCCTCGGCCTCCTGGAGCAGCGCGACCAGCGCGGGACCCGCGTCCCGCACCCGTCTGGTCACTCCGTCGTCCGCTTCGTGCTCAGGCCGCCGGTGCCTGGTGATCTCGGGCATGCTCCAACACTCCCTCCAATAGGCGGATCTTGCTGTTGCGGCAGTGCTCGGTCTCCGTACCGTCGAAACGCCCCAGCTCGAAGTAGCGGTTGGCGGCATGGCCACCGCCGCAGAAACCGAAGTACGGGCAGGACGTCCGACACGCCTCCACCCCGGCCAGGAACTCCCCCACCCACGGCGTTGCCGCCGCGTCGCCGAGGATCTGCGCCAACGGGGTCGTCAGCACGTTGCCGCTGCTGAAGTCGCCGTAACGGGGATCGGTGAAGCCGGCCAGCTCGGGCGACAGCACGGTCACCGAACCGTCGTGACCGATCGTCGGGATCGGGTCCAGTTGCCGGGGCAGCAGCCCGTCCGCCGAGTTGTCGAGCACCGCTGCGGCGTAGCGCAACGACCACTCGATCTCGCGGAGGTGGATCCGGGGCTCCCGGCGCCACGCCCCGACCAGCTCCGCCCAGAACGCCGACACCGCCAACGGGTCGTGGCGGTTGTCGCGGGTGTTGACTCCCTCGGTCTCCTCGATGTTGATGCCCAGCACGTCACAGCCCAACTCGAGGAAATAGTCGTACAGCTCGGTGGCGAGCCCCGGCTCCGGTCGGGACACCACCGCCAGCGCGGAGAAGGGCAGACCGCGCCGGCGCAGCGCCGCGATGCCGTGCAGGATCCGGTCGTACGCCGGCTGACCGCCCCGGTTGACCCGGTCGCCGTTGCGCGCCCGGGGCCCGTCGACGCTCACGCTCACCCGCATCTCGTGCCGGACGAAGAAGTCGCACCAGTCGTCGTCGATGAGGGTGGCGTTGGTCTGCACATGGTGCTCGACCTCGGGCCCGAACGGCGCGATCAGATCAGCCAGGTGCTCCCGACCGGCGGCCAGTGGCTCGCCGCCATGCCACACCACCGAGAAGCGACCGGTCGCCGCCCACGGGTTCACCGCTGCCGCTACCGCCTCGGCCACCGCCACCGGCATGCGGCGGTCGGCGGCCCGAAACGGCAGGTAGCAGTACGCGCAGTCGAGGTTGCAGAGGGTCGTGGGCTGCATCACGACGTACGACGGGACGGCGGCCAGACCGCGCATCCCGCTGAACGACTGTCCCCGAGCAGCCATCGCCCTCCTCCGCCTAGCCTGAGGGTGCCCTTCAGGCTAGGCGGCATTGGCCACTCGGGTGAAGCCCTGATCAGGTGCCCGTACGATCACCGGAGGGTGATCATCCTCGGGTGTGCTGACCCACCATCTGCACGTTGCCGGTGCCCTCGATGATCTCGCCGGCCTGCCACGCCTCGACGCCACGGCCGGTCAGAGTGGCCAGCGCGCGGTCGGCGTCCTCTGCCGACACGATCGCGAACATGCCGACGCCCATGTTGAAGGTCGACTCCATGTCCTGGTCGTCGATCCGGCCCTTCGTCTGGATCAGATCGAAGATCGGCTGCGGCTTCCAGGTGGACCGGTTGACCACCGCGTCGACGTTCTCGGGCAGCACCCGGACCAGGTTGCCGGGGATGCCGCCACCGGTGATGTGGGACAGCGCCCGCACCTCGGCCTCGGCGATCAGCTTGAGGCAGTCCTTGGCGTAGATCTTGGTCGGGGTGAGCAGCTCCTCACCGAGGGTCCGCTGCCGACCGAAGTCGTCGATCACGATGTCCAGACGCATCCGGGCCGCGCCGAGCAGCACGTGCCGGACCAGCGAGTATCCGTTGGAGTGCAGGCCGGAGGAGCGCATGGCGATCACCACGTCGCCCACCTCGACCCGCTCGGGGCTGAGGATGTCGGCTTCCTCGACCACGCCCACACCGGTCGCGGAGATGTCGTACTCGTCCGGGCGCAGGACGCCGGGGTGCTCGGCGGTCTCCCCGCCCAGCAGCGCGCAGCCGGCGTAACGGCAGCCGTCCGCGATGCCCGCGCCGATCTCGGCGACCTTGTCCGGAACGACCTCGCCGGTGGCGATGTAGTCGAGCAGGAACAGCGGCTCGGCGCCGCAGGCCACCAGGTCGTCGACGACCATCGCGACCAGGTCGATGCCGACCGTGTCGTGAATGTCCATCTGCTGGGCGATCACCAGCTTGGTGCCCACCCCGTCGGTGGAGGACGCCAGGATCGGGCTCTTGTACTTCTTCGTGTCCAGCCGGAACAGGCCGGCGAAGCCACCGAGGTCACCGAGCACCTCGGGGCGACGGGTCTGCCGGACCTTCGACTTGAGCAGCTCCACCGCGCGGTCGCCCGCGTCGATGGAGACGCCGGCGTCGGCGTACGAGACCGAGCGTTTGCGCGCTTGGCGGCCTGCGCCGCCCGTCCACGGCTGGCGGTCGCCGCCGGCGCCGGTCGGGCTGCTTCCTGCGCCGCTGCGCTCGGACACGTGCGTCACGGTTCTCCCCTTTGGTTCTCGGTGCCGCCGGCGGTAGCCGGGCCGCGCCGGTTGGTGCTACGGGCGGTTTGCGGTAACGCCACCCGGAGTGGCGACGGACGAGCCGTTGGTGGGCAGGGCCTCCGGCGTCGAGTTGGCGACGCGTCGGCCCACCCCTTCGAGCACGTGCTTTCCGATCAGGTTGCCGGCCGGCAGCTCGATCGGGTACTCCCCATCGAAACACGCCCGACACAACCGGGTCTTCGGCTGCTCGGTCGCGGCGATCAGGCCGGGAAGGGAAACGAAGCCCAGCGTGTCGGCGCCGATGGAGCGCCGGATGCCGTCGTTGTCCAACCCGTTGGCCAGCAGCTCCGCCCGGGTGGCGAAGTCGATGCCGTAGAAGCACGGCCAGCTCACCGGTGGGGAGGAGATCCGGACGTGCACCTCCAGCGCCCCCGCCTCACGCAGCATCCGCACGATGGCGCGCTGGGTGTTGCCGCGCACGATCGAGTCGTCCACGACCACCAGGCGCTTGCCGCGGACGTTCTCCCGCAACGGGTTGAGCTTGAGCCGGATGCCGAGCTGACGCAGGGTCTGCGACGGCTGGATGAAGGTACGACCCACGTACGGGTTCTTCATCAGGCCGGCGCCGTAGGTGATGCCGGACGCCTCCGCGTAACCGATCGCGGCGGGAGTGCCCGACTCGGGCACCGGGATCACCAGGTCGGCCTCGACCGGGTGCTCCTTGGCGAGCTGCCGGCCGATCTGCACCCGCGCCGCGTGGATGTTGCGCCCGGCGATCGTGGCGTCCGGGCGGGCGATGTAGACGTACTCGAAGAGGCAGCCCTTCGGCTCCGGCGCGGCGAAGCGCGTCGAGCGCAGACCGTTCTCGTCGATCGCGATCAGCTCGCCCGGCTCGACCTCGCGCACCACGCTGGCGCCGACGATGTCCAGCGCGGCCGTCTCGCTGGCGACCACCCAGCCGCGCTCCAGGCGGCCGAGCACCAGCGGGCGGACACCGTGGGCGTCGCGGGCCGCGTAGAGGGTCGACTCGTCCATGAAGACGAAGCTGAACGCGCCGCGCAGCTGCGGCAGCACCTCCATGGCCGCCGCCTCGACCGACAGATCCGGTCGGCTGGCGAGCAGCATCGTCACGAGGGAGGTGTCGTTCGTCGAACCGTCCGCGACGAGGCCGCGCTCGGCGACCTCCTTCTCCAGCTCGGCGGTGTTGACCAGGTTGCCGTTGTGGGCCAGCGCGATGGTCGTCCCGGAGGTGGTCGACCGGATCGTCGGCTGGGCGTTCTCCCAGTTCGACGCGCCGGTGGTCGAGTATCGCGCGTGCCCGATCGCCAGGTGACCGCGCAGGCTCGCCAGGGTGGGCTCGTCGAAGACCTGCGCCACCAGGCCGAGGTCCTTGTAGACCACCACGCCGGAACCGTCGCTCACCGCGATGCCCGCCGCCTCCTGGCCGCGGTGCTGCAGGGCGTAGAGGCCGAAGTAGGTCAGATTGGCGACCTCTTCGCCGGGGGCCCAGACGCCGAAGACGCCGCAGGCATCCTGGGGGCCAGGTCGTTGGGGGTCAAGGTCGTGGCTCAGCCGGCCGTCGCCTCGGGGCACCTACCGCTCCCTCATGCTGGGTCTGGACCGGGCCGGGCGGGGATCACGGGCGGATCCACACTCCTCTGCCGGGACCACTGTCGTCGCCTGACAGTGTACGCGAATCGCCGTCAGTACAGATAGTCACGATTTCCCTGCTGAGCGTCACGCTGAGTGGGACATCGGGACGACTAGAGGGGCAGATACGCCGACAGGTCCGCGCGGTTGCCGCTCATCTGCACGCGACCGTCGGTGACCGCCTCCGCCCAGCCAACCCTGCCGGTCGCCAGCTCCAACCAGGTGTTCGGGGCCATCTCGACCACGTTTGGTGGGTTTCCTCTGGTGTGTCGAGGCCCCGGTACGCACTGGATCGCCCCGTATGGTGGTACGCGCACCTCCACCGATCGGCCGGGGGCGCGCTCCGCGAGGACGGCCAACAACGACCGGACCGCCTCGCGGAACACCGGCCGTTCGGGTGTACGCCCCTCGTCGAGCGCCGACAACGCGGCCGTAACGGCAGCGGACTTACTGTGCGGAGAGGACACGACGGGACGATACGACCCTCGGGCCAGAGACGCGACGCTGGCCCTGGGTCGCGCTCATGCAGTCGGACAAGGCATAGTTGCCGACGGCGTATTCGTACCGTGATGATCCCCGGCCCGGCGCCCCGCCGGTCAGAGGGAAGTCAGCCCGGAAGGCGGTGGACGTGTCAACACACCGACGTGCCTGGAAGCAGCGGGCCGGTGTGGTCGTAGCGCTGGTTGCCGGCGCTCTGCTCGCCGTCCCCGCCACACCGGCCATGGCCGCTGATGTCGAAGTCTCCCCCGGCTCGATCACCGTGAACGCCGGCAGCGATGCCACGATCACTGTGCGCGTCACTCCGGGTAACGGCGACGACAAGGCGACGATCAGCCTCGCCGGCCTGCCTTCGGGCGTTCGGTGCGCCAGCGGTTGTGGCGAGATTGATCTTCCGGGCCTGGGCAATCAGCCAAGGTCGCAGCTGGTCCGGATCGCGGCCAACGACAACGCTGGTGACGCGACGGCCACCGTCACGGTGGCCGTCGAGGCCGACTCCGGCCCGGACACCGCCACCGTCTCGCTGACCGTGAAGGGCAAGGCCGCTCCGCCGCCGCCGCCGCAGAACCAGACCGTGCGGTCGGTCGCCGGCAAGGTGGTGGCGCAGGCGGACGGCAAGGCCGTGCCGAATGCTTTCGTGGTTCTCCAGGACAGCGCCGGTCACCGCTACGACGCCACCAGCAACGGCAGCGGCGACTTCCGGTTCACCGGCACCACGGAAAAGCCGATCTCGCCCGGCCGGATCGACCTGGGCGCGTCGTTCGACAACATCAAGGCGTTCAAGTCCTTGAACGCGAGCGCCGGGCAGGCCGTCACCGGGCAGCGGCTCAGCCTCGCGATCAGGGTCGAGGTGACGCCCAGCGCCACCCCGTCCGCCACCCCCGAGGCCACCCCGAGCGAAGAGGCCGTCGAGGAGGGCACCGAGGAGGAGGAACCCACCGAGGAGCCCAGCCAGGGCGCTCCGGCGAACGCCGCGAACACCGAGGACAGCGGCGGCATCGGCTCGTACCTCATCATCCTGCTCGGTGGTCTCCTGGTCGCCGCCGGTGTCGGCACGATCGTGCTGCTCTGGATGAAGCGCCGCGAGAACGGCGACGACGACGCGCCGGACGCCGCCGGTGGCGGCGGTGTGGTGCCGCCCTCGCGGGGCGGATTCCGCGGTGCCGACGACCAGACCCGGGTGGTCGGCGGTCGTCCCGGCGGTGGACCGGACCCGACGATGGTCGGTGGCGCGGCGCTGAGCGAGGCCCCGACGATGATGCACCGCCCGGTGGTCGACGACGTTCCGCCGGACCCGTACGGCGCGCCCGCACAGGCGTACGGCGGCGCGGGCCAGCAGGGCTGGGGCGGCGCCGGCTACGGCGATGAGCCGGCGCCCGGTGGTTACGGTGCCGGCGGCTACGGCAACGCGCCCGCTTCGGGTGGCGGTTACGGCGCTCCCGGCCCGGATGGCGGCTACGGCGCCGGTGCGGCCGGTGACGGTTACGGCGCCGCGCCCGGTTCCGGTGCCGGCTACGGCGGCGCGCCCGCCTCTGGCGGCGGCTACGGCAACGCCCCGGCCTCCGGTGGCGGCTACGGCAGTCGTGACTACGACGGCCCGGGCGGCACCGCCGCCTACCCGCCGGCTCCCGCTGGCGGAACGGCCTACGGCGAGCGGTTCGACGAGCCGACCGGCCGGTACACCGGCGACAGCACCCAGTACCCGGCCCCCGCCGACCCGTACGCCACCGGTGTCTACCAGCCGGATCAGGGGCAGGCGTACGGCCAGCCCGATCCCGCCCCGTACGGTGGTCGCGCCGCTGAGCCGACCGCGGGATACGGCGGCCCGGAGGCTGGCGGGTACGACCAGGGTGGCTACGGCCAACCGGCCGGCGGGTACGACCAGGCCGGCAGCTACGGCCAGGAACCTCCGGCGCAGCGCGGCGGCGGCTACGACGACCGTGGCTACGACCAGGGCGGCTACGGCCAGCCCGCCGGCGGGTACGACCAGGGCGGCAGCTACGGCCAGGAACCTCCGGCGCAGCGCGGCGGCGGCTACGACGACCGCGGCTACGACCAGGGCGGCTACGGCCAGCCCGCCGGGCGGAACCGACCGGACACCCCGCCGCCGACCGAGCGCGGCGGTCGCCGCCTCGACTGGCTGGACGACTGACCCCACCACAGCGCAGCGAAACGGCCACCCGGAGATCCGGGTGGCCGTTTCGTCGTGGCAGACGGCGGCCCTCCCAAGGACCGATCCTGCTCCAGGCTCAGCTGTTGCAGCGCCCCTGCTCTACGCCACTTGCTCAACGCCCACCCTGCGCTAGATCCACTCGCGTTTCAGGGAGTCGGGGTGTCCCACCGACCCGGACACCGCGATTTTCTGAAACGCGAGTCGATCATGGCGGGCCGCAGACGACCGGTGCGGGCGGGGCCACGGCGTAGCCGACGTCGGCGGACGAGGCCTAGCCGGCGGGGGTAGGCGTCAGGCCTGGCCGACGTCGGCGGACGGCAGGCCTCGCCGGCGGGCGACGGGCCTTGTCGGCGGGCGACGGGCCTGGCGGCTCGCTCAGGCGGCGGAGAAGACGCCCTGGTGCAGCACCGGCACCACGTCCGACACGCCGATCCGGACGGCCACCTCGACGTCCGCGGCGAAGCCGGTCTCGGTCAACTCCCGCCCGGAGACGCTGCCCCGCACGGCGGCGGGCACATCCGGGGTGCTCGCCAGCGCGGCGAGCGCCATGGCCGCCTCCACCGAGAGCCCTCCCGGTACGCCGGAGAGGGCGTCCAGCACCGACGCGGCACCGAGTTGGTCCTCCACCGACGGGCGCAGCGACCCGTCCGGCCAGTGCTCCCCCGAGGCGATCACGCCGATCGGGGCGTCCACAGTGCCGTACCCCTGGCGGCGCAGCCAACTCCCGACGGCGCGTGCGTTGCGCAGGCACGCCGCGACCACCGGCAGGCCGGTGGCGCTGGCGGCGGCGCTGATGGCGGAGCCGTTCGGCGAGGGCAGCACGAGGTCCGCCACCACGGGTGCGCTGCTCAGCGCGGCGGGCGAGAGCGACCACGGATGGTCCGGGGTCGTCTGCCGCCGCCCGACGGCAGCGGTCGCGCCGACCCGGACGGCGTACTCGGCGGCCTGTTCACCCCAGGGGAACGGGTGCACCCGCATGCCCCGGGCGACCGCCACCTCCACGGCGGTGGTGAACGACAGAACGTCCACCACCACCAGCGCCGCGCAGACCCGACCGAGCTCGGCCGCCCCGGTCAGCCCCCAGTCGAACCGGGCACCGGATCCGGGTTGGCCGTAGACAGCGGCCGTCAACGCCTCAGCGCTCGTCGGTCGACGGCTCGGTGACACCGGGGTCAGACACGGACGCCCCACCGGGCTGTTCTGAGCCGATCGGCTCGACCGCGCCGGTCTCCGGGGACGGACCCGAGGAGGCGATCGGCTCGGAGACCACCTCGGCCGCGTCGACCGGCTCGGCCGGCTCGCCCGGCAGCGGGACGGCCTCGACCGCACCCGCCACGCCGGCGGCCGGCGCGGGCACCTCGACGGCCGCCGAACCCCCGAAGAGGCGCGGCAACGTCTCGGTGTGCGCGGTGCGCAGCTCGTCCAGACCGATCCGGAACTGGCCGTGCACCTCGAGCGCCCCACCGGACGGGTCGGTGACGCCGATCAGCTCGAACGGCACGCCCCGCTCGGCGCAGAGCGCCGCGAACGCCTTGTCGTGGCCACGCGGCACCGACACCAGCGCCCGCGTGGCGGACTCGCTGAACAGGTAGACGAACGGCATCGAGCCCTCGGCGAACTGCTCCGGCACCGCGACCCGGGCACCGACGCCGCGCCGCAGGCAGGACTCGACCAGGCTCTGGGCGAGGCCACCGTCGGAAAGGTCGTGTGCCGAGCTGAGGTGACCCACCCGGGCGGCCTCGGCCAGCAGGTCCGCCAACGCCTTCTCGCGGAGCAGGTCGACCTGCGGCGGGATGCCGCCGAGGTGCTCGTGCGTCACCCAGGCCCACTCCGAGCCGGACAGCTCCACGTTCGTCTCGCCGAGCAGGTAGAGCTGGTCGTGGTCGCCACCGGCGCGCGGCACGAAGCCCATCGGCACCCGGTCGGCGACGTTGTCCAGCACACCGAGCACGCCGACCACCGGGGTCGGGTGGATGGCCGCGGCACCGGTCTGGTTGTAGAAGCTGACGTTGCCGCCGGTCACCGGGATGCCCAGCTCCAGGCAGCCGTCCGCCAGGCCGCGCACGGCCTCGGCGAACTGCCACATCACGCCCGGGTCCTCCGGGGAGCCGAAGTTGAGGCAGTTGGTCACGGCGATCGGCTTCGCGCCGGTCACCGCCACGTTCCGGTACGCCTCCGCGAGGGCCAGCTTGGTGCCGTTGTACGGGTCCAGTCGGGCGTAGCGGCCGTTGCCGTCCACCGACAGGGCCACGCCGAGACCGGTCCGCTCGTCGATCCGGATCACGCCGCCGTCCTCTGGCTGGGCGAGCACCGTGTTGCCCAGCACGTAGCGGTCGTACTGCTCGGTGACCCAGGTCTTGTCGGCCAGGTTCGGCGACGCGATCATCCGCAGCACGGTCTCCCGCAGCGTCTCCGGGTCGGCCGGGCGGGGCAGCGTCTCGGCGCGGTCGGCCTGGAGCAGGATCAGGTCGGCGGGCTCCCGCATCGGGCGGGCGTAGACCGGGCCGTCGTCGACGAGCGAACCCGGCGGCACATCGACGACCAGGTGGTCCTGCCAGGTGATCAGCAGTCGACCCGGGCGGCCGTCCGGCTCCGGTGCGGTGACCTCACCGATGGCGGTGGCGAGGACGCCCCACTTCTCGCAGGTCTTGAGCACCGCGTCGAGCTTGTCCGGCTCGACGACCAGCAGCATCCGCTCCTGCGACTCGCTGGCCAGGATCTCGTGCGGGTCCATGGAGGGCTCGCGCAGCGGGACCCGCTCCAGCCAGACGCGCATGCCGGTGCCGGCAGCGGCGGCGGTTTCGGTGAGCGCGCAGGTCAGGCCGGCGCCGCCGAGGTCCTGGATGCCGACGACCAGTTGACCGTCGTACAGCTCGAGGCACGCCTCGATGAGCAGCTTCTCGGTGAACGGGTCGCCGACCTGCACGGCGGGGCGGCGGGCCTCGCTGCCCTCGTCGAAGGTGGCGCTGGCCAGCACGGACACGCCGCCGATGCCGTCGCGGCCGGTCTTGGCGCCCATCAGCACGACAACGTTGCCGGGGCCGGCGGCGGCCTTGTTCTGCAACCGGTCGACCGGCAGCACGCCCAGGCAGAGCGCGTTGAGCAGCGGGTTGCCCTGGTAGGAGGGGTCGAAGACCAGCTCGCCACCGATGTTGGGCAGGCCCAGGCAGTTGCCGTAGCCGCCGACGCCGGCGACCACGCCGGTGAGCACCCGGGCGGTGTCCGGGTGGTCCGCGGCACCGAAGCGCAGCGGGTCCATCACGGCGACCGGGCGGGCGCCCATGGCGAGGATGTCGCGGACGATGCCGCCGACGCCGGTCGCCGCACCCTGGTACGGCTCGACGAAGCTCGGGTGGTTGTGCGACTCGACCTTGAAGGTCACCGCCAGCTCGTCGGAGACCTGCACCACGCCGGCGTTCTCACCGATGCCGGCGAGCAGCCGGTCGCTCTGCGGGGCCTTCTCGCCGAACTGGCGCAGGTGCACCTTGCTCGACTTGTAGGAGCAGTGCTCGCTCCACATGATCGAGTACATCGCCAGCTCGGACTGCGTGGGCCGGCGGCCGAGGATCTGTCGGATCCGGTCGTACTCGTCGTCGCGCAGGCCCAGCTCGGTGTACGGCTGAAGCTCGCCCGGGGTGCCACCGGCGCGCGGCACGGTGTCCACGCCTTCGGCCCAGACTGCGGTGGCCGGCTGGGCGGGAGCGGTCGCGGGCGCGACCGGCTGGGCCGGGCTCGGCTCGGTCGGCTGCGCCGGGGCGGAGTACGCCTCCGGTGTGTCGCGTACCGGGTCCGGATGGGTGGTCATGACCTCTCCTCGCTGCGCTCGTGCCCGCCGGGCCGGCGGTTGAGCTGACCGATGATCATGCTGGTGCCCCGACCAGGTGCTTGAGGGCCGACGTGAAGAAGCCGAGACCGTCCAGCGAAGGGCCGGTGAGCGCCTCCACCGCGTGCTCGGGGTGCGGCATGATGCCGACCACGTTGCCGGCGGCGTTGGTGATCGCGGCGATGTCGCGCTGGGACCCGTTGGGGTTGCCACCGACGTAGCGGGCGACCACCCGGCCCTCGGCTTCGAGCTGGTCCAGCGTCGCGGTGTCCGCGACGTAGCAGCCCTCGCCGTTCTTGACCGGAATCAGCACCTCCTGGCCGGGCTGGAACGCGTTGGTCCACGCCGTGCCGGCCGACTCGATGCGCAGGACCTGGTCCCGGTTGCGGAAGTGCAGGTGCTGGTTGCGGGTGAGCGCACCGGGCAGCAGGTGCGCCTCGCAGAGGATCTGGAAGCCGTTGCAGATGCCGAGCACCGGCAGACCGCCCCGGGCGGCGTCCACGATCGTCTCCATCACCGGGGCGAACCGGGCGATGGCACCGCACCGCAGGTAGTCACCGTAGGAGAACCCGCCGGGCAGGACGACCGCGTCGACCCCGTGCAGCTGCGGGTCACCGTGCCAGAGCCGGACCGGCTCAGCGCCGGCGATCCGGACGGCCCGGGCCGCGTCCCCGTCGTCGAGCGAGCCGGGGAAGGTGACCACACCGACCCGGGCGGTCACGAGCGGGCATCCGCGGTCTCGTCGGCCTCGACCAGGCGGACGGTGAAGTCCTCGATGACCGGGTTGGCGAGCAGTTTGTCGGCAATTTCCCGAGCGCGGTCCAGGTCCGGTTCACCGGTGAACTCGATCTCGATCCGCCTGCCGATCCGAACCGAGGCGACGTCACTGACGCCGAGCCGGGGCAGCGCGTTTGCGACGGCCTGGCCCTGCGGATCGAGGATCTCGGGCTTGAGCATGACGTCGACGACGACGCGAGGCACTGGGCACTCCTGACTGTGTACGCAGTTGGGTGCCGACCCACAATGGGCGAGCGCAGCCAGCGTACCTGGCAGATATCGCCGCGGGCGCACCGGCCGGCTGGAGTTCAGGCAGTGCTCGACACTACCGGCGCCCAGGGTGGCCCGTCAGGCGCTACAGGTGGCCTCAGCAGGACATATACGGCGCTGCGAGTGGCTGAATCGTTACATTGATCAAACTCGATCAGGTCCTTGATAATGATCGCGGCGGGACCTACTGTACATCGACGTAGGTCGATTCAGGCGCCCGCGGGAATCCCCGTTGCCGCCCCATTCGCACCCGGCGACCCCGGGTCCGCCCCGCCCAAGGAGTCCAACCGATGCGCATCCGCCCCCTGCTCGCCGTCCTCAGCACCGCACTGGTCGGCGCCCTCGGCGTCACGTCCGCAGCGTCCGCCGCCCCGGTCAGTCCACTCATCATCGGCGGCAGCACCGTCTCGTCCGCGCCCTGGGCCGCCGCGGTGCTCAGCAACGGCTCGTTCACCTGCTCCGGCAGCGTCATCGCCGCGCAGTGGGTGCTCACCGCCCGACACTGCATCAGCGGCACCATGTCGGTGCGCATCGGAAGCGTGAACCGCACCTCCGGCGGGGTCACCCGCACGGTCAGCGCCACCTACACCCGCTACGACCTCGCGCTCATGCGGCTCTCCAGCACTGTCAGCACCTCGACGGTGAGCCTGGCCAGCAGCAACCCGCCGATCAACTCGACGAACTCGATCTACGGCTGGGGCATGACCTGCTACAGCGGCTGCTCGGCGTCCACCCAGCTGAAGACCGCCAGCGTCCGGGTGACCAGCAACAGCGTCACCGACGCGTACGGCGGCCAGGCGATCCGCAGCACCCGGATCAACGGCAACGCCTGGCGCGGTGACTCCGGCGGCCCGCAGTTCTACAACGGCCAGCAGGTCGGCGTGGCCTCCACCGCCGACGGGTCGAGCATCCAGAACTACGGCAGTGTTGCGTACAACCGGGCCTGGATCACCTCGGTGGCCGGTGTCTGACGGTTAGCGCCCGGCGCGGCGCGGATGGTCGGCCACGTGCCGGCCGTCCGCGCCGCGCTGTTTTGCAGCATCCGATCAGGTGAACAATGCACCCGATCGGGTCGCGCCACTCCTGACAGCATCGGAAACGTGCTGGTCGTGACGACAGAGCAACTGCCCGGCTACGAGATCCGCCAGATTCTCGGTGAGGTGGTGTCATCGATGGCCAGGACGCGCAACCCGTACCGCGAGGGGGTCAAGAACCTGCGCGGCGGCGCGTACGACCCGATGGCCCCGGACAACCTGACCCGGTGGCGCACCGACTCGGTGGCCCGCCTCGGCGAGGAGGCCCTGCGGCTCGGCGCGAACGCGGTGATCGGCATGCGGTTCGACAGCCGGGACTGCGGTGAGATGTGGATGGAGATCTGCGCGTACGGGACGGCCGTGGTCGCCGTACCCAAGATGCCCGAGGTCATGCCGGCCGACCAGCCGGTGGTCGCCGCGGAGACCGCGGAGCCGGCGGGCTTCACCGGATCTCCCGGCGGCATCGCCGAACCCGCCAGCGCCCCCAACCTCAGAACCGCCGCCGAAACCCCGACCGGCGACTGACGCCCGAACCCCGCCCACCCCCGCCCCTCCGCCCACCACTCCGGGCCGTGG